>NZ_LAVL01000002.1 GCF_001083785.1 Nonomuraea sp. SBT364
GTGGAGGGGCGGGGGTTCGGGGGGAGTTGCGGGCTTTGCGTGACGGGCGGCTCCGGGTGACGCTGCTGCTCGGCGCGCTGGTCAACGGGGCGACCTTCTGTGCCTACACGTACCTGGCGCCGGTGGTCACCGAGGTCGCGGGCCTGGGCGCGGCGTGGGTGCCGGTGGTGCTGGCGCTCTTCGGCGCCGGGTCGTTCGCGGGCGTGACCGCCGCCGGCCGGCTGGCCGACAGGCGGCCCGCGCGGGTGCTGGTGGCCGGTGGGGCGTGCCTGCTGGCCGGGTGGGTGGTGTTCGCGCTGGCCGCCGGGAGCCCGGTGGCGGCGATCGCGCTCGTGCTCGCACAGGGCGCGCTGGCGTTCGCCGTCGGCTCGACGCTCATCTCCCAGGCGCTGTACGCGGCGGCGGGCGCACCGCTGCTGGCAGGCGCGTACGCCACGGCGGCGTTCAACGTCGGCGCGGCGCTCGGCCCCTGGCTGGGCGGCCTGGCCATCGACGCCGGCTACGGGTTCCGCTCGCCCCTGTGGGTGAGCGCCCTCCTGGTCGCCCTCGCCTTCACCGTCCTGACCACCGTCCTGGCGACCGACAAGGCCACCGGCAAGGCCGCCGGCAAGGCCGCCGACAAGGCCGTCGGCCGGGTACGGCGTCAGGATGGCAGGAACAGCCAGGACGCCGACTCGCCGGGCTCGTAGGGGGAGTCGAGGCGCTTGGCGACGATCCCCGGCAGTCCCTGCTCGCGGGCCGCCTGCCGGACCGTGCCGGCCTCGCCCGGCCAGGAGGGCGCGGTCTGCCACCGGGAGGTCGACAGGCCGAGCGCCTCCAGCGCCGCCCGCCGGTCGCGGTACGGGCGATCCACCAGCGCGTGCCCGTCGTCGTACAGGAGGTCGTAGAAGACCAGCACCTCGGCGCCCGCGAGCGTGGTCAGCTCGCCGTCGAGCACCGCCGTGCGGCTGCCGAACGACTCCGCCAGCGGGCGCAGCCACGGGTGCTCCCTGGCGGCGTCGGTGCGCCCGCCCCGGACGGGGACGAGCAGCCGGCGCCCGCCCCAGGCGAACTCGAAGGCGTACGCGGCGGCGTCGCGCGGCGCGGACCTGCGCGGCACGGGCAGCATCGGCGCCACGTCGGGGAACGGGTCGGTGACCGGCGGGTCCATGCGGTGGATCATCCAGTTCTTGCCGTTCGTCCGGAACAGCACGAACCTGCCCTCGGCCCGGCCGCCGTGCAGCACGATCTTGACCTCGCGGTCCGACCATTTCTCCGTCTCGTACGTGCCCCGGTCCCAGATCGTCATCGTGCCGCCGCCGTACTCGCCCTGGGGGATCTCGCCGTGGAAGGTGAGGTACTCCATCGGGTGGTCCTCGGTGTGCACGGCCAGGTGGTTGGTGCGGGGGTCGGCAGGCAGGCCCTTGGGGACGGCCCAGGAGACGAGCACGCCGTCGCGTTCCAGGCGCAGGTCCCAGTGCAGGGAGCGGGCGTGGTGCTCCTGGATGACGAACGCGTCGCCGCCCTGCGGCTGTGGCGCGTCCTGGGGGACGGGTTCGGGGGTCCGGCGGGCGTCACGTTTGCTTCGGTATTTGTGAAGTTTGTCGGCCACAAATGGCTCCTACCCGGTTATGGCTCTGCAAGGATGATCTATCCGCATTTCCCCCCGATGAGGATGTAGACGTGCCATGAGACGCTGGATCGTCCTGACGGTTGCCGCGCTGGTCGCGCTGGCCCCGAACGCCGCCGCCGCGCAGCCCGCCCCGCCGGATCCCGTACAGGCGTTGAAGAAACAGCTCCGCGCCGAACGCGGCGTCGATGTCGCCGAGGTGTCACGCGTGACCTTCCGCGGCGGTTCGACGAGCAGGACCCGCGTCAAGGGCGGGATCCAGTTCGGGACTGACGGGCCCGTCGCCTCGTACGTGACCTTCTCCGGTGTCCCGCAGAAGCACGGGGAGCTGTTGGACGATGTCCAAATGATCATCACCCCGGGTCAGATCTTCATGGGTGCGGACGGGCTGGAGCTGCCTTCCGGCAAGCGGTGGCTCGGCTTCAAGGCTCCGAAGGGCGTCGAGATCATCCCGCTGCCCGGCCTCGTACTCAGCGGTCAGACCATCAACGTGCTCGATCCGGCCGTCCTGAAGGCGGTCCTCAAGGGCTCGAAGGTCAAGAGTGTGCCGGGAGGGCACCTCTACCAGGGCGTCGTGACCTACGCCGAGCTCTACCGGGCGTCCACGAGCTATTACGCCATGAGGTTCGGCAAGGGCTCCCTCGGCGAGCTAGCCGGGCGGAAGATCTCCTGGCGCCTCTGGACGGACAGGCAGGGCCTGGTCAAGCGCCTGATGAGCAATGAGAAGGGCCCGTTCGACGAGGGCGCCGACACGCGCTACTCCGGCTGGGGGCAGCGGATGATCATCACGCCGCCGCCCGCCGACGAGGTCATGGACTGGGGCGAATTCCTCGACCGCCCTCTCGACCTGTCCAGCTTCGATCTCACCCCGTTCCGTACTTCCAGATGAGGATGAAGACTCCGATGAGACGATGGATCGTCGTGGCGGCCGCCGCGCTGTTCGCGCTGGCCCCGAACGCCGCCGCCGCGGCGCAGAGTGCCGCACCCGACCCGGTGCAGGCGATGAAGAGGCAGTTCCGCGCGGAGCGGGGTGTCGACTTCACCGAGGTCGCGCGCCTGCTCGGCGCCGAGACGCGCTCCCGGCGGCAGGGCGGGATCGCGTTCGGCCCCGGTGGCCCCGTCGCCACGTACCTGAGCGTGCGTGACGTCGGAGTCAGCGCACCGGAGGACGAGACGCGGGCCGTCGCCGGCGGCGACGCCCTCTACACGACGACGGACGTCGCGCTGCCCAAGGACAAGAACTGGGTCGTCTACCGGTATCCCGAGGGCCAGGTCAGGCCGGAGTTCTGGACCACCCAGCAGACGATCGACGTGTTCGACCCGGCGAGCCTCAAGGTCACGCTGAAGGGCGCCAAGGGCAAGGCCGTCTCGGGCGGCTACTACTTCCGGGGCGACGTGACGTACGCCGAGCTGAGCAAGGCCGCGGGCGGCACCTACGCCATCGACGTGAACGGCGTCAACTCGAAGGCGAAGGCCAAGGCCAAGGTCGCGTGGAAGCTCTGGACCGACTCCTCCGGCCGGATCCAGCGCTTCATGACCACCGACATCTCAGCCAAGGGCGCGTGGCTGAAGAGCGTCGACACCCGCTTCTCCGAGTGGGGCCGCCTGCAGACGATCCCGCTGCCGTCGGCCGAGGAGGTCATCGACCACGACGAAGTGGGCAAGGTGCCGAGCTTCCCGAAGGGCCTGAGCCTCCGGGGCAAGGGAAGGCACTAGTCCAGGGCCTTGCGCAGCCAGGATTCGACGCCCGCTATGTGGACGGTGGCCCAGGACCGGGCCACGTCGGCCTGGCGGGCGGCGATGGCCTCGTAGATGGCCGTATGCTGCTCGCGCGTCTTGTCCATGGCGCCTTCCTGGGTGAGGCCGCGCCAGATCCGGGCCCGGGTGGTGGGCCCGGACAGGCTCTCGATGAACGAGCACAGCACGCTGTTGCCCGACCCGCGCGCGATCCGCTGGTGGAACTCCAGGTCGTTGGCGACGAGCTCCTCGATCGTCGGGTCGGCGGGCAGCGACTCCAGGATGGCGCGCAGCTCGTCGATCTCCTCGTCGGTCATCAGCTCGGTGGCCATGGCGGTGGCGGCGGGTTCGAGGATGCGGCGCACCTCGAAGAACTGGATGACGGTGTCGTCGCGGTGCAGGTCGAGCACGAACGACATGGTGTCGAGGAGCAGCCGGGGCTCCAGGCTCGTGACGTAGGTGCCGTCGCCCTGCCGGACGTCCAGGACGTTGATCAGGGCGAGGGCGCGCACGGCCTCGCGCAGCGAGTTGCGTGACAGGCCGAGGCGCTCGGCCAGGTCGGACTCCTTGGGCAGCCTGTCGCCGGGGGCCAGCTCGCCGGAGAGGATCATCTGCTTGATCTTGTCGATGGCCGCGTCGGTGACCGCCACGATCTTCCCCCTAGACATCGGATGTCTAGGAGTCTAGGGCCTGGAACCGTACGGCGCCGCCGCCCGTGACGCGGCGGATCGCGCCGCGGGCCTCCAAGGTGCGCAGGTGTGCGGCGGCCTCGCCGGCGGCCATGCCGCGCAGCATCGGCGGCAGGTCGGCCCAGGGCCGGTTCCAGGTCATCATGGCGGCGCTCTCCCAGATGGTCAGTGGCTCGGCCCGGTCGCGGAGCTGGGTGTGGAGCCCTTCGAGCTTCTCCTCGTGATGGTCGCGGATCTGGGCCGCCCGTGCCGCCACATCAGGAAAAGTCCACTCATGGGCGGGCAGGGCGTCGAGGGGACCGAGCTCGCCGACGCGATGCAGGGAGTCCAGGAAATCACCCAAGGGATCGACGTCATCCCTGTCATAGGGATAGATCCCGATGTGGGGAGTGATGTCGGGGAGGACGTGGTCGCCGGTGAACAGGCGGTCGGCGTCCTCCAGGTGCAGGCAGACGTGGCCGGGCGTGTGGCCGGGCGTGTGCACGGCCCGCAGCTTCCGGCCCGGCAGGTCGATGAGGTCGCCGTCGCGCAGTTCCCGGTCCGGCCGCGCGGGCGGCTCGCCCCGGTTGCCGGACACGGCCGCCACCTCCTCCGGGTCCGCGCCGGCCCGCTTCAGCATCTCCGCCTGGAAGTCCCGGTGCTCGTCCTGGGCCAGCCCGTGCATCATCGCGACCAGCGCCGCGTCGGCCTCGTGCATCGCGATCCAGGCGCCCGACTCCTGCCGGACCTGTCCGGCGAGCCCGGCGTGGTCGGGGTGGAAGTGGGTGACGACCACGCCGCTGACGTCGGCCACGTCCATGCCGGCGACGGCCAGGCCGTCCCGCAGCGCCGCCCAGGCGTCCGGGTGGTTCCAGCCCGCGTCGACGAGCAAGGGGCCGTTGGCGGACTCGACGGCGTACACGAGCGTGTAGCCGAGCGGGTTGCCGGGGATCGGCACGGGCACGCTCCACACCCCGCCGCCGAGGTCCCGCGTGCGCTGTTCGGCATACGGCCTGCGCCGCGTTCGTGTCATCGAGTGGCCCCCGTCGTGCGTGCGTGTCCTGGGTCGAGTGTGGGTGCGGGGGCGGGAGGATGGGAATGGCTTTTCAGGATTCGTCCCCTCACGCGACGCGCTCGAGGATCGTGGCCGTGGCCAGTGCGCCGCCCGCGCACATCGTGACCAGGGCCGTCGAGGAGTCCGAGCGTTCCAGCTCGTGCAGCGCGGTGGTGATCAGCCGCGCGCCGGTCGCGCCGACCGGGTGGCCGAGCGCGATCGCGCCGCCGTTGACGTTGACGCGGTCGAAGTCCGGCTGGTGCACGCTCGCCCACGACAGCACCACCGACGCGAACGCCTCGTTCACCTCGAACCTGTCGATGTCGCCCACCGACATGCCGGCCGCCGCGAGCACCCGCGCCGTCGCGTCCACCGGCCCGTCCAGATGGAAGTACGGCTCCGAGCCGACGAGCGCCTGGGCCAGGATCCGCGCTCTCGGGCGCAGCCCGTGCCTGACCGCCGCCTCCTCGCTCATCACCAGCACGGCGGCGGCCCCGTCGGAGATCTGCGACGAGGTCCCGGCGGTGTGCAGGGTGCCCTCGCCCTGGACCGGCCTGAGCGCGGCCAGACCCTCGACGGTGGTGTCGCGCAGCCCCTGGTCGCGGGTGACGTCCCCGACGGGCACGACCTCCCGCGCGAACCGGCCGTCGGCCCAGGCCTTCGCCGCGAGCCGCTGCGACCGCGCGCCGAACCAGTCGAGCCGCTCCCGGGTGAGCCCGCGCCGCCGGGCGATCCGCTCGGCGGCGGTGAACTGGTCGGGCAGGTCGATGCTCCAGTCGTCGGGCCGGGGCTGGGCCGGTAACACGTTGCTGCCGAGCGGCGCCCGGCTCATCACCTCGACCCCGCAGCCCACGCCCGCGTCGATCACCCCGGCCCGGATCATCGCCGCCGCCAGGTGCACCGCCTGCTGAGAGGATCCGCACTGCGCGTCGACGGTGGTGACGCCCGCCTGGTAGGGCAGGCCCGCGTAGAGCCAGGCGTGCCGGCCGACGTGCCCGCCCTGCTCACCGGCCTGGGTCACGCACCCGGCGAACACCTGCTCGACCACGGCGGGATCGAGGCCGGTGCGCGTCATCAGGCCGTTCAGCGCCGTGGCCAGCACCTGTTGCGGCTTTAGACCGGCCAGCTGCCCGCCGCGCTTGCCGATCGGGGTGCGTACGGCCTCGACGATCACGGGTGTCCCCACAGCCACCTCCAGAACGATGCTCTGGTGGCGACTGTAACTGGTTCTACTTTCCGGCGAAAGCCCCGGCGGGCAGGCTCTGCGGCAGCCCGAACACGTCGAACAGCCGCAGGTCGAAGAACATCGCGACATGGCTGATCAACGGACCGTCGAAGTCGATCACCACCAGCGAGAACCGCCGGTAGCCGTCGCCGTCGCGGAAATACAGGGCGAACGCCGGCTGGCCGTTGGCCCCCGTCGGCACCAGCCGAAGGTCGCCGGGAGCCTGGGCCGGGCATCGGGTCTCGACCAGCTCGGCGATGGCGTCGGGCCCCTGGTACCACCCCTCGAAGGGCGGCATCTCCCAGACGGCCTCCTTGGTGAACAGGTCGACGATGGTCTGGATGTCGTAGCTCTCGAACGCCTTGACGTAGCGGTCGAGCAGCTCGCTCTGCTCCCGCGTCAGCGGCTCCGGCCGGTCGTCGAGGCTGGGCGCCACCTGCTCCAGCTGAGCCCGGGCCCGCTGCAGAATGCTGTTGACGGCGGCCGTCGTGGTGTCGAGCGCCTCGGCGACCTCCGCCGCCCGCCACTTGAGCACCTCACGCAGGATCAGGACCGCGCGCTGCCTCGGCGGCAGGTGCTGCAGGGCGGCCACGAGCGCGAGCCGGATGCTCTCGCGCGAGGTGACGATCGCGGCCGGGTCGTCGCCCCCGGCGCCCACCATCCCGTCGGGGACCGGCTCCAGCCACGGCACCTCCCTGCGCTCGACCAGCGGCGCGGCCGGCTCGGTCGCCGGCGCGCCCAGACCCGTGGGCAGCGGCCGGCGCCCCCGGTTGTCGAGCGCGGTCAGGCACTGGGTGGTGGCGATGCGGTAGAGCCACGTCCGCAGGGACGAACGCCCCTCGAACCCGTCATAGGCGCGCCAGGCACGCAGATAGGTCTCCTGGACCAGGTCCTCCGCGTCGTGCACCGACCCCGTCATGCGATAGCAGTGCGCGAGCAGCTCCCGGCGCATCGGGTCAGCCTGCCGGAGGAAATCCTCGTTTGACGGCTTGTCGGTCATACCTTCCTGTATAGACGACGCGACCGACAGATCGCCTCTTTCCCCTGGTAGGAGGCCGGTTTCGGCCGGCTTCTGGCGGAGGTGCCCGGTGGCGCGCACACTGAAGCCGCGTGCTCCGGAGCGAGTGATGTCCCCAGGGAGGATCGGCATGCACGACGAGGCGGTGGCGCGGCTGCGCGAGGCGCTCGACTGGGAGCTTCCCGAGCCGTGGTGGCCGGACGTGGGCGCGGCCGTGGACAGGCTCGCGGCCTCGCCGGACGTGTCGGCGGACCTCGGGCACCTGGAGCTGGCCGGGCCGATGCGGATCGCCTCCCGCTTCCCCGACCGGCCGGTGACGCCGATGCCGGAGCAGATCCGCGAGCGGGTCAACGAGCTGATCCACAGCCTGTCCGTCCCCGTCGCGGACGGGGCCGATGAACAAGGATGACCCGGCGGACCCCGGGCTGGTCGTCCACGTGTTCGCGGCGGCCACGGGGCCGGAGGCGGCGCGGGGTGAGCAGCGGGTCCGCGAGATCTGGGACTCCCTCGGCGACCGGCTGGGGATGGCCGTCAGGACGCGGGGGCCGGTCGAGGTGCGGTCCGCCCCTGGCGAGCCGCTGCGCGAGGCGGTGCTGCGGGTGGAGCACGACGTGCGCTGCCTGACGGTGACGCTCACGGGCGGCTCGTGGAAGGAACTGGCCGATCTCTGGGCCGGGTGCGCGGGCGGGGAGCTCGGCGCCTGGGTCCTGGGCGAGTGCAGGCTGTTCGTGGCCTACGGTCCCACCCCGCCGGACGCGGACCGTACGAGCAGGATGCTGTCCCTGTTGCCCGAGCCGGCGACGGCCGGCCGGATGACGGCCCGGGACGGGGTCGTGCTGTGGGAGGTCGGCGGGGAGGAGGCCGCCCGGAGCCGGCGGACGTTCGCGATGCTGGCCCCACGCGAGCTGGAGGCCCGGGTCGACGCGTGGGCGTGGACCGGCGGTGACGGGCGGCTCGCGCCGTTCGCCCGCTATCTGATGCACGCCGCGAAGGTCCGCCATCACCTGCGGCTCTACGCGGGCGGTGAGAGCGTACGGGCGGCGCGGGCCCGGGTGGACGAGCAGGTCGACGAGCTCCTGAGGATGCTGGACGGCGACGGGCTGCCGTCGGCCCGGCGGGAGCTGGCCGAGCGGCAGATCGCCGGGGCCGGGCTGATCTGGGTCGTGACGCGGCTGCGCGAGATGCGGCGGAGCGTGGAGATCGCCCGGCACAACATGCGCGCGCAGGCCCTCGACGACGATCTGACGCTGACCGACTGGTTCCTGACGCGGATGGACGACGAGCTCGCGTACGCCGAGGCGAGCCGCGAGCGGGCCCGCGAGATCGCCGCCATCGCGGACCAGGTGCTGGCCGAGCGGATGCAGAGCCGGGCTGAGGAGAGCGGGCGCCGGTGGGAGCGGTTCGGCGTCCTGAGCACCTCCGTGGTGGGCGCGCTGATCATGATGCTGACGGCGGTGCAGGCGCTGGGCTACCGCGTCCCGGTGCCCGAGCCGGTCAAGCCGGTGATCGTGGCGGGGCTGGCCGTGACGGCGCTCGGGCTGACCGGGTTCGGCGTGGTCAGGTTCGGATTCGGCAAGAGGCGGAGGGGCCGTTGAGACCGGAAGAGCACATCGAGCGGTTCATGCGGACGGGGGACGTCGAGGCCCTGGAGGCCGGGATCGCCGGCTATCGGCGGGCCCTGCGGCGCGACGAGGACCCGGCGCTGCTCGCCGGCCTGGGCAACGCCATGAGCATGCGCTACGGCGTGCTGCGCGTGGAGGCCGACCTGGAGGAGGCGATCGGCCTGCACCGCCGGGCCGTGGCGGGGCTGGCGGCGCGGCCCGGGCTGGCGGACGCCCGGGCCGGGCTGGCGACGGTGCTGGGCAACCAGCGCGGAACGGTTCCCGGCCGGTTGGAGGAGGCGCTGGAGCTGTACGCGGCCGCTCTCGGCGGCGAGCTCGAGGACCGGGCGCTGGTGCTGGCCAACTACGGGATGGCCCTCATGCTCCGGCACGAGGCGACCCTCGACCGCGCCGACCTGCTCCGTGGCATCGAAGCCTTACGCGAGTCGGTGCGCCGCACGGACCGGGCGGGCGACCGCTATCTGTGGCGGCTCGCCAAGCTCGCCAGCTCCCTGGTGCTGGTCGCCGACGAGCCGGCGAACGCGCGGGAGCTGAAGGCGGCGATGGAGGAGGTGCGGGCGCGGTACGGCGAGGCGTCCGAGCCGGTCAAACAGGAGATTCAGCTCCTGCTGGGAGCGCTGATGGCGGTCGACGAGATCCCGGTCATCACCCCCGAGATGCTGAAGCGGTTCCGTACGCTGCCGACCGAGCAGTTCATGGGGCCCGGCGGCAGGTCGCGCTACCTCGCCGGTCTGGGCGGCATGCTCATCGAGGACGTCCGGAGCTCCGGCCGGCTGGATCGGGCCGACCAGGCGGTGGAACTGTTCCGCCAGGCGGTGGCGCAGGCGCCGCCCGGACACCCCGAGACGGCGCAGTTGCTGATCGGGCTCGGCGCGGTGCTGGGGCTGCGCATGGAGTTCAGCGGCACGACGGGCGACCTGGACGAGATGATCGACGCGTTGCGCCGGGGAGTGGCCGCCGCCGATCCGCAGGACGAGCACGTGGGGATGTACCGGTCGGACCTGGCCAACGCGCTGATGCTGAAGTTCCACCGGGGCGGTGGCCGGCGGGTCCTCGACGAGGCCGTCCGCTCCTACCGGCGAGCCCTGGCCGAGTCGCCGCAGCACGCCGAGCGCGCGATGGCGCTGACCGGCCTCGGCTCCGCCCTCTCCTACAGGTACGAGCTCACCGGGAACCTGGACGAGCTCGACGAATCAGTCGACAGCCATCGGGCCGCCGTCACCCTGACCGGGCCGGACCACCAGAACTACGCGCTGTACCTGGCCAACCTGGGCGCCACGCTGGAACAGCGCTACGAGCGGACCCGCCGGGGGGAGGACACCGACGAGGCCGCCCGGGTGATGCGCGACGCGGTGGCCGCCACGCCGGACAGCAGCCCGTACCGCCCGGGATATCTCGGGAACCTGGCCTCCGTGCTGCTGGAGCGCTACCGGTTCACCGGCCAGACGGCGGCGCTGCGGGAGGCCGTGGAGCGGGCCCGCGAGGCCGTCCTCACCGTGCACCCCGGCAACGACCAGCGGCCCGGCGTCCTCAACAACCTCGGCACGGTGCTCCTGCAGACAGGCGAGGACCTCGACGAGGCGATCGACGCCTTCCGCGACGCCAGGGCGGCGGCCGTGCCCGGCACCGCGCTGCACACCAGGACGACGGTCAACCTGGGCGGCGCCCTGCTGGTCAGGGCCCTGTCGCCGGGGCTGACGGCGGCGAACCTGCGGACGATGATCGCGCAGGCGCTGGGCGAGTGGACGCCCGAGGCCGCCGACGCCGACCAGCCGGACCTGGAGGAGGCCATCGCGCTGCTCAACGAGGCCATCAGGGCCGAACCGTCGGGCGGGACGGCCGCGTACGCCCACCTCGGCGGCGCGCTGCGCAAGCGGTTCCAGGTGACCGGCAGGGCCAGGGACCTCAGGCGGGCGGTCCGCATGATGCGGGCGGCGGTGGACACCTGCCCGCCGGCCGACCCGGGCGCCTCGACCTCGCTGTACTTCCTCGCCGAGACACTCACCGACCAGTGGCGGATGACGGGCTCCCCGGCTCCCCGCGACGAGGCCGTCACGCGCTACCGGCAGGCGAGCCAGGTGGAGACCGCGGCGGCCGACTGGCGGGTCGAGGTCGGGCGGCGGTGGGGCGAGTTCGCCATGGAGGCGGATCTCGCCCAGGAGGCGGCCGAGGGCTTCGCGGCGGCCGTCTCCGCGCTGCACGAGGCGGCCTGGCGCGGGCTCGGCCGCGACGACCAGGAGCGGGTGCTGCGGGCCTACGAGGGGCTGGCCCGCGACGCGGCGGCCGCGGCGATCCGGGCGGGCGACCCCGGGGCCGCCCTCGAACTGCTGGAGGAGGGCCGTGGCGTCATGCTCACCCAGGTCATCGACCACCGCACCTCCCGGGCCTTGCTGCACGCCGCCGTGCCCCCGCTCGCGGACGCGCTCGGGGAGGTGCAGGACGCCCTGGCCTTCGCCGAACGCATGGACCTGTCCGACGACCTGTCCGACGACCCGGCCGCCGACCGTGCGCGGCAACTGGACCAGCGGCCCGCCCTGCGACGGCGCCGAGAGGAGATCATCGCGGAGATCCGGGCGCTGCCCGGGTTCGCGGACTTCCTGGGGCCGCCGCGCCGCGAGAGCCTGCTGCGGGTCGCCGCCGACGGTCCCGTCGCCGTCCTGAACGTCAGCCGCTACGGCTGCGACGCCCTGCTCGTGACCTCCGACGAGATCCGGGCCCTGCCGCTCGCCATCACCTCCGGCCGGGCACAGGAGCGGGCGGCCGGGTTCGCCCGCGCGGTGGAGGACAGGGACAACGACGAGATCGTCGCCTGCCTCGGCTGGCTCTGGGACCACGTCACCGGGCCGGTGCTGGCGGCGCTGGGCCCGGTGACCAGGGTCTGGTGGTGCCCCACAGGCCCGCTGTCGCTCCTGCCGATCCACGCCGCCGGTGAGGCGCCGGAACGGGTGATCTCCAGCTACACGCCGACGCTGCGAGCCCTGAAGCACGCCCGAGACCAGGCCGGACCGGTCGCGGATCGCCCGGCGATGGTCGTCGGCGTCCCCTCGGTCGCCGGGGAGGTCGTGCTGAAGGGCGTGGACCTGGAGCTGGAGGCCGTGCGCCCGCGCCTGCCGCAGCGGGTGGAGCTGTACGGCGACGCCGCCACCCACGAGCGGGTGCTGGCGGAGCTCGACGACAGCGCCGTGGTGCACTTCGCCTGCCATGCCGTGCAGGACCCCACCGATCCCTCCAGTGCCCGGCTGCTGCTGTACGACCGGCCGCTGACCGTGCGGGAGCTGTCGGTGCGTCACCTTCCCCGGGCCGAGCTCGCCTTCCTCAGCGGCTGCGAGACCTCGCGCGGGGGCGCCGTGCTGACCGACGAGGCCGTCGCCATCGCCACCGCGGTGCAGCTCGCCGGCTTCCCGCACGTGATCGGCGCCCTGTGGCCGATCAGCGACCTGCACGCCCCCGCCGTCGCGGCCGAGGTGTACGCGGTGCTGACGGCGGGGGGCACCCGCGATCCGGACCCGGCGGCGGCGGCCACGGCGCTGCACGTCGCGATCCGCGCCCTGCGCGCCCGGCGGCCCGGCTTCCCCGTCTTCTGGGCCTCATACGTGCACGTCGGCCCTTGAGGGCTCGGTCAGAGGTCGCTCAGCAGCCGGTCGGAGGCGATCTCGATGCGCCGCTGGATCTGGTCGTAGGTGCGGCGGCCGCGGAGCATCTCGAGGAGCTCCTGGACCCAGATGCTCGACAGGGAGCCGGCCAGGGCGAGCTGCTCCTCCGAGGCCCGGGCGGGGTCGAGGCCGTCGGCCGAGACGCGGAGCAGCAGGCCGGTCATGCGGTCACCGAACGGGGTCTCGACCTCGGCGAGGATGAGCGACCTGATCAGGGCGTCGGCCAGCTCGGGCTCGCGCATGAGGCCGCGGGTGGCGCGCATCAGGACGTCGACGGCGCGGCCGGAGGCGGTCGGGGAGCTCGGCGGGCGGCGCTGGATGCTGCTTTCGAGGAGGTCGATCTCCTCGCCGACGACGGCCACGACCAGGTCCATCTTGGAGGGGAAGTAGCGGTAGAGGGTGCCGAGGGCGACGCCGGCCCGCTCGGCGACCGTGCGCATCTGCATCGCCTCGACGCCGCCCCGGGAGGCGAGCGCCGCGGCGGCCTGGACGATGCGCTTGCGCCGCTGGTGCTGGCTGCGCGAACGGACGCTGTTGCCGCCGGGCGCGGGGTGGTGCTCCATGGGCCCCTCAGGGTCGGCGGGGGGCGTGGCGACGGCCGCCTGCGGAGTGCGCATGAGAACACGTTATCTGATTTCTCGATAACCCGGCTTGTTACTCGCCAGTCACTAACAAGCCGTATAGATGCATGTCTTTGGCGTTACACGGCTAAATCTGGACTTATCAATAAAAGCGACCTCTGGACAGATATTAGAATCTGTTCTAGTTTGCGGTTCTACCGACCGAGCGCTTGGTGGTGGTGCATGGACTTCAACCTCGACGAGACCCAGCGGGACCTGCGTACCCTCACCGCGGAGTTGCTGGCCAGGGAGGAGAAACAGGACGGGACACGGCTGTGGGAGGCGCTGCGCGAGGCGGGCCTGACGGCGATCTGCGTCCCCGAGCACGCGGGGGGCGCAGGACTGGGGCCGGTCGAGATGGCGGTCGTGCTGCGCGAGCTCGGCGCCGGGGCCGCCCCCGGGCCGTTGCGCGAGACGCTGGTGAGCACGCTGGCCGCGAGCAGGCACGGCAGCCCCGAGCAGCAGCGCCGCCTGGCCGGCGAGACCCCCTCCACGGTGGCGCTCAGGGAGCCGGGCCGCGCCCTGACCGCCCCGCCGGCGACCATCGCCGAGCGGGCGCCGGCCGATCTGGCCGCCGGCTGGTTCCTGACGGGCCGCAAGTGCGGGGTCGCCCACTCCGGCGGGGACGTGCTGGTCACCGCCGACCAGGGACTGTTCCTGGTCCACGAGCCGCCCGCCACCCCCGAGTTCACCTCAACCGGCGAGCCCGCCGCCACGATCACGCTGGAGCGCTTCCCCGCCGAGCGGGTCGGCGGGCCGGAGGCGGCCGGAGACGTGCGGCGGCTGTTCACGGCGGCGGTCACGGCCCAGGCGAGCGGCGTGCTGGCCGGCGCGCTGGAGCTGACCACCTCCTACATCAGGACCAGGAAGCAGTTCGGCCGCGCGCTGGCCGAGTTCCAGGCCGTCACCATGCAGATCGCCGACGTCTACATCGCCGGGCGGGCGCTGGACGTGGCCATGTGGTCCGGCGCCTGGCGCCTGGGCGCCGGCCTGCCGGCCGAGGAGGACCTGGCCGTGGCCGCGCTGCACGCCGAGGAGGCGGCCCGGGCGCTGCACACCTGCCAGCACCTGCACGGCGGCCTCGGCCTGGACGTCACCTACCCGCTGCACCGCTACTTCGCGCAGGCCAAGCACCTGACCCACCTGCTCGGCGGCGCCGAGGCCCAGCTCGACCTGATCGGAGGGCTCGCCTGATGCTCATCGACCTGACCCCCGAGCAGCGCCGGCTCCGCGACGAGCTGCGCGAGTACTTCGCCGCCTGCCTCACCCCCGACGACCGCGCCAAGCTCGCCGAGGACCCGTTCGGCGAGGCGTACATGGCGCACTGCCGCCGCCTCGGCCGGGACGGCAAGCTGGGGCTCGGCTGGCCGAAGGAGTACGGCGGAGGCGGCCACGGCCCGCTCGAACAGCAGATCTTCGCCAACGAGATCGCCCGAGCCGGCGTCCCGTACCCGATCATCACGCTCCAGACGGTCGGCCCGACCCTCATGCAGTACGGCACGGCCGAGCAGAAGGAGCGGTTCCTGCCGAGCATCCTGGCCGGGGAGTGCCACTTCGCCATCGGCTACAGCGAGCCCGAGGCGGGCACCGACCTGGCCTCGCTGCGCACGTCGGCGGTGCTCGACGGCGACCACTACGTCGTCAACGGCCAGAAGATCTTCACCAGCGGCGCCCACCACGCCCAGTACATCTGGCTGGCCACCCGCACGAACCCGGAGGCCAAGAAGCACAAGGGCATCACCATGATGATCGCCTCGACGGACGACCCCGGCTTCTCCTGGACGCCGATCGTCACCATGGACGGCCGCCACCACACCAACTCCACCTACTACGCCGACGTGCGCGTCCCCGCCGACATGGTCGTGGGCGAGGTGGACAAGGGCTGGGACCTGATCGTCAACCAGCTCAACCACGAGCGCGTCACGCTCGGCCCGGCCGGGAACCTCGGCCAGACCTACGACCGCTTCCTCGCCTGGGCCCGCCGCACGGGGCTGGCCGACGAGCCGGAAGTACGGCGCGCGCTCGGCGCCGTACGGGCCTGGTTCCGCACCAACGAGCTGCTGAACTGGCAGGTCGCCGCCAACATGGACCTGGGCTGGCTCGGCGCCCCCGACGCGTCGGCCACCAAGGTCTACGGCTCCGAGCGCATGCAGGACGCGGGGCGGCTGCTCGGCGGCATCCTGGCCAGGTACGGCGACCCGGCCGACCCCGAGACCGCCGAGCTCATCGCGCGGACCGACCAGGCGGTCAAGGGGGCGGTGGTGCTGACGTTCGGCGGCGGCGTCAACGAGGTGCAGCGGGAGCTGATCGCCATGCTCGGCCTGAGCCTGCCCAGGCCGCCGCGATGACGGGCGACGGCGAACTGCGCGAGCTGGCCGCCAAACAGGCCGCGCTGGGCGAGGTGGCGGGCGCCCCGGCGGCCGACCCGGTCAACGTGCCGATGATCAGGCACTGGCTGTCCGCGATGGGCGACGCCAACCCGGTCTACCTGGACACGGGAGTGGCCCCGCCGGCGATGGCGCAGGTGTGGACCATGCAGGCGCCGGTGTCCGGCGACCGCTCGCCGGTGAACGTCATGATGACCGCGCTGGACGCGGCCGGCTACACCGGCGTGGTGGCGACCAACTGCGAGCAGACCTACCACCGTTACGCGCGGGTCGGCGAGCTGCTCACCCCCGCCACCCGTTTCACCGACCTGGCCGGACCCAAGCGGACGGCGCTCGGCGTGGGGTTCTTCGCCACCTGGGTCATCACCTGGTACGCCGACGCCGGGGAGCCGGTGGCCGAGATGCTGTTCAGGGTGCTGAAGTTCCGGCCGCCGGAGAAGCGGGCCGAGCCGTACCCGCTCCGGCCCGCCGTGAACCGGGACACCGCGTTCTTCTGGGAGGGGGTGCGCCGGGGCGAGCTGCGGGTCCAGAGCTGCGCCGACTGCGGCGAGCTGCGCCACCCGCCCGGCCCGATGTGCCCCCGATGCCACTCGGTGAACCGCGCCCACGTGGTGGCGGGCGGCGAGGGCGTCGTCTACAGCTACGTGGTGCACCACCATCCGCCGGTGCCGGGGCGCGAGACGCCGTTCGTCGTGGCGGTCGTGGAGCTTCCGGAAGGGGTGCGGATCGTGGGCAACGTCGTCGGCTGCCCGCCGGAATCGGTGGATGTCGGGATGCCGGTGCGCGTGACGTACCGCCCGATGGATGACGAACTGGTCCTGCCCGTGTGGACGCCCCGGGAGTCATGATGCGGACGCTGACGCAAGAGCAGGTCGAGGTGGGCTCGGTGCTGCCCGAGCTGTCCCTCGACCTCACGCCCACGGTGGTCGTCTCCACCGCACTCGCCACGATGGACTTCACCCCCGTGCACCACGACGTCGAGATCGCCAGGGCACAGGGGTCCAAGGACATCTTCCTCAACATCCTGACCACGATGGGGCTGATCGAGCGGTACGTCACCGACTGGGCCGGACCGGCGGCCGTCATCAGGCGGATCAACGTCAAGCTGGGCGTCCCCGCCTACGCGGGTGACCGGCTGAGCTTGCGGGGCAGCGTCGCCGCCCACGCGGAGGGCGAGGTCACCGTCGAGGTCAGGGGCATGGTCAGCCTCGGCGACCACGCCACCGGCACCGTCACCCTCGTCCTGCCGGCCGGGCAGCCATGACGGGGCTCGACGCGGCCGTCGCCGGCATCGGCGCGACGGACTTCAGCAAGGACTCGGGCCGCTCGGAGCTGCGGCTGGCGGCCGAGGCGGTGCTCGCCGCGCTCGACGACGCCGGGCTGTCCCCGGCCGAGGTCGACGGCATGGTCACCTTCACCCAGGACGCCAACCAGGAGATCGCCGTCGCCCGCGAGGTGGGCATCGGTGACCTGCGTTTCTTCTCGCGGGTCGACTACGGCGGCGGCGCGGCGTGCGCGACCGTGGCGCACGCGGCCATGGCCGTGACGACCGGGGCGGCCCGCGCGGTCGTCTGCTACCGGGCCTTCAACGAGCGCTCCGGGCGCCGGTTCGGCCAGCCGGACGCCGGGCTCGGCGGGCAGCCGTCCTCGCAGGGCATGGAGATGAGCTGGCACGTGCCGTACGGGCTGGTGACGCCCGCCGCCTGGGTGGCCATGTTCGCCCGCCGCTACCTGCACACCTACGGCGCGACGTCCGAGGACCTCGGCCGGGTGGCGGTCGCCATGCGCCGGCACGCGGCGACGAACCCGGCGGCCTGGTTCCACGGGCGGCCGATCACGCTGGCCGATCACCAGGCGTCGCGGTGGATCGCCGAGCCGCTGCGGCTGCTCGACTGCTGCCAGGAGAGCGACGGCGCGGTGGCGCTCGTCGTCACCACCACCGGGCGCGCCCGCGACCTGCGCCGCACCCCGGCCGTCGTGACCGCCGCCGCCCAGGGCTCCGGCGCCGGGCAGATGATGATGACGAGCTACTACCGCGATGACATGACCGGCCTGCCGGAGATGTCAGTGGTCGGCAGCAGGTTGTGGGAGATGTCCGGGCTGACGCCCGCTGACATCCAGACCGCGATCCTGTACGACCACTTCACCCCGTTCGTGCTGACGCAGCTGGAGGAGCTGGGGTTCTGCGGGCGCGGCGAGGCCGCCGGGTACGTGCGCGACGGCGGCATCGAGCTCGGCGGGCGGCTGCCGGTGAACCCGCACGGCGGGCAGCTCGGCGAGGCGTACATCCACGGCATGAACGGCATCGCCGAGGCCGTGCGCCAGCTCCGCGGGACGGCCGCCAACCAGGTGAGCGGGGTGCGGAACGTGCTGGTGACCGCGGGCACCGGGGTGCCTACCAGCGGGCTGATCCTGTCCGGCGTGTCGAATTGATCACTGTGGGTAGCCATGCGTACATGATCGGATATCTGCTGGTCCAGCCGGAGCTGAAGATCGACTGGACCAAGATGCCCACGTACAACACGATCATGGCCGTCGCGGCGGGCGTGGGGCTGGTGCTCGTGGTCGGCTTCGGCAGGAAGCTGCTGCGCGGCGAGCCGATGGAGCACGTGGAGGGGTGGGCGCTGGCGTTCGGCGTGCTCGGCGCGATCCTGACCGCCACCGGGCTGCACATGACGCTCACCTGGCCGCTGGCCGGGCAGGGGTTCCCGTTCGACAACATCATCTTCGGCGAGCCGTCGCTCGCGTTCGGCGTGATGCTGCTCGCGGCCGCCCTCTACCTGTGGAAGCGCTGGGCACCGCCGCCGGCCGCGGCCGACCGGCGCGAGGTCGTGGCGCGGGTGGCGGGGCCGGTCTCGGTGTTCGCCTTCGGGATGGGGCTGGCCTGCTTCGGCATCGCCGCCGCCGGGTGGACGTACACGCTGTTCGCCGCGCCGCCGCAGGAGCCGATCTCCGGGGCGTTCGCGGACCTGCCGATGCTGGAGGCGACGTTCATCTCCGGGCTGTACGTGCTGGTGGGCGTGGGGGCGGTGCTCTTCCCGTTCGCGCTGCGGGCCCGGGGCGGGCCCGCAGCGACGGTGACGGGGGGTGCTGGCTGGTCGCCGGGGTGGTGTTCACGCTGTTCGGGGCGTTGAACTACTTCACGCACATCGGGCTGATCGTCAACACCATGTGACGGCCGTCATGGGCTGACGATCATCGGGACCGAGAAGAAGACGATCATCGCGATCACCACGCAGATCAGGAACCCGGTGACCTCCCAGGCCCAGTCATGGTGCCTGCGGCGCTTCTTCCCGGCCTTGCCCTTGGGCCGCGCGCCGGCCTTGCGCGGGCCCGGCGCCTTCCGGGGGGCCGGTGTCTGCCGCGCGGGCCTGGTCCGAGCCTCCGGGACGCTCGCCGCTAGAGCGTCCGTCCCGGACGTCTCCGTCCTCAGAAGGGTCTTCTCGGGCGCGTCCGCCGGTCCGGTGACGTCGCCGTCCGGGAGCGCCGCCTCCGGGGCCTCGCGGGACGCGGGCACGGGGGACGGCTCCGGTGGCAGGGGCATCCGGTAGACCGGCTCCTTGGCCTGCGTGCGGGGCGTGAACAGGGGCCCGGGGTCGCGCAGGCTCCGGATGTCGCCGACGGCGGGCAGCTCCTGGGTCACCGGCTCGTCGTCCAGCACGTCCGCCGGGACCGGCGCGGGCATGATGAAGGGCCGCTCCAGACGCGGCTCGGGATCGCGCGCGGGTGCGGGTGCGGGTGGTGGCGCGGGGGTGTCGGCGGCCGCCCTGCGCCTGGGCTCGAAGGCGGCGAACGGGGTGGCCGGGGCGGCCTCGAAGGCGCGGAACGACGACGGCCGGCCGGTGCGCTCCGGGGAGGGCGCCAACGGGTCGCGCAGCTTGGGCATCGGCGCCGTGGTGGCGTCGTGGTCGGGGACGCGCGACGGCGACGGCGGGGTGAGCAGTTCGGCGGGGAAGATGCCGGTGGTGCTCGCCGGGTCGGCCTGCCCCAGCGGCAGCGGCCAGGTGGGCGGCACGGGCCAGCGCGGCTTGACGAACATCGGCGCGGGCTCCGCCGTACGGGATCCCGCGAAGTGGACACGCAGCGCCGCCGGCGGCGTGGGCCACGGCAGGCGGCCCAGCACGTCGCGCAGCGGCGCGACCGACAGCGCGCCGTAGACGTCGGCGACCGGCTTGGACACGCGCCCGCCGGTGCCGGCCAGCGCCAGCCCGAGCGCCTGGGTGAATCGGTGCGCCACGCTGACCGCCAGCTCCTCGGCGGTGTCGGGCGCCACGTCGAGCACCCAGGCGAGCTCCTCCCGGTTCAGTCCGCACACCTGGCACAGCACGAGCACCTCGCGCTGTTGCGGGCGCAGCTCGCGCAGCGTCCGCTCGACCAGCGCCGAGGCGGGGTCGATGAGCGGATCGACGACGGGTGGCGCGTAGACGACGTCGCGGCGGAAGATCTCGCGACGGGCGTAGGCGTACAGGGCGGCACGCGGGGGCGGCTGCGACGGCACGCCGGCGAGCACGGTCGCCAGGACGTCTGCCGCGGAGCCCGGGTCGCCGAGCTGGTCCGCGCAGTACGCGAACAGCCCGGCGGCGTGACGGTCGTAGAGCTCTGCGATCAGCTCGGGACGCGAGTGCTGACCGGTGAGCGAGTGTGTCACGTGACCGGATCCTCTTACTGGAAAAGCGGACGCTGCGGGGTGAGGGTGCGGCGTCAGAGTATGTGGAGGCAATCATGCCAACTCCACCCAGGCCGGCGCACTACCAGATCACGAATTCGTACGGAATCGCAGGTCAGTGAACCGCTTAACCTCGGCCCGATGGGACAGACCACGCCCAATCGCCGTAGGGTGGTTGCCGTTAGATCATGCGGCGGTCGTGGCAGGGGGGCCTCGGCCCTGCCACGAAGCGGAAGGTCGCGCGTGATCACATTCGACGCTGTCACCAAACGCTACCCAGACGGAACGGTAGCCGTGGACCGCCTCAGCCTGGAGGCGCCCACGGGTGAGATCACCGTGTTCGTCGGCCCTTCGGGCTGCGGGAAGACGACGTCACTGCGGATGATCAACCGGATGATCGACGCCACCGAAGGGCGCATCCTGCTCGACGGGGAGCCGGTCCAGAACATCGACCCGCCGACGCTGCGGCGCGGCATCGGGTACGTGATCCAGCAGGCCGGTCTCTTCCCGCACCGGAAGATCCTGGACAACGTCGCCACGGTGCCCTACCTGCTCGGCTGGGATCGCGGGAAGGCCCGCGACCGAGCCATGGAGCTGCTGGAGCGCGTCGGGCTCGACCCGGCGCTGGCCGGGCGCTACCCGTTCCAGCTCTCCGGCGGGCAGCAACAGCGGGTGGGCGTGGCCAGGGCGCTGGCCGCCGATCCGCCGGTGCTGCTGATGGACGAGCCGTTCAGCGCCGTCGACCCGGTGGTCCGCACCAGCCTGCAGGACGAGCTGCTGCGGCTCCAGGCGGAGCTGAACAAGACGATCGTGTTCGTCACCCACGACATCGACGAGGCCATCAAGCTCGGCGACCGGGTGGCGGTGCTGCGCGTGGGCGGCAAGCTGGCGCAGCTCGCCGACCCCAAGACTCTGCTGTCGGAGCCGGCCGACGACTTCGTCCGTGAGTTCCTGGGCCGCGACCGGGGCATCCGCCGCCTGCAGTTCGTCTCCACCGAGGGCCTGCGGCTCCGTACCGACCTGCCGGCCCCCGAGGGGGCGGGCACCTACCTGCACGGCAAGGACTCCCTGCGGACCGCGCTCGACGCGGCGCTGCTGTCGCCCACGGGCAGCGCGGTGGCCGTGGACGAGCGGGGCGAGGTCGTCGGCGTGGCCACCAGGGAGGCGCTCGACGAGGCGCTGGCGGAGGCCGCGCATGGGTGACGGGCCGCCCACACTCTGGGAGTGGATCGCGCGCAACTGGGACACCGGGCGGGTCGGCAGCATCAGGGACCTGCTCGGCGACCACCTGCTCATGTCGCTCGTCCCGATCGTGCTCGGCCTGGTGCTGGCCCTGCCGCTGGGCCTGGCCAGCGTGCGGTGGCGGTGGCTCTACCAGCCGACCGCCGGCGTGTTCAACGTGATCTACGCGCTGCCGTCGCTGCCGCTGTTCATGCTGCTGATCTCGGTCACCGGGCTGTCGCCGATGACCGTGATCATCCCGCTCACCTTCTACGCGATGGCCGTGCTCATCCCGGCCGTGGTCGACGGGATCGGCTCGGTGCCGGCCCACGTCCGCCAGTCGGCGGTGGCCATGGGCTTCACGCCGCTGCGCCGCCTGGTCCAGGTCGAGCTGCCCATCGCCGCGCCCGTGGTGATCGCCGGTCTGCGGGTGGTCGCGGTCTCCAGCATCAGCCTGGTCAGCGTGGGCGCGCTGATCGGGCAGGGCGGGCTCGGCATGCTGTTCACCAGGGCCTACCAGAACCCGTTCCTGCCGCCGGTCGTCGTCGGCATCGTGCTCATCGTGGTGCTGGCCCTGGTCGCCGACGGGCTGCTGCTCCTGGCTCAGCGGCTGCTCACCCCGTGGGTGCGGGCGAGGGGGGCGTCGTGAACTGGCTGATCGACTTCTTCGGCGACCCCGCCCGGTGGTCGGGGCCCGACGGCATCCCCGCCCGGCTGCTGGAACACCTGGAGTTCTCCGCCCTGGCGCTCGTCCTGGCCATGCTGATCGCGGTGCCGCTCGGGCTGCTCATCGGCCACACCGGCCGGGGCGGGGTGCTCGTGGTCGTCACGGCCAACCTGGCCAGGGCGCTGCCGACGCTCGGCCTGCTGGTGCTGTTCGTGCTGCTGCTCGGCACCGCGTCGATCTGGCCGGTGATCATTCCGCTGGTGCTGCTGGCCGTGCCTCCGATCCTGGTCAACACGTTCGAGGGCATCAGGGGAGTGGATCCCGACCTGCGCGACGCGGCGTACGGGATGGGGCTGCGCGGCGGGCAGGTGCTCGGGCGGGTGCTGGTGCCCGTCGCGCTGCCGCTCATCCTGCTCGGGCTCAGGCTCTCGGCCATCCAGGTGGTCGCGACCACGACCGTCGCGGCCTACACCGGGCTGGGCGGGCTGGGCCGCTTCGTGATCGACGGGTTCGCGACGAAGGATTACGCGAGCGTCGTCGGGGGTTCAGTGTTGATTGTGCTGTTCGCGCTCGTGGTGCAGATCGCGTTCACCTTCGCGCAGAGGGTGACGGTCTCCCCGGGGGTGAGCCAACGCCTGAAGATTCGCTGATTTTTCGTACGACCTCCCGTAAGAAGGGGGCATTTTGACTACCTCCCGCAAGAAGGGGACATTTTGATGAGACGCATATTCAGCACCGCGGCGGTGGTCCTGTCCGCGGCGCTCACGCTGACCGCCTGCGGTGGCGGCGGCGGTGGGGGCAACCCGCTCGACACCACGAGCGCGGCGCCCACGGGCTCCGCCTCCAGTGGCGGGGGAACCGTCGTGATCGGCTCGTTCGACTTCGACGAGAGCGTGCTGCTCGGCTCGATCTACGCCCAGGCGCTTGAGGCCAAGGGCGTGACGGTCGAGGAGAAGCCCCGCATCGGCAGCCGCGAGGTCGTCTACGACCAGGTCAAGAGCGGCGGGCTCACGCTCGTGCCCGAGTACAACGGCAACCTGCTGGCCTTCATCGACCAGCAGAACAAGGCCGCGACCACCGAAGAGGTCAACGCCGCCTTGAAGGAGAAGCTCCCCGCGGAGCTCGAAGTGCTCGACTCCTCCCCGGCCGAGGACAAGGACACCCTGTCGATCAGCAAGGACACCCAGGCCAAGCAGTCGATCACCACGATGGAAGACCTGGCCAAGGTGTCGAAGGACATGATCGTGGGCGGCCCGCCGGAGTTCAAGAAGCGCTGGGAGGCCCCCTTCAAGGAGGTCTACGGCATCGAGTTCAAGCAGTGGAAGCCCACCGGCCCGGCCACGGCCGACGCCATCAAGGACGGCTCCATCCAGGTCGGCAACGTCTTCTCCACCGACCCGAAGATCACCGCCAACAACCTGGTGCCGCTCGAGGACACCAAGAACATCTTCCCCGCCCAGAACGTGACCCCGCTCCTGAACAAGGCCGGGGCCACCGACGCGGTGCGCACGACCCTCAACGAGATCTCCGCCAAGCTGACGACCGATTCGCTGCTCGACATGATGCAGAAGATCGCCGTCAACAAGGACGAGCCCGCCACGGTGGCCAAGGAATGGCTGACCGCGAACGGCCTCGGCTGACCCGCCCGGCGGGGGCCTCATCCGTGAGGCCCTCGCCGTGAGCGAGTTCACCGAGGCCATGGCACAGCTCGCGGGCGGCGTGGCGGTCGTCACCGTCCGCGACGGCCGCGACGACCTCGGCGTCACGGTCTCGGCCCTGCTGTCGGTCTCCCTGGCGCCGCCGCTCGTCCTGGTCAGCCTGTCCAGCGGCGGCTACCTCAGCGAGGTGCTGTGCCGCCAGGACCGCTGGGCGTGCTCCCTGCTCTCCTCCGGCCAGGCGGCCATGGCCAGCCGCTTCGCCGCGCCCGGCCGGCCCAGCGCCCGCCACCTCGTCGCCGGCGCCCCCCACCACCGCGGCCCCCATTCGGGCGCGCTGGTGCTGGAGGACGGCGTCGCCGCCCTTGAGGTGGAGACGTCGCAGGTGGTGCCGGCGGGGGACCACACGCTGTTCATCGCCCAGGTGCTCGCCGTCTCGTACGTGACCCCGTCACTCCAGCCGCTGGTACGGCTCCGCGGGCGGTATCGGGCGATGGACGGGTGACCTGACGTCCGCCCCCGTGGCATGTCCGCCGCTCATCGCTCCTCCTCCCCTCCTGCGACCGGCCAGATCTGACCGGTCGATGGTCTGAGGGCCCTCGCGCATCCGCTGGTACGCCGATCTCGGCGAGCGGCGCCAGTGGGCGGGCACCGCTGACGGAATGTGCGGTTGCCGTGCCCTGACGATCCACGCGCGAAGCGCGCCCCCCGGGGCGGCCCTCGCCGTTCAGCGGATGACGTACCAGGCGGGCAGGGAGAGGGGCCCGGCCGCGGGCAGCCCCAGCTCGGCCGACAGCCGTGCCAGCGGCCCCCAGGCGTCGAGCCGGACCCGGGCCAGCGCCGCCGCCCGGTCCTCGCTGGAGTCGGGCCCGCGCAGCCGCTCCAGCGGGTTGAGCCGCGGGAAGGTGCGCACCGGCGCGTCGTCGGACAGCCCGGCCCGCTTCCTGGCCAGGGCGAGCGCGTCCTCCAGGCCGCCGAGCTCGTCCACCAGCCCGCCGTCGCGGGCGTCGGCGCCGGTCCAGACGCGGCCCCTGGCCAGCTCGTGGGCCCGTTCGCGGGTCAGGGAGCGGCCTTCGGCGACCTTGCCCACGAAGTCGTCGTAGATGCGGTCGAGCCAGGCGTTGACCCGGGCCCACTGCTCGGGGGAGAAGCCGCGCGCGGTGGAGAACATGCCGGCGTTGGCGCCCTCGGCCACCATCTCGGAGGTGACGCCGATCCGCTCCAGCAGCTCCGACAGCACGGGCTTGCCGCCGAACACGCCGATGGAGCCGGTCAGCGTGCCCGGCTGGGCGACGATCACGTCGGCGGCCATGGAGACGAAGTAGCCGCCGGACGCGGCCAGGTCGCCCATGGACACGATGATCGGCTTGACCTTGCGGGTGAGCACGACCTCGCGCCAGACGGTGTCGGAGGCGACGTACGAGCCGCCGGGGCTGTCGACGCGGAACACGACGGCCTTGACGTGCTCGTCGCGCCGGGCCGCCCGCAGCGCGGCGCTGACCGTGTCGGAGCCCATGGCGCCGCTGCCGCCGAGCGGGCTGCGGCCGGAGCGGCCGCTGCGGATCTGGCCCATGCCGTGGACGAGCGCGATGCCGTCGGCGGTCGGGTTGGGCATCTTGCGCACGGCGGCGGCCTTGGCGTAGCGGGAGACGTAGAGCAGGTGCGCCTCGTCGCCGGCGGCACGCTTGACCTCGTCGTACACCTCGTCGCGGTAGGCCAGGCCGTCGACCAGCCCGGCCTGGAGCGCCTCGGGGCCGATGAACGGGCCCTGGTCGAACAGCTCGCGGACCTTGGCCGGGTCGAGCCGGCGGCCGTCGGCGATGCCGGCGGTGAGCTGGCCGGTGACGGACTCGACGATCCGGCTGATCGACTCGCGGTGCGGCTCGGTCATGTGGTCGTGGGTGAAGGTGTTGGCGGCGGTCTTGTACTCGTGCCGCTGGCCCATCTCGTAGCCGACGCCGAGCTTGGTCAGCGCGCCCTTGACGAAGCGCTGCTCCATGGCGATGCCGGTCAGCCCGACGTCGCCGCTGGGCTGCAGGTAGACGCGTTCGAAGGCGCTGGCCAGGTAGTAGGGCACGGTGCCGCTGCCGAACTCGCCGAACGTCTCGCCGAAGGCCACGGTCAGCTTGCCCGAGGCGCGGAAGTGCACCACGGCCTGGCGCAGCTCCTGGACGGTGGCCAGGCCCAGCGGATTGCCGCCGATCTTCACGATGAGCGCCTTGACCCGGGAGTCCTGCCTGGCGCGCTTGAGCCCGGCCAGCACGTCGGACAGGCGCGGCTTGCGCATGGAGAGCACGGCGGCGAGCGGGTCGGCGGGCGGGCCCTCGATCACCCCTTCGGTGAGGTCCAGTTCCAGCACCAGGGGCGCGGTGCGCCGCTGACGGAGCTTGCCGACGGTTTCGATGATCGCTTTGCCTGCGTCCATGAAGCCACCCTAAGCGGCAGGAGCCGGACGTGCGGGTCAGACCTGGGGCGTGCCCGCGGTGGCTGCGCCCAGGTCGATGCGGGCGGTGGCGACGGAGGTGTATTCGATGCGCAGGCCCGTGGTCTGCAGCCGCTGCAGCGCCTGCGTGGCGGTCAGGTTCGGGAAGGCCTGCTTCAGCAGCGCAAAGCTGCCCGCCACGTGCGGGGCGGCCATCGACGTGCCGCTCATCAGCCCGTACGCGTCGTCCGGCACCGAGGCGTTGACGTCCACGCCGGGCGCGAGCAGGTCGAGCAGTGTCCCCCGGTTGGAGAACGTGGCGATCCGGTTGGTGTCGTCGGTGGCGCCGACGGTGACGGCGCTGGATACGCAGGCGGGGGAGGCGACGGCGTCGGTCCATCCGTCGTTGCCGGCCGCGACGACCGGGGTGGTGCCGAGCGCCAGCAACTGGTCGAACTGCGGCTTGAGGGCGCCCGCGCCCGGGTCGGCGTCGCAGTGCTGCCGGTGCGGCCCGCCGCCGCCGAGGCTCATGTTGACGGCGGCCACGTTGCGTTCCTTGGCGACTTTCGCGAGGTACTCCAGCGCCAGCTTCTGGTCGGAGGTGTAGCTCAGGAGGCACGGCGTCTGCGCGCCGCAGGTGGCGGTGCTGTTGATGCGGGTGAAGACCTGGATGGGCAGGATGCCCGCCTCCGGGGCGACGCCGTCGGCGGGGGCGCCGGTGGCCATCTTGCCCGCGGCGATGCCGGCCACGTGGGTGCCGTGGTCGCAGTGGTTGGCGCCGCCGGCCAGGCACTGCTGGGTCTCGGCGTCGGCGGCTCCGGGCCCGGTCTGGTTGGACTGGCCGTTCGGGCACAGTGAGACGGCCTCGCCGGCCGCGTCGGAGGTGGAGAAGCAGGCCTCGTCCACGATCCGGCCGGCCAGGAACGGGTGGTCGCGGTCGATGCCGGTGTCGAGCACGGCGACGGTGGTGCCCTTGCCGGTCCAGCCTGCCGCGTGCGCCTTGTCCGCGCCGATCACCTTGGTGGTCTCGGCCAGGAACGGCTTGCTCAGCCCGTCCTCGTACACGGCCTTGACCCGCGAGTCCTTCTTGAGGTGCGCCAGCGCGGCGGCGTCGATCTCGGCGACGAAGAACGTCGGCGACTCGGTGGCCTCCAGCACCCTGGCGGAGGAGGAGCCCTTCTCGACGTCGCCGGCCACGGCGCTGACGCTCTGGCCGGGCTTGACCTCGATGATCGAGCGCACCTTCTGGCGCGCGTCGATCTGGGCGATCAGGGCCGGGCTGATCACCGGGTCACCGGCGTCGGCCTGCCCGGCGGCCGTCGCGGCGAGGACGGTCGAGGTCGTGGCCAGGGCCACCAGGAGCATGCGTCTCACGGTCGGACAGATGCCCGCACGTGGTGCGCCTGATGTCCGGGTTTCCTGAGTGATTAACGAGTTTTGAGAACGTTCGCGGCTGCCTTCTTGAGTGCCGCGCTCGTGGGCTTAGCGGTGAGACGCACCTTTTCTGAGGCGTTGAGGACCTTGGTGTTGTTCATCCCGTGCGCCCAGTTGAGCCAGCCGGTGAGCAGGGCGCTGTCGAGCCGCTGCTTGCCCGTCTTGCCCGCCTTGAGCACTCGGTACGCCTTGCCCAGCGACGAGGCCTTGGTCAGCTCGGGGAAGACCTTGCTGGCCTTGTGCGCGAGCTTGAGATAGCAGGTCAGGGTCGCGTCGTCGATCGAGCCGGTGCCCCGGTAGATCTCCACGGCCCACTGCTTGGTGGTCATCCGCTTGCCCGTCGTGCCGCGTGTGCAGACGGCGGCGGCCTTGGCGGTGGGGGCGGCGGTGGCGGTGACCGTCACCGTGACGGTGACGGTCGGCAGCGGGACCGGCGTCGGGTCCGGATCCGCCGGGTCATCGGGCTCGGGCGTGGGGCCGCTGTCCGTCGGCTCCGGCTCGGGGTCCGTGCCGGGGTCGGAGTCGTCGCCCGGGAAGTCCGGCAGGGTGGGCGGGCTCTGGCTGATATCCGGCTGCGGCGCCGCGCCGGCCAGCGCGGCCGCCAGGTCCAGGCGCGGCGTGCGCACCTGGACGCCGTTGGCCTGATAGACGTACGGCCTGCCGGTCGTCTTGAGCTTGTCGATCAGCTCCGGCATCGGCGTCTGCGGTGCGGCGGCCTTCATCAGGGCCAGCGCCCCGGCCACGTGCGGGGTCGCCATCGAGGTGCCGCTGTAGACGGTCATCTGGTTGTCCGGCACCGACGACTCGATGTCCACGCCCGGCGCGAACAGGTCGAGCAGCGCGCCCCGGTTGGAGAAGTCGGCGATGGCGTCGCCGTCGTCGTTCGCGCCCACGGCCACGGCGGAGGTGATGCAGGCCGGGTAGGACGCGCCCTCGAAGTACTCGTTGCCGGCGGCGACCACGGTCGCGATGCCCTTGGCCAGCAGGGCGTCGATCTTCGGCTTGAGTACCTGGCCCTCCTCGCTGGTGTCGCAGGAGGTGTCGGACGGCATGCCGCCCAGGCTCAGGTTCACCGCGGCGATCGGGGCGGTCAGCGACGCCACGTGGTCCATGGCCAGCCGCAGCGACGACTCGAAGGCCAGCAGGCAGACCGGTTCGCCGCACACGTCCACGTCGTCGACCCGGCTGAACACCTGGATGGCGATGATCCCGGCGCCGGGCGCGACGCCGCCGGTGCCCGCGGCGATGCCCGCCACGTGGGTGCCGTGGTCGCACAGGTTCGTGCCGCCGGCCAGGCACATGGGGGTGACGGCGTCGGCCGCGCCGGGGCCGGTCTGGCTGGTCTGCTTGTTCGGGCAGAGGGATTCGACGCCCTGGTCGACGGCCGAGAAGCAGGCTTCGTCGGTGATCCGGCCGGCGAAGAACGGGTGGTCGCGGTCGATGCCGGTGTCCAGGACGACGATGTTCTGCCCGGTCCCGGTGAAGCCGGCGGCGTGCGCCTTGTCGGCGCCGATCTGCGGGATGCTGGAGATCAGCGACGGCGGGTAGGCGCGGTCGCGGTGGATGGAGGTCACCTTCGGGTCCTCGGCGAGCGCCGCCAGTTCCTCGGCGGTGCCCTCGACGACGACGAACGGCTGGCTCTGCGGCTGCAGCAGCACCTCGGCCTTGCCGATCTCGGACACCGCGGCCGGTATCGGCTCGGTCAGCTCCACGATGGCCCGCACGGTGCCGCCGTCGACGCCTAACCCTTCCTCGACCTTCTCCTCGGGGGTTGAGGGAGTGGGCGTCGGTGTGGGTGTCGGGGCCGGGGTGGCGGTCGGGACGGGTGCGGCCGTCGGATCGGCGGCGAGGGCGGGCGCCGAGGGCAGCAGCGCGAGCACGAGCGAGCACACGATCAGGGGGCGAAATCGCACCGGCGTCCTCCGAGAAGGGATGATCTCGGAGTTTAGGGCGATTTGTCCCTCAGAAACAGGGCTGAAGCCCCTTTCTCACCAGACTTTCAGGCACCCTTCGTCAACCAGACAGCTCCCAGCGGCGGCACCCGCAGCGTCGTCGAATAGGGCAGCCCATGACACGGCTCCTCGACTGCCTCGATCACGCCCATGTTCCCGACGCCGCTGCCCCAGTACTCGTAGGCGTCGGTGTTGACCGCCTCCGTCCACTCCCCGCCGTACGGCAGGCCCAGCCGGTAGCTCTCGTGCGGCCCGCCGCTGAAGTTGACCACGCACGCCACCGCGGACCCGTCGGCCGCGTAACGCAGGAACGACAGCGTGTTGCCCGGGGCGTCGTCGGCGTCGATCCACCGGAACCCGTCAGGCGTCGAGTCCTGCTCCCACATCGCCGGGGTGTCGCGGTAGAGCCGGTTCAGGTCGCGCACCAGCCGCTGCACGCCCTGGTGGCCGTCGAACTCCAGCACCCACCAGTCGAGCCCGCGCTCCTCCGACCACTCCGAGCCCTGGCCGAACTCCCCGCCCATGAACAGCAGCTGCTTGCCCGGATGCGCCCACATGAACGCCAGCAGCGCCCGCAACTGGGCGAAGCGCTGCCACTCGTCGCCGGGCATCTTGCCCATCAGCGAGCCCTTGCCGTGCACCACCTCGTCATGAGACAGCGGCAGCACGTAGTTCTCCGAATAGGCGTAGATCAGCGAGAACGTCATCTGATGGTGGTGGTACTGCCGGAAGACCGGCTCATGCCGGAGATATTCCAGCGTGTCGTGCATCCAGCCCATGTTCCACTTGAACCCGAACCCGAGCCCGCCCAGGTGCGCCGGTCGTGACACGCCCGGCCACGCCGTCGACTCCTCGGCCACGGTGGTGATGCCCGGCGCCTCCCGGTAGCAGACCGCGTTCATCTCCTTGATGAACTCGACGGCGTCCAGGTTCTCGCGCCCGCCGTAGACGTTGGGGGTCCACTCGCCCTCGCGCCGCGAGTAGTCCAGGTAGAGCATCGACGCCACCGCGTCCACCCGCAGCCCGTCGACGTGGAACTCCTTCAGCCAGTAGACCGCGTTGGCGACCAGGAAGTTGCGCACCTCCCTGCGGCCGAAGTCGAACACGTACGTCCCCCAGTCGGGGTGCTCGCCCCTGGCCGGGTCGGCGTGCTCGTACAGCGGGGTGCCGTCGAAGCGGGCCAGCGCCCAGTCGTCCATCGGGAAGTGCGCCGGCACCCAGTCGAGCAGCACGCCGATGCCGCGCTGGTGCATCCGGTCGACGAACCGGCGGAACTCGTCGGGCGTGCCGAAGCGGGCCGTCGGCGCGTAGTAGGAGGTCACCTGGTAGCCCCACGAGCCGCCGAACGGGTGCTCGGCCACCGGCAGCAGCTCCACGTGCGTGAACCCCATGTCGGCCACGTACTCCGAGAGCTGCTCGGCGAGCTCCAGGTAGGACAGGCCGGGCCGCCACGAGCCCAGGTGCACCTCGTAGATGCTCATCGGCCCGCGCTGCGCCTGCTTGTCGCGGCGCGCGGCCATCCACGCGTCGTCCTCCCAGGTGTAGAGCGACTCCTCCACGACCGAGGCGGTCTGCGGCGGCACCTCCGTCCGGCGCGCCATCGGGTCGGCCTTGTCCCGCCACACGCCGTCGGCGCCCAGGATCTGGTACTTGTACCGCTCGCCCGCCTCCAGACCGGGGACGAACAGCTCCCACACGCCCGAACGGCCCAGCGACCGCATCGGGTAGGCGGTGCCGTCCCAGTGGTTGAAGTCGCCGACGACCCGGATGCCGCGCGCGTTGGGCGCCCAGACGGCGAACGCGGTGCCGTGCACGTCCTGGTGCTCCATCACGCGGGCGCCGAGCACCTCCCACAGCCGCTCGTGCCGCCCCTCGCCGATCAGGTGCAGGTCCACCTCGCCCAGCGTCGGCCAGTGCCGGTACGGGTCGCGCGTCTCGTGCGGCTCGCCCCCGGGGTACTGGACGCTCAGCGTGTAGCCGGGCACCTTGTCCAGCCCCTGCACCGTGGTCTCGAACACGCCGTGGGCCTGGTGCTTGAGGTCGTGGGTGGTGCCGTCGTCCAGCACCACCCGGACCCGTTCGGCGAGCGGGCGCAGCGCCCGGAAGGTGACTCCACCCGCGACGGGGTGCGCCCCCAGCACCGAGTGCGGATCATGGTGCGCCCCGCCCGCGAGGCGGTCGAGCTCTGTCCTCATCGGCATGCTCCCAACCCTGCCCTACGACGACCGTCCAACCCAGCCACTGCCCGCTTTCACCGAGACAATCACCGAAAGTGCGGAATCTTGGGTTTATCGGGAAGTCCTTGACCTCAAGCGCAATTGAGTTCCTAGCGTTCCATGCATGAACATAGAACGTGCTGGCAGGCGGGAGTGGATCGGCCTGGCCGTCCTCATCCTGCCGACGCTGCTGCTTTCCATTGACGTGAGCGTGCTGCACCTGGCCGCGCCGGCGCTGAGCGAGGACCTGCGGCCGACCGGGGCGCAGTTGTTGTGGATCAACGACATCTACGGCTTCCTCATCGCCGGATTCCTGATCACCATGGGCACGATCGGCGACCGCGTCGGGCGCAGGCGGCTGCTGCTGATCGGCGCGGCGGCCTTCGCCGTGGCCTCCGCGCTGGCCGCCTACGCGCCGAGCGCCGAGGTGCTCATCGCGGCGCGGGCGCTGCTGGGCATCGCCGGGGCGACGCTGATGCCGTCCACGCTGGCGTTGATCCGCAACATGTTCCACGATCCCGCCCAGCGGACCACGGCCATCAGCCTGTGGATGGTCGGGTTCACCGGCGGCATGGTGATCGGCCCGCTGGTGGGCGGCGCCCTGCTGGAGAACTTCTGGTGGGGGTCGGCGTTCCTGCTGGGCGTGCCGGTGATGGCGGTGCTGCTCGTGGCCGGTCCGCTGCTGCTGCCTGAATACCGCGCTCCCGACCCCGGCCGGCTCGACCTGGTCAGCGTCGTGCTGTCGGTCGTGGCCGCCCTCACCGCCACCTACGGCGTCAAGGAGCTGGCCGCCGGCGAGCCCGGCCCTCTCGCCGTCGCCGCCCTGGTCACCGGCCTGGTGCTGGCCGTCGTCTTCATCCGGCGGCAGCGCACGATCGCCGACCCGCTGCTGGACCTCAAGCTGTTCGCCGAGCGTCGTTTCAGCGGCTCGCTCGCCAGCCTGATGCTCGTCATCCTGGTCGGCCCCGGCATCGGCCTGCTCGCCGGGCAGTACATGCAGCTCGTCGCCGGGCTGTCGCCGCTGGAGGCCGGTCTGTGGACGCTGCCGTCCACCGCGGCCGTCATCGCCGGCTTCGTGGTGGCGCCGCTGCTGGCCCGCCGCATCAGGCCCGGGTACGTGTCCGCCGCGGGGCTCGTGCTGGGCGCGGGCGGTCTGCTGCTGATCACCCAGCCCGGACTCGGGCCGCTGGTGGCCGGTCAGACGCTGTTCTTCCTCGGCGCGTCGCCGCTGCTGGTGCTGGGCACCGACATGGTCGTCGGCTCCGCCCCGCCGGAGCGGTCGGGCTCGGCGGCGGCGCTGTCGGAGACGGCCCAGGAGTTCGGCGGCGCGCTCGGCCTGGCGATCTTCGGCAGCATCGCGGCCGCCGTCTACACCGCGCGGCTCGCCGTACCGCGAGGCGTCTCCCCGGAGGCGGCAGAGGCGGCCGCCGACACGCTCGGCGGCGCGCCGGCGGTCGCGGCGCAGCACCCCTCGCCCATCGCGGGCGCGCTTCTCGACACGGCCCGCGCCGCCTTCGGCGACGGTCTGGCCACCGCCGCCGCGACCGGCGCGTTCACCCTCCTGGTCGCCGCGGCCCTCGCCGCGACCACCCTGCGGCGTGTCCCGGCGCTCGCCGCCGCCGGACGAGCGGACACTCCCGTGCCGGCCCGCGACTGACGTCCGCCCGCCGCCTGTCGCCTCAGATGCCGACGAACTGGACCCGGCCGCCGCACAGCCGGGCCATGTCGTCGACGTCGGAGGTCAGCATGACCACCGGGCCGGGCTGACGTAGTGCCATCTCGGCGACCGTCGCGTCGATCGCGTACTTGTGACCATGCAGGCCCGCGGCCTTGAGCAGCCTCGCGGACGCCTTCGCCGTACGCTCGGTCACCGGCTCGACCCTGACCCGGGAAAGCACCCATTGCAGGCGGGGCAGGTTCGCCCTCGCGTGGCTGACTTCCACGATGGTGTTGGCGCCGATGACGAAATCGGCGCCCATGGTATGGAACACCTGGAACATCGCGAGGAGCTCACGGTCCTCCGCCAGCCAGGCGGAGACTCCCTGAGAGTCCAGGACGACGGTTTCGACATGTTTGATCACGCGACGTGCGCCGAGCCGCCGGGTTCTGTCCCGCCGAAGATCCTGGCGTGTGCCCGGGCCAGCTCCTCCTCGCTGAACTCGCCGTGCTCCTCCTGGTGGCGAAGCAGGTCGGCGGCGAGGAGCTGGTGCCGCAGCTGGCGTGCCACCGCCTCGGCGACATAGCTGGAGACGTTGTCGGTGAGCTTCCTGAGCTCGGCGACCTGGTCATTCGGCAACGTCACGGTGATGCGGGTCGTGTCTGCCATCAGGCAAGCATACTGCGGTATGACGGAAGGCGGCCAGGGGGATCGACACCCAGGCCGGGCGGTTGCGGGCCTCGTAGACGACCTCGTAGACGGCCTTCGACAGCTCGAACGCGCGCAGCAGAGCCGCGTCGCCCGGTGTGATCACGCCGCCGCCCTGCAGGTAGCCGTCGAGGAACGCCGCCCGGTTGCGGGCGGCCCACTCGTCGGCCTTGGGCTCCAGCTTCTCCGCCTCGGCGTGACCGGCCAGCAGGTGCCGGGCCGCGTAGTCGAACGAGCGCAGCATCCCGGCCACGTCCCGCAGCGGCGAGGACAAGGCCCGGCGCTCGGCCAGCGGCTGGCCGGGCTCGCCCTCGAAGTCGAGCACCACCCAGTCGCTGGTGGTGCGCATCACCTGGCCGAGGTGGTAGTCGCCGTGCACGCGCTGCACGGGCACCTCGGTGGTGAGCTCCTCCACCTGGTGGTAGGCGGACTCCAGGACGCCGACGTGCGGGCGCAGCTCGGGCACCTCGGCGACGGCCCGGCCCAGCCTGCGCCGGAACCCCTCGGCCATCCGCTTGACCTCGTGCATCTCGACCACGCCGGTGGGGAAGGCGGCGGCCAGCTCCCGGTGGACGGTCGCGGTGGCCGCGCCGAGCCTGGTCGCCTCGGCCGCGAAGTCGCCGCCCGCCTCGGCGGCCGATATTCCGGACAGCGAGTTGTACAGGTCCCGCACGCTGGTGAGGGCCAGGTCCCAGCCGTCGGTGGAGTTCGACAGGAACTCCTGCATGATCGCCAGCGTCGTCGGAGTGCCGTCCAGGTCGGTCTCGATCCACCCGTACGGCTGGGCGATGTGCGGCGCATCGCGTTCGGCCAGCGCGGTGACGACCTCCAGTTCGGGGTTCACACCCGGGATGAGCCGCCGGAACAGCTTGCAGATGTACGCGTCCCCGAACACCAGCGAGGTGTTGGACTGCTCGGCCCCCAGCACGAGGCTGCGCGGCGAGGTGTCGATCTCGACGCCGGGCAGGTGCCGGAACCGCACGCCGTCCTGGCCGGAGCCGTCCGCCATCGACTCCAGCATCCAGTGGGTCAGCTCGTTGTCGTGGACCGCGTCGTACGCCGACCATTCGACGCCGCCGGTCGCGTACGGCCCGATGAGGGCGTGGGTGAGCGTGTCGGGGAGCTCGGTGCGCAGCCCGAGCAGGAGCTGGTAGCGCTCGCGGGAGCCGTCCTGCCACACCGAGGCGATCAGGTGGCGCAGGCAGGGGTCGCCCGCCTGGACGACGACGTCCGAGTCGATCGACAGGGAGTCGATCGGGCGCCCCTTGCCACCGAACCAGCGCTGTCTGCTGATCCATGCGGCAAGGAGCTCGTCAAGCACGTCTTACTCCTCCTGGGTTACGGCCGGCGGGAGGGTGAACCAGTAGAACCCATGCCCAGGAAGCGTCAAAAGATACGGAAGTTCGCCAATTGCCGGGAATGGCACCCCGCCCATCGTCTCCACGGGGGAGACTCCGACGAACCTGCGCAGGTCCAGTTCCACCGGCTGCGGGAAGCGGGACAGGTTGTTCACGCAGAGCATGCGGTCGTCGCCCAGTTCCCGGACGAAGGCCAGCACGCTCGGGTTGGAGGAGTTGAGCTCGGCGAACTCGCCCAGGCCGAAGACCGGGTGGCGTTTGCGGATCTCGATCATGCGCCTGGTCCAGTGGAGCAGCGAGCCCGCGTTCTTCTGCTGAGCCTCGACGTTGAGCCCCTGGTAGCCGTAGATCGGGTCCATGATGACCGGCAGGTAGAGGCGGCCGGGGTCGCAGTCGGAGAACCCGGCGTTGCGGTCGGGGTCCCACTGCATGGGCGTGCGGACGCCGTCGCGGTCACCGAGCCAGATGTTGTCGCCCATGCCGATCTCGTCGCCGTAGTAGAGCACGGGGGAGCCGGGCAGCGACAGGAGCAGGGCGGTGAACAGCTCGATCTGGTTGCGGTCGTTCTCCAGCAGGGGCGCCAGGCGGCGGCGGATGCCGACGTTGGCCCGCATGCGGGGGTCCTTGGCGTACTCGGTGTACATGTAGTCGCGTTCCTCGTCGGTCACCATTTCGAGGGTCAGCTCGTCGTGGTTCCGGAGGAAGATCCCCCATTGGCAGTTCTCCGGGATCTTCGGCGTCTGGGCCAGGATCTCGGAGATGGGGTAGCGGGACTCCCGGCGCACGGCCATGAAGATGCGCGGCATCAGCGGGAAGTGGAAGGCCATGTGGCACTCGTCGCCGCCGCCCACCGGGTCGCCGAAGTACTCGACCACGTCCGACGGCCACTGGTTGGCCTCGGCCAGCAGCACCCGGTCCGGGTATAGCCGGTCCACCTCGGTGCGGATCCGCTTGAGGTACTCGTGCGTGCGCGGCAGGTTCTCGCAGTTGGTGCCCTCTTCTTCGAACAGGTACGGCACCGCGTCCAGCCGGAAGCCGTCGATGCCCAGGTCGAGCCAGAAGCGCAGCACCTCCAGCATCGCGTCCTGCACGTCCGGGTTCTCGTAGTTGAGGTCCGGCTGGTGGTGGAAGAAGCGGTGCCAGTAGTACTGGCCGCGGACCGGGTCGTAGGTCCAGTTGGAGGTCTCGGTGTCGATGAAGATGATCCGGGCGTCGGAATAGGCGCTGTCGGAGTCGGACCAGACGTAGAAGTCGCCGTACGGGCCCTCCGGGTCGTGCCGGGACGCCTGGAACCACGGGTGGGCGTCGCTGGTGTGGTTCATCACCAGGTCCGCGACGACCCGCATGCCGCGTTTGTGGGCTTCGTCGACGAGCTTCACGAAGTCTCCCAGATCCCCGAACTCGGGCAGGATCTTCATGAAGTCCGCGATGTCGTAACCGCCGTCGCGCAGCGGCGACTCGTACAGCGGCAGCAGCCAGAGGCAGTCGACGCCGAGCCACTGGAGATAGTCGAGCTTGCCGATCAGGCCCTTGATGTCACCGGTGCCGTCGCCGTTGGAATCGGCGAAACCCCTGATCAGCACCTCATAGAACACCGCGCGCTTGTACCATTGCGGATCGCGCGGCTTCTCCTCGTCGAAGGAGTTGGGAATAGGTGTGGAGCTCATGAGCTGCCCCCTCGGGGGCTCATGAGGGAGGCGCTTTCACACACGTTGAAGACTCCCCGCTGAATTCAGTTCTACCGTGGCGAGGCCCGTACGGTCAGAATGTGGGCAGGCTGGATGTGAGGGTCGAGGCGCACGTAGTTGCGCTGCCGCCATCGGTACGACTCGCCCGACAGATCGTCGTCGACGACGAACTCGGCGTTCCAGTCGAGACCGATCGCGGGCAGGTCGAGTTCGACCGTGGCCTCATGGGTGTGGTGCGGGTCCAGGTTGATCACCGCCAGAACGACGTCGCCCAGCCCGTGCCTTCGTGTGGCCGTGTCATAGGCGCCCGGGAGTCGTTTGGAAAAGCAGATGATGTCCGGTTGGTCGACCATGTGGAACCGTAGATTACGCAATTCCTGGAGCGCCGGATGGGCTCTTCGGAACAAATTCAGCTGAGTGATGAACGGCGCGAGGCTGCGGCCCTCGCGTTCCGCGGTGACCCAGTCGCGCGGTTTGTATTGATATTTCTCACTATCCAGATATTCCTCGCTACCCGGTCGTACTGGGACATTTTCCGTGAGTTCGTACCCGGAGTAAACCCCCCACGTCGGCGAGGCCAGCGCCGCCAGCACCGCCCGGATCTTGAAGGCGGGCAGCCCGCCGTGCTGCAGATACTCGTGCAGGATGTCCGGCGTGTTGACGAACAGGTTGGGCCGCAGGAAGCGCGAGGTCTCGTGCGCCAGCTCCGACAGGTACGCCTCGACGTCCGGCTTGGAGTTCTTCCAGGTGTAGTACGTGTAGGACTGGTGGAAGCCCGCCTTGGCCAGCGTCTGCAGCATCGCCGGCCGGGTGAACGCCTCGGCCAGGAAGAGCACGTCGGGGTCGGTGGCGTGCACGTCGGCCATCAGCCGCTCCCAGAAAGCCACCGGCTTGGTGTGCGGGTTGTCGACCCGGAAGATCCGCACCCCGTGGTCCATCCAGTGCCGGAGCACCCGTTTGACCTCGATGTAGACGCCTTCGGGGTCCTTGTCGAAGTTCAGCGGGTAGATGTCCTGGTACTTCTTCGGAGGGTTCTCCGCGTAGGCGATCGTGCCGTCCGCCCGGATCGTGAACCACTCCGGATGCTCCTTGACCCACGGGTGGTCCGGGGAGCACTGCAGGGCGAAGTCGAGCGCGATCTCCATGCCCAGTTCGCGGGCTCTGGCCACGAAAGCGTCGAAATCGCCGATGGTGCCCAGGTCGGGGTGGATCGCGTCGTGTCCGCCGTCCTCGGAGCCGATCGCCCACGGCGAGCCGGGCTCGTCGGGCTCCGGGCTGAGCGTGTTGTTGCGGCCCTTGCGGAACGTGTGGCCGATCGGGTGGATCGGCGGCAGGTAGACGACGTCGAAGCCCATCTTGGCGATGGCGGGCAGGCGCTTGGCGGCTGTCTGGAAATTTCCGGACTTGGTGATGCCGGAGTCGCTCACCACGGCGCCCTCGGAACGCGGGAAGAACTCGTACCAGGACCCGTACAGGGCCCGGCGCCGGTCCACCCTGATCCGCTGCTGCTTGGCCCTGGTCACCAGCTCGCGAAGCGGGTGCGCGGTCAGCAGCGCCGCCGTCTCCGGCAACTGCGCGATCGACAGCCGCGCCCGCGGGTCCAGCTCCTCGTCACGCAGCGTCGAGGCGATCGCCAGCAGCGCCGCCCGGTGCCCGCAGGCCCCGTCGCCGTTGCCGCCGTTACCGCCGTTGGCTCCACTGCCGCCGTTGGCTCCGTTGCGGCCGTTGGTCCCGTTGCGGCCGTTCGCTCCGGCGGGCTTGCCGTTCGCGGCGCTCCCGGCGGCGTGGGCGGCCGCGCGGCCCTGGATCGCCGGGTGGCCCGTGCCGTTGGGGCCGGGGCAGTCGGCCTGGCGCACGGCCTTGGCGGCCCGCTCGAAGAGCCGGGCGCCCTCCTCGCACATCAGGTCGGCGTCCATGCCGCGCGGGATCTTGATCTCCGCGTCGTGCAGCCACGTGGCGATGGGATCGCTCCACGCCTCCACGCGGAACAGCCACTCACCTTCGGCGGGCAGGCAGACGTCCACCGTCCACCGGTCGGTGCCCGGCGCGAGCTCGCGCATCCGTCTCAGCCGCTCGCGGCGGCCGTCGGGCGAGGTGAGCACCACCCCGGCGGCCACGGCGTCATGGCCTTCCCTGAACACGGTCGCCGAGACCTCGAAGGTCTCTCCGGCGACCGCCTTGGCGGGCCACTGCCCGCAGTCGACGACGGGGGAGATGTCCGTGATGGGAATTCGTCCGATCATCGCATTCAAAGGTTGCGACGGCACACTCGGTACCGCCGGAGGCTTTCCGTGGCAGGAACGATCCTTGCATGTAAATTGCGGGCAGCAGTGGATAGAACCCCCGAGTGTCACCGGGAGAACTGACATTGGAAGAAGTTGCCCCAATCGTCCCTCTTCATGCTTCCTCCTGGAAGGGGTTTGAAGGTCCTCCCCTCCGGTGAAGGACTCAGACGTCCCTCCTAGCCCATAGGGTTCGAAATTGTGAGAGCTATCCGCCGGTTCACCGTCCGGACCGTCCTGCCCGCGGAGCTGGCCGCACTCGGCGAGCTCGTGCACAACCTGCGCTGGTCGTGGCACCCCGAGACGATGGACCTCTTCGCCGAGGTCGACGCGGACCTCTGGGAGCAGGTCGGCCACGACCCGGTCGCCCTGCTCGGCGCCGTCGGCCACGGACGGCTGGCCGAGCTGGCCGCCGACCGCCGCTTCCAGCGCCGGCTCGCCGACGCCGCCGACGACCTGCGCGAATACATGACCGCGCCGCGCTGGTACCAGACGCTGCCGGACGCCGCGCGCGCCATCGCCTACTTCTCGCCCGAATACGGCATCGCCGCCGCCCTGCCGCAATACTCCGGCGGCCTCGGCATCCTGGCCGGCGACCACCTCAAGGCGGCCAGCGACCTGGGCGTGCCGATCCTGGCCGTCGGGTTGCTCTACCGCCACGGTTACTTCACCCAGTCGCTCTCGCCCGAGGGCTGGCAGCTGGAGCACTACCCGTCGCTCGACGCGGGCGGGCTGCCGCTGAGCCAGCTCAAGGAGGCGGACGGCACGCCGGTCAAGGTCCGCGTCGGGCTGCCCGCCGGCCGGGTGCTGCACGCGCAGGTCTGGGTGGCGCAGGTGGGCCGGGTGCCGCTGCTGCTGCTCGACTCCGACGTGGCCGACAACGACAGCGCGGCCCGCGACACCACCGACCGCCTCTACGGCGGCGGCACCGACCACCGCCTCATGCAGGAGCTGCTGCTGGGCGTGGGCGGCGTGCGGGCCATCCGCGCCTACTGCCGGCTCACCGGCCACGCCGACCCGGAGGTGTTCCACACCAACGAGGGCCACGCCGGTTTCCTCGGCCTGGAGCGCATCCGCGAGCTGACCGAGGCGCGGCTCACGTTCGACGAGGCGCTGGAGGCGGTGCGGGCCGGCACGGTGTTCACCACGCACACGCCCGTCCCGGCCGGCATCGACCGGTTCCCCGTCGACATGATCGCCCGCAACTTCGGCGGCGACAACGCCTGGCCGACCGTGCCGGTCGAGCGCATCCTGGCGCTCGGCGCCGAGGCCGACCCGAGCCGGTTCAACATGGCCGTCATGGGCATGCGGCTGGCCCAGCGCGTCAACGGCGTCTCCGAGCTGCACGGCGAGGTCAGCCGGGAGATGTTCAAGAACCTCTGGCCGGGCTTCGACCTGGACGAGGTGCCGATCGGCTCGATCACCAACGGGGTGCACGCGCCCACCTGGGTGGGCCGCGAGTTCATGGAGCTGGCCGGGCGCGAGCTGCCGTCGCTGCTGGAGCGGGCGCGCGGCTGGGAGGGCGTGCAGAAGATCTCCGACGCGGAGATCTGGCACATCCGCGGCACCCTCCGCCGCCGCCTGGTCGAGGGCGCGCGGGCCCGCCTGCGCGCCTCGTGGCGCGACCGCGGCGCCTCGCCGGCCGAGCTCGGCTGGATCGACGACGTGCTCGACCCCGACGTGCTGACGATCGGGTTCGCCCGCCGGGTGCCGTCCTACAAGCGGCTCACGCTCATGCTGCGCGACCCCGAGCGGCTCACCGAGCTGCTGCTCGACCCGGACAAGCCGGTGCAGATCGTGATCGCCGGCAAGGCGCACCCGGCCGACGAGGGCGGCAAGAAGCTGATCCAGCAGATCGTCAAGTTCGCCGACCGGCCCGAGGTGCGCCACCGCATCGTGTTCCTGCCCGACTACGACATGGCGCTGGGCCAGCTCCTGACCCAGGGCTGCGACGTGTGGCTGAACAACCCGCTGCGCCCGCTGGAGGCGTCCGGCACGTCCGGCATGAAGTCGGCGCTCAACGGCGGGCTCAACCTGTCGATCCGCGACGGCTGGTGGGACGAGTGGTACGACGGCACCAACGGCTGGGCGATTCCCACGGCCGACGGCGTCAGCGACCCCGACCGGCGCGACGAGCTGGAGGCGGCGGCGCTCTACGACCTGATCGAGCACGAGGTGTCCGACCGGTTCTACGACCGGGCGGGCGACGGGCTGCCGCGCCGGTGGATGGAGATGGTCAAGCACACGCTGACCTCGCTCGGTCCCAAGGTGCTGGCCGGGCGGATGCTGCGCGACTACGTGGTGGGCCTCTACACGCCGGCCGCGCGGGCCGCCCGTGAGCTGTCCGCCGGCCAGTACGCGCCGGCCAAGGCGTTCGCGGCCTGGCGGCTCAAGGTCACCAAGGGCTGGCCGGGGGTGCGGGTGGAACACGTGGAGGCGTCCGGCGTGGGCGACACGCCGGAGGTCGGCGCGTCGCTGGAGCTGCGCGCCACGGTGGCGCTGGGCGACCTGGAGCCCGGCGACGTGCGCGTGGAGGCCGCCTACGGCAGGGTCGGCCCGCACGACGAGCTGCTGCACCCCGCCTACCTGGCGCTCTCCGCCGACGGCGTCGACGACGACGGCCGGGCGCACTACGCCGGCGTGGTCCCGCTCGACCGCACCGGCGCGTTCGGCTACACCGTGCGCGTGGTCCCGCACCATCCGCTGGTGGCCGCCAGCGCGGAGCTGGGTCTGGTCGCGGTTCCGGAGGAGCCCGCCGGGATGACGAACGGGACGTTGCGGTAGGGCGGCTCCCGGTGGAAATGTGCTGAACCAGCGGCATAATCTGCACTGTGGACGACAGCGGGAACGGCCTGCGGGCAGACACACTGGTGGCGACGGTCCGCGGCGTGCTGCCGTCCCTGACCCCGGCCGCGCGCACCGTCGCCCGGCTGATCCTGGAAGACCCGGCGACGGTCGCGCGCAGCACGATCACCGAGCTGTCGGCCGCCTCCGGCACCAGCGAGGCCACGATCGTGCGCACCGCCCGGCTGCTCGGCTTCGCCGGCTACCCGCAGCTCCGTCTCGCGCTGGCCGCGGCCGCCGCCCAGCCCGACCGGCTGGTGCCCGGTGACCTGGCGCCCGACGACCCGCTGTCGGAGGTCATCCAGAAGGTGGCGCGGGCCGAGTCCGAGGCGATCAACGACACGGTCGCGCAGCTCACCTCCGAGCGGCTCGGTTTGGTGGTCGACGCCATCGCCGGCGCCCGCCGGGTCGACGCCTACGGGGTGGGCGCCTCCGGCCTGGTCGCCGGGGACGTGGCGCAGAAGCTGCTGCGCATCGGCCTGTCGAGCCATGCCTTCCAGGACGCCCACCTGGCGCTGACCAGCGCGGTGCTGCTGAAGGAAGGCGACGTGGCGATCGGCATCAGCACCTCGGGCGAGACGCCCGACGTGATCGAGCCGCTGACGAGGGCGGGGGAGGCGGGCGCGACCACGGTCGCGATCACCAACAACCCCCGCTCGTCCATCGCGGAGCTGGCCGAGCACGTGCTGATCTCGGCGGGGCGCGAGACGGAGTTCCGGCCCGGCGCGCTGGCCAGCCGGATCAGTCAGCTCCTCGTCGTCGACTGCGTGTTCGTCGGCGTCGCCCAGCGCACGTTCGACTCCTCACAGGAGGCTCTCACGAGCACCAGGCGCGCCGTCGCGGAGTTCACCAGGCGAGCGTCACCCGCACGTCGTCAGCCTTGACGAACATCACCCGGTGCCCGAACTGGATCTGCAGATACTTCGTCTTGCCCCGGACCACCGTGTGGCCTGACGCGTCGAAGGTGACGGCCCGGTAGTACTCGGTGGCCGCCGTGCCCGACAGCGTGTACTTCTCGCCGGCCGAGAACGTGTACTGCAGCGGCGTGACCGCCTGGTACGGGATGCCCTCGGGGTAGGCCTCCTGCTCCGGGTACGCCCTGCCGTACACCGGGACCGTGGCCAGGCCAGGCTTGGGCGTCACGACGAGGCCCATGGACGGGATGGCGGTCGGCGCGGCGGCCGGGTTGTGGAACCACGCCTTCTGGCCGAGGTACCAGATGGCCGTCCAGTCGCCCTGCCGCTCGGCCACGGCGAAGCGCTGGCCGGTGCTGGCCCGCGCGCTGTGGTCGTAGACGCTGTAGAGCGACTCGCCGGTCGGGTGCTTGCCGATGTCCTTGATCAGGGGCGCGTCCTCGCGCGGCTCGGTGCGCAGCCAGACGGTGCCGGCGGGCAGCGGCGGGCAGGCCGCCTCCGGGTTCTTGCGGTCGCAGCCGTAGAAGTACGGCTTGTTCGTGGCGAAGTCGGGCCTGATCATGACGCTGCCCGCCTTGGGGCCGCCGAACGGGTGCAGCGGCTTGCCGAGCAGCTTGAAGTAGTGCGCCCAGTCCCAGAACGGCCCCGGGTCCTCGTGCATGCCGCGGACCGTGGTCGGCAGCGTGCCGGGCACGTTGTCGTGGCCGATGATGTGCGCGCGGTCGAGCGGCACGCCGTGCCTGAAGGCCAGGTAGCGCACGAGCTTGGCGGACGTGCGGTACATCGCCTCGGTGTACCAGGTGCTGCCCTCGGCGAGGAATCCCTCGTGCTCCAGGCCGATCGACTTGGCGTTGATGTACCAGTTGCCGGCCTGCCAGCCGACGTCCTTGGTCTTGAGGTGCTGGGCGATGTGCCCGTCGGTGGAGCGCAGCGAGTAGTGCCAGCTCGCCCGGTTGGCCGGGTTCTCCACGAGGCCGATGGACGGGCGGAAGTAGCCCTCCATGTCGTGGATGACGATGTAGTCGACCTTCTGGTTGTGCGGCCGGTTCGACAGGTCGTGGTTGCCGTAGTTGTTGTTGGGCAGTTCGGCGTAGCCGGCCGGGATCCACTCGCAGGAGATCGTCGGCGGGCACTCCACGCCGTCGCGGCGCGGCGGGCGCAGGCCGAGCTTCTCCAGCCACTTCTCGACCTTGCCCAGGCCGGGGACCGGGTCGAGCGTGACCCGGTGGCCGTCGTCGGTGACCCGCTGCTCGCCCTGCTCGATGGTGGCGAACACCTCGTCGGCGAAGAACTTGGCCGCCTCGGACTCCTCGGCGCCCGAATACCGGGCGACCGCGCCGTACCAGTCGCCGGGTTCGTCGCTGAGTGGCGCGCCGAGCGCCTTCTGGTAGTCGGCCAGCAGCGCCGCGCCGCCCCGGATGTTGGCGGCGGGGTCGGTGCGCAGCCGCTCGTGGCTCTCGCCGGTGAGCTGCGCGGCCTTCTCCATGGTGCGCAGCGACGCGGGGATCTCCACCGGCGCCGCCTGCTGCTCGGGGACGGCCGACGGCCTGCTCTCGTCGCCGCGGGGGTCCTCGGTGCCCTCGTCGTGGTGGTTCGACCCGGTGTACGCCGCCGCGTCGGTGAGGTGCATGGGACCGAATCCGGCGTCGTTGCTGGGCTGGCCGGCGTGCGCGTCCCAGCGTGACTCCAGGTAGGAGACGCCCAGCAGGACGCTCTGCGGGACCTTGAACTCCTCGGCGGCGGCCGCGAATGCGGCCTGCCGGTCGTCGGGCTCGGCGGCGGCCCGCGCGCCGGTGGTGTTGACTAAGGGCAGAATGGCGACCGCGGCGATCGCCAGCGCTCTGCGCATGTACCGCTCCTTGACTGGGGGGTGCTGTGACGCAGTCAGCGTCTCAACATTTTCCTTCTCCGGCGAGAGTTTTGCGAAGGAATTTTTCAGACGTTAACTAGTAGGGTCGGCGCATGGCTGAGTTCGTGAGTGTCGAGGTGGCCGACCAGATCGCCACGATCACGCTTGACCGTCCCAAGATGAACGCGCTCAACGGCCAGGTCCAGCGCGAGATCGCCGAGGCCGCCCGGATCGCCGACGCCGACCCGGAGGCGCACGCCGTCATCCTCTACGGGGGCGAGCGGGTGTTCGCGGCGGGGGCCGACATCAAGGAGATGGCCGGCATGTCCTACGCCGACATGGCCGCCCACTCCCGCACGCTGCAGGACTGCTTCACCGCCGTGGCCCGCATCGGCAAGCCCGTCATCGCCGCCATCACCGGCTACGCGCTCGGCGGCGGCTGCGAGCTGGCGCTGTGCGCCGACTTCCGGGTCGCGGGCGAGTCGGCCAAGCTCGGCCAGCCGGAGATCCAGCTCGGCATCATCCCCGGCGCGGGCGGCACCCAGCGGCTGCCACGCCTGGTCGGCCCGGCCCGCGCCAAGGACCTCATCTTCAGCGGCCGGCACGTCCCGGCCGCCGAAGCGCTGGCCCTCGGCCTGGTCGACCGGGTCGTGCCCGACGCCGAGGTCTACCGGGCCGCCCGCGAGTGGGCCGCGACCTTCACCGGCGGCCCCACGGTCGCGCTGCGGGCCGCCAAGCAGGCCGTGGACCAGGGGCTGGAGGTCGACCTCGACACGGGCCTGGAGATCGAGCGGCTGCAGTTCTCCGGGCTGTTCGCGACCGACGACGCCAAGATCGGCATGACGGCCTTCGCCGAGAAGTCCACCCCCAAGTTCACCGGCCGCTGACCTACCGGCGCTCCGGCCTTACGGCCAGGAGGGCGTCGTAGGCGGGCTTCGCGGCGAGGTTCTCGTCCAGCAGGCACGCGGCGCCCTCGCCGTCGAACCAGCCGGGGACCCATGAGTGCCGGTCGGTGAAGCCCCACACGGTCACCTCCTCGCACGCCCGCACGCTCAGGCAGTCGGTGAGCGCGCGGGTGTAGTACTCGGCCTGGGTGGCGAGCTTCTCCGGCGTCACCGGCAGCTCCATCCGCACGTCCAGCTCGGTGATCGCGATCTCCAGGCCGAGTTCGGCGAAGCGGCCCATCACGTTGGCCCAGTCGCCCGGGTAGCCGTACTGGATGCCCAGGTGGCCCTGGAAGCCCATGCCGTGGATCGGCACCCGCTGCGCCCGCAGCTCCTTGACCAGCGCCAGCGTGGCCTCGATCTTGGGGACGCTCCACTCCACGTTGTAGTCGTTGAGGTAGAGCTTGGCGTGCGGGTCGGCGCGGTGCGCCCAGCGGAAGGCGTCGGCGATGTAGCCGGGGCCCAGGTGCTTGAGCCAGATGGTCTGCCGCATCGTGCCGTCGTCCTCGAACGCCTCGTTGACCACGTCCCAGGCGCGGATCTGGCCCCGGTAGCGGCGGGCCTGCGTGGTGACGTGCTCGCGGAGGATCTCGCGCAGTTCGGCCGCGTCGATCGAGCCGTCCTCGACGCCCGTGGTCAGCCAGGCGGGCAGTTGGTTGTGCCACACGAGCGTGTGACCGCGCACCTTCTGGCCCTGGCGGCGGGCGTTGCGCACCACCGCGTCGGCGTCGTCCCAGGTGTGGACACCGCGTTCCGGCTCGACCGACTCCCACTTCATCGCGTTCTCGGCGGTGACGTGGTTGAACTCGCGGTTGAGCCTGGCCCGGTAGTCCGGCTCGGCGCGCAGCGCCGCCACGTCCACGGCGGTGCCGATCCTGATGCCGTGCTTGCGCGCCAGGTCACGCAGGTCGCGGGGGTGGTGCCCGCCCTGGGCGTACGCCGTGCCCGGCAGGGCCAGGAGCAGGACCAGGGCGAGGGCGAGTGCTCTCATCGATGATCTCCGATCACGATCGTGGTGAGGGCGCGCGGCTGGAGCGTCACGGCCCGGCCGGCGACGGGTGCGGGCGCGAGCGAGTGCGCGCCGTCGGTGAGATAGGCGGTGAGACGGGAGGTGGCCCGGCCGGGCACGCCCCGCCAGGTGACGGCCTCGGCGCCGGTGTTGAGCACTTCGATCACCTTTGAGCCGTCGGGGTTGCGGAACGCCGAAACTTTCAGCGCCGGGTCCGCCGCCTCCGCCCCGATCCGGATCGCGCCCGGGCGGATGAACCTGCTGTAGGCGGCCAGCGCCCACAGCCGCTTGGACACCCGGTAGGTCCCCGCCGTCTCGTCGATCTGCATCAGCGCCCTGGTCGCGCCGCGCGAGGCGCCGAACCAGTAGACGTAGCCGCTCACCCCGCCGAGCGTGAGCGCGTCGTGGACGGCCCGCGCGACCGTGAGGCCGTCGTAGCCGCTGCCGTCGTCCCAGTTCTCGTTCCAGGTGTCGCCGCCGGGGTTCCACTCCGACATCCAGGTCTTCCGCTTCGTCGGCAGCGGGCCGTCGACCGGGCTGGCGTAGGTGTGGCCGGTGTGCGTCCTGACCCAGCGGCGCGCCTCGGGGTCGGCCTCGATCGCCGCCGTGTACGCCTTCGACTCGGTCCAGCCGAAGGAGTCGCAGCAGGCGATCTTGACACCCCGGGCGATCGGGCCCAGCACCTTGACGAACTCCGCCGCCTGCTGGGGGGTGAACCGCATCGAGGCGTACGGAGCCGTGTAGTCGGGTTCGTTCGTGAAGCCGAGATCGGTGATCCTGATGCCCTCCCGGGCGTAGAACTTCGTGTAGCGCACCAGGTAGCGGGCGTACGCCTCGCGCCACTCCGGCTTCAGCGTGCCGCCGTTCTTGTCGTCGCCGTTGTCCTTCATGTAGCCGGGGGCGCTCCAGGCGTCGGCGAAGAAGCGCCGCACGCCGTACCTCTGGGCCTCCTTGGCCACCCAGACCTGGCTGTTGTCCTCGCCGTCCCACGTGTATCGCGGCGGGGCGTCCGGCCCGCCCGGGTCCTCCGGCTGGATGGAGACCATGTGGTCGTACGGGCTGCCGGCCGGCGAGGAGCCGATGCCGAGGCGCAGGATGCTCAGGCCCGCCCCCGTGCCACGGTCGAACCACAGGTCGAGGATCTCCCGCTGCCGCTCCTCGGACAGTGCGCGCAGCAGCTCGTTGCGCCGGAACGCCTGCGACAGCCCGAACCCGTCGATCTCCTGGTGGCGGACGTGTTCCCGGACGGTGATGCCAGGGGGACCGGCGGGCCGGGCCGGGTTGACGGCGGCGAAGCCGAGCAGGCCGACCGCGACAACGGCTCGTAACATGGCGCCTCCGAAAGTTTCGGATTCATGGCGATATATTTCGCCGATGGCCGGAAACGTAAGCGCCCGTAGTCCCCGCGTCAACACCTCGCCGGTGGATTCCCCGGCCGCCCGTCCCGTGATCGCGCCCGTATGCCGGTCTTGTCAGGGTGGGCGGGTTTGGGGGGCCTTTTGCCACTATGGTGGCGTGTCATGATGCGCGTCCTGGTCCCCTCCCGGCTGCGTGCGCGCGCGCGTGCCTGGTTCGACGCCCGCTATCTCCCGATCGCCGACCACCGCCGGGACCTCAAGGACGCCCTCCGGCAGGTCCAGGACCTGCGCGACGAACTGACCACCCTGAAAGGCGAGCTGAACGCCCTGCGCGGCCAGGTCAGGCGCCTCACGGACGCCCCGCCTCCCGCGCCGGACGCCGACACCCGGCGCCTGGCCCAGGAGACCGCGCAGGCGCTCGACGGGCTCCTGCAGAACGAGGTTCTCCTCTGGCAGGCCGTCGACGAGCTCCGCTCCGGCAGGCCCGCGGCGGGCCGCCCGGCGGACGCCGGCGCGGCCCGGGAGCGTGCGACGGAGGTACGGCCGTGCGTGTGAGCTGGTCGGACGGGCGGCTCACGTTCCGCCTGGACCCCGAGGACGAGATCACCGGCAGGGCCGCCGACGAGCACCCGGTCAAGCTGGCCACCAACACGTGCACGATCGCCGGCGTGCCCGGCGACGCCCACCCCGACCTGTTCGCGGTCGCCACCTGGAGCATCGTCGCCCCGTGGACGCGCCGCCGGATCACCTTCGACCGGGCCGTCTCCGCCGAGCTGGCCGAGGCGCTGCACGACGGCTGGGGGATCGACGCCGGTCCCGTCGCCGCCGAGCCGCGCCGTACGGGACGGACCCTCGCGATCTCCTACAGCGGCGGCGCCGACTCCGTGGCCGCGGCCGCGATCTACCCGGACGCGCCGTTCGTGCACTTCCGCCGGGTCTCGCACCCCCGGGTGCCGAACCGCTGGCCGCACTACCGCTCCGACGTGCTCGCCAAGCTGGCCGCGCGGACCGGCCGCGAGCTCACCACCGTCGCCTCCGACCTGGAGTTCACCCTCGCCGAGCCGAGGCCCGGTTATCCCGAGCACCACGCGGTCGCGGCCGGCGCCCTGCTGCTGGCAGACCGGCTCGACCTCGGTGGGCTGGCCTTCGGGTATGAACTCGGTTCACGCTGGCTCGGCGGCGACCGCTACCTGTTGCGCTACACGCCCGACAACCCCATGTGGGCCCCGCACGGCGCGTGGGGCCGGTTGTTCGCCGCCGCCGGTGTGCACATCGTCCTCCCGGTCGGCGGTGTGAGCGAGGCCGTCACCATGCGCCTGGCCCTGAACTCCGAACTCAAGGAACACGTGCGCTGGTGCCTCATCGGCACCGACGGGCCCTGCCGCAACTGCGCCAAGTGCCTGTACAAGGAGATCATCCAGGCCGCCGTCGAGCGCCGCCCCCTCGACACCCCGGTCCCCGCGACCAGCGCCAAGGCCAGGAAGTGGCTCCGGCCGCCGCCCTACGGCGGCCAGGAGATGATCGAGTACGGCCTGGCCCGCATCCCCGGCATCGAGCACACCATGTTCGCCGGGGCCCTGGAGCACTTCGAGGCCACCGAGGAGTCGACGGGCTGGCTCGACCACTGCTACCCGCCGGCCCTGGACGAGATCCCGGAGCCGTGGCGCGCCCGGACGGCCGACTTCATGACGGCCCACGTCGGCCTCATGACCGAGGCCGAATCGCGGCGGGTGGAATCATGGGGCGCCTGACCCGGGCCGCCCCCGGCCTCCAGCAGGAGCGGACGCGGCACCGGCCGGGATTCGGTGTGGAACTGAGAGAGGAACGCAGCGCGTGAAGGTATACCTGTCCGTCGACATGGAGGGCGTGACCGGGCTGACCGACCCGGAGGAGATGCACGCCGGCGAGCGCGGCTACGAGCGCGGCTGCGAGCTGATGACCGCCGACGCCAACGCGGCGATCGACGGGGCGTTCGCCGCCGGGGCGGGGAGCGTGCTGGTCAACGACGCGCACGGGTCCACCAAGAACCTGCGGATCGACCTGCTCGACCCGAGGGCCAGCCTGATCCGGGGCCCGGGGAAGGCGCAGCGCATGGCCCAGGGCCTGGACGGCTCGTTCGGCGCCGCCTGCTTCGTGGGCTACCACGCGCGGGCCGGGGTGGCGGACGGCGTGCTCAACCACACGTGGATGGGCAAGGAGATCCAGAACGTGTACCTCAACGGCGAGGTGTGCGGCGAGACCCGGGTGGTGGCGGCGTGCGCCGGCTATCACGGCGTCCCGGTCGTGCTGGTGACCGGTGACGAGGCCGTGGGCGAGGAGGCGCGCGAACTGCTCGGCGACGTGGAGACGGTGGCGGTCAAGAAGGGGATCGGGAAGTTCTCGGCCGAGTTGCTGCCGCCGAGCGTTGCCCAGCAGCGCATCCGTGAGGCGACGGTCAGGGCGCTCAACCGGTTGACCGACTTCACGCCCTACAGCATGGCGGCGCCGTACACGCTGGGGGTGGAGTGGAACTCCACCGCCATCGCGGCGGCCGTGGCGCTGGTTCCCGGGGTGAAGACCGTGGGGCCGAGGCACACGGAGTTCACCACGGACGACTTCACCCAGATCATGGCCCTGTTCGGCATTTTGGCCACCATCGGCGGCCAGGTCGCCTGCGGCAGCGGCCCGTACGGCTGATCGCGGGGACGACGGGACGAAGGCGGGAAGTGGCGGCGTGGTGAGGGCGAGGTGAGATGGACGGCGCGAGGCTGACCAGGCGCGGGCTGCTGGTCGGGATCGGGGCGGCCGGCGGCGCCGGGGCCATGTACGCGGCGATGGGGGCGCTGGGCCTGGCGCCCGGGGAGCAGGACAAGGCGTTCACGCCGCCCCGCAAGGGGGACTTCTCGCTCCAGGGCCGGGCCGCGGCCAAGGTGGTGATCCTGGGCGCGGGCGTCGCCGGGCTGGTGGCCGCGTACGAGCTGGGGAAGGCCGGCTACGACTGCACGCTGCTGGAGGCCAGGGCCGAGGCGGGCGGCCGGAACCTGACGCTCAGGGGCGGCGACCGGCTGACCGAGCTGAACGGGCCCGCCCAGGCGGTGACGTTCGGCCAGGGGAGTTACTTCAACGCCGGGCCCGCCCGGATCGCGCCGTGGATGGTCACCCTGGACTACTGCCGCGAGCTGGGCATCCCGATCGAGACGTTCGTCAACCGCAGCGCGCAGGCGTACGTGCACACCAACGGGCGGACGATGCGGTCCGGCACCGCCCGAGCCGACATGTACGGATATATCGCCGAACTGCTCGCCAAAGCCACGAATGCCGGGGCGCTCAACCGGAAGGTGACCAAGGGCGACCAGGAGGTGCTGCTCGACTTCCTGCGGCGGTTCGGCGATCTGGGACCGCGGCTGGAGTACGAAGGCTCCGGCAGGCGCGGTTTCGTGAAATATCCGACGCTCGACGCCGGCACCCCCCTCACCCCGCCCGGCACCCTGCACCAGGTCCTCGCCGCCGGCACCGGCCGGGCCATCACCAACGACTTCGGCTACGACCAGGCCACCCCCATGTTCCAGCCGGTCGGCGGCATGGACGCCATCGTGAACCGGCTCGTCGAGGCCGTCGGCGCGGACCGCATCACCACCGGCGCCCGCGTCACCGGCATCACCGACCAGGCCGACGGCGTCGAGGTCAGCTGGGACGGCGGCCGGATCAAGGCCGACTACTGCGTCGCCACCCTCCCGCCGCACCTGCTGGCCAAGATCCCGCACAACCTCGGCGAGCCCGTCACCGCCGCGCTCAGGCGGCCCGTCCCGGTGGCCGCCGGCAAGATCGGCCTGGAGTACGGCAGCCGCTGGTGGGAGACGGACGACCGGATCTACGGCGGTGTCACCGAGACCGACCTGGACATCACCCACATCTGGTACCCGTCGCACGACTACCACGCCGAGCGCGGCATCGTGGTCGGCTACTACAACACCGACCAGCACGCCGAGCTCTACGGCGCGCTCACGCCGGAGGACCGCAGGCGCCGCGCGCTCACCCAGGGCAAGAAGATCCACGGCGAGAAGTACCGCACCGGCGTGCTCTCCAGCGTCTCCATCGCCTGGGAACGCCAGGAGCACATCCAGGGCGGCTGGGTGCGCTGGCCCGACTTTGATTCGTCCTTCACTCTTCTGCAACGCCCCGCCGGAAGGGTGTACTTCGCGGGCGACTGGCTCACCCGGCTGATCGCCTGGCAGGCGGGGGCCATGGAGTCGGCCCGCGGCGCCGTCACGCAACTGCACCAACGGGTGTTGCGGTCACCGTGACGTCGCGTGCTACTCCCCGGACCGGCGTAAGGTCCTGGGAGAGCGAGGCGAGGAGTTGGGGATGACGTTGCACTGGGTGCCTGCCGCCGACCGGCCCGACCTGCTGGCCGAGCCGGTCGCGCGGGCCGCGGCGGAGGTCGGCGGGGTGCTGGTGGCCGAGATCGACCCGGAGCTGGCCGACACCGCGGCGTTCTGCGAACGCTACGGCGTCACGCTGGACGAGTCGGCCAACTGCGTGGTGGTCGCCGCCAAACGCGGCGGTGAGGTCCGCTACGCGGCGTGCATGGTGCTCGCGACGATGCGGGTGGACGTGAACGGCGTGGTGCGCAAGCACCTCGACGCGCGAAAGGCGAGCTTCGCCCCGATGGCCGAGGCGGTGGAGCTCACCGGGATGGAGTACGGCGGCATCACCCCGCTCGGACTGCCCGACGGCTGGCCGATCCTGGTGGACGTCAACGTGGCCGAGCACCCCCGGGTGGTCATCGGCGCGGGCGTCAGGGGGGCCAAGCTCGCCGTCTCCGGAACCGCCCTGACCGGGCTCAAGCACGCCGAAGTGCTCCCGCTGGCCGGCTGACAGGGCACCGTAGCCAATTCGAGACCGTTGATTGGGAAACCGATGGGGCCTTTCTGGACGTTGTACGAGTGGGAATGTGGCCTCATGGTTCATCTCGTGGGCGGGGATTAAGCCGGTATGGTGCTTCATGCCATGAACGATGACCGACTCGGCCCTTACCGGCTGCTCAGGCGGCTCGGCGAGGGCGGAATGGGCGTGGTCCACCTCGCCACCGACCCTCAGGGGCGACAGGTGGCGGTCAAAGTCCTGCGCTCGGAGGTCGCCGGTGACGAGGTCGCCAGGCGACGGCTCGCGCGCGAGGTCGAGACGATGCGCCGGGTGCGCAGCTCCTACATCGCCGAGGTGCTCGACGCCGACGTGACCGGCCACCGGCCGTACATCGTCACGCGCTACGTGCCCGGCCGTCCGCTCGACGAGATCGTCAAGAACGACGGGCCGCTCGACCTGCCCGCGCTGCTCAAGATCGGCTACGGGGTGGCCGCCGCGCTGGCCGCCGTGCACTCGGTGGGCGTCATCCACCGCGACCTCAAGCCGGGCAACGTGCTGATCCTCGACGGTGAGCCGGTGCTGATCGACTTCGGCATCGCGCAGGCGGTCGACGCGACCCGGCTGACCCAGACGGGCATGTTCATCGGCACGCCCGGCTACCTGGCGCCGGAGATCATCGAGGGCCAGGAGGCCGGGCCCGAGGTCGACATCCACGCCTGGGCCGGCACCCTGCTCTACGCCGGCACCGGCCAGCCGCCCTTCGGCAAGGGCACGCTGGAGATGGTCTTCTACAACATCACCGCGGGCAAGGCCGACGTCAGCGCCGCCCCGAAGGCGATCCAGCCGCTGCTCAAGGCCGCCTTCCAGCGCAATCCCGCCAAGCGGCCCAAGGCCGCCGAGCTGGCCGAGCAGACCGCGCGCATGATGCCCAAACCGGCCGGCGGCGCGCCCGACCAGATCTCCACCGTGCCGCGCCCCGACGGGCCGCCGCAGACCGGCGAGCACCTGCCGCCGCGCGACCCGTCCCTCACCCCGCCGTTCGCCGACCGCCCCCTTCACGGCACCGGCCACCAGGACAAGCCGGCGGCACCGCCGTACGGGACGGGGCCGCAGGGGGTGCCCGCCGGGCCGCCGTACGGGACGGGGCCGCAGGGGGTGCCGACCGGGCCGCCGTACGGGACGGGGCCGCAGGACGCGCGCCCGTACGGGAACGACGTGGCCGCCCACGGGCAGGAGCGGCGTCCCCAGGACCGGCAGGACGTGCCGGTGGCGGGCGACAGGCAGCCGTGGGAGGCTGCCACGCCGCCCATGACGCCGCGCCACCTCGTCGACGGCCGCCCGCCGCCCGTCCCGCCGCAGGGCACCGACCAGCAGTACGTGTCGCTGCTGCCCGGGCAGGGCGACCCGTGGCCGACCCGCCGGGTGAGCCCGGAGGAGCTGCGGCAGATGCAGCGCGAGGCGGGCCGGCAGAGCCTGCCGTGGAGCCAGGCCCCGGCGGCCCAGCCGTCCGAGGGCGAGGTGCCGACCCGGCGGGTGCGTCCCGAGGCGCCCGACTACGGCCGCGGCGCCCCGGTGCCGCCGCCGCCCTACATCCCGGCGCAGGGCCAGTTCCCGCCCGAGCCGCAGACCAGGCGCGAGCCGTTCATCCCGGGCGCGATCCCGGGGCAGCCGCTCAAGCAGTCGGCCGCCTACGCCGTGGCGGGCGCGATGCTGCTGGTCATCATGATCGTGCTGGCCGCGCTGGCGCCGGTGCTGGTGGCCGTGGTGGCGGTGCCGATCGTGGTGCTGCTGCGCGCCGCCGACCTGGCCCAGCCGTCGCTGACCGTGCGCCGCCCGAGCAGCGCGGCGGCGCTCGACGTGATCCGGGTGTTCGCCTTCCCGCAGGCGCTGGCCAAGTCGGTGGGCATCACGCTCGCGCTGGTTCTTTACGCTCTCATTCTCGGGTTGCCCGTTACGCTCCTGCTCACCGTGGTAGTCAAGATGGATCCGAACAACGCGCTGGCCTGGGGGGCGGCAGTGGCGCTGTGGACCGTCTGCGCCGGCCCCGGGGTGGAGGGCCCCGGCAGGCAGATGCGCAGGACGCTCTCTTCGCTCGTACCCTCGAGGACAGCGGCGATGGTGATGGCAGGAGTTCTCGCGGCAGGGGCCGCGCTCTCCCTCATCCTCGCTTACGGCACATACGGGAACGACGCTAGGGAGGCCATATGGGGGCCGGTCGACGTCGAGTCCGCGGTGACACTGCTCGACAAGCTGAAGGGGGACGACGACGGATGACGCGGGGAAGGTGGCGATGAGCACGGGCAACACCCAGACGCCAGAGCGGCTCGGCCCCTACCGGCTGGTCAGGAGGATCGGCGAGGGCGGCATGGGGGTTGTCCACCTCGGCCTCGACACCGACGGCCGCGAGGTCGCCGTCAAGGTCCTGCATCCGCACGTGGCCGCCGACCTCAAGGCCCGCGACCGGCTGACCCGCGAGGTCGAGACGATGCGCCGGGTGCGCAGCCCGTACGTGGCCGAGGTGCTCGACGCCGAGCTCGTCGGCGGCCAGCCGTACGTGGTCACCCGGTTCGCCCCGGGCCGCACGCTGGAGGAGACCGTGCTGGCCGAGGGCGCGCTGGAGGCGCGTCAGATCATCAAGCTGGCCCAGGGCCTGTGCCAGGCGCTGGTGGCCATCCACGCCGCCGACGTGATCCACCGCGACTTCAAGCCGTCCAACGTCATGCTGGTCGGCGACGAGCCGCTGGTGATCGACTTCGGCATCGCCCACCTGGTCAACGCCACCCGGCTGACGCAGACCGGGATGTTCGTCGGCACGCCGGGCTACCTGGCGCCGGAGATCATCCGCGACTCCGAGATCACCCAGAAGGCCGACGTGCACTCGCTGGCCTCGACGGTGTTCTTCGCGGCGGTCGGCGGGCCGCCGTTCGGCACGGGCACGTTCGAGGCGGTCTGCTTCAACATCATGGAAGGCCGGGCGCAGCTCGACAAGGCGCCCGCGTGGCTGCGTGGCTGGCTGAGCCGGGCGCTCCAGGTGGAGCCGGAGGCCAGGCCCGACGCCCGCGAGCTGCTCAAGATGGCCAAGGCGCTGGACCCGTCGGTGACGACGTTCCACGAGACGCCGCCCGAGGCGCCGAGCCGCAGCAAGCGGCTGTTCAACCGCACACGCGTCATGGAGTCCTTCTCCGACCTGCTGCCGCCGGTCGACTACGACCGCCGCCCGCCCGCGCGTGAGGCGCCGCGGCCGGCGCGCGAGGAGAAGCCGCCGCCCTACGTCCCGGCACCGATGACGGCCAGGCCGCCGGCCGCGCCCCGGCCCGACCAGCGGGTCGCGGGTTATCCCGCGCCGCCGCAGACCCGGCCGTCGGCCCAGCCGCAGGCCAGGCCCTACACGCCGCCGCCGCAGCCGAGACCGGCCGAGCGCAAGCGCTATCTCGTCGGCAGCCAGTTCGTCGGGCTGCTGCTGATGGTCTCGCTGGTCGCGCTGGCCGTGATGATGCCGGTCGTCGTGAGCATGGTGGCGATCGTGCTGGCGCTGGTGTTCCGGATGGGCGAATACCTGTTCGGCGACATGGTCAAGCGCCGCCAGGTGCGCGGCAGCAGCGCGGCCGACCCGCTGCTGGTGCTGGTCGGCACGCCGTGGGCACTGGTCAAGGCCGCGCTGGTGAGCGTGGCGCAGGTGCCGTTGTCGATCCTGTTCGGCGTGTGCGTGTGGGGGGTGCTGCGCTGGGGCGGCGGGATGGGCGTCAACGAGGCCGCCGCCTACGCCGCCGGGGCGTTCACCGCCGGGCTGTTCCTGCTGCCGGGCGGCGGGGCGCCGCGCAAGGCGGTCACCCGTACGCTGACCGCGACCCTGCGCTCGCCGGGCGCCGCCCTGGTCGCGACCGTGGCCGTGGGCACGCTGGCGCTGTTCGCGGTGATGTTCGCGCTGGGCCAGGACCCCTCATGGGAGCCGTGGCGGGCGCCCGAGACGGTGATCAGGGAGCTGACCGACCGCGCCCAGGACAGTGCGATGAGCCTCATCACGGGGTTGATCAACGATCTGCTGAAGGATCTGGGGCTGGGCTTCCTGTCACCCTGGTCGTGAGTGTCTCCGGGACCGGCCGGGGGGAAAGTAGGGGGTATGAGCGAGCACCTCGGCCCCTACCAGTTGCTCTCGCGGCTGGGCTCGGGCGGGTTCGGCGAAGTGCACCTGGCGCTCGACCCCGACGGGCGGACGGTCGCGGTCAAGGTGCTGCATCCGCACGTGGTGGCCGACGGCGGGGCGCTGGCCCGGCTGTCGCGCGAGGTGGAGACCATGCGCCGGGTGGGCGGCCCGCACGTCGCGGAGGTGCTCGACGCCTCGCTCGACGTGGCGCGCCCCTACCTGGTCACCCGCTACGTCCAGGGCAGGCCGCTCAGCGCCGTCCCGGTGCCGGTGGCCGACGTGCGGCCGCTGGCGACCGGGCTGGCCGACGCGCTGCTGGCCATGCACGAGGCCGGGGTGGTGCACCGCGACCTCAAGCCGGCCAACGTGATGATGGCCGACGGCGTGCCCGTCGTCATCGACTTCGGCATCGCCAGCGCGCTCGACTCCCTGTCGGTCACCGCCTCCGGCGCGGTGGTCGGCACTCCCGGCTACTTAGCTCCCGAGGTGCTGGAGGGCGGTGACGCGGGGCCGGAGGCGGACGTGTTCTCCTTCGGCGCGACGCTGGCCTACGCCGCCACCGGGCGGCAGCCGTACGGTCAGGGGCCGGCGTCGGCGGTCGCCTATCGGGTCGTCCACCACGAGCCCGATCTGGACGGCGCGCCCGGCTGGCTGGAGCCGCTGCTGCGCGAATGTCTCGCCGTCGACCCGGCGGCGCGCCCGACGGCCGCGCGGATCTGCGAGCGGCTGGGGGTGGAGGCGCCGCCCAGACCGCGCTTCTCCCGGCGGCGTGCGGCACGTGACGTGCATCACCTGTCCACCCGCGAGATGCGGCTGCCGGCCAAGGAGCCGGCGGAGGTCGCCAGGGCCAGGCACCGCGAGCGGGTGCGCAGGCGCTGGCTGATCGGCTCGGGGCTGTTCGTGTCGCTGCTGGCGGCCGCCGCGCGTGAGCCGCTGCCGGAGGTGGCGCTGTTCCTGCTGGCGGCGTTCACGCTGGTGGTGGTCATCGACGCGGGCTTCGGGCTGTACGCGCGCGGGCCGTTCAGGAAGGGCCGGATCGTCGCCGACTTCGCGGGCATCGCGGGGGCGCTGGGGCTGTCGGTGGCGTTGAGCACGTTGTTCAGCACGCCGGTGCTGGCGCTGTTCGCGGGGACGGCTTTGGTGGTGGGGGTCGTGTTCCTGCTCTCCGCGTGACCGAATAAAGTTCGGTATGGTGAGAGGCGCTGGCGTTTGCACGCAAGCTACTGATGGGTAACATGACCGCGGGAGCCCCGATGTCACAACATCACAGGGCACCTGGCAGTCTGGACAGCATGCATCCGGCGCCACCGCAGCGACGCGGTGGCGCACGCGAACACGGGAGGTCGGCCACCGGCCATGAACATCGTCGTCTGCGTGAAGCAGGTCCCCGATACGGCGACCGAGCGCAAGCTGCGGTCCGATGACAAGACGCTCGACCGTGACGCGGTCGACGGCGTGGTGAACGAGCTTGACGAGTATGCCGTCGAGGAGGCTCTGAAGCTCAAGGAAGCCCACGGCGGTGAGGTGACGGTCCTCACCATGGGGCCGGGCAAGGCCACCGAGACCATCCGCAAGGCCCTCGCGATGGGTGCCGACAAGGCGGTCCACCTCTTCGACGACGCGCTGCACGGCTCCGACGCGCTGTCGACCTCCTACGCGATGGCGCAGGCGCTGAAGAAGATCGGGTTCGACCTGGTCATCCTCGGCTCCGAGTCCACCGACGCGCGCACCGGCGTGCTGCCTGCGATGCTGGCCGAGCGCCTCGGCACGCCGCAGCTCACGCTGGCCAACAAGGTCGACGTCGACGGCACCTCGATCAGTGTCCAGCGGCTGACCGACTACGGCTACGACAAGGTCGAGGCCACGCTGCCCGCCGTCGTGTCGGTGGTCGAGAAGATCAACGAGCCGCGCTACCCGTCCTTCAAGGGCATCATGGCGGCCAAGAAGAAGCCGGTCGAGACGCTGGCCGTGGCCGACGCCGAGATCGACGCCGCCCAGGTGGGCCTCGGCGCCGCCTGGTCGCAGGTCGTCGACTTCGCCGCCGCCCCGCCGCGCGCGGCCGGCACGATCGTCAAGGACGAGGGCGACGGCGGCGCGAAGGTCGCCGACTTCCTGGCGTCCAAGAAGTTCATCTGAGAACGGGGGTTTTACTGATATGTCGGAGATTCTCGTTCTCGTCGAGCAGGTCGACGGCGAGGTCAAGAAGGTCACGCTCGAACTCCTGACCCTGGCCCGCTCCCTCGGCTCGCCGTCCGCCGTCTGGGCCGGTCCCGGCGTCACCGCCGAGGCCAAGGCCAAGCTGGCCGAATACGGCGCGGACAAGATCTACGTGGCCGGCGCCGAGGAGATCGTCGGCTACGTGGTCGCGCCCAAGGCCGAGCTGCTCGCCCAGCTCGTCTCCGCCCAGTCGCCGGCCGCCGTCCTGGTCGCCGCCACGGCCGAGGGCAAGGAGATCGCGGGCCGGCTGGCCGTCAAGACCGACTCGGGCGTCATCACCGACGCCGTCGGCCTCGGCGAGGGCTTCGTGGCCGAGCAGTCGATCTTCGGTGGCGGCGTGAACGTCCGGTCGAAGGTGGCCAAGGGCACCCCGATCGTCGCCGTGCGCCCCAACTCGACGGCCCCCGTGGCCGCCGCCGGGGCCGGGGCCGATGAGGAGGTGTCGGTCACGCTGTCCGACGCCGCCAAGTCCGCCCGCATCGTCGAGCGCGTCAAGCAGGAGAAGGGCGCCCGCCCCGAGCTCACCGAGGCCGCGATCGTGGTCTCCGGCGGCCGTGGGGTCGGCTCGGCGGAGAACTTCTCGGTCATCGAGGGCCTGGCCGACGCCCTGGGCGCGGCCGTGGGCGCCTCCCGCGCCGCCACGGACGCCGGCTGGTACCCCCACCAGTTCCAGGTGGGCCAGACGGGCAAGACCGTGTCCCCGCAGCTCTACATCGCCGCGGGCATCTCGGGCGCGATCCAGCACCGGGCCGGCATGCAGACCGCGAAGACCATCATCGCGATCAACAAGGACCCGGAAGCGCCGATCTTTGAGCTGGCCGACTACGGCATCGTGGGCGACCTGCACCAGATCGTCCCGCAGCTCACCGAAGAGGTGGACAAGCGCAAGTAGCCGGACCCGGCGGGCCCCCCGGAAGGGAGGCCCGCCGGTCCGCGTCACAGCCGCTCTCTGAGCCGCGCCGCCAGGTCGGCGGCCTGTTCCGGCGTCCAGGGAATGAGGCCGTTCTCCGACATGAGCGCGTAGAACTGCTGCTGCTCGTACGGGGTGCCCGGGGGGAGCGGCGCGATGTGCCAGTGCAGGTGGGAGTTGCCCTGCTGGCTGCCCAGCGACAGCAGGTAGGTGCGTTCCGACGGCACGACCGCCTCCACGGCCAGCGCCACCTTCCTGACCAGGCGCATCAGGGCGAGGTAGGCGTCCTCGTCCAGGTCGCGCACCGCGTGTTCGACGTGCGCCTTGGGGCTCACCAGGACGTAGCCGGGCAACGTCGGGTAGCGGGCCAGGAACGCCAGGTGCCGGTCGTCCTCGTAGACGATCTCCTCCAGGTCGTACGCCGGGTCGCCGGCGACGATGGCGCAGATGAAGCACGGCGTGGACCGGACGCGCGCCACGTAGGCGTCGACGTCGAACCGGACGTTTCTCTCCATGATCACATTAAAGCCATCCCAGGTCGCGGGCGCGCCGGACGGCTGTGTGCCGGTTCTCGACGGCCAGCTTGGTCACCGCCGACGACAGGTGGTTGCGCACGGTGCCTTCCGACAGGCCCAGCTCGCGGGCGACTCGCGACACCGGGGCGCCGCCCGCCGCGGCGCGCAGCGTGTCGAGCTCGCGGGGGGTCAGCGGGCACTCCTGGGCGGACAGGGCGTCGGCGGCCAGCTCGGGGTCGATGTAGCGGCCGCCGTCGTGCACCTGCCTGATCACCTTGGCCAGCATGGCGGCCGGGTTGTCCTTGCCGACGAAACCGCGCACGCCCGCCGCCATCGCCCGGCGCAGATAGCCGGGGCGCCCGTGGCCGGTGACGATGACGATCCGGCAGCCGGGCACCTGCGCGCCGATCAGCTCGGCGGCGGCGAGGCCGTCGAGGCCGGGCATGTCGATGTCCAGCATGGCCACGTCGGGACGCAGCTCCACGGCCAGGCGCACGGCCTCGTCGCCGCGTCCGGTCTCGGCGACCACCTCGATGCCGGGCTCGGTGCCCAGCAGCGCCACGAACGCGCCCCGTACCAGGTGGTGGTCCTCGGCGAGGAGCAGTTTGATCACAGCGGCACCGACGCGGTGATCCGGAACCGGCCGCCGCCGCACTCGGCCTCCAGCGCGCCGCCGGTCGCCCGCATCCGCTCGGTCAGGCCGGTCAGGCCGTTGCCGAGGGTGAAGCGGCCGCCGGTCGGGCCGCCGTCGTTGACGATCTCCAGGTGCACCCGGCCCTCCTCGGTGTGGACGGTGACCTCGCACCAGGTGGCGGCGCTGTGGCGCAGGACGTTCGTGACGGCCTCGCGCGCCACCCAGCCGAGCGGCACGTGCACGTGGCCGGGCAGGCCGGCGGGCAGCTCGGGCTTGTCGCAGCGGATGCCGGCGGCGCCGAGCACGGCGGCGACGCCGTCCAGCTCGGTCGCCAGCGACGTGGCCCGGTAACCGCGCACCAGCTCGCGCACGTCGTGCACGGAGGTGCGGGCGATCCGCTGGATCTCGGCCAGCTCCGCGCCTGCCCGCTCCGGGCTGGCCGTGACCAGCCGCTCGCCCAGCTCGGCGCGGAGCGCGATGGCGTGCAGGGTGTGGCCGAGCGTGTCGTGCAGGTCGCGGGAGAAGCGCAGCCGCTCCTCGTCCACGGCCCGCCGCGCCAGCTCGGCCCGCGCCTCGCGCAGGTCGTCGATCAGGTGGCAGAGCCAGGCCACCCCGTACGTCATCGGCGCGATCGTCGGCATCGCCAGCAGCCCGTACAGCAGCGCGACGGACATCGGCAGCCCCGCGAAGAGGATCAGCGCCGGCGTCACGGCGATCGCGGTCAGCGTGACCGCCCAGGTCACGGCGGGACGGGCGAACGCCACGGCCGCCACCGAGATGAACGCCATCGGCAGCCCGATCCACGCGGGCCCGGCGAAGAGCGGCACACCGTACGCGACCAGCCCGATCACGGCCACGTCGAGGGAGTGCCGCCACGTCAGCCGGCGCAGGAAGGCCGCCCAGAGCACCCGCGCGTAGCTGACCGTGAGCATCGTCGTGAGCAGGAGCGCCAGAGCCAGCGGCCACCACCGGTCGCTGGCGAAGGTGACGACCCCGACGCCCAGCGCGAACAGCATGGGACCGGCGAACAGGGCCACCGCCACGCCGGAGATGACCCTGGTGCTGACGACCGGTGCGCTCACATGACGCATTATCGCCATCATGCGCGGCGCGGGTCCCACCGGAAGTAGCGGCGGGTGAACCAGAGGCCGGCGCCGATCCACAGCAGCCCGATCCCGATCGCGGCGGCCGACACCTGGAACGACTCCAGAAAGCCGACGACGGGGGCGGCCTCGGCGGCGAAGTCGCGGCCCAGGATCGCGGTGCGCATCATCGCCACGATCGGCGACAGCGGCAGCACGTCGGCGACCCGCTGCCCCCACTCGGGCAGCACGCTCACCGGGAACATGAGCCCGGCGCCGAACATGCTCAGGAACAGCACGGGCAGCGCGATGAGCTGGGCCACCTCGTAGTTGGGGATCAGCCCGGCCGTGCCGATCGCCAGCGCGGCGAACATGGCGGCGCCCAGCAGGAACGCGAGCAGCAGCAGCGGGAGGTTGCTCGGCATCGGCGCGCCGGCCACGCCGATCGCGTACACCAGGATGACCACCGCCTGCACCGCTCCGAGTATGGTCGCGTGCACGATGTCACCGGCGAAGATCGCGCTGGTGGGCAGCGCGCTGCCGCGCAGCCGCTTGTAGACGCGCTCCTCGCGCCGCACCACCACGGCGGTGGCGATCGTCATGTACGAGAACGGCAGCACCACCGCGATCGCGCCCACCGCCGCGAACGCCGCGCCCGGCACGCCGTTCACGGAACCGGCCGACTGCGGGCCGCTCGTGTAGACGAACGCCAGGAACAGCGGCAGCAGCAGGACGGTGAACGCCATGCCGCGCTGCCGCAGCAGGACCGTCTGGTTGAGCCGCGCCTGCGCCCACACCATCGACAACCAGTTCACGCCGCCACCCTCTCCGTCGCCGCCACCTCAAGAAAGATCTCTTCGAGCGTCGGCCTGCGGACCTCCAGGCCGTCCAGCTCCCTGCCGTGCCGGTGCGCCCAGCTCAGCAGGATCCGCAGGTCCTCCTGCGGCCGGTCGGTCTCGACCGAGTACGACTCGCCGCTCAGCGTCACCGAACGCCCGGCCGTGCCCGGCTCGTACGGCAGGTCGCCGGGCAGGACGCCGGGGAGCCGGAAGGTCACGCGGGTGCCGCGTCCGCCGAGCACGTCGGCCAGCGTCCCCTCGGTGACGATCCGGCCGGCGTGCATGATGGCCAGCCGCTGCGCGAGCTGCTCGGCCTCGTCCAGGTAGTGGGTGGTGAGCAGGACGGTGGTGCCCTCGGCGACCATCTCGCGGATCAGTTCCCACACGTTGCGCCGCGCCTCGGGGTCCAGCCCGGTCGTGGGCTCGTCGAGGAAGAGCAGCTCCGGCCGGCCGAGCACGGCCAGGGCCAGGTCGAGCCGCCGCTTCTCGCCGCCGGAGAGCTGCGACACGCGGACCCGCTCCCGCTGGGAGAGCCCGACCCGCTCCAGGACCTCGCGCCGGTCGAGGGAGTGCGGGGTCCAGCGGCGCCAGGCGTCCACGGTCTCGGCGACGGTGAGGTCCTTGTAGAAGCCCGCCTCCTGGAGGACGATGCCCATCCGGTGGCGTACCTGGGCCCGCTCGCCGATCGGGTCGTGGCCGAGCACGCGCACCCGGCCGCCGGTCGGCGGGGCGTAGCCGGCCAGCACGTCGAGGGTGGTCGTCTTGCCGGCCCCGTTGGTGCCGAGCAGCGCGTACAGCTCGCCGCGGCCGACCTCGAAGCCGATCCCCCTGACCGCCTCGAAGTCGCCGTACTTACGGTGCAGATCCCGCACCTCGATCGCTGTCGTGTTCACGTGCCTCACTCTGCCGGGCGGACGGGCCCGCCCGGCAGTGTGCGATCTCAGCGATGAGCCGGGAAGTTCGCGGGGTCAGCCGGTGACATTTGTCATGCCGCCGCTGCCTGCTCGGTCCTCGTGGGCAGGGGCGTGATCTCGGCCGGCTCCCGGCGGGGCAGGAACCGTGCGGCGCCCGCGATCAGCAGGCCCAGCACGACGGCGAGGCCGAGGGCCGTGCGCAACGACGTGGCGTCCGACAGGAAGCCGATCACCACCGGGCCCAGCAGCAGCCCCGCGTAGCCCATCGCGCCGGCCTGGGCGATCGCCGGGCCGGGCGTGGCCGTGGCGGTGCCCGCCAGCGAGAGCGTCAGCGGCGAGATCGTCGCCACGCCGAGGCCCACGAAGAACACCGCGCCGAGGGCCACCACCGCGACGGGCGCCGCCAGCACGACCGCGAAGAACCCGGCCGTGGCCAGCCCCGAGACGGTCAGCATGCCGCGTACGCCGTAGCGGGAGCGCAGCCGGTCACCGGTCAGCCGGGCGATCAGCATGCCCAGCTCGAAGATCGGGTAGCCGAGCGCGGCCAGCGCCTCCGGCGCGCCCAGCGTGTCGCGCATGTACAGGCCGTTCCAGTCGGCGACCGTGCCCTCGACCATGAACGCGAAGAACATCAGCGCGCCCAGCAGGTAGACCACCGGCGGCATGCGGCGGCGCGCCGCCGTCGTGCCCTCCGCGACGGGGGCCTCGGGCAGGTACGTCCGGCCGAGGGCGATCATCACGGGCAGTGAGATCAGGCCGACCAGCGCCACGTTGGCGGTGAACGACAGCCCCAGCGCGATCGACAGGCTGCCGACGCCGCCGGCCGCGATCGCGCCGACGCACCAGCCGGCGTGCATGCCGTTCATCAGCGGCCGGCCGTAGGCGCGCTCGACGGTGGAGCCCTGGGCGTTCATCGCGATGTCGACCATGCCGAACGCCATCCCGAAGAACGCCACCGCGCCGAGCAGCACCGGCAGGTTCGGCGCGAACGCCAGTCCCACCAGGCTGAGCGCGGTGAGCGGGCCGCCGACGCGCAACACCGTCCTGCTGCCCATGCGGGCCATGACCCGGCGCATCGACTGCATGGTCACCAGCGCGCCCAGCCCCCACACGAGCAGGACCGTGCCGACCATGGACTCCGACAGATCGAGTTTGTCGGTCAGCGCGGGGATACGCACGGTCATCGTGCCCACCATCAGGCCGGCAAGGACGAAGGTGAGGACCGCCCCGTACCGGGCCATCCTCAGGTCGCGCGTCATAAGGCACACCTCACAGAAAGCCCGGCTGAACCCAGCCGGGCAGGAAAACAGGGATGAAGGGAAAAGTCAGAGCATGGACCGCAGGCGGGCCTCCAGGGCCCGCAGGTCGCTCTCGCTGTTGAGCTCCGGGTCGTGGCTGGCCACGTCCCAGAGCCCTTCACACGCCAGCCGCACGACCTGCGAAGCCAGCGGGTCGGGCTCGTCGGCGAGCTCCTCGCGGTGCCATCGGGTCATCGCCTCGCGCAGCGGCGCGAGCAGGAAGATGTTGCCCGAGGCGCCGGTGACGACGGCCCATCGTCGCAGTTTGCCCTGGCGGACGGCGGCCAGCGTGGCGCCGACGTAGCGCTCGGTGTAGGTCGCGTCGTCCTGGGCGGCCAGGAGCTCGTCGAACTCCTGGATCAGCCGCTCGACCATGCCCTTGATCAGGGCTTCCTTGGTCGCGAAATGATAGAGGAGGCCGCCCTTGCTCACGCCGGCGCGATCGGCGACGGCGGACAGGGTCAGCGCGGCCGAGCCCTGGTCGCAGAGCAGATCCTCCGCGGCGTCCAGCAGCTCGTCCCTTCTCATGCCGACTACTGTACCGTCCGGACGGTACAGTAGCAAACGAGATACCCTTACCGGGTGAGCAGACCGTCGGCCTATCTTGATCACGCGGCGACCACGCCCATGCTTCCCGAGGCGATCGAGGCCATGACGGAGCAATTGGGCAGGGTCGGCAACGCCTCCTCCCTCCACGCGGCAGGCCGCGAGGTCCGCAGGGTCGTCGAGGAGTCACGCGAGACCATCGCCGACGCGCTCGGCGCCCGGCCCAGCGAGGTCGTGTTCACCTCCGGCGGCACCGAGGCCGACAACCTCGCCATCAAGGGCCTCTACTGGGCCCGCCGCCCCAGGCAGCGCCTGCTGATCAGCTCCGTCGAGCACCATGCCGCCCTCGACCCGGCCCAGTGGCTGGCCGACAGCCAGGCCGCCCGGGTCGAGCTGCTGGAGGTCGACGAGCACGGCCGCGTCCATCCCGACACGCTGCGCGCCGCCGTCGAACGCGACCCCGGCGACGTCGCCATGATCAGCGTCATGTGGGCCAACAACGAGGTCGGCACCGTCCAGCCGGTGCACGTGCTGGCCGCCATCGCGCGCGACCACGGCATCCCGTTCCACACCGACGCGGTCCAGGCCATCGGCCAGCTCCCGGTGTCGTTCGCCGACTCCGGCGCCGACGCGCTCACCCTCACCGGCCACAAGATCGGCGGCCCGATGGGCGTGGGCGCGCTGCTGCTGGCCAGGGGCCTCACCCCGGTCTCCGTCCAGCACGGCGGCGGCCAGGAGCGCGACGTGCGCTCCGGCACCCTCGACGCGCCCGCCATCGCCGGCCTCGCCGCCGCCGTCCGCACCGCCGTCAAGGAGCAGGCCGAGCAGCAGCGCCGCCTCACCGCCCTGCGCGACGAGCTCATCGAGCGCGTACGGCAGGCCGTCCCCGGCGTCGTGCTCAACGGCGACCCCGGCGACCGGCTGCCCGGCAACGCGCACTTCTCCTTCCCCGGCTGCGAGGGCGACGCGCTGCTCATGCTGCTCGACGCCCGGGGGGTGGAGTGCTCGACCGGCTCGGCCTGCTCGGCCGGGGTGGCCCAGCCCTCGCACGTGCTGCTGGCGATGGGCGCCGACGCGGCGGCGGCCCGCGGTTCCCTGCGCTTCACCCTGGGGCACACCTCGACCAGGGCCGACGTCGACCGCCTGGTCGAGGTCCTCCCGGCGGCCGTCGAGCGCGCCCGCCGAGCCGGCCTCAGCTGATGAACGCCGCCACCGCGCTCCAGGCCGGGTCGCCGGCGACGTCGACGCGGGCCTTGCCCTCGCCCCAGGTCGCGGCCAGCTCCTCGACCTGACGGCGCACCTCGCCCGCCGGGTCGGCGTAGAGGTGGAAGATCCGGTGCCCCTCGGCGCTCAGGTGGGCGGCCAGCACCCAGTCGCCGGCCACACGGGTCAGCCGCTCCTCGAAGTCGCGCAGCGCCTCCACGGAGGCGCCGGTGGGCAGCTTGTCGCCGTCGCGGCCGGCGTACGGCAGGGTGACGGCGAGGTGCTGGTCGTAAAGCGGATGGTCGACGGGACGCAGCGGGAAGCGGGCCGCCGCGATGAGCGGCCTGCCCCGGGCGGTCTTGCCCTCCAGCGCCACCCACTGCTCCCCGTCGAACTCCGAGGCCAGGTCGGCGACGACGGCGGGCAGGTGGACGGCGGGCACCGCGTCGATCGGCTGGAACGTCACGGCGGTGATCTCGCCCACCCAGCGGGCCACGTCGTCCTCGCCGAGCACCGAGTCGAGTGCCAGCAGCGCGGCGTCGAGCCGGGTGTCGTCGTCGAGCTCGGAGAAGATCGGGTGATAGGCCGACACGTCCACCCGGGGCGCGCCCCGGGGCACCCGCAGCCCGAGCACCAGCTTGCCCACCCCGAACTCGTAGTCGCCCGCCCGCAGCGTGAGGTCGGCCGCCTGCGGGTTGGCCTGGCGCGAGGGATGGAACTCCCACACCAGGTCGGCCGGCGGCGCCGCGAGCGCCCAGCGGTGGGCCAGCGACCGCAGCTCGGCGTCGCCCGCCGCGGTCACGACCAGCGCGTGCGCGGCGTTGCGGCCCGGCGCGACCTCGCAGACCAGGCCGGAGTGCAGCGCGCTGACGGCGGGCGCCAGCGTCTCGGCGAGTGAGGCGAGGGAGTCACGGCCGCCGGCGGCCACCTTCGCGTCGAGCCCCGGCCGGGCGCCCTCCCACCACCGCCAGAACTCCGCGATGCGCTCGGCGGAATCGTCCTCGCCGTTCTTGCGCCCGAACAGTCGCATGTCGTAGATACTCCCAGACGGCGGCTGTGGGTCGCACAGCAAGTAGGCTGGGTTGGTCATGGGAATGCGTGTGCTTGCCGCCATGTCGGGCGGCGTCGACTCCGCCGTGGCCGCCGCCCGGATCGCCGAGGCCGGTCACGACGTCACCGGTGTGCATCTCGCCCTGTCGGCCAACCCGCAATCGCATCGCACGGGCGCCCGGGGCTGCTGCACCGTAGAGGATTCACGCGACGCGCGCCGCGCCGCTGACGTGATCGGCATCCCCTTCTACATCTGGGACATGGCCGAGCGCTTCCAGCGTGACGTGGTCGACGACTTCGTCGCCGAATACGCGGCGGGGCGCACCCCCAACCCGTGCCTGCGCTGCAACGAGAAGATCAAGTTCGCGGCGGTGCTCGACCGGGCGCTGGCGCTCGGCTTCGACGCCGTCGCCACCGGCCATCACGCCCGGCTGGTCGACGGCGTGCTGTCACGCAGCGTCGACGCGGGCAAGGACCAGTCGTACGTGCTGGGCGTGCTCACCCGTGAGCAGCTCCGCCACGCGATCTTCCCGCTGGGCGGCTCGACCAAGACCGAGGTGCGCGCCGAGGCCGCCCGGCGCGGCCTGACCGTCGCCGACAAGCCCGACAGCCACGACATCTGCTTCATCGCCGACGGCGACACGCGCGGCTTCCTGGCCAAGCGCCTCGGCTCGGCCGAAGGCCCGATCGTCGACGAGGGCGGCGAGGTCGTCGGCAGCCACCACGGCGCCCACGGGTTCACCGTCGGCCAGCGCAAGGGCCTGCGCATCGACCGCCCGGCGCCCGACGGCCGGCCGCGTTACGTGCTGTCGATCGAGCCGGTGTCCAACACCGTGACCGTCGGCCCCCGTTCGGCCCTGGAGGTCACCTCGATCTCCTGCGACCGCCCGGTGTGGAACGGCTCGGCCGCGGACGGCGACCTGACGGTCCAGCTCAGGGCACACGGCGAGGTCTACGGGTGCCGCTTCGAGGAGCGCGACGGCGGCCTGCTCATCGACCTCGACCGGCCCGCCACCGGCGTGGCGGCCGGCCAGGCGGCGGTCCTCTACTCGGGCGACACGGTGATCGGCTCCGCCACCATCGCCTCCGCCGCCTAGAGCGTGACCGACTCGCCGACCTTCAGCCGCCGCATGTCGGCCTTCTGCACGTCCGACTCCAGCCGCAGGTAGTTGTCGACCAGCCCCAGCCCGAAGTCGTTGAGCAGCCCGTCATGGGTGGAGAACGCCCGGGCGGGCCGGACGGTGCGCAGGTAGTCGACCATCTCCGACAGCTTCATCCACGGCGCGTTGGTGGGCACCAGCAGCGTGGGCACCTCGACGCCGGGCACCGTCAGCGCGTCACCGGGGTAGAAGACCTCGTCGTCCACCAGGAAACCGACATTGCTGACGACCCGCATGTCCGGATGGTTCTTGGCGTGCCACTCGCCGAACACCTTGATCGAGAAACCGGCCGCCTGGAACTCGTCCTCGTGCTCGACGACCTGGACCCTGACCGGCACGTCGGACAGCTCGGCGGCGACGCTTTCGCACGTCCAGACCTCCAGGCCGGGGGAGGCGGCGGCGGCCAGGCGGTCGATGTCGAGGTGGTCGGCGTGCTCGTGCGTGACCAGCACCGCGTCGGCGCCGTCGAGCACCGGGTCGGCGGTGAAAGTGCCGGGGTCGACCACCAGGACCTTGCCGTCCTTCTCCAGCCGCACGCAGGCGTGCCCGTACTTCGTGAGCTTCATCTCCGAGAGCCTACGCTGGTCCCATGCTGACGTGGGAAGCCACCGGAGTCGGGTCGCATCCGGGCGAGGATCATCTTGAGGCGCTGCGCGTCGTGTTCGGGGAGGTGCCGGGGCTGCCCTACCTGCCGGAGCTGCCGGCGCGGGGCGTCGGGGCCGACCTGGTGGGCCGGACGGCGGCGCTGCTCGTCGACCTGCCCGTCGAGGTCCAGCCGTCCGGGTGGCGGATCGCCGACCGGCCGGGCCGCGACCACCAGCGGGCGGTCGACCATCTCCGGCGCGACCTCGACGGCCTGGAGGAGATCGGTCACGACTACGCCGGGCCGCTCAAGCTGCAGGTGTGCGGGCCGTGGACGCTGGCCGGCGCCGTCGAGCTGCGCCACGGCGACAAGGCTCTGTCCGACCCGGGAGCCGTCCGGGATCTGATCGCCTCGCTGGCGCAGGGGGTCGCCGACCACTGCGCGGAGGTGCGGCGGCGGCTGCCGGGCGTCACCGAGATCGTGCTGCAGCTCGACGAGCCGGGGCTGCCCGGCGTGCTGGCGGGCACGGTGCCGACGGCGTCCGGGTTCGGGCGGCTGGCGGCGGTCGAGGGGTGGCGGGTCGAGGAGTCGCTGCGCTCCTTCCCCGACCCGGTGGTGCACTGCTGCGCGCCGTCCGTGCCGTTCACCCTGTTGCGTACGGCCGGCGTACGGGCGGTCTCGGTGGACGCCTCCCTGATCGGGCGGCGGGCCGAGGAGGCCGTCGGCGAGCTGGTCGAGGCGGGGGTCGGGCTGTTCCTCGGTGTGCTGCCGGGCCGGGACTCGCGGTTGCCCGACGTGGGTGTGGTGGCCAAGCCGGCGCTGGAGCTGTGGCGGCGGCTCGGGTTCGCGCCGGAGCGGCTGGCCGGGCAGGTCGTGCTGACTCCCGCGTGCGGGCTGGCCGGGGCCTCGCCCGCGTACGCGAAGGCGGCGCTGCCGGCGTGCCGGAAGGCCGCGCAGGTGCTGAGGGAGGATCCTGCGAGTGAATAGGATTCACCGGTCATGGAGGGAGTGCACGGGGTGAGCGAGCAGGCAGGGGGCGTGCCCGTGACCGCGCTGGAGCGGCACGCCGAGCTGAGCGAGCTGGTCGAGGACGCGCGCTACCGCTACTACGTCAAGGACCAGCCGACGGTCAGCGACGCCCAGTTCGACGCGTGGTTCAACGAGCTGCTGGAGCTGGAGCGGGCGCATCCGGAGCTGCAGACGCCCGACTCGCCCACGCAGAAGGTCGGCGCCCCGGCCTCGGGCGACTTCGCCAAGGTCGACCACCTGGCCAGGATGGAGAGCCTGGACAACGTCTTCAACGCCGAGGGCATGGCCGACTGGACGGCCAGGGCCGAACGGCTGGCCGAGCACGACCCCGGCCCCTACCTGTGCGAGCTGAAGATCGACGGGCTGGCCATCGCGCTGGTCTACCGCGACGGCAGGCTGGAGCGGGCCGCCACCCGGGGTGACGGGCGCACCGGCGACGACGTCACGGCCAACGTGCGCACGATCAAGGGCATCCCGCACCGGCTCACGGGTGACGGCGTGCCGAGCCTGGTCGAGGTTCGCGGCGAGGTCTACATCCCGGTCGAGGACTTCAGAATTCTCAACGAGCAGCTCGTCGAGCAGGGCGTCGCGCCGTTCGCCAATCCGCGCAACGCGGCCGCGGGGACCCTGCGGCAGAAGGACCCGCGCGTCACCGCGCAGCGGCCGCTGCGCATGCTCGTGCACGGCGTCGGCGTCTGGGAGGGCGCGGCCGAGCCGCAGGCCCAGTCGCGGGTCTACGACCGGCTGCGCGAGTTCGGGCTGCCCGTCAGCGACCTGTACAAGGTGGTCGGCGACCTGGCCGGGGTCGACGCCTACATCGAGCACTACCGCGAGCACCGCCACGACCCGGCGTACGAGATCGACGGCGTGGTGGTCAAGGTCGACCGGTTCCGGATCCAGCGCGAGCTGGGCTCCACCTCACGGGCGCCGCGCTGGGCGATCGCGTACAAGTACCCGCCGCAGGAGGTCAACACCAAGCTCCTGGACATCCAGGTCGGCGTCGGGCGAACCGGGCGCATCACCCCGTTCGCCGTGATGGAGCCGATCGTGGTGTCCGGGTCGACGGTGGAGCGGGCCACGCTGCACAACGCGGCGGTCGTGGCCAAGAAGGGCGTGCTCATCGGTGACACGGTGGTGCTGCGCAAGGCGGGCGACGTGATCCCGGAGATCATCGGCCCAGTCGCGGCGCTGCGCGACGGCACCGAGCAGGCCTTCGAGATGCCGTCCCGCTGCCCCGAGTGCGGCACCCAGCTGGCCTACGAGCGCGAGGGCGACGCCGACCTGCGCTGCCCCAACGCGCGCGGCTGCCCCGCGCAGATCCGCGAGCGGCTGTTCTTCGCCTCCCGGCGTTCCGCGCTCGACATCCGCGGTCTCGGGTACGTCGCGGCCACCGCGCTCACCCAGCCGATCCCCTCGCAGGAGCCGGTGGTGCGCACCGAGGCCGACCTGTTCGACCTCACGCTGGAGCAGCTCGTCCCCATCAGGTCCGTGGTGCGCGACAAGGACTCCGGCCTGCCCAAGCTCGACGAGAAGACCGGCGAGGAGAAGGTCGTCTCGTTCTTCTCCAACCTCGACGGCCGGCCCAGCCAGAACGCCCACCTGCTCATGGACGAGCTCGCCCGGGCCAAGGAGGCGCCGCTCTGGCGGGTCCTGGTCGCGCTGTCGATCCGGCACGTCGGCCCGCCCACCGCCCAGGCGCTGGCCTCCGCGATGGGGTCGATCGAGGCCGTCATGAACGCCTCGGAGGAGGAGCTGGCCGAGGTGCCCGACATCGGGCCGCGCGTGGCGGCCACGATCCGGGAGTGGTTCCAGGTCGACTGGCATCGCGAGATCGTGACCCGCTGGCGGGCCGCGGGCGTGCGCATGCGCGACGAGCCGCCCGCCGACGTCGAGGAGGTGCCGCAGACGCTCGACGGGCTCACGTTCGTGGTGACGGGCACGCTGCCCGACCACACCCGCGACCAGGCGGGCGCGGCCATCGCCGCGCGTGGCGGCAAGGTGGCGGGCTCGGTGTCGAAGAAGACGTCGTTCCTGGTGGCGGGGGAGAGCGCGGGTTCCAAGTACGACAAGGCGGTCGCGCTGAAGGTGCCGATCCTGGACGCCGAGGGCTTCCGGGCGCTGCTCGACCGAGGTCCGGAAGCGGCGGCCGAGCTGGCCTACACGGAAGAATCCCCGCCTACGTAGCGTTGAGCTAGTAGCACGCTGGGTGGGTATATGCCGGGAAGGCGCCGTGACGGAACGTACGCGCTTGGTTTCGCGAAGTGGGGTTAAGGTCGTACCCTCCCATAGTGACCTAATGGGGGTTCTGTTACCGATGACTGACCCAACCGACACCCGCGACACAGGACCGCGCGTCGGCACGCCCCTGTGGGCGTTCCTCGCGGGCGTCACCGTGATCGGCTTCACCGCGCTCGTCGTGGCCCTGCTCCGGCTGGACACCGCCGAGTTCGCCGAGCTCGTCCGCACACCCCTGTTCTGGGTGCTCGCGGTCCTGGTCGTCCTCGGCGAGCTGCGGCCCGTCATGGTGTCCTCGGCCACTGCCGTGGGCGGCACCTACCCGTCGACGATGTTCACCTTCGCCGTGCTGCTGCACTACGGGCTGCCGGTGGCCGTGCTCATGCAGGCCGTCGCCGTCGTGGTCAACGGGGTGGCCACCCGCAAGGCGGGGCACCGGGTGATGTTCAACACCGCGCAGTCGACGCTCGCGCTGACGGCCGCGGCCGTGGTGCTCGGCGTCTTCGGGATCGTGCCCAGCGCCGCCCTGCCGTGGGTGCCCTCGGGGCCCGACCTGCTCGCCATCGCGCTGTCCGGCGTCGCCTACTTCGCCGCCCGCGCCACGCTCGTCAGCGGCGCCGTCGCGCTGCACGAGCGCCGCTCGATCGTGCGCGTCCTGAGGGTCACCGCCGGGCCGCAGAGCCTCGTGTACGCCGCCCTCCTCGGCCTGGCGCCGCTGGTCGTCGTCGTCATGAGCCATTCCCCGGGGCTGGTGCCGCTGTTCGTGGCGCCGCTGGCCGCCGTCTACTTCACCGCCACGCTCTCCATGCGCCGCGACCACCAGGCGCTGCACGACGAGCTGACCGGTCTGCCGAACCGCAAGATGCTCATCGTGAGCACCGAGGAGGCACTCGCCGAGGCCCGCCACGACGAGCGGGTCGGCCTGTTCCTCCTCGACCTCGACAGGTTCAAGGAGGTCAACGACACGATGGGGCACCCGGTCGGCGACCGGCTGCTGCAGATGGTCGCCCACCGCCTCACCCATTCCGTACGGCCCGGCGACGTGGTGGCCAGGCTGGGCGGCGACGAGTTCGCCGTGCTGCTGCCGTCGATCCGCGACGCGCACGCGGCCCGCGAGGTCGCCGCCAGGCTGCGGGCCGCGCTGACCGAGCCGGTCCGGCTGGAGGGCATGTCCTTCGACCTCGACGGCTCCGTCGGCATCGCGCTCTATCCCGACCACGCGCCCGACTTCGAGCTGCTGCTCCAGCGCGCCGACGTGGCCATGTACCTGGCGAAGGAAGGCCGTACCGGGGTGGAGCTCTACCAGCCCGACAAGGACCGCAACTCGCCCGAACGGCTCAACCTGCTCGGCGACCTGCGCCGCGCCATCGACAACGCCGACCTCAAGCTCCACTACCAGCCGAAGGTCGGGCTCACCGGCGGCGACGTGCACGGCGTCGAGGCGCTGCTGCGCTGGCACCACCCCGTGCACGGGCCGATCCCGCCGTCCGACTTCATCCCGCTCGCCGAGCAGTCCTACCTCATGCGCCAGCTCACCGAGTACGTCATCCACGAGGCGCTCGAACAGGCGGCCCGCTGGTGGCACACCGGCCTGCGCATCCCGATCTCGGTCAACATCTCCGCCCGCGACCTGCTCGACTCCGCGCTGCCCGAGCAGCTCGAAGCCGGCCTGGCCAAGCTCCGGCTGCCGCCCGCGGCCATCCAGTTGGAGGTCACCGAGCGCATCCTGACCGGTCAGCAGGCCTACACCCACGAGACCATCAAGGCCCTGGCCACGCTCGGCGTCCCCCTGGCGCTCGACGACTTCGGCACCGGCTACTCCTCCCTCATCCGGCTCCAGCGGCTGGCGGTCTCCGAGGTGAAGATCGACGCGTCCTTCGTGCGCCGCATCGCCGAGTCCGAGGACGACGACCGCATCGTGCGCTCCATCGTCGACCTGGTCCGCTCGCTGGGCCTGCGCTCGGTGGCCGAGGGCGTCGAGTCGGACGAGGTCGCGCTGCGCCTGGCCGAGATGGGCTGCGACGACGGCCAGGGCTGGCTGTTCGGCCAGCCCATGCCCGCCGCCGAAGCCACGGCCTGGCTGCTGCACCGCGCCGAGGCCGAGTACGGCTACCGCCCCGAGGTCACCCAGACCGCCTGACCGGTCCGTACGGGCGCGTGTTTCCAGGTGGGTAATGGTTCGGAGGCGTTCGGTGTACGCCCCTAGGATGTGAGTGTCCAAACTCCATCCACGAAACGGGTTCAACGACTCATGTCCGCCATAACCCGCGACGAGGTCGCGCATCTGGCCCGGTTGTCCAGGCTGGCGCTCACCGACGACGAGCTCGACCACTACGCCACGCAACTCGATGCCATCATCGAGTCGGTCGCGAAGGTGGCAGAGGTCGCCGCCGAAGACGTGCCGCCATCGTCGCACGCTCTCCCGCTGACCAACGTTTTCCGTCCCGACGAGGTGCGACAGTCCCTGACGCCCGAGCAGGCCCTTTCGGGCGCTCCCGCCGTCGAGGACGACCGCTTCCGGGTGCCGCGCATCCTCGGGGAGGAGGCATGAGCCTGATCCGCAAGACGGCCGCCGAGCTGGGCGCGCTGATCGCCGCCGGCGAGGTGTCGGCCGCCGAGGTGGCCGAGGCGCACCTCGACCGGATGGCCGAGGTCGAGCCCAAGGTCAAGGCGTTCCTGCACATCGACCGTGAGACCACGCTGGAGCAGGCCAGGGCCGTCGACGACCGGCTCAGGGCGGGGGAGAAGCTCGGGCCGCTGGCCGGGGTGCCCATCGCGCACAAGGACATCTTCACCACCCGTGACATGCCGACCACGGCCGCGTCCAAGATCCTCCAGGGCTGGCACCCGCCGTACGACGCGACAGTGACGCGCCGGCTGCGCGAGGCCGGGCTGGTCATCCTGGGCAAGACCAACCTGGACGAGTTCGCCATGGGCTCCTCCACGGAAAACTCCGCCTACCAGCTCACGCACAACCCCTGGGACCTGACCAGGGTGCCCGGCGGCTCGTCCGGCGGCTCCAGCGCGGCCGTGGCCGCCTACGAGGCGCCGCTGTCGACGGGCACCGACACGGGCGGCTCGATCCGCCAGCCGGCCTCCGTGACCGGCATCGTGGGCATGAAGCCGACCTACGGTGGCTCGTCCCGTTACGGCCTGATCGCCTTCGCCAGCTCGCTCGACACCCCGGGCCCGTTCGCCCGTAACGTGCTCGACGCCGCGCTGCTGCAGGAGGCGTTCTCCGGGCACGACCCGATGGACTCGACCTCCATCGACGCCCCGGTCCCGTCCGTCGTCGAGGCCGCCCGCAACGGCGACGTCGCCGGCATGCGGATCGGCGTCGTCAGGGAGTTCGCCGGCGGCGAGGGCGCCCAGCCGGGCGTGCTGGCCCGCTTCAACGAGGCCGTCGAGCTCCTGGAGTCGCTCGGCGCCAAGGTCGTCGAGGTCTCCTGCCCGTCGTTCGCCAGCGCGCTGCCGGCCTACTACCTGATCGCGCCGTCGGAGTGCTCCTCCAACCTGGCCCGCTTCGACGCCATGCGCTACGGCCTGCGCGTCGGCGACGACGGCACCCGCAGCGCCGAGGAGGTCATGGCGCTGACCCGGGCGGCCGGCTTCGGCCCCGAGGTCAAGCGGCGCATCATGCTCGGCACCTACGCCCTGTCGAGCGGCTACTACGACGCCTACTACGGCCAGGCGCAGAAGGTCCGCACGGTCATCGCCCGCGAGTTCGAGGCCGCCTACCACCAGGTCGACGTGCTGATCTCGCCCACGACGCCGACCACGGCGTTCCCGATCGGCGAGCGCGCCGACGACCCGATGGCCATGTACCTGGCCGACCTCTACACCATCCCGTCCAACCTGACGGGCAACGCGGCCATCTCGGTGCCGTGCGGCCTGGCGGACGAGGACGGCCTGCCGGTCGGCCTGCAGATCATGGCCCCGGTCCTGGGCGACGACCGCTGCTACCGGGTCGGCGCCGCCGTCGAGAAGGCCCTGGAGAGCCGCTGGGGCGGCAGCCTGCTGGCCAAGGCCCCGGCGCTGTAGGCCAGGAGGGGACGGCGGCATGCTCACACGTATCGAGATCGACGGGTTCAAGTCCTTCCTGGACTTCGAGCTCGACGTGCCGCCGTTCCTCGCCCTGGTCGGGCCGAACTCCAGCGGGAAGTCCAACCTGCTGGACGCGCTCGACTTCGTGGCGGCCACGGCGCGATCAGGTCAGGAAGCTCTGCTGACCGCCAAGCGTGGCCGCGCCCATCAGCTGTTCCACCAGATGGTCGAAGGTGGCGGGGTTTCCGCGTTCGAGATTCGGTTGACGATGCTTTCGGAAGACGGCTCGGGGCTGTGGCCGATCCATCTGGACACCAGGGCGAGCGATCCGGCGGAACCTGTCGTCGAGCAGTTCGACACCTACGCCTGGGACAAGGAGGAGCTCGACCGTCTCCCCCGGGCGGTGCAGGCGCACTGCCGGTTCGAGATCGGAGAGATTCTGGCCGATGAGGAGGACGAGGACACCGACCTGATCTTCATGGACCCCGTGTCCGCGGTGGACTGGCGCTGGTACGAGCCGGACCCGCGGGCCATGCGGGCCGTGGCGTCGGCCGCGGATCGCCGGCCGCTCAGCTCGGACGGCGCGAACCTGGCCGCTGTCCTCGGCAGACTCCACGAGGCCGGGGCGCTCGATCCGCTCGTCCTGGACCTGGCCGCGCTCATCCCCGACATCGCAGGACTCGTGCCCTACCTCGACGCGCGACGACAGGAGTGGTCCTTCGACCTGGTGATCGACGGGCAGGGCCAGGTGTCCAGCGCGTTGCTGTCCGACGGCACGCTGCGCGTCCTGGGGCTCCTCGCGGCTCTTCATGATCCGGTGCACGCGGGGGTGCTCCTCATCGAGGAGATCGAGAACGGCCTGCATCCCAGCAGACTGGCGGAGCTGCTCCGCCGGATCCGGCGACTGGTGACGGATCTGAACGATCCCGCCGCCCTACTCAGGCCGCTTCGGCAGGTGATCATCACCACCCACTCGCCCGTGGTCGTTTCGGAGCTTTACCGGCTGCAGCCCCAGTCTCTCGTCTTCCTGGACAGCGCGGTTCGGGTCGACCCCGAGCGTGCGCTCATGTCGCGGGTCACCGTGGCCAAGCCTGTCCGAGCGGAAGGGGAGCCGGGCACGTTCGTGTCGCCGCGGCAGGTTCGGCGCTATCTCAGCACCGTGGAGGCTCCGGTATGAGTCGCCCCCTGGTTCCTGGTCTGATCGCTGAAGGAGAGACCGACGAGATCTTCCTAGGCATCCTGATCTTCCGTCAGCTCCAGCGGCTCACCTGGGCTTCCGCTCGGTGCGCGGTGAACGTGGCGCCGGCCGAGATCGCGTCCTGCCGTTCGATCCGTGATGAGGATCGGGTGGCCGAGGCGCTGGGGGACCTCGCCGGTGAGTGTCATCTGCTTTTCGTCCACAACGATCACCGCGAGCGCCGCAAGGTGGAAGCGGTGCGGCAGGCGACGAGTCTCCCGGTGGTCGGCGTGGTGCCGGTGCGGGAGACCGAGGCGTGGCTGCTGGCCGACCGGAAGGCGTGGAGGAGGTTCAAGGGCAGCGATCTCCGGTTACTTCCGGCGAATCCGCGTGACGTGGAGAAGATCGCCGACCCGAAGCACGTCCTGGACCGGGTGGTGCCTCGGCAGAACCAGCACGTTCGCGACTATTTCGAATTCATAGGCAGAAACGTCGATCTTGACGTCTTGGCACAGGTACCCGCCTACGCGGCCTGGGTGGCTGAGACGGAGAGCGCACTGAAGGGACTTGGTTACCTGTGAGCACTGACACGCTCATGCCGTACGACGAAGCGCTCGACAGGTTCGAGCCGGTGCTCGGGCTGGAGACGCACGTCGAGCTGGGCACGAACTCGAAGATGTTCTGCGGCTGCCGCACCGCCTTCGGGGCGCCGGCCAACACGCAGGTGTGCCCGACCTGCCTGGCGCTGCCCGGCGCGCTGCCGGTGGCCAACGCCGCCGCGATCGAGTCGACGATCCGGATCGGGCTGGCGCTCAACTGCTCGATCGCCGAGTGGTGCCGCATGGCCAGGAAGAACTACTTCTACCCGGACATGCCGAAGAACTACCAGATCTCCCAGTACGACGAGCCGCTCTGCTTCGACGGCTACCTCGACGTCGAGGTCGACGGCGAGACCGTGCGGATCGAGATCGAGCGGGTGCACCTGGAGGAGGACACCGGCAAGTCCACCCACGTGGGCGGCGCGACGGGCCGCATCCACGGGGCCGACTACTCGATCGTCGACTACAACCGGGCGGGCATCCCGCTGGTCGAGATCGTGACCAAGCCGATCCCGGGCACCGACCGGCTGGCGCCGGAGGTGGCCAAGGCGTACGTGACCGAGCTGCGCGAGATCATGCGCTCGCTGGGCGTCTCCGACGTGCGCATGGAGGAGGGCTCGCTGCGCTGCGACGTGAACGTCTCGCTCATGCCGCGCGGCGACTCCGAGTGGGGCACCCGTACGGAGACCAAGAACGTCAACTCGCTGCGCAGCGTCGAGCGGGCGGTGCGCAGCGAGATCGAGCGGCAGGCGGGCGTCCTGGCCGGCGGCGGCCGGATCGTGCAGGAGACCCGGCACTTCCACGAGGACACCGGCACCACCACGTCCGGCAGGTCCAAGGAGGAGGCGCAGGACTACCGCTACTTCCCCGAGCCGGACCTGGTGCCGATCGCGCCGGACCCGGCGTGGGTGGCGGAGCTGAAGGCGGCGCTGCCGGAGCTGCCGTCGGTCAAGCGCAAGCGGCTGCAGGCCGAGTGGGGGCTGTCCGACCTCGACATGCAGGCCATGCACAACGCCGACGCGATCGACCTGGTCGAGGCCACGGTCGCGGCGGGGGCGCCCGGCGCCGACGCGCGCAAGTGGTGGATGGGCGAGCTGGCCCGCCGCGCCAACGAGACGGCGACGCCGCTGGCCGACCTGCCGATCACGCCCGAGCAGATCGCCCGCGTCACCGAGCTGGTGGCGTCCGGGTCGCTCAACGACAAGCTGGCCCGTGAGGTGCTGGAGGGCGTGCTGGCCGGCGAGGGCACTCCGGACGACGTCGTGGAGAAGCGCGGCCTCAAGATCGTCAACGACGAGGGCGAGCTGTCGGCGATGATCGACGAGGTGCTGGCGGCCAACGCCGACGCGGCCGACAAGGTGCGCTCCGGCAAGATCGCGGCGGTCGGGGCGCTGGTGGGCGGCGTGATGAAGGCCAGCCGGGGCAAGGCCGACGCGGGCCGGGCCCGGGAGCTGATCCTGGAGAAGCTGGGCGTCTCCGCGTAGCCCTTCGCGAGGGACCCCGCCGGCCGCACGCGGCGGGGTCCCGGACACCGGGCGCGTCCGGCCGGACACCGATGCCGGCGACCTCGGCCGGGGCCGCCCCCGCCGAGTGCCCCATCACTCCGGGCGACTCGGCGAGGGTGCCGAACTGCACGCTCTACTCCTTCTCGCCTTCCTCCGCGGCTACTCCGAGGAGGACTGATCCTCGCCCTGGGCGCTGTGGCCGACACGCCAGACGTAGCCGTCCGGGTCGGCGAAGGTGCCGCCGTACCCGCCCCACGGCAGCGCGGCGGGGGCCTTGAGGATCGTGGCGCCTGCCTCCTCGGCCTCCGCCATCACCTTGTCGACCCGGGCCTCGCTGCTGACCTCGCAGGTGAGGACCACCCCGCTGAAACCACCGCCCTCCGGGCTCGTGCCCACCAGCTTGGCCAGACCCTCGCGGCCGTAAAGGCCGATGGACGAGGCGCCGCCGGCCTCGAAGAACACCGAGATGCCGTGGTCGTTCTTGATCTTCCAGCCGAGCCCGTCGGTGTAGAACCGCTTGGCGGCCTCCAGGTCCCGGACGCCGAGCAGGGTCGGGATCACGTGCGCTGTCATGTCTGATCTCCGTTCGAGGTGTACGTGTCGAGGTGTACGTGCTGTCTGAACCGGCAGGACTACGCCGACTGTCACATCGGCGGGTGTTCGCCGGTCATGAGGGATGACAGGCCGAAACGGAGGAATGTGACAGATGATCGAGCAGGACTGGCTGAGCGAGCGGTTCGCCGAGCACCAGGATCGCCTGCACGCGGTGGCCTACCGGATGCTCGGCTCATCCGGCGAGGCCGAGGACGCGGTGCAGGAGGCATGGCTGCGGGTCGGCCGCGCCGACACCAGCCAGGTGGAGAACCCGGGAGGATGGCTGACCACGATCGTCGCCCGGGTCTGCCTGAACATGCTCGAGGCGCGCCGGGCCCGGCGGGAGGACACGGCCGGGGCGCTACCGCCCGAACCGGCCGCACCGCAGCCCGGCATTCACCCGAACGGCCAGGCCGGACCCGAGGATGAGGCACTGCTCGCCGATTCGGTCGGTGTCGCGCTGATGGTGGTGCTGGACAAGCTGACCCCCGCCGAACGGCTCGCGTTCGTCCTGCACGACGTCTTCGCCGTGTCCTTCGCCGAGATCGGTCCCGTCATCGACCGTTCCCCGGCGGCGGCCCGGCAACTGGCCAGCCGAGCCAGACGCCGGGTGCAAGGAGCGGCCGAAGCCTCCGACGCCGCGCAATCGGCCGAGCGGGACATCGTCGAGGCGTTCCTCGCCGCCTCCCGCAACGGGGACTTCGACGCCCTGCTCGAACTGCTCGATCCGGACGTCGTGGCCGTCGAGCTCCGCGGCCCCCACGCGGTGGCCTCCTTCTTCTCCGGCCGGGCTGAGGCCGCCCGGCTCGCTCTGGTCGACGGCGTCCCCGCGGCCGTCTGGGCGCACCGCGGCCGGACGAAGGCCGTCTTCGCCTTCACCATCAGCGACGGGAAGATCACCCACATCGCCGTCGACGCCGACCCCGACCGGGTCCGCCGCCACGACATCGTCCTTCTCGCCACCGGCAACACGGAGCGGCGATGAGGCGGCATTCCCGACCGGCTCGTCGCGGGGCGGGCATGAGTCTCGAACTGACCTCCTGCACCCTCACCGTCCACGACTTCGACGAGGCGCTCGGCTTCTACCGGGACGTGCTCGGCTTCGCCGTACGCGACGACGTCGAACGCGAGGGAACGCGGTGGGTGAGCGCCGGCCCGCCCTCGCAGCCGGATGTGCGGATCTGGTTCCGGCCGTCCGGCGCGGACCCGAGGGCCTCGCCGGGCGATCGGCAGGCCGTCGACGATCTGATCGCCGAAGGCCCGCTGAGCCGTCTGATCTTCCGGACTGACGACTGCGACGCCACCTTCGAGCGCCTGGAGGCGGCGGGCGCCGAAGTGATGCAGGAACCGATCACCCAGCCCGACGGCGTCCGCGACTGCGCCTTCCTCGATCCCTCCGGCAACCTGCTGCGATTCGCCCAAGCGCGGCCGGCGATCCATCAGCCGCCCGAGGACCTCCGCCGTCGCCCACAGCCGGAACCGGTCGTGGACGGCGGACCACGTGCCGTATCCGACCGGCAGAGCCCGCCACGCAGTGCCGGGCCTAGGTCCATCTGACCGGCTGGGCCTAGGTCTTCGGCGGGAGGCGCCCGCGCGCGCGACCGCCTAACGTCGGGTGCCATGAGACGAACTGCGCTGACAGCCGGGCTGGTGGCGATGGTGTCCCTGGTGGCCTTCGAATATGTCGCGGTCGCGGTGGCCATGCCCGTGGTCGCGGCCGACCTGGACGGAGTCGGGCTGTACGGCCTGGCGTTCAGCGGGGCGATGGCGGCCGCCGTGGTGGGCACCGTGCTCGGCGGGCGGTGGGCCGACCTGCGGGGGCCGCTGGCGCCGTTGTGGACAGGGGTGGCCGCGTTCATCGGCGGGCTGCTGCTGGCGGGGCTGGCGCCCACCATGGAGGTGCTGATCGCCGGGCGGCTCGTGCAGGGTTTCGGCGGGGCGCTGGTGAGCGTGGCGCTCTACGTGGTGGTCGCGCGGGCCTACCCGGAGGAGTCGCACCCGAAGATCTTCTCCTTGTTCGCGACCGCCTGGGTGGTGCCGTCGATGGTGGGCCCGGCGATCGTCGGGCTGGTGGTCGACACGCTGGGCTGGCGGTGGGTGTTCCTGCTGGTGCCGTTCCTGACCGTGGTGAGCGGGCTGGTGCTGGCCCGGGGGGTGGCCGGGCAGCCGGTGCGTGGCGGCCAGGGCACGCCCGCGCCGGGGCTGCTCGTGAAGGTCGCCTGGGCGGCGGTGACGGCGGTGGCGGCCGGGCTCATGCAGTACGGCAGCGACGGGTCGCCCGTCATGCTGGTCGCCGGGCTGGTCATCCTCGTCGTGGCGCTGCCCAGGCTGCTGCCCGCCGGGACGCTGCGGGCCGCCCGGGGGCTGCCCGCGGTGGTCGGGCTGCGCGGGCTGGCCGCCGGGGCGCTCTTCGCGGCCGAGGTGATCGTGCCGCTCATGCTGGTGCAGGAGCGCGGGCTGTCGCCGTTCCTGGCCGGGATCGCGATCACCGGCGGTGCGGTGACCTGGTCGTTCGCCTCGTGGTTGCAGGGGCGTGAGGTGTTCGGCCGGCTGACGAACCTGGTGCTCGGCTCGGTGGCGCTGGCGGGCGGCATCCTGCTCATGGGGGCGGTGACGTTCGACGGGGTGCCGGTCGCGGTGGCCTACCCCTCGTGGATCCTGGCCGGGTTCGGCATGGGGCTGATCTACCCGACGCTGTCGGTGCTCACGCTGGAGCTGTCGGCGCCGGGCGAGGAAGGCGTGAACAGCTCGTCGCTGCAGGTGGGGGAGTCGGTGTTCTCGGTGGTGGCGGTCGCCGTCACCAGCGCGCTGTTCACCGTCGCCGGCTCCGGCTACTGGGCGGTGTTCGCGGCCACGCTGGTGATGGCGCTGGCGGGCCTGGCGATCGCGCGCCGCGCGGTGCCTTCCGCCGTACGCGCTCCGGCCGGGCAGACCGCCGCGCCGGTGTGACCCGCGGGCCCGGGGACGGTCCCGGGCCCGGGGTGTCAGCCGCGGCGGGCCACCAGCTTCCTGAACAGCGGTGTCAGCAGCGCCAGGGCCGACAGGACCAGCAGCACCACCGACACCCAGCTCTCCACCAGCACCGTCACGTCGCCCGCGCCGATGGCCAGGGCCCGGCGGAGCTGGATCTCCGCCATCGGCCCCAGGATCATCCCGATCACCGCCGGCGCGATCGGCAGCCCGAAGCGCCGCATCGCGAACCCCAGCAGCCCGAGCACGAACAGCACCACCAGGTCCACCACGCTGGCCTTCAGCGCGTAGACGCCGAGCGCGGCGAACAGCACGATCCCGGCATACAGGTACGGGCGCGGGATGAGCAGCAGCCTCGCCCACACCGGCGCCAGCGGCAGGTTGAGCACGAGCAGCATCGCGTTGCCGATGAACAGTGACGCGATCATGCCCCACACCAGCGCGGGGTTGTGGTCGAACAGCTGCGGTCCGGGCTGCAGGCCGTACTGCTGGAAGGCGGCGAGCATGATGGCGGCGGTCGCGGACGTGGGCAGGCCCAGCGTCAGCAGCGGGACGAGGGTGCCGGCCGCCGAGGCGTTGTTGGCCGCCTCCGGCCCGGCGACGCCCTCGATGGCGCCCTTGCCGTACTCCTCACGGGCGACGCCGCGCGCCAGGCGCTTCTCGGCGGCGTACGACAGGAATGTGGGGATCTCGGCGCCGCCGCCGGGCAGCGCGCCGAACGGGAAGCCGAGCGCGGTCCCGCGCAGCCACGGCCGCCACGAGCGGCCCCAGTCGGCGCGGCCCATCCAGGCCCGGCCGACGGGCACCACCTCGGGCGCCGCGTGCCGCAGCCGGGACGCCACGTAGAGCGCCTCGCCGAGCGCGAACAGCCCGACGGCCACGATCACCACGTCGACGCCGTCGAGGAGCTGCCGGATGCCCAGCGTGAGCCGCGCCTGACCGGTCTGCTGGTCGATGCCGATGAGCCCGATCACCAGGCCGAGCCCGAGCGAGGCCAGGCCGCGCACCACCGAGCGTGACAGCACCGACGACACGGCGGTGAACGCCAGGATCGCCAGCGCGAAGTAGTCCGCGGGCCCGAACGAGATCGCGAAGCTCACCACGGCCGGCGCGGCCACGACGAGCAGCGCGGTGGCGATGGTGCCGGCCACGAACGAGCCGATGGCCGCCGTGGCCAGCGCCTGCGCCGCCCGGCCGCGCCGGGCCATCTTGTTGCCCTCCAGCGCCGTGATCATCGACGACGACTCGCCCGGCGTGTTCAGCAGGATGGAGGTGGTCGAGCCGCCGTACATGCCGCCGTAGTAGATGCCGGCGAACATGATGAACGCGCTGGCCGGCGGCACCGTGAAGGTGATCGGCAGCAGCAGCGCCACGGTCATCGCCGGCCCGATGCCCGGCAGCACGCCGACCAGGGTGCCGAGGGTGACGCCGATGAGCGCGTACATGAGGTTGACCGGGGTGAGCGCGGCGGTGAACCCGTCGAGCAGGAGTTGCACCGACTCCACTCAGATCACCCCCCGCAGCACCCCGGCGGGCAGCGTGACGCCCAGCCCCTTGACGAACAGCAGGTACGTGGCCACTCCCAGGACCACCGCGATGCCCGCGGCGCGCAGCCGGTGGGTGGCGCCGAGCACCACCGACAGGCCGAAGAACAGCAGGCTCGCGGAGATGATCCAGCCGAGCAGCTCCAGCACCGCGGCGAAGCCCAGGAAGACACCGCTCACCAGGCCGACGCTGCGCCAGTCGGCGGGCGCGTCGGGGTCCACGTCCTCGCTCTCCTCCGGGTCGCCGCGCCCGCCGCGCAGCACGTCGGCCACGTAGAACAGGCCGATCACGACCATGGCGCCGCCCACGAGCATGGGGAAGAACCGGGGGCCGAGGCCGAGCTGCGAGGCCGCCGCGGACACGTCCAGCGTGCCCACGACGACGAACACGCCCAGGCCCAGCACCACCAGCGCAAGCCCGAGCTCGGGCCGCCACAGGCGTGGGCGCTTGCCGGATTCGGCGGAGGACATCAGGAGACGACGCCCAGCTCGGCGATGATCGCCTTCACCCGGGTCTGCTCGGCGGCGAGGTAGTCGGCGAACTCCTGGCCGGTCTGGAAGGAGTCGATCCAGCCGTTCTTGGCCACCGCGTCCTTCCACGGCTGGGAGTCGTGCATCTTGGTGACCAGGTCGGTCAGCGCCTTCTTGTCGGCGTCGCTGAGCCCGCCGGGGGCCACCATGCCCCGCCAGTTGGCCAGCTCCACGTCCAGGCCGCCCTCCTTGAGCGTGGGGGCGTCCAGCCCGGGCAGCCGCTCACCGGAGGTCACGCCGAGCGCGCGCAGCTTGCCGGACTTCACGTGCTCGGCGAACTCGCCGACGCCCGAGACGCCGATCGTCACCTTGTTGCCGAGCAGCGCGTTGAGCGCCTCGCCGCCGCCGGAGTGGGCGATGTAGTTGACCTGCTTGGGGTCGACGCCCGCGGCCTTGGCCATGAGGCCGGCCACGATGTGGTCGGTGCCGCCGGCCGAGCCGCCCGCGACCGAGACCTTGGCCGGGTCCGCCTTCCAGGCCGCGACCAGGTCGGCCAGCGACTTCAGCGGCGATTCGGCCGGGACCACGATGATCTCGTACTCCTCGGTCAGCTTGGCGATCGGCGTGGTCTCGGTCAGCGTGACCTGGGACTTGTTCTGCTCGATGGCGCCGACCATGACCAGGCCCATCGTCATCAGCAGGTTGCCGTTGCCCTTCTCGCCGGCGAGCTGGGCCAGGCCGATGGTGCCGCCCGCGCCGGGCACGTTGAACACCTCCACCTGGCGGTCCGGCACGGCGGCCTTGATCGCCTGCTCGGCCGTCCGGGAGGTCTGGTCCCAGCCGCCGCCGGGCGCGGCCGGCGCCATGATCCGCAGCGCGCTGGTGCCGCCGCCGCTGCCGCCGGTGTCGCCGCAGCCGGTCAGCGCGGCGACGGAGAGCGCCGCGAGGGCGGCGAGTATGCGCAAACGCATTGATCACTCCAAGGGGGGATTTCACCTTCTTGGAAACCGCATGGTGAGCCCGTACCCCGGTGGAGTCGAGCCTTTGCAGGTAGCCGTCGTAATGGTCGTATTGGTCGCAACTCCGCCGTGACCTCGGGGTGTTTGCATGTGGTCCGTGAAGTGGGTCCGTGACGCCTCCCTCGGCACCCAGCTGTTCGTGCTCCAGATGACGATCGTGCTGCTCGCCGTGGGGAGCACCGCCGGCGTGTGGGCGCAGCACACGCGCAGCCAGCTCGACGGCCGCTACCAGCAGCGGGCGCTGGCCATCGCGCAGTCCGTGGCCGGGCTGCCCCAGGTGCGCGACGCCTTCGAGCTGCGGCGGCCCGAGACCGTGCTGCAGCCGCTGGCGCTGAGCGTCCAGCAGACCACCGGCGCCGACTACGTGGTGATCGCCAACGACGACCAGATCCGCTACGCGCACCCCAACGCCTCCCTCATCCGCAAGCAGCTGTCCACCGACGGCACCTACGTGCTCACCACCGGCCGCGACTGGGTCGGCACCGAGAAGGGCACGATCGGCGTCACCGTGCGCGGCAAGACGCCGGTCCTGGACGAGTACGGCGACGTCATCGGCCTGGTCTCGGTCGGCGTGCTGGAGACCACCGTCACCGGCGAGGTCGCCGGGGCGCTGCCGCCGCTGCTGTGGACCGCGACGGCGGTGCTGCTCGCCGGGCTCGCGGCCGCCGCGCTGATCACCGCGCGGGTGCGCAGGCAGACGTTCGGGCTGGAGCCGGGCGAGATCGCCGCCCTGCTGGAGCAGCGCGAGGGCGTGCTGCACGGCGTCAAGGAGGGCGTGCTCGCGCTCGACCTGGAAGGCCGGGTGACGCTGGTCAACGACGCCGCCCGCGAACTGCTCGGCGACGTCGGCGACGACCTGACCCGGATGCCCGTCTCCGGCCGGATGCGCGACGTGCTCGGCGGCGCCGACCCGGGCGAGGACCGGATCGTCCTGCACGGCGACCGGGTGCTGGTGCTCAACCGCACCCCGGTGTCCGTGCGCGGCCAGCACCGCGGGTGGGTGGTCACGCTGCGCGACCGCACCGAGCTGGTACGGCTGGCGCGAGAGCTGGACGACACCAGCAGCGCCACCGGCGCGCTGCGGGCCCAGGCGCACGAGTTCGCCAACCGCATGCACACCGTCGTCGGGCTGCTGGAACTGGGCGAGTACGAGGCGGCCATCGCGTTCATCACCAGCGGCACCCCCGCCGCCTACGCCGGCGACCTGCGCGAACGGGTCGAGGACCCGACGCTGGCCGCGTTGCTGCTGGCCAAGTCGGCCGAGGCCGCCGAGCGGGGCGCCCGCCTGGTGCTCGCCGACGACTCCCGGGTGCCGGCGGACGTGCTCGGCGACCCGCAGGACGCGGTGCTGGTCGTCGGCAACCTGGTCGCCAACGCGATCGACGCGCTCGACGGCGCGGCCGGGACCGTCGAGGTGTCGGTCGTGGCCGACGCGGGCGGGCTGCGCGTGCGCGTCGGCGACTCGGGGCCGGGCATCATGCCCGACCTGGTGGAGGAGGTCTTCCGGGAGGGGTTCACCACCAAGGCGGCGCACTCCGGGCCGCGCGGGCTCGGGCTGGCGCTGACCCGGCAGGCGTGCCTGCGCAGGGGCGGCTGGGTCAAGGTGCGCAACTCGGGCGGCGCGGTGTTCACCGCCCATCTGCCGGCCGAGGCGGTGACGGTGTGAGCATCCGGGTGCTGGTGGTGGACGACGACTTCATGGTGGCGCGCGTGCACAGCGCCTACGTGGCCCGGGTGCCCGGCTTCGAGGTCGTCGCGACGGTGGGCAACGGGGCCGGGGCGCTCGCCGCCGTGAGCGAGCACCGGCCCGACCTGGTGCTGCTCGACATCTACCTGCCCGACATGTCGGGGCTGGCGGTGCTGCAGGCGCTGAGCGGCGTCGACGTGCTGGTGATCAGCGCCGCCCGCGACGTGCCCACGGTCCGCGCCGCCATGCGCGGCGGCGCGATCAACTACCTGATCAAGCCGTTCACCGCCGACGCGCTGACCGAGCGGCTCGGGCACTACGCCGACACCCGGCGGCGGCTCACCGCCATCGGGCCGGAGGCCCGCCAGGACGACGTCGACCGCCTGTTCGGCACGCCGGCCGCCGCCGCGCCGCTGCCCAAGGGATTGTCGCCGGCGACCTGCGCGCTGGTCGCCGACACCCTGCGCGACGCCGGCCGCGATCTGTCGGCCGCCGAGACGGCCCAGCTCGCGGGCCTGTCACGGGTCAGCGCCCGCCGCTACCTGGAGCACCTGTGCGCCGGCGGGCGCGCGGAGTTGCGGCCCCGTTACGGTACGGCCGGGCGTCCGGAACACCGATATCGCTGGCTCGGCTGACACAGTTCCGTAGTCTTTTCTCGTGACATATGCGGACCCTCGTGCCTTACTGTTGCCTGAGACTTGGCCGCGGAACGGGAGGAGATTCAGGCGTGCGTAACGCCGGACCGATCGAATCACCGACCGACCCGTTCGCCTCGGTGCCTCTGCCCACACGCGGCACCAGCAGGAAGCCGAAGATCGAGGGCCTGCCCCCGGGCGTCTCCCGCGACATCTTCGGCGCGCACGAGCAGCCGCCGCCCGAGCCGCGCCCGCAGGAACCGCCCAAGAACGGCGCGATGCCCCCGGTGGCGACCACGTCACAGCCCTGGCCGGTCAACGGCGCGGACCCCGAGCCGCCGCCGTTCGGCATGCGGACGTCGCTGGACCGTCCTCCCTCCCTGGACGGCGGCGAGCCGCCCCGCAAGCGCCGCCTGCTGCCCGGCATCGCCGTGCTCCTGCTCATCGCCGTCGCCCTGGCCTACCTGGTCCCGGCCGTGCTCATGTCCGACGCGGTGCTGCGCGGGACCCGCGTGGCCGGTGTCGACATCGGCGGCCTGACCGTCACCCAGGCGGCCGACAAGCTGCGCGGCGAGCTCGCCGTCAAGCTCAACAAGCCCGTCGTCGTCGACATCGGCGGGCGCAAGGACACCATCCAGCCCGACGAGGCCGGGCTCGAACTCGACGTCGTGGCCACGATCGGCCAGGCGCCCAGCGGCTTCCCCAGCCCGGTCGAGGTGTGGCGGGCGCTCACCGCCACGACCGACATCGAGCCCAAGGTCACCGTGGACGCCTCCCAGCTCACCAGGACCGTCGAGGCGATGGCCGAGACCGTCGACCGGCCGCCGCACGAGGGCCGCGTCGTGTTCAAGGGCCTGCGGCCGGTCGCGACCCAGCCGCGCTCGGGCGCGCTGCTCGACAGGAGCGACGCGGTCCGCGTGATCACCGACGCCTTCCTGCGCGGCAGCGGCACCGCGATCGTCAGCCTCCAGCCCGCCGAGCCCACGACCACCGCCCGCGCCGTCCAGAGGGCCGCCGCGCAGGCCAGGCGGGCGGTGTCCGCGCCGATCACGCTGACCATCGACGGCAAGCAGGCGCAGATCGCCCCGGCCACCATCGCCGCCAACCTCGCCTTCGTCCCCGACGGCGAAGGAGCGCTGCGGCCCGAGTTCGACGCCGAGGCGGTGCTCGCCACGGTCGAGAGCAGCCTGGTGGACGCCACCCAGGTGCCGCGCGACGCGACGTACCAGATCGTGAACGGCAAGCCGGTCCTCGTCCCCTCGCGCGAGGGGACGGGCGTCAACGCCAAGGCGCTCGCCCGTGACGTGGCCAGGCTCGTCCGCAACGGCGGCGACCGGGTCGTCCCCGTGACGCTGGCCGACGCCCCGCCCGAGGTCACCACCGAACAGGTCGCAGACCTCGGCATCAAGGAGACGGTGTCGTCGTTCACCACGACCTTCGACTGCTGCCAGCCGCGCGTGACCAACATCCGCCGGATGGCCGAGCAGGTCGACGGCGTCCTGGTCAAGCCCGGCGAGACGTTCTCGCTCAACGAGCTGGTGGGGGAGCGCACCGCCGAGGGCGGCTACGTGATGGCCGACCAGATCGTCGGCGGGCGGCTGCTCACCATCATGGGCGGCGGCGCCTCCCAGTTCGCCACCGCGCTCTACAACGCCGCGTACTACGCCGGCTACGAGGACGTCGAGCACACGCCGATGGACTACCACTCCGCCCGTTACCCGGCGGGCCGCGACGCCGCGCTGCTCCACCCCGACCTGGACCTGAAGTGGCGCAACGACTCCGACCACGGAGTGCTGATCAAGGCGTCGTCCACCGCCACGTCGGTGTCGGTCGTGCTGTGGAGCACCAAGCGCTACGACGAGATCAAGGCGGTCGAGTCCGACCGGCGGGAGTTCACCCCGTTCCGCCGCGAGACCAGCGACTCCGCCACCTGCCGGCCCACGGTCGGCCAGCAGGGCTTCACCGTGGACGTCACCCGCGTCTTCATCCGGGACGGCGAAGAGATCAAACGCGACGAGAAGGTGACCACCAAGTACCGCCCCCAGGCCCAGGTGGTGTGCACGGGCGCCAACTAGGCGCGGCGATGGGCGCCTCAAGCTCCTAGGGGGTGACGGCCAGGATCTTGTCGTCGCCCTCGCGTACCCTGCCCCTGCCGTCCTTGTTGCTGGTGCCTGCCCAGAGTGTGCCGTCGGGGGCGGCGCTCACCGCGCGGAGCCTGCCGTACGTGCCGCCGTAGTGCCCGACCGGGGTGCCGGGCGAGCCGTCGGCGGCCAGCGGGATCTGCCACAGCCGCTCGCCGCGCAGCGCGCCCATCCACAGCGAGCCGGCCGCGAAGGCCAGGCCCGACGGCGACGCCTCGGAGGTGTCCCAGGTGACGATCGGGTTCCTGAACTTCGGGTCGTCGCCCCGGCCCTCCACCTCCGGCCAGCCGTAGTTGCCGCCCGCCTCGATCAGGTTGAGCTCGTCGTAGGCGCTCGCGCCGAACTCGGAGGCGTACAGCCTGCCCGAGCCGTCCCAGGCCAGGCCCTGCACGTTGCGGTGGCCCAGGCTGTAGACGAGCGTGCCGAACGGGTTGCCGCCGGCGGGCTGCCCGTCGGTCGTCATGCGCAGGATCTTGCCGCCGAGCGAGCCGGGGTCCTGGGCGATGGGCCGGTCGCCGGTCTCGCCGGTGGTGGCGTACAGGTGCCCGTCGGGGCCGAACGCCAGCCGCCCGCCGTTGTGGATGCCGCCCTTCGGGATGCCCTGGACGATCACCTTCGGCTCCGACAGCGTGTCGCCGGTGAACCGGTAGCGGACGATCCGGTTGTCGGAGGCGGCCGTGTAGTAGACGAACAGCTGCTCGTCCTTGACCGCCACGCCCATCAGGCCGCCCTCGCCGTCGGGCACCACGCCCTCGATCGTGGCCAGTTCCTTGACCTGGCCCGACCCGCTGATCCGCAGCAGCCTGGCCGTGTCGCGCTCGGTCACCAGCGCGTCGCCGCCCGGCAGGAACGCGATCGCCCACGGCACGGCGAGGTCGCGCGCCACCGCACGCGGCTCACCGGGCGACGGCACGGCCGGCCCCGAGGCCGGTGCTGAGGCGGCCGGGGTCACCCCGCCGGCGGCGGAACAAGCGGCGAGCGTCACCACGAGCATGATCAGCCAGAGTGTCCTCATGTCTCCCATACTTGCCCCCGAGCCATAAAGTTTCCCGCATGAAGATCTGGGTCCCGTACGAGTCCGTCGCCGAAGTCCTGTCCGATCTGCCGGGAGTGCAGTGCTCGGTCCACGACGGGATCGGACCGGAGCCCGACGGGATCGAGGACGTCGAGGTGTGGATCCCGCCGCTGGTCACGGTGCCCGACGTGCCGGGGACGCTGGCGCGGATGCGGTCGCTGCGGCTCGTCCAGACCGTCACCGCCGGCGTGGACGCCTACCGGCCGCACCTGCCCGAGGGCGCGGTGCTGTGCAACGCGCGCGGCGTGCACGACGCGGGCACCGCCGAGTGGGCCGTCGGCGCGATGATCGCGGTGCTGCGCGAGTTCCCCGGGTTCACCGACGCGCAGCGCAGGGGCGAGTGGACCTACCACCACACCGGCGTGCTGGCCGACTCCACCGTGCTGATCGTCGGCTACGGCTCCATCGGCCAGGCGCTCGAACGCCGCCTCGACGGCTTCGAGGTCGACGTCGTGCGGGTGGCCAGGACCGCCCGCGACGGCGTCCACGGCATGGCCGAGCTGCCCGCCCTGCTGCCCGCCGCCGACGTCGTGGTGCTGCTCGTGCCCGCCACCCCGGACACCGCGGGCATGGCCGACGCCGCGTTCCTGTCGCGGATGAAGGACGGCGCGCTGCTCGTCAACGCGGCGCGCGGCGGGGTCGTCGACACCGACGCGCTGGTCGCCGAGCTGAAGAGCGGCAGGCTGCGGGCCGCGCTCGACGTCACCGCGCCGGAGCCGCTGCCGGGGGACCACCCTCTGTGGAGCGCACCGGGCGTGTTCGTCACGCCGCACGTCGCGGGCAGCACCCCCGCCTCCGGCCGGCGCATGCTCCGGCTCATGCGGGCGCAATTGCTGCGCTATCTCGGCGGCGAGCCGCTCGACAACGTCATCACCGAAGCGTATTGAGAGGATTCCGGACCGTGGCTGGTCCGTGACCTGGGGTGCGTACGGTTGCGTCTAACCAAGAGTTCCTGACTGCCTGTCAAGGAAATCTTGGCGGCAATCAGGTCCGTGTGGTTATCAGATCGGTGACGACATCGGCGTTGTCACCACCCGCGCACCAGCGACCGCACACACTGGCGATGTGCACCGCCGACCGGCGGTCACGGGAGCAAGGTTCGAGACGGGATGGGCGACGACTGTGATCCGCTGGCGTGATCCACGGGCACCGCTGACCGCCGCGGCGGCGATCGGTGCCGCGGGGTTCGCGGCTGCGCTCCTTGCGGGCGGCCCGGCCCTCGTCATCGGCGCCGTAGCGGGTTGCCTGGCCGCGCTGCTCGCCACCGTGTCGCTGCTGGCCGCCTCGGTGCGGCCGGTCGAGCATCCCTCGATGGCCCTCGGCATCCGGTGGATGGGCGGCGGCGCCGCCATCTGGGCCGCCGGCGTGGCGCTGCGGCCGTTCACCGACAGCTCCACCTTCATGGTGAGCTTCGCCGAGTTGCTCGTGCTGCTCGGCACCGTGCTGACCGGAGGCGGCGCGCTCGTCGCGGCCGGGCGCAGGCCGCCTGCCGCTCTGGTGTTACGGCAGCTCATCGACGCCTATCTGTGCGCCGCCTCGCTGTTCCTGATCGGCTGGGTGGTGGTGCTGCGCCACGTCTACGCCGACACGGCCGACGCCGCGCTGTTCTCCTTCGCCATGCTGCCGCCGATGCTCGCGCTGGTGGCCACCTTCGCCGTGCTGCCCTCCGCGGCCGCCGTCAGGTCCGCCGCGTGGCCGCTCGGCCTGGCCGGCGTGGGCGTGCTCGCCACCACGACCGTGGCCGGCCTGTCGACCGCCGTGGCCCGGCTCGACGGCGGCGCGCCGCCCGTGTGGAGCGTGGTGATCGCGCCGATGGCCTTCTTGCTCCTGGCCGCCGTGCCCTGGGTGCGGGCGCGCCCGGCGACGGCCTCGCCGACACCCGGCAACCTGGTGGCCGCGGTGCCGCTGGCCCTGGTCGCCATCGCCACCGTCACGCTGCTCGCGCACCTGGCCGGGAGCGCCCGCCAGGCGCCCGTCACCGGCGTCGTGGCGGTCGCCGCGTCGGTGGTGCTGCTCCTGCTGCTGCGGGTGTTCGTGCTGTCGGGGGCCAACGCGCGGCTGCGCACGCTGGTCTCGCTCGGCGACACCCAGCTGCGCGAGCTGGCCGAGAGCACCGGCGACGTGGTGTTCATCTGCGACTACGACGGCATGGTGCACGAGATCGGCGACGGGGTCGAGGTGACCTACGGCTACCGTCCTGAAGACCTGGTCGGCGGTTCGATCTTCGACTACATCCACCCCGAGGACGTCCCGCACATCCAGGCCGCGCTGCACGCGATGGGCCCCGACGGCGACGAGGAGGAGGCCGGCCCCGGCGCCTGCCTGATCTCCTGCCGGGTGCGGGCCGCCGACGGCACCTGGCGGCCCACCGAGTCCGTCGCCACCCGCCACGCCGGCGGCGAGGACCAGCTCCTGGTCACCACCCGCGACATCAGCGACGAGGAGGCCCTGCGCAACCAGGTCGCGCACCTGACCTTCCACGACGGCATCACCGGCCTGCCCAACCGCTCCTACTTCGAGGAGCGCACCCGCGAGGTGCTGCCCGGCCGCAGCGCCGGGCACGTCGCGGTCATCTTCCTCGACCTCGACGGGTTCACCTCCGTCAACGACTCGGTGGGCCACGCCAGCGGCGACTACCTGCTCGGGCAGGCCGCGCGCCGGCTGCGGGGCGCGGTGCGGCACGACGACACGCTCGCCCGGTGGGGCGGCGACGAGTTCGCCGTGCTGCTGGAGACCGGCGGGGAGGCGCAGCTCGCCGCCGAGCTGGCCGAGCGGCTGGTGCGGGCGGTCTCGCAGGAGCCGTTCCGGGTGGCCGACCGCGACGTGGCGCTCACCGCCAGCGTCGGCGTGGCCTTCGCCGAGGACGACCTGCCCGCCGGCGACCTGATCCGCAACGCCGACGTGGCCATGGCGCGCGCCAAGGAGCTGGGCGGGCGACGGGTCGAGGTGTTCGCCGCGCAGATGCACGCCGACGTGCTGCGCCGCCTGGAGCTGGCGGCCGACCTGCAGCGGGCGCTGATCGAGCAGCAGTTCGCGATCGAATATCAGCCGGTGGTCGACCTGGCGACGTCGCGGGTGACCGCCGTCGAGGCGCTGGTGCGCTGGTGGCGCGGCTCGGTGTTCGTGCCGCCCGACCAGTTCCTCGGCCCGGCCGAGGACACCGGCCTCATCGTGCCGCTCGGCGAGTGGATCCTGCGCGAGGCGTGCCGCGAGGTGGCCGCCTGGCGGGCCTCGTCCTGGGACATCGGGCTGTCGCTCAACCTGTCGGCCCGGCAGATCACCGCCCCCCGGTTCGTCGAGACCGTGCAGGAGGCGCTGGAGGAGAGCGGGCTGCCCGCCTCCGCGCTCACCCTCGAAGTCATCGAGGAGATGCTGGTCGAGGACGCCGAGGAGACCGTCAAGCGGCTGTCGGAGCTGCGCGCGCTGGGCGTGCGGCTGGCCATCGACGACTTCGGCACCGGCTACGCCTCGCTGGCCTTCCTCCGGCAGCTCCCGGTCGACATGATCAAGATCGACCCGTCGTTCGTGTCCGGGCTGGGCCGCGACGACACGCTCACGCTGCTCACCCGCACGATCGTGCGTCTCGGTCACGACCTGGGGCTCACCGTGGTCGCCGAGGGCATCGAACGCCCCGAGCAACTGGAGCTGCTGCGGGAGATGGGCTGCATGAAGGGCCAGGGCTTCCTGGTCGCGCGCCCCATGGCGGCCAGGGGCGTCGACTCGCTGATGCGCACGAGTCTCACCGTTTGAGATGTGTTTCTCACCAAGTTGACACCGAGTGCTTCCGACCAGCTATGGTGATAGCCATGCTTCGCAGTGGGATTCTCGTAGTACTTCGCCGGCGCGCAGGCCGTTAGCGAAGCACTCCGACCTGCGCGCCGCCCCAGTCCCGCCTTTCCCGGCGGGGAGGGGCATTTTTTATGTCCTGAACGTGTGACCACGCAAGGAACGAGCCGATGAGCGAACGGATGACAGGTGCACAGGCCCTGGTCAGGGCGCTGGAGCACGTGGGAGTCGACACCGTGTTCGGGATCCCGGGCGGCGCCATCCTCCCGGCCTACGATCCCCTGTACGACTCGGCCAAGGTCCGGCACGTGCTCGTACGGCACGAGCAGGGCGCCGGGCACGCGGCCGAGGGTTACGCGCAGGCCACCGGCAAGGTCGGGGTGTGCATGGCGACCAGCGGCCCGGGGGCGACCAACCTTGTGACGCCCATCGCCGACGCCTACATGGACTCGGTGCCGATCGTGGCGATCACCGGTCAGGTGGCGAGCAAGTCGATCGGCACGGACGCCTTCCAGGAAGCCGACATCTCCGGCATCACCATGCCGATCACCAAGCACAACTTCCTGATCACCGACCCGGCCGACATCGCGCGCACGATCATGGAGGCGTTCCACATCGCCTCCACCGGCCGTCCCGGTCCCGTGCTGGTGGACATCGCCAAGGACGCGCTGCAGGCCGAGACCACGTTCAGCTGGCCGCCGACCATGCAGCTGCCCGGCTACCGGCCGGTGACCCGGCCGCACTCCAAGCAGATCCGGGAGGCCGCCAAGCTGATCGCCGAGGCCCGCCGCCCGGTGCTCTACGTCGGCGGCGGCGTGCACAAGGCCCGCGCGTCGGCCGAGCTCATCCGGCTGGCCGAACTGACCCGGATCCCGGTCGTCACGACGCTGATGGCGCGCGGCACCTTCCCCGACAGCCACCCGCAGCACATGGGCATGCCCGGCATGCACGGCAGCGTCTCGGCCGTCGGCGCGCTGCAGCAGGCCGACCTGCTCATCGGCCTAGGCGTCCGCTTCGACGACCGCGTCACCGGTCAGCTGTCCACGTTCGCCCCGCACGCCAAGATCGTGCACGCGGACATCGACCCGGCGGAGATCTCCAAGAACCGCCACGCCGACGTGCCGATCGTGGGTGACTGCAAGGAGGTCATCGGCGACCTGATCGCCGCCGTCGAGGCCGCCGGCCTGCAGGGCGACTACGACGACTGGTGGACGGTCCTCAACGGCTACAAGCAGACCTACCCGCTGGGCTACGAGGAGTTCGAGGACGGCTCGCTGGCCCCCCAGTACGTCATGGAGCGGCTGAGCGCCATCGTCGGCCCCGACGCCTACTACGTGGCGGGCGTCGGCCAGCACCAGATGTGGGCCTCGCAGTTCGTCCAGTACGAGCAGCCGGGCACGTTCATCAACTCCGGCGGCGCCGGCACGATGGGTTTCGCCGTGCCGGCCGCGATGGGCGCCAAGATGGGCCGCCCCGACGCGGTCGTGTGGGCCATCGACGGCGACGGCTGCTTCCAGATGACCAACCAGGAGCTCGCCACCTGCGCCCTGGAAGGCGTGCCCGTCAAGATCGCCGTCATCAACAACGGCAACCTGGGCATGGTCCGCCAGTGGCAGACCCTCTTCTACGACCAGCGCTACTCCAACACCGACCTGCAGGCGACTCGCCGCATCCCCGACTTCGTCAAGCTGGCGGAGGCCTATGGTTGTGTTGGCCTGCGGTGCGAGCGTCCCGAAGACGTCGACGCGACCATCAAGAAGGCCATGGAGATCAACGACGTGCCCGTGGTCGTCGACTTCGTCGTCCACCAGGACGCGATGGTCTGGCCCATGGTCGCGGCCGGCACGAGCAACGACGACATCAAGATCGCCCGTGACATGGCGCCGAAGTGGGAGAGCGACGATGAGTAGACACACGCTTTCTGTGCTCGTGGAGAACAAGCCGGGTGTGCTCGCCCGGGTGTCCGCGCTGTTCAGCAGGCGGGGCTTCAACATCGACTCGCTGGCCGTCGGGCCCACCGAGCACGACGACATCTCCCGCATGACGATCGTGGTCAGCGTCGAGGAGCTGCCGCTGGAGCAGGTCACCAAACAGCTCAACAAGCTGGTGAACGTGCTGAAGATCGTGGAGCTGGACACCTCGCAAGCCGTCCAGCGCGAGCTCATGCTGATCAAGGTCAAGGCCGACGCCGACAGCCGCTCGCACGTGCTGGAGCTCGTCCAGCTCTTCCGTGCCCGCTGCGTGGACGTGGCGGCCGACGCCGTGACCATCGAGGTCACCGGCACCCCGGACAAGCTCGAGGCCTTCGTCAAGGTCCTGGAGCCGTTCGGGATCAAAGAGCTCGTCCAGTCGGGCATGGTGGCCATCGGCCGCGGCGCCCGTTCCATCACTGACCGGTCCCTCAGGGCACTGGACCGTACCGCCTGAAAGGTTTTTCGCAAGTGACCGAGATTTTCTACGACGACCAGGCCGACCTGTCGATCATCCAGGGACGCCGTGTGGCCGTGCTGGGGTACGGCAGCCAGGGCCACGCCCACGCGCTCTCCCTGCGTGACTCCGGTGTCGACGTGCGCGTCGGCCTGCCGGAGGGCTCCAAGAGCCGGGAGAAGGCCGAGAACGACGGCCTGCGCGTGCTCACGCCCGCGGAGGCGGTGAAGGAGGCCGACGTCACCATGATCCTGGCGCCGGACCACATCCAGCGCCACCTCTACGCCGAGCACGTCGCGCCGAACCTCAAGGAGGGCGACGCGCTCTTCTTCGGCCACGGCCTCAACATCCGCTACGGCCTCATCGAGGCGCCCGAGGGCGTCGACGTGTGCATGGTCGCCCCCAAGGGCCCCGGCCACCTCGTCCGCCGCCAGTTCGAGGCCGGGCGCGGCGTGCCGTGCCTGGTCGCGGTCGAGAAGGACGCCACCGGCAAGGCTCTCGACCTGGCGCTCTCGTACGCCAAGGGCATCGGCGGCACCCGCGCCGGCGCGCTGAGGACCACCTTCACCGAGGAGACCGAGACCGACCTGTTCGGCGAGCAGGCCGTGCTGTGCGGCGGCGTCTCCGAGCTGATCAAGGCGGGCTTCGAGACCCTCATCGAGGCCGGTTACCAGCCGGAGGTGGCCTACTTCGAGTGCCTGCACGAGATGAAGCTCATCGTCGACCTCATGTACGAGGGCGGCATCTCGAAGATGTACTGGTCGGTGTCCGACACCGCCGAGTACGGCGGCTACACCCGCGGCCCGCGCGTCGTCACGGAGGAGACCCGTGAGGAGATGCGCCGCATCCTCGGTGAGATCAAGGACGGCACCTTCGCCCGCCAGCTCGTCGAGGAGTTCGACGGCGGCCAGAAGGAGTTCGCCCGTCACCGCGAGGAGCTGGCCGAGGACCCGATCGAGAAGACGGGCGCCAAGCTGCGCCCGATGATGAGCTGGCTCAAGGCCTAGTTCCGGCACCGGTGGGGGCGTTCTCCCGTCCCCACCGGACCGACTCGCCCCCCTCTTGCTCGGCGCAGGGCCGCAGATGCCCCGGTACGCGCCCGCCATCCCCCTACTTGCCGCCGTTGACGTGACCTCTCACGAACGGGACCGGTATGACCGATGTGTGGCTCCTCGATCTCCCTGCTGCCTCTCCCACACGGCCTGACGAGTGTGCGCGCGTGGAGAGGCTCCGGACGCCATCGCAAGACCTGCGGAGCAGGACACGCTCCGGGCTCCGTCAATGATCAGTAAGGGGTGACCGGGTAATCCCCGGCTTCGGCAAAAGGACCGTTTACGCACGTCAAAACCAGATTAGCCGCGTTTGCCGCTGACGATCACAGGGCAGATCTCCTCCCGCTACCGACGGAGAGTAGTCGATAGGTAACAAAGGGGATTCGTATGTACAAGACGGGGCTCATCCTGGCCGGTCTAGTCGGCGGGATGGTCATGCTGGGCGGCGGTCCCGCGCTCGCCGAAGGTTACGCGATGAACACCGCCTCGGTGGTCGCGTGGCCCACGCATGGGGACGACGACAACAACGACAACGACATCCGCGCGTACGGCGAGCGGAACAACTTCGGCGAGGACAACGACGACGAGGTCGAGGGGCAGTGGAACAACAACGGCTCGGACGACGACGTCCTTGACCTGGACATCCTGAACCAGGTCCTCTCCGACATCCTGACCGCGAAGGACTAGCCGTCCCAAGCGCTGTTGACGGGGCCCGCCTCCCTCGGAGGCGGGCCCCGTCGCCGTTTCTCAGCCTTCGTGGACGGCTTCTCAGCCTTCGTAGGCGAACGAGGCGTCGAACGAGTCGCGGGCGATGCGGTCCAGCTGCTCCTCGGTCAGGCCGAGCTCGTCGCGCAGGGCGCGGTAGTTGTCCTCGACGTAGCCGCCGAAGTAGGCGGGGTCGTCGGAGTTCACCGTCACCACCAGGCCCTCGTCCAGCATCGCGGGCAGGATGTGGTCACGCAGCGACGGCACCGCGCGCAGCCGCACGTTCGACAGCGGGCACACGGTCAGCGGGATGCGCTCGTCGCGCAGGCGCGCCACCAGCTCGGGGTCCTCCATGGCGCGGATGCCGTGGTCGATCCGCTCCACGCGCAGGATGTCCAGCGCCTCCCACACGTAGTCGGGCCCGCCCTCCTCGCCGGCGTGCGCCACCCGGCGCAGCCCCTCGGCGGCGGCCAGGTCGAAGACCCGCCGGAACAGCGACGGCGGATGCCCGACCTCGGCCGAGTCCAGCCCGACCCCGATGAACTGGTCCCGGAACGGCAGCGCCGCCCGCAGCACCCGCTCGGCCTCGTCGGGACCCTGGTCGCGCAGGAAGCACAGGATCAGCGCGGCGGAGATCGGCCCGTCCTTGATCGCGCCGGTCAGCCCGGCGAACACGGCGTCCAGCGGCACCCCGCGCGACAGGTGCGCCTGCGGGTCGAAGAAGATCTCGGCGTGCCGCACGCCCTGCGCCTCGGCCCGCCGCAGGTAGGCGGCCGTCAGGTCGTAGAAGTCGCGGTCGGTGCGCAGGACGGCCATGTTCTCGTAGTAGACGTCCAGGAACGACTGCAGGTCGGCGAAGTCGTAACGCGCCCGGATGGCGTTCACGTCGAAGGTCGGCAGCGCGATCCCGTTGCGCCGGGCCAGTTCGACGACGAGCTCCGGTTCGAGGGTGCCTTCGATGTGCAGGTGGAGTTCCGCTTTGGCGCGCATGGATCGAGTAAACCCGACCATGAACGGCCGGGGTATCGTGCGAACCTCCGAACCTTCGCTGTTTGACCTGGCATAACATGAGATTTCATGAGGTTGGCGGAGCTGTTGGCGCGTGACGACCTCCGGCTGACGCTCGTCACCGGCACCGGGACGCTCGACCGGGAGGTACGCCGCGCGTACCCGACGGACCTGCCCGATCCCCGGCGCTACCTGCGGCCCGGCGACCTGGTGCTCACCAGCGGGGTCTGGTACGGCGAGCCGGCCGACTGCGAGAGGTTCGCCGACGCGCTGTGGGCGGCCGACGTCGCGGGGCTGGTGGTGGGCCTGATCGTGCTGGGGGAGCTGCCGCCGGCGCTGGTGGCGGCGTGCGAGCGGCGCAGGCTGCCGCTGATCCTGGCCGCGCCGGACCAGTCGTTCGGCGCGATCACCGAGGCGGTCATCGAGGAGGCGTTCGCCGCCGAGCGGCGCAGGGCCGAGCGGGGCCGCGCCCAGACGCTGCTCGACGTGCTCGGCTCCCAGCAGATCGCCCCCGGTGAGGTCTCGGCGCACCTGCGGCTGCTCGGCGCCGATCCCGGCCTGCCGACGACCGCGATCGTGGTGAGCGGGCAGGGCGGGCACGACCTGCCGGCGATGCTGCACGAGGCACTGTCCAGGAAGGGCCGCCACCTGATCGTCGGCGGCCGGGCTGACGAGGCGATCGCGCTGGTCAACGGCAAGGCGACGCGCAAGGCGCTGAGCGAGGAGCTGCGCGGCCTGGCGGCGGACCGGCCCGGCCTGCGGCTCGCCGTGGGCATCAGCGACGCGACGGCGAGTGTGTCACAGCTCGGCGAGGCGCTGGAGAGCGCGCGCCGGGGCATGGAGTCGGCCCGCGACGGCGAGGGGCCGGTGTCGATCATGTCGGTGGCCGACATCGACAGTTACGACCTGCTGCTCGCCGCGCTGCCGCTCGGCGTGCGCAGGTCGTTCCGCGACCACCTGCTCGGGCCGGTCGAGGAGTACGACGCGCGGCACGGCTCCGAGCTGCTGCGCACGCTCGACGTGTTCCTGGAGACCTGCGGCTCCTGGCAGCGTGCCGCCGACGAGCTGTACGTGCACGTCAACACGTTGCGCTACCGGATGCAGCGGGTCGAGGAGCTGACCGGCCGGCGCATGTCGTCGATGCGGGACCGTACGGACCTGTATCTGGCGCTCAGGTCGGGGCAGCTCAGGTCAGGGCAGCTCAGGCCGGGGCAGGCGGCCGGCGACGACGTGGCCCCGTGACACCACGGCCACGATGTTGTCCACGGCCAGGTCCTCGATGCGCTCCCACGGGCGGCCGCGCAGCACGACCAGGTCGGCGCCGAGGCCCGGGGCGATGCGGCCGACCGGCATGCCGATCGCGTCGGCGGCGTCGGAGGTGGCCGCGCGCAGTGCCGCGCCCGCGTCCATGCCGAGCACCCGGGTCATGTACACGACTTCGGCGAGCTGGTCGCCGAACTGCACGTGGTGCCCGTTGGCGTCGGTGCCCAGCACGAACCGCACGCCCAGCCGGACCGCCTCCGCGAGCAGCACGTCGCGCCGGGTCACCAGCTCGGCGGCCTTGGCCCTGGCCTCCTCGGTGACCGGGACGCGGCCTTCGGCGATGGCCTCGTTGATCAGCAGGGTCGGCGCGACCGGGGTGCGCCGGGCGGCGAGCGTCTCGGCCAGGTCCCGGGTCATCAGCGTGCCGTGCTCGATGGAGTCGACGCCCTCCTCGACGGCGATCCGGATGCCGTCCTCGGAGTGGGCGTGCGAGGCGACGAGCATGCCGAGCGCGTGCGCCTCGTCGACGATGGCACGGATCTCCTCGCGCGTGTAGTTGCGCCAGATGTTCTTGTCGCCGATCGACAGCACGCCGCCGCTGGTGGTGATCTTGATGCCGTCCATGCCGGCGCGGGCCCAGATGCGCACCAGCTTGCGGCACTCGTCGGGGCCGTCGGCGGTGGGCTTGCGCTGCGGGGACGCGGGCGGCACGAACAGGTCGTTGTGCCCGGCGGTCATCCCGACCACGCCGTGCACCTGGACGCGCGGCCCCGGCAGGATGCCCGCGTCGAACGCCCGGCGCAGCGCGATCTGCGCCTCGTCGCCGGCCAGGTCGCGCACCGTCGTGACGCCGTGCCGCATGGCGCGCTGGGCGTGCGCGGCGCCGTGCAGCACCTGCTCGTCACGGTTGGTGACCAGCGGCCAGGTGGCGAAGTCGGCCGAGCCGGCGCCCGCGTAGCCGACCAGGTGGACGTGGGTGTCCACGAGGCCGGGGATGACGCACAGGTCGTCGCCGCGCGGCCGCGCCGGGGACAGGCCGGTGATCCGGTCGGGCTCCCAGGTGAGGTCGACCGGGCCGCGTGGTTCAGTGCCGTCCCAAAGAGGGATTCCGTCCAGTCTCATCGCACCCGACGTTACCGGAACCGCTCCTGGCCTGGAGGGATCTACGGACCTCGCGCGGCACTCTCGTAGGGAACTACAGGCACGGCCTCGCGTTTTGCCTGCGTACGCGGAAACCGGCGCTGGGCGGGACCGAGTGGCCGAAACTCTGTCACACGATGGTAATAATCGATGTATAGCTTCCTGACCTGCACGTTCACCGCTCAGCCCAAGGAGAATTATGGCTTCCCTCGACCGTCGTGCGTTCCTGCGGGCGTCTGGTCTGGCCGGGCTGGCGCTCGGACTGGCCGCCTGCGGCGACGGCGGCACGTCCACCGGCGGCGGCGGTGAGGGCGGGTTCGGCGCCGTGAAGCTGCAGCTGTCGTGGAAGAAGAACGTCGAGTTCGCCGGCGAGTACTTCGCCGACAGCAAGGGCTACTTCAAGGCCGCCGGGTTCTCCCAGGTCGAGTTGCTGTCCGGCGGCGGCTCCGGCACCTCGGTCGAGTCGGGCCTGGCCACCGGCCGCTGCTGGATCGGCCTGTCGGCACCCACGATCACCGCGCCGGCCGTCCTCCAGGGCGCCCAGCTCAAGATCGTCGGCGCGACGTTCCAGAAGAACCCGTTCGCCATCATCTCCCTGGGCAAGAACCCCATCGAGGACCCCAAGGCCCTGGCCGGCAAGCGGATCGGCGTCCAGGACTCCAACGAGCTGGTGTGGAACGCGCTGCTCAAGGCCAACGAGATCGACCCGGCGAGCGTGACGCGGGTGCCGTTCCAGTCGGACCCGTCCATGCTGACCTCCGGCCAGCTCGATGGCTATGTCGGCTTCGTCACCAGCGGCCCGGTCCGCCTGAAGATGCAGGGCGTGGACGCCACCCACCTGCTCTTCGCCGACCACGGCCTGCCGCTGGTCGCCGAGACGTTCACGGTGCGGCAGGAGACGATCGACAACGAGCGCGACAAGCTCAAGGCGTTCCTCACCGCCGAGATCAAGGGCTGGAAGGACGCCGTCGCCGATCCGGCCAAGTCCGCCGAGATGGCCGCGAACACGTACGGCAAGGACCTGAACCTCGACGTCAAGGAGCAGACCGAGGAGGCCAAGATGCAGAACGAGCTCGTCGTCACCCCGGACGCCAGGGCCAACGGGCTGTTCACGATGACGCCCGAGCTGATCGCGCAGAACATCGAGTCGCTGGGCAAGGCCGGCCTCGTCGTCAAGGCCGAGCAGATCTTCGACCTGTCGGTCCTGGACGAGGTCTACCAGGCCGACCCGAGCCTGAAGCTCGCATGAGCGGCATCTCGATCACCGGTCTGAGCAAGACCTTCGGCAAGGGCGTGACGGCCGTCGAGGGCGTCGACCTGGAGACGCCCAAGGGCTCGTTCCTGTCGCTGCTCGGCCCGTCGGGCTGCGGCAAGTCGACGGTGCTGCGCATCCTGGCCGGGCTGGAGGAGCCGACGTCCGGCGAGATCCGGGTCAACGGCGAGTCGCCCGAGGAGCTGCGCCGCAGCCACCACCTGGGCATCGCCTTCCAGGACTCGGCGCTGCTGCCGTGGCGCAGCGTCCACGCCAACATCCGGCTGCCGCTGGAGGTGGCCGGGCTCAAGCCCGAGCCCGGCGTGATCGAGGACCTGATCAAGCTCGTCGGCCTGGAGGGCTTCGAGAAGGCCCGGCCCGCCGAGCTGTCGGGCGGCATGCGCCAGCGCGTGTCCATCGCCCGCGCGCTCGTCGTCAAGCCCAGCGTGCTGCTGCTCGACGAGCCGTTCGGCGCGCTCGACGACATGACCAGGCAGCGGCTCAACCTGGAGCTGCTGCGCATCTGGACCGAGAAGCCCGCCACGACGCTCATGGTCACGCACGGCATCGGCGAGGCGGTGTTCCTGTCGGACGTGGTCGCCGTGATGAGCCCGCGGCCCGGCCGGGTGGTCGAGCTGGTCCCGATCGAGCTGCCGCGCCCGCGCACGCCCGACATGATGCGCACCCCCGAGTTCCACGCCTACCACGACCACCTCAGCGACCTGCTGTTCGGGCACGGCTCATGAGACGGGTGCACGGCCTGCTCGGCGTCGCCGCCCTGGTCGGGCTCTGGTGGCTGCTCGCCGTCACGGTGTTCGCCGGCGACGGCGCCGTGCCCACCCCGTGGGCGGTGCTCGCCGGGATGGCCGGCGACGGCTGGGGCTTCTACGGGCCGAACGTGTCGGCCACGCTGTCGGCGGCGCTGCAGGGGTTCCTGTGGGGCAACGGGCTGGCGATCGGCGTCGCGGTGCTCGTGCTGCTCATCCCCAGGCTCGAAGCCGTCGCCACCCAGCTCGCGGTGATCAGTTACTGCATCCCGCTGCTCGCGATCGGGCCGATCATCCTGGTCGTGTTCGGCGGCGAGGCGACCGTCGTGTTCCTGGCGGCGATCTCGGTGTTCTTCACCACCCTCATCGGCGCCCTGCTCGGCCTCCGCTCGGCGGACCGGGCCAGCCTCGACCTCATCGCCGTGTACGGGGGCGGCAAGCTGGCCAAGCTGCGTCACGTGCAGATCATCTCGGCGTTGCCCAGCACGTTCGCCGGGTTGAAGATCTCCGCCCCGTCCGCGCTGCTCGGCGCCATCATCGGTGAGTACCTCGGCAGCAACGACCAGGGGCTCGGCGTCTCCCTGATGATCTCCCAGCAGCAGTTCCAGGTGCCGCGCACGTGGGGGCTGGCCCTCGTCGCCGGGCTGATCGCCGGTCTCGGGTACGGCCTCGTCGCGCTCGTCGCCCGGCTGGTGACGCCCTGGTCCACCGGCAGAGCCGAAACGGGGTCCGCGCTGTGATCGGCCGTACCGTGCTGCGGGTCGTCGGCCCGCTGCTGCCCTCCGTGGTGATCGTGGTGGCCGCCTGGTGGCTGTTCCTGGAGGCGTTCGGCATCAGCCCGCTCGTCGGCAAGCGGCCCCACCAGGTGTGGGAGTACCTGTTCACGGCGCCGGAGGCGGCCGCGCACCGCGACGCCGTGTTCGGCGCGCTCGGCATCACGATCAGGGACGCCGCCATCGGCTTCACGACCGGGATGGTGGCGGCCGTGGTCGTCGCCATGACGTTCGTGCTGTTCCGTACGGTCGAGCAGACGTTCATGCCGGTCGCGATGCTGCTGCGGTCGGTGCCGCTGGTCGTCATGACCCCGCTGATCACGCTCGTGTTCGGCCGCGACCTGCTCGGTGTCGCCGTCATCGGCGGGATCGTGGTGTTCTTCCCGGCGCTGGTGAACATCGCGTTCGGGCTGCGCTCGGCGTCACCGCAGGCGACCGACCTGGTCATGGCCTACGGCGGGACGCGGCTGACCGTGCTGCGCAAGGTCGCGGTGCCCACCGCCATGCCGTCGGTGTTCGCCTCGGCCCGCATCTCCGTGCCGTCGTCGATCATCGGCGCGCTCATCGCCGAGTGGCTGGCCACCGGGCAGGGGATCGGGGCCGAGATCCTGCGGGCGATCGGCGGCTTCCGCTACGACGAGGTGTGGGCCGACATCGTGGTCGTCACCGCCGTGTCGATCGTGGCGTACGCGGCGGTGGGCGTCGTCGAGTCGCTCGTCCTGGCGCGCTTCTCCGACACCCGCTGAGCCGGGTGATGCGGGCCCGGCCGCGGTCCGATGCGGGGGGAGTCGCGGCCGGGCCCGCCGGAGGGGAGCGCTGCGGGCGTGCGGTGGGAACCGGCACGGGTGGGGCCGGTGTCGCCCGGCGCTCCCTGGCCCGGGGGGTGGTGCTCAGTGGGCGGCGAACACCTGGGTCCAGTGCGGGCCCTTCGCGTGGTGGCCGACGCCGATGTGGGTGAAGGAGCAGTTCATGATGTTGCGCCGGTGCCCCGGGCTGTCGAGCCAGCCCCGCACCACCTGGGCCGCCGTGCGCTGGCCCATGGCGATGTTCTCGCCCCAGGTCCGGACCGGGGCGAAGCCCGCCGACCTGATGCGGTCGCCGGCCGAACGGCCGCCGGGTGAGGTGTGGTCGAAGTAGCGCCGGGCGGCCATGTCCGCCGAGTGCCGGTCGGCGGCGAGGCGGAGCTTGGGGTCGTGGGTGAGCGGGCGGCAGCCGCCCGCGGTCCTGGCCCGGTTGGTCAGCCGCACGACCTCGCTCTCGGCGCTGGAGGCGCCGCCGGCGGCGGGCCTGCCCTCGCACGACAGCAGCACGCTGCCTGACGTGCTCTTCCCGCCCCGGTGGTCCAGGGCCTCGACGTAGAAGCGGCGCGGGGTGGCGGAGCAGCGCAGCTTGGCGGTGATCCGGCCGTTGGCGACGATCTGGGAGCCGCTCTTGAGCGTGCGGTCGGGGCCGGGGACGGCCTGCTTGATCCGCACCCTGAGCCGGGCCCGGTCGTCGCAGCCGGTGCGCCGGGCGGTGCCCCGGATCACGCCGGCCGCGTCGGCCACCGGCTTGGCGGCCACCACCCGGCACGCCTGCTGGGACACCTGCTGGGACGTTTGCTCAGCGGCGGCCGGTGTCGCTGGGACGGAGCTCAACGCCGCCAGGGTTCCCAGGCAGGCGAGTGCCTGGAGCTGTCTGCGCATCGCATCCTCCATGGGGTGAGATGGTGCGTCGATCCCGCATTCTGCTGGCCCCAAGTCGGCTATGTCCCGAAAATCGTCGCTATACCTGGAGCTCCATGTGACCCAATCGTAACGTCCGTCTCCCTTGCCCCGGCAAAACCCGGGGCAAGGGGCGGCCTTCGGTGGTGGCGCGACGTCTCGAAGTACCCGGCCCAGCCGGACCCGCGGGACTGGGCGATCCCGAACTTGTTGGCGCCCTTGCCGTTCCAGATGGTCAGGGTCCCCGTGGCGGTCGAGAAGAGGTCACCGACCCCGTCGCGGTTGAAGTCCTGGTTCGCGCCGGTCATCACCGCGTAGTGCGAGCGGAGTTCGGCCGCCGTGAGCGCGCGGTCGTACATCGCGAACTTCCCGATCGCCCCCCTTGGAGTAGGAGTTGAAGTTGCGGGTGCCCAACCGGACGGGAGCCGCGCCGGGCCTGGGCTTGACGACGACCTCGTCCTTCCGTGCCGGCCGACGGGTGGGACAGCCGCCAGTAGGCCGCCGGTTCGTGCGAGAGGACCAGTTGGTCATACGGGCTCAGCCCGCTCGCCTGGGCCGCGGCGGGCTCCGGGACGGTCCCGCAGAATAGGGAGCGCCGGTATGACGGCGGTATGTCTCCCTCTCTGGTGCACCGCGCGGCGAACCGCACGGTGCACCAGGGAGGGAGAACCGTCAGCACATCACCGGCTTGAGCCAGGAGCACTCCAGGTCACCGGCCGTCTCGGTCGCGGTGCGGAGCTGGGCCGGCGCGCCGTCCACCGCCGCGCCGCGCTTGAACTGGGCCAGCCGGACCGCGATCTTGTCCTCGATGTCCTTGGGCGAGCCCGACAGGTACTGGTTGAGCATGATGGAGAAGACCAGCGGCTCGCCGTCGGCGCTGGTGACGTAGCCCGACAGCGCGGTCACGCCGGTGAGCGAGCCGGTCTTGGCCCGCACGTTGTCCGCCGCGGCCGTGCCGCGCATCCGGCTGCGCAGCGTGCCGCCGACGAAGCGGTCCGGGTTGCCGGCGATCGGCAGCGAGTCGTACCAGGTCTCGAACCACGGCTTGCCCCGCACGGCGGTCAGCAGCTGCACGATCGAGGCGGCCGTGAACCCGTCGCGCCGCGACAGCCCGGACCCGTCACGCATGTTCAGCACCTGGACGCCGTTGGCCTTGGCGAAGTCCGTGCTGACCTTGAGCCCGGCGGCCCAGCTGCCCTCGTTCGCGACCTTGCGGCCCATGGCCTTGGTGAGGATCTCGGCGTGGATGTTGTTGCTCAGCTTCATGAACGGCACCAGCAGCTCGCTCAGCGGCATCGACTCGTGCCTGGCCAGCTCGCCGGCGCCGTCCGGCGCGGCGCCGGCCACGGTCTTGCCGAGCACCCGTACGCCGTGCTCGCGCAGCGCGTCGCGGAACAGGGAGGCGGTGTAGGCGGTGGGGTCGTCGACGGACACCCACTCCTGGTAGGAGCCGGCCACGGTGCCGGTGATCTCCACGGTACGGGTGCCGTGCAGACGCTGGATCAGCACGTCGGTCTCGGCGCCGACCGTGGCCTTGTTGACGATCTTGAGGTAGTCCGTCTCGGGGGTGGTCGTCACCTTGACCCGGCCGCCGTCCGCCGCCACCCCGACGATCACCGAGCCGGCGTCGTAGTCGCGGTCGGGCGAGGTGGTCAGGGCGGAGATCGGCGCGGCGTAGTAGGCCGTCTCGTCGTCCCACGCCCAGTCCGTGCCGAGCCGTACGCCGTCGAACCAGGTGTCGTCGGCCACCAGCTTGCCGGTGACGACCTTGATGCCGGCCTTGGCCACCTCGGCGGCCAGCGCGTCGTAGTCCTCGGCGAGCATCGTCGGGTCGCCGGTGCCGCGCAGCACCAGGTCGCCGCGGAGCACCGAGCCGGCCTTGCGGCCGCCGTTCAGCACGGTGGTGGGGAAGCGGTAGTCGAGGCCGAGCGTCTCGGCCGCCGCCGCCGAGGTGAACAGCTTGGTGTTGGACGCCGGGAGCAGCAGCTTGCCGGCGTCGGTCGCGTACAGCTCCTCGCCGGTGGTGGCGCTCTTGACGAGCACGCCCGCCTGGGCGATGGTCAGCCGGGAGTCGCCGAGGATCTGGTTGAGGTCCTGGGCCAGGTCGGCCACGCCGGGGGATGGTTCGAGGGCGATCGCGGGGGAGGAGGGGCCTGACGCCCACGCCAGGGTCGCGACGAGCGCGCCCGCGACGAGGGATGCTGAGGTGCGCCGCATGGGGGTCTCCAAAGGGGCTGCGACTTGGGGGTCTCGCCCTGGGATCATGGATCAGCGCACGCGGCCTGTAATCCGCAAATATCCGTATCTTTACGGAGGCTGGGGTCTTTCGGGGCGGGGGCGCTACGGGAGGGCGGAGCTCACCAGGAAGCCGCAGTCGCCGAACGAGATCTCGTCGCCCGACCGTACGCGGGCCGGGCCCACCAGGCGCCAGCCGTTCAGCCGGGTGCCGTTGAGCGAGCCCAGGTCGATCAGCGTCCACCCGCCCTCGCTGTCGCGCCGCAGCTCCGCGTGGACGCGCGACACCGTCAGGTCCGACAGCACCAGGTCGCACGCCGATCCTCGGCCGACCACGTAGCGCACCCGTTCGTCGTCGGGCAGCGCCAGCCGGGGCAGCCGGGGCCGTCGCCAGGCGGACTGCAGGCTGGTGGTGAAGTCGGAGGTGGCGCCGACCATCCGGGTCAGCAGGCCGGTCACCCGCCCGCGGAACGTCGGGCGTCGTGGCAGGTCGGCGACGAGCGCGTCGAGCTCTTCCTGGTTGCGCGCGCGCAGCGCCTGGTCGACGCGGCCCACGAAGGTGTCGTGGGAGATCCGTCCTTCGACCGCGCGGTCCCGGAGCTCGCCGATCGCGCGGTCACGCTCACCGTCGGATGCGCGGAACGGTGGGTGCGTCGAGCTCATTCCCCGAGTATCGGCCTGAACGGCGTTCGCTGTCCAGAATACGCGGATCTGTTGCGGGGAGCATACTCAGTATGCATACTCGGTATCCATGTCGATCAGACACGGACTGCTCGCGTTGCTGAGCAGCGGGCCGCGTTACGGCTACCAGCTCAGGGTGGAGTTCGAGGCGTCGACGGGGGCGACCTGGCCGCTGAACATCGGCCAGGTCTACACGACGCTCTCCCGCATGGAGCGTGACGGCCTCGTCACGCCCGGCGGCGACGACGAGCAGGGTCGCGCGGTCTACGAGATAACCGACGCCGGTCGGCGGGAGCTGACGGAGTGGTACGCCACCCCCGTGGGCCAGGCCGACCGGCCACGCGACGAGCTGGTCATCAAGGTCGCCATGGCCGTGGCCGCCCAGGATGTGGACGTGGCGGCGGTGATCCTGGCCCAGCGCATGGCCACCATGCGCACGTTGCAGGAGCTGACCAGGGCCAAGCGCGCCGGGTCCGAAGGGGCGGCGCAACGGCTCGTGATCGACTCGATGATCTTCAAGGCCGAGGCGGAACAGCGCTGGCTGGACCACTGCGAGGCCGTACTCAAGGAGAAGAGCGCATGACTGTGGTGAGCCTGCGTGACGTGGCCCGGCAGCACGGGGAGGTGCACGCGCTGAAGGGGGTGAGCCTGGACGTCGCACGCGGCGAGCTGGTCGCGGTGATGGGCCCGTCGGGCTCCGGCAAGTCCACCCTGCTCAACCTGGCGGGCGGCCTCGACCGGCCGACCTCCGGCAGCGTCGTGATCGAGGGCGCTGACCTGGCCGCCGTGAAGGACCTGGCCGCCTTACGGCGCAGGAGCGTCGGGTACGTGTTCCAGGACCTGAACCTGATCCCGTCGCTGACGGCGGCCGAGAACGTGATGCTGCCGCGCGAGCTCGACGGCGTCCGCGCCGGCCAGGCCCGCGAGGAGGCGGAGGCCGCCCTGGAGGAGGTGGGCGCCGGGCAGGTCGCCGGCCGCTTCCCCGAGGAGCTGTCCGGCGGCCAGCGTCAGCGGGTGGCGATCGCCAGGGCGCTGACCGGCGAGCGGCGGCTGCTGCTGGCCGACGAGCCCACCGGCGCGCTCGACACGGCCACCGGCGACGGCATCTTGAGGCTGCTGCGCGAGCGCTGCGACGCGGGCGCCGCCGTGCTGCTCGTCACCCACGAGCCCCGCTACGCCGCCTGGGCCGACCGGGTCGTCTACCTGCGTGACGGCGTGATCGCGGACGCCACGGCGGTGCGGCTGGAGAGCGCCCGATGAGCGCCTTCCTGGCGGCCTTGAGGCTTTCGCGCAGGGACGCCCTGCGCGCCAAGGGCCGCAGCGCCCTGATCATGGTGATGATCGGCCTGCCGGTGCTGGTCATCGCCGCGCTGCTGACGGGGCTGGCCACCGGTGAGGTGTCCGCGCGGGAGAAGCTGACGATCACCATGGGCGCGGCCGACGCCCGCCTGACGACGACCCAGATGCGCGGGCCGATCAAGCAGGACCCCGCCGGTTCCTACACGGCCGGGGGGCCGCGGTCCACGCGGCCGTGGGCGGCGGCCGAGGTCGGCGCGCTGCTCGACGCCCGGCTCATCCCGTGTGACCAGGGTTCGGTGATGGTGCACCGGCCGAACGGCGACGACGTGGTGGGCGTCCTGGAAGTGGATCTGCGCGACCCGATGACGCGCGGGATGCGGCCGCTGCTCCAGGGCCGCTTCCCCGCCGCGCCGGACGAGGTGGCGGTGACGCCCGCGATGCTCGGCCCGGGGGTGCGCCTCGGCGAACCGATGCGCGTGCGGGCCGAGGAGCGGCAGGTACAGGTGGTCGGCGTCGTCGAGTACCCCTACAACGTGAAGTTCGCCGAGGTCGTGAGCCTGCGGGGCACGCTGCTGCTGGACAAGCAGGACGGCCACGGCACCGGCTGGCTGGCCGACGCGCCCGCCCCGGTCGGCTGGGAGCAGGTGCGCGCGCTGAACCGGTCGGGGCTCCACGTCGCCTCCCGTGCCGTGACCGAGGACCCGCCGGCGATCGAGCCCGTCTTCCCGTCCAACTCGGTGTTCCAGACCGATCTGGTGATCGCCTCCGCCGTCGGCGTCGTGCTCGTCGTCCTGGAGACCGTCCTGCTGGCCGGGCCCGCCTTCGCCGTGGGGCTGCGGCGGCGGCGCCGGGAGCTGGCCGTGATCGCCGCGCACGGCGGCTCCGGCGCCCACCTGCGGATGATCGTGCTGGCCGACGGGCTGGTGCTCGGCGGGACAGCGACGCTGGCCGGGGCGGCGCTCGGCGTGATCGCCGCCATCGCCTCGGCCCCGCTGGTGCGCGACCTGATCGGCGGCTACGGCCCGCCCGACGTGCCCTGGCTCCAAATCCTCGGCGTCGTCCTGCTGGGGACGGTCACCGGGCTGATCGCCGCCCTGGTCCCCGCCGTCCAGGCCGCCCGGCAGAGCCCGGCCCAGGTCCTGGCGGGGCGGGAGGCGCGGGTCGTCGCCCGCGACCGCGCCGGCCGGCCGATGCTCGGCCTGCTGCTCGTCGTGGCGGGGCTGGGCACGTGCGTGCTCGGGCTCGCGGACCAGCGGCGCTGGCTCGTGATCGGTGCGGTCCCGGTCGTGCTGGGGCTGGTCGCGATCATGCCGTGGCTGGTGCGCGCCACCGGGCGGCTCGCCGCGCGGCTGCCGCTCCCGCTCCGCCTGTCCGTGCGTGACGCCTCCCGCCACCGGGTCCGTACGGCCTCCGCGGCGGCGGCGGTCATGGCGGCCACCATGGGGGCGATCACGCTCGGCATCGGGGCCGAGAGCCAGTTCACCGCCGTCAAGGAAGACACACGCAGCGTCGAGCCGATGGGCACGCTCTCGATCAGCGGCAACGGCCTGGACGACCAGGAGTGGGCGCGGGTGCGCGCCGCCGCCGAGGAGGCGCTGCCGGGAGTGCCGCTCGTGACCGGGCAGGGGGCGTTCACCGGCAAGGGCGAGCAGGTGGTGCCCTACATGATCTGGCAGTCGGGAGGCTGTGAGCGCTCGTGCTACCGGGCCCATGATCTGCCCGTGGGTGACGCCCGGCTGCTCGCTCTCCTGCAGGGCAGGGCGGATCCGGTCGCCGCCGCCGCCCTGGCCGAGGGCAAGGTGGTCGTGTTCCAGCCCGGGCAGGTGCGCGACGGCAAGGTGCGGCTGGGGCTGTCCGTCGAGAACGCCGACGACCTCGAACTCCCGGCGGTCCAGGCGCGCCCGGCGGACCCCCGCCAGGTCGGCGCCCTGATCCCGGGGGCCGCGCTGCGCGAGGCCGGGCTGAAGGTCGCCGAGCGCAAGCTGTACGCGGCGCACCAGCCGGCCGACCTGGAGGGGCTCCAGCAGCGCGTCAGGGCGGCCAACGTCGACGCGTACGCCCGGGTGGAGAACGGCTGGGACGACCACTATCCCGCGCGGGCGCTGTGGCTGGGACTGGGGCTCGCCGTGGTGCTGGTGCTCGGCGGCACGTTCGCCGCCACCGGGCTCGCGGCGGCCGACATGCGGCGTGACCTCGACACCGTGTCCGCCGTGGGCGCGCCGCCACGGGTGCGCAGGCTCATCGTGGCGGCCCAGGCCGGCTACATCGCCGGGCTCGGCGCGCTGGTCGGCGTCGTCGCGGGTGCGGTCATGGGCGTCGCGGCGGCGTGGGCGCTGACGAGGACACGTGGCGCGTGGACCGGCGCTCCGGGTGAGTTCCTGTTCGGCCTCGGCCTGCCCACGATCGCGGTGCCCTGGCTGTTCTGCGCCGCGATCGTGCTCGGGCTGCCGGTGGTGGCCGCGGTGGTGGCCGGGCTCGTCACGCGGGGGCGTCCGGCACCGGCACGGCGGCTCGGTTAGGGTCCTTGATCCGGTAGCCGAGCGTCATCGCCACCGACAGCAGGATGATCAGCGCGGGGACCGCGGTCTGCCCGATGAGCACCGCGGTCACCGCGCTGTCCGGCTGCTCGACCGGCCTGCTCGGCTCCGAGGACAGGAACCCGCCGATCGACAGGATCACGCCGAAGACCAGTGCCCCGAAGGCGCTCACGCCGCTCTCGATCGCCGTCCACAGCCCGGTGAACACGCCCGCGCGCCGCTTGCCGGTGTCGGCCGCGTCCTTGGCGATCACGTCCGCCAGCATCGAGAACTGCAGCAGCGTCACGCCCGCCACACCGGTGCCGACCAGCAGGATCATCACGTGCGCGTACCAGCCGCCGAAGACCGGCGTGGCCAGCGCCAGCGCCGTGCCGGTGGCGAAGGTCAGCGCGGCCAGGATCATCGCGCCCCGCTTGTCCAGCCGCCTGGACAGCCACGACCACAGCGGCATGGTCAGCATCATCGGCCCCACCAGCGCCGCGAACAGCGTGGTCGTGGCCTTCGGGTCGCCGATCGTGTAGGCGGCGAAGTACGGCGCCGCCGCCAGCATGATGGCCACCGCGAGCTGCTGGGTGCAGCTCAGCGCCGTCAGCCACAGGAACGACGGGTTGCCCCTGACCACGGCGAACTGCTTGATCAGGGTGCCGCCGTCCGGCTCGGGCGCGCCCGTCATGGGGGCGCGGGCCGTACCGAAGAAGGAGCCCAGCATGGCGGCGAGCAGCACGACCGCGATGACCATGCCCATCAGGCGGTAGCTGTCCAGCGTGCCGTTGCCCTGGCTGTTGACGATGGCCGGGGCCGCGATGCCGGCGATCGCGGTGCCCGCGCCGACGAACACCATCCGCCACTGCAGCAGCGAGGTCCGCTCGTGGTAGTCGTCGGTCATCTCGGCGGGCATCGCCTTGTACGGCACCTCGAACAGGGCGTAGGCCGTGGCCGCCGCCAGGAAGCAGGCGCCCACGTACAGCGCGGCCGGGACGCCGGTCAGCGGCGGACCGGCGAACACCAGGAAGAAGGCGACCGGCAGCGTGCACGCGCCCGCCAGCAGCCACGGGCGGCGGGGGCCGAGCCGCGAGGTGGTCCGGTCGGACCAGCGGCCGACCAGCGGGTTGACCACCAGGTCCCAGACCTTCGGCGCCGTCACCACCACTCCGGCCAGCCACGCGGGCACCGCCAGGAAGTTGGTCATGTAGAACAGCAGCAGCAGCCCGGGTACGGAGCTGAAGGTCGCGGTGCAGAACGACCCCACGCCGTAGCCCAGGCGCACCCCTCTGGAGACCGTGGGCGCGATCATGGCCTCATTGAAGCGGAGCAGAGGCCCGGCCGGTAAGGCCTAATGCACTATTCGTTCACGTTCGCGCAAACGACGTGCGCCCCGATCTCGATCATCCGGCGTTCGCTGCGCGAGTCCGCGACGCGCGCCATGAGGATCGGCGCCCCGCTGGCCGCGAACTGCGGCAGCCGGGCCCTGGCGCCCCGGTGCAGGTCGCGTACGACGTCCTCGGCGGCCGACATGTGCACCTTGACGTGCAGCATGATCCCCGGGGCGCCCGAGGCCGTCCGCGCCTCGGAGATCCACACGTGGTGCACCAGCGGGAAGTCCTGGAGCAACTGGGCGATCGCCTGGCGCAACGCGGGCAGGATCGGGTGCGTGCAGCGCCGGTAACCGGGGTCGACCTGCTGCATCGGGCCCGACAGGTGCGGGCGCGGCGCCGGGATCCACGGCATCGGCGGCGCCTCGGGCGACGGGGGAGCCGCCTGCGCCATCACCGTCCCGCGCGACACCGTGGCCATCGCGCCCGTCGCGTACGCGGCCGGCGCGGCCCCCGACAGGACCGGCGTCGGGCCCGTACGGGTGGAGGTGAGGAAGCGCTGCAGGTCGTCGATCGGGACGGCGGCGGCCGCGGGACCGGCGGCGTCGATCACGATCTCCCGCACGCCGGTGACGCGCTGGATGTCGAGGATGGTGTCGGCGTCGCAGGCCGACAGGGAATGGCCGCCGCGGTGCCGGGCATAGGTCACCGCGCTGGTGTAGCCGAGCAGGACCCGGTCACCGGCCTGGGTCGTCCCGAGGACGACGGATCGATCTGGTCGCACGGCCACCAGGACTCCACAGTCAGCGAGAGCCGCCAGCAGACGGTGCGGACCACCATGCTGGGCGAGCACGTCGGCAAGCGCAGGATTCCCGATGCTCATATGACGAACCATAGGTAGTTGGCCACGGCTTATCAGGCTAATGCCGAATAAATCTCCCGATCAAGACAAAGATGGGTGCAGTGTGGATGAGTTTCCGGCCGCTGGGTACCGGCCGGGCGTCTCGAATGCTGGGTCTCTCGTGAACGCGTTCACAAGCGGTGGATACACTCTGAGGGATCCGAGGGACCCATGGACGTGTCCCTCCCGCCCGCCGCTCGCCTAAGGATCCAACACCCGTGAACAAGCCCGTCGTTCTGGTCGCAGAGGAGCTGTCCGAGGCCGGCCTCGCCGTGCTCGGCGCCGATTTCGAGGTCCGCCACACCGACGGCGCCGACCGTTCCCAGCTGTTGCCCGCCCTGGCCGACGTGGACGCGCTCATCGTCCGCTCCGCCACCCAGGTCGACGCTGAGGCCATCGCCGCCGCGCCCAAGCTGCGCGTGGTCGCCCGCGCCGGCGTCGGCCTCGACAACGTGGACGTCGCGGCGGCCACCAAGGCCGGCGTGATGGTGGTCAACGCGCCCACCTCCAACATCACCAGCGCCGCCGAGCAGACCGTCGCGCTCATCCTGGCCAGCGCCCGCAACACCGCGCAGGCCCACGCCGCGCTGAAGAACGGCGAGTGGAAGCGGTCCAAGTACACCGGTGTCGAGCTCGACGAGAAGGTCGTCGCCATCCTCGGCCTCGGCAAGATCGGCCAGCTCGTGGCCCAGCGGCTGCAGCCGTTCGGCGTCGAGCTGATCGCCTACGACCCCTACCTGCCGCCGGCCCGCGCCGCGCAGATGGGCGTCAAGCTGCTCAGCCTCGACGAGGTGCTCAAGCAGGCCGACTTCATCACCGTGCACCTGCCCAAGTCCAAGGAGACCCTCGGTCTCATCGGCGACCGGGAGCTGCACGAGGTCAAGCCGTCGGTGCGGATCATCAACGTGGCGCGCGGCGGCATCGTCGACGAGGCCGCCCTCTACTCGGCGATCAAGGAGGGCCGCGTCGCCGGCGCCGGCCTCGACGTGTTCGCCAAGGAGCCGTGCACCGACAGCCCGCTGTTCGAGCTCGACCAGGTCGTCGTCACGCCGCACCTGGGCGCCTCCACGCACGAGGCCCAGGAGAAGGCCGGCACCCAGGTCGCGCGCAGCGTCAAGCTGGCCCTGGCGGGCGAGTTCGTGCCCGACGCGGTCAACGTCCAGGGCGGCGCCGTCGCCGAGGACGTCAAGCCGGGCCTGCCGCTCGCCGAGAAGCTGGGCCGCGTCTTCACCGCGCTGGCCGGCGAGGTGGCCACCAAGCTCGACATCGAGGTCCGCGGCGAGATCGCCTCCCAGGACGTGCGGGTGATCGAGCTCGCCGCCCTCAAGGGCGTCTTCGCCGACGTCATCGAGGAGCAGGTCACGTACGTCAACGCGCCGCTGCTGGCCAAGGACCGGGGCATCACCGTGGAGCTGGTCACCAGCTCCGAGAGCCCCGACTGGCGCAACGTGGTCACCGTCCGCGGCGTGCTGGCCGACGGCCGCCACGTCTCGGTCTCCGGCACGCTCTCCGGCCCCAGGCAGATCACCAAGATCGTCGAGGTCAACGGCTACCAGATGGAGATCGAGCCGACCGAGCACCTGTCGTTCTTCACCTACACCGACCGGCCCGGCGTGGTCGGCGTGGTCGGCCGCCTCCTCGGCGAGCAGGGCATCAACATCGCCTCGATGCAGGTGGCCCGCGACGTCAAGGGCGGCAAGGCGCTCATCGCGCTGACCGTCGACACCGCGATCCCGTCCGACGTGCTGGAGCAGATCGGCTCCGAGATCGGCGCCGACAGCGGCCGCTCGGTCGATCTCTGACGCCTTCCCGAAGAGGGGCTGCCGCGCCGGCAGCCCCTCTTTCCTTGTCTCAGGTCGTCTCAGGATGCGAGATAGTAGGACATCCAACGAGACGTCGCTGGTAGTGTGGCGGGTAATGCGCCAGGTTCTCGTACTCATTACCTGCCGCGGCGGGGCCTGTTAGGGCAGGTCGACGACTCGCCGCGGTGAGTGGCGTTCGTCGGCCGGTAAGTCCCCTTCGCCGGTCCGTGACCCGGACCGCGAATTCAGGCCCGGTCGGGTTCGCGACCGGGATCCGACTTCCCATTCCCGACGCCTCGCGAAACGAGATGAGTCACATGTACGAGATGTATGCCTGGAACGGCGCCGACGAGCACGAGAACGAGGCCGCCGAGGCCCTGCAGACCGCTCTGGACCGCCGCGACAACGGCGGCGCGCCTCATCCCAGCCGCTGAGATCAAGTGTTCGTCAGCCGAGACGAGCCGGTAAGGTACGCCCATGGAGTCGCGCAACATTCGTCTGGCAGTCATCCCTGGTGACGGCATCGGCACCGAGGTCGTGGCCGAAGGTCTCAAGGTCCTCGAAGCGGTCGGGACCAAGGTCGAAGCCACCCATTACGACCTGGGCGCCGCCCGCTACCACCGCACCGGCGAGACCCTGCCCGACCCGGTGCTGCAGGAGCTTCGCGGCTACGACGCGATCCTGCTCGGCGCCGTCGGCGACCCCAGCGTGCCCCCCGGCATCCTGGAGCGCGACCTGCTGCTGCGCCTCCGCTTCGAGTTCGACCACTACGTCAACCTGCGCCCGGTCAAGCTCTTCCCCGGCATCGAGACGCCCCTCGCCGACACCCCGGCGGAGGACATCGACATGATCGTGATCCGCGAGGGCACCGAGGGCCTCTACGCCGGCACCGGCGGCACCATGCGGCGCGGCACCCCGTACGAGATCGCCACCCAGGAGTCGCTCAACACCGCCCACGGCGTCGAGCGCGTGGTGCGTTACGCGTTCGAGAAGGCGCGCTCGCGCCCGCGCAAGAAGCTCACGCTGGTCCACAAGACCAACGTGCTCACCTTCGCCGGCGACCTCTGGCAGCGCACCGTCAACCAGGTGGCCGAGGAATACCCCGACGTCACCACCGACTACAGCCACATCGACGCGGCCTCGATGTTCTTCGTCAGCCAGCCCGAGCGGTTCGACGTCATCGTCACCGACAACCTGTTCGGCGACATCATCACCGACCTGGGCGCCGCCATCGCCGGCGGCATCGGCCTGGCCGCCAGCGGCAACATCAACCCCGAGCGCACCGCGCCCAGCATGTTCGAGCCGGTGCACGGCAGCGCGCCCGACATCGCCGGGCAGGGCAAGGCCGACCCCACCGCCACGATCCTGTCCGTCGCCATGCTCCTGGAGCACCTCGGCCTCGGCGCCGAGGCGGCCAAGGTCGAGCAGGCCGTCGCCGACGACATCGTCGAGCGCCTGGCCGGCTGGTCCGGCCGCACCACCCACGAGATCGGCGACGACATCACCGCGCGAGTATCGAGCTAGGGGCCGCCCCTGCTCAGCAGCGCCTGGCGGTCCGCACCGAGGACCCGCCAGGCGCTTTTTCATGTCCAAACGGGCATCTATCCCTTGCCATCCCAAATAGCGAGACAATAAGAAGTACGGACTGCCGTTCCGCGGCAGCACCCGCACGAATCGCAGAGAGAAGGACCCGCGTCATGACCATCGCTCAGAAGCTCAGCTTCGACGTGCAGCTATCCGACCACGCTCGCACCGCGGCCGAGCGCGAGCAGGTACTGGCGAACCCGGGCTTCGGCCAGGTCTTCACCGACCACATGATCTCCATCGACTACACCGAGGGCGAGGGCTGGCACGACGCCCGCCTGCAGCCGTACGGGCCGCTCAGCCTGGACCCGGCCACGTCCGTCTTCCACTACGCGCAGGAGCTGTTCGAGGGCCTCAAGGCGTACCGGCAGGTCAACGGGTCCGTGGTGACGTTCCGGCCTTATGCCAATGCCTCCAGGTTCAACCGGTCCGCGTTGCGGATGGCGATGCCCGAGCTGCCCGAGGAGGCGTTCGTCGAGTCGCTGGAGCTGCTGGTGCAGACCGACCGGGAGTGGGTGCCCACGACCGAGGGGCACAGCCTCTACCTGCGGCCCTTCATCATCGCCACCCAGGTGGGGCTTGGGGTGAACTATCCGTCCAAGACGTACAAGTACCTGGTGATCGCCTCGCCGGCGGCTTCGTACTTCACCGGCGGGATCAAGCCGGTCTCGGTGTGGCTGTCCACCGAGTACACGCGCGCCGCCCCCGGCGGGACGGGGTTCGCGAAGTGCGGGGGGAACTACGCGGCGGCGTTCGTGGCCCAGCGGGAGGCCGTGGCGCAGGGCTGCGACCAGGTCGTGTGGCTGGACGCGCATGAGCACCGGTACGTGGAGGAGATGGGGGGGATGAACCTGTTCTTCGTGTTCGGGAACAAGCTGGTCACCCCGGCCCTGACCGGGACGCTGCTGCCCGGCATCACCCGGGACTCCATCCTGGGGCTGGCCGAGGAACTGGGGCTGGAGGCGGAGGAGCGGCTGATCAGCACCGACGAGTGGCAGGCCGGGTGCGAGTCCGGGGAGCTCACCGAGGTGTTCGCGTGCGGCACGGCGGCGGTCGTCACGCCCGTGGGGTCCGTCAAGGGCGCCGACCGGGCCTGGACCGTGGGAGACGGAACGCCGGGCGCGGTGACCATGCGGATCCGCGAGGAACTGGTGGGCATCCAGTACGGGTCCCGTCCGGACACGCACAACTGGATCCACAAGATCCTTTAGTCGTCCAGGTCTTCGCTGCGCCCCGGTCGTCCCCTGGGCGCAGCTTCGCCATGCCATGATCGCGGTCTCTGCCGCATCGGGCGCGCTCGGTCGCCCGGTCGTCGACCGCTTGTACGCTCGGGCCGACGCGATGGCCGTGATGGGCGACGCCACGCGAGCCCGCCTCTCCCGAACTCGACCCGGGGCGAACTGGCCGGCAACACCGGTGGGGCGCGGCCTGAACACCGCGTTCCGGTCCCACCTGGCCGAGGCGCCGGATGAGCCCAATCGGGAGATGCCGGGATCGGCGGCGACCTGGGCATGGCACTGGAGGCGCAACGTTTCGCCGAGTTTTCCCGTGCGTCGAATTGCAGGCCCGCTGAAATCGGCAGGCCGATTCTTTTCTCGGCCCGCGAGGAAAAGCGAATCCGTGTTGAGCGTTGTCGTCCGGCATGCCGACCAGGGAATGGGTGTGCGACGAGGCCAGATTAGCCGAGCCCGGTATGTTGCCGGTATGTCGGGTGTTCACGCAGCTCAGAAGCGCTCCAGCGGCGCACTGCCACATTTCGCGCCGCCATTCTGGCTCGACGGGAGCCGTTGCCGCACATTTGATTGATCGCGCTCGGGGTTGCCCGTTGTTCGAGCGTCGTGTGATACTCCGCGATGCTGGATGAATGGTGATCGGCTTCGCCTGTTCAGCGCTTCCGGTGTGCGAATTCGAGCGGTGACGGAGGCTGCCGTGCGGCTGAAAGTGCGTGCGTGGATGCCGGCGATGAATGGATCGGCGCGTCCTTTCGCGGTGCGCCGGCAGGCGACGATCGCGGTATTCGAGGTCCTGGTTCTGCTGGGCAGCCTGCTGCGGGCGACGCCGGCACATGCCGAGGCGCCGGTCGTCCCTGATCGCTCCCACGTGGTGTCGGCCTGGCAGGAGGGCGGCCCGCTGGTCCGGGCGGCGGCCGAGGCGGCGCTGCTGGGCTCGGACGAGCAGGTCAGCGCGTTCCTGGCCGAAGGGTGGCGCCGGGCCCAGCGTCTCGACGAGCGGGACCAGCTCGCGAGCGTCATCAGCGAGGGTGGTCCCGCGTTACGCGCGAAGGCTCAGGCCGCCCTGGACGCCGACGCGGCAGGCGATCAGAGCGCGATCAGCGCGTTCCTGGAGAGCGGATGGCAGGGCCCGTCGGACATCGACGCGCGGGTGTCGGTGAACCAGCTGATGAGCGCCGGCGGCGAAGAGGTCAAGCAGGCGGCGCAGGCCGTACTGGACTCCGGGGACAGTGCGAAGCTGCGGGAGTTCCTGGAGGCCGGCTGGCAGACGCAGTGGAACTCCGACCAGCGGCTGCGGATCAACCAGGCCATCGCCACCGGCGGCCCGAACGTCCGCGCCGCGGGCCAGCAGGCGCTGGACGCGGAAACGCCGGAAGCGCTGGAGGCTTTCCTCTCCTACGGCTGGGCGGTGGCGTCGGCGCGCGACGACGAGACCGCGACGCTGGAAGACCTGCTGGGCCAGGCGGAGGCGGCCGGGAAGGTGGCGGCGCAGGAGACCGCGAACGCCACCGGCGAGGCCGACCGCGCCGAGGACGCCGCAGCGGCGGCGCGCAAGTCCGCGGCTGAGGCCGCTGCCGCGACCGAGGCCGCGCGCGACAACATGGCTGAAGCGAAGGCGCAGGCCAAGCGGGCGGCGAAGGCGGCGCAGAAGGCGGCCGCGGCGGCGCAGGTGGCCGTTCAGGCCGCCGCGGCGGCGAACCGGGCGGCCCGCGCCGCCGCCACCGCGGCGGCACGGGCGGCGCAGATGGCGTCGAAGGCCAACCAGAAGGCCGCCGAAGCCTACCGGGCGGCTGCCGAGGCGTCCGTGGACGCCAACAGGGCGAGTGTCGCCCGCCAGGCGGCGCAGGCAGCGAACGCGATCGCCCAGGAGACGCGAGAAATCGCCATCAATGCGGATTCGGCAGCCAAGGCGCTGGAGAACGGCCAGAAGGCCATCGATTCCGCCACGTCCGCGGCCGAGCACGCGCTGGCGGCAGCGGTCGCCAATGACGAGGCGGTCCGGTATGCCAACGCGGCCGGCGCGGAGGCCCAGGATGCGGTCGCCGCGGCGGCGAGGGCGCGGGCCAACGCCGAGCGGGCCGTCCGGGCGGCACGCGCGGCCGAGAAGTATCTCCGGGTGGCCATCGACGCCGCGTACAAGGCACGAGACGCCGCCAACCGGGCAGCGGCCAACGCCCAGGCCGCGGCGGCCGCGGCCCTCGACGCCGCGGAGCACGCCGGCGAGGCCGCAGAGGCGGCGAAACGGGCCACCGAGCATGCCAACGCCGCCATCGACGCCGCGCAGCAGGCACTGGAGACCGTGAACCAGGCAGCCGCGGTGTACGAAGCGGCGCGTACCGCCGACGCCGAGCGCCTGGCGGTGGCCCGGGACGAGGGGCTGGAGACCGCCCGGGCCGCCAACGCCGAGTACGAGGCGCAGCAACGCATCGCCGACTGGGACGTCGACCAAGCCGCCAAACGCGACGCGGAGACCAACCGGCTCATCACCGTGGCGGTGAACCCGGCCACCGAACGTGCCGCGGCGGTGGCGGCGGCCCGCAAGGTCGCGCTGAACCTGGCAGGCGGCCAGGGAGCCTGGACCAAGGAGGCGGCGCTGTCGGCGCTGGGCAGCGCCGACGATCTCGTGCTGGACTTCGTCCGCACCGGCCTCTCCCGCGCGGTGGCGCAGGACAACCGCCTCGCGGTGACGAACCTGGGCGTGACCGAGAACGCCGCTCTGGCCACAGCGGCCAAGAACGCGCTGGCCGGCAGTGACCAGACGGTCGCGACCTTCCTGCGCACGCAGAACTACCCCGGCCGCTACAGCGCGGACCGGCTGAAGGTCAACCAGATCCTGACCACGGCCAAGGCGGCCGGCGACGTCGTGCTGGCGGAGCGGGCGCAGCAGGCCCTCGACGCCGACACGCTGCAGGCGCTGCGGGACTTCCTCGACACCGGCCAGTACACCGCGGCGGTCACCGGTGAACGGGTGCTGGTCAACCAGATCCTGGCCGACCCGGACAGCGGACCGGAGCTGAAGGCGGCCGCGCAGATCGCCTTGGACGGACCCGCTCCGGGGCTGCGGCAGTTCCTCGACACCGGCCAGCACACCGCGGCCGAGCGGGACCACGAAAGCGCGATCCACCTCGCTGTGACGGCCGGTCTGCTCAAGAGGATCAACGAGGTCGCCGAGAGGGCTCTGGAGGACGCGCTGGAAGCGCAGAGCGTGGCCGCCCGCGCCCGCGACGACGCCGGGCAGGCCGCCTCCTACGCCCAGCAGGCGATCGAATCGGCGAAGCGGGCCGACGGGTATGCCCAGCAGGCCGGCGACTACGCAGGCCAGGCCGCCGCCTCGGCGACCAGGGCGGCGACGGCGGTCAAGACCGCCCGCGAGGCGGCGACCAAGGCCAGGGCCTCAGCTCGCAGCGCCGTCCGGTCGGCCACCTGGGCGATCACCTCTCACCAGAAGGCCGTCGACGCCGCCAACCGGGCCACCAAGGCGGCCCGCATGGCCTACAGGGACGCCATCATCGCCGGCCATGACGCCGAGGTCGCCGTCGAAGCGGCCAGGAAATCTTCCGACGCCCTCATGTATGCCGCCGGCGTGAAAATCGCCGAATGCCATTTCCAGTACACCAGTGATCAGTACACCCGGCTGGAGGATGCCTACAGCGAGGAGGGTGAGTATTACAAGAACTGCGTCTACAACATCCTGGGGTCCCCGGAGGACCTGGCCACCCGGGCGTACGCCAACTCCGCCTTCTGCGATCTGTATCCGCAGGACAGCCAGGACTACGAGAACTGCGTCAACTCCGTCCTGGACCCCGCGTTCGAAGGCACCCAGCAACTCGCGCTGACCCTGCAGGCGCTCCGGTACGGGGGCGCCTGGATCGGGATCGGTTTCGCGCCCGCGATCATCGGCTGTGCCGTCACTCTGGTCTGCGGCGCGGCGCTCACCATCACCGAGGTCGGCCTGGAGATCTACCGCCTCGCCAACGGCGACCAATCACTGAGCAGGACGCTGCTCAATATCGGCACGATCGCTCTCCAGGAGCTGGTCTTCTACGGGATCGGCAAGATAATCAGCGTCGGCTTCCGGGCACTCAAGAACGCCTTCACGGCTGCCAGAACGAGTTCGAGTGCGCTCTCGGAGATCCGGATAGGACTGATCCGCAACAGGCACCAGCTGGTCCTCGCGGAAGTCCGGGCCATGCTGGTCGGCGAGTACTCCAGCGTCAAGAACACGGCCTACTTCTGGTCCGGCCGTACCGAGATAGAGCCCGATAAGTACCGATATGCCGGACCTGACGAAGCCGGTGAACTCGCGAGGAACAATGACGGCACCACGCTCGAACGCCTCATGGACAGCCGCGGAATCCCGCAGGCGTCCGGCAGGCCCGGCGACTGGGACCCCGCCGAGATGCCGTGGGACGAGATCCAGCAGCAGGTCAATGACGCGTGGGACCGGATTTCCCTGGCTTATGCCCGGGGCGCCTCGGGCGAGGTCAAGGTGATTCTCGGGAGAGACGTGCGCGAGCAGAGCGTCTGGATGAGACAAGAGTGCAAGGAACTCCTGAGAAACCCCAACGTCACCAAGATCACCGCAATTGACCTCACCACCAAGACGCCTCGGGTGATCACCGACGAGTCCCAGTGCATGCCGGTCAACGCCCCGATGGCCGCCCTGGCCGCATGACGACACGGTCCGCGACAGAAACCACCAGAGGTCTGTGAACATGAATGCACCACCACGCTGGGCGACGCTGGGAGTTGCCGCGGCGATGGCAGCGTCCTTGTCGGCGGCTCTCGGCCCGGCACCGGCCGGCGCGTCCCCGATCTCGCTTCCCTCACTGGTGGACAACGGCGTCCACCCGTACCCGGGTGCGGCGGAGATCCTGGAAGCCCACAACGTCAGGCTGATCTCGGGCGACGGCCACATCGTGCTGGCCGACTGCGCCACACCGGCGCAGGGCGACATCGGCCTGCTGAAGATCTGGACCACCGACGAAGCCATCGGCTCCGACGGAATCGGCCGGGTCTGCTTCAAGGTGACGGCGCCCTCCGGCGTGCTGAACCTCGAAGTGCCGGGCGTGTACGAGATCCGCGGCGACGGCCAGCGCGCGGGCACCGGTCACGAGGTGACCGCGGAGCTGCGCGCCGACGACGGCGAGGAGCTCACCGTGGAGGTGGATCCGGACGGCAGCACTCAGGTGGGCCTGGGCGCGGACCCGGAGGCGTCGCCGACCATGTTGCTGCAACTGCGTGCCGGCACCGGCCCCGCACCGGTCAGCGGCGCGCAGGCCGCGGTCGGCAAGCTGGCCGCAGAGGGCCGGGAGTGCACCGTGACGCTGGTCGCGCCACGCTGGGCGCTCGGCGCCGCGAGCTGCGTGGCCGCCGACCCGGCCCAGCCTCAGTTGCCCGAGGGCGCGCCGGCCGCCGAGACCCACGTCGTGTTCCCAGGAAAGGCCGCCACCAAGGTCGACTGGCTGAGCCCGCGCCCCGGCCGCGACGTGGTCCTCGCCCGGCTGGCCGCCCCGGTCGACGGGATCACCCCGATCGCGCCGGCCACCGCCGCCCCCACGGGTGCCGAGCTGTCCGTCGTCGGCTACAGCCGCGCCGGCATGACGGACACCGACTGGACCAGCGACCAGCAGCGCAGTGCGCAGGTCACCTTCACCGCCGCCACGGCCACGGCGCTGACCGCCGGATCCGGCCCGGTCGTGTGCAGCGGGATGGCTGGGGCGCCCGTCCTGGACGGCGGCAAGGTCGTCGCCGTGCTCAGCCAGGCGGGCCAGGCCGGCTGCCCCGGCAGCGCGGGGAGCGACGGCGCGCTCACCGCCGCCCGTGCTGACGATCTCGCGACCTGGGTCGACGCCCTCGTCACCTCCACGGCGGACCACAACTGGCCGCTGGCCGACCTGCCCGCTGCGGCCACGTCGGGCACCGCTGTCACGGCCGGCGCCGACAGCGCCTTCACCGGTACCGGCCTCCCGCTGACGGCCACCGCCGGCGCGACGTGGAAGACCGGCGACTCCTTCAGCCCGGCGGTCGAGCTCGACGGCGCCACCGGGTCCCTTGCGACCGGTGGCCCCGCCGTCGTCACCGACGCCGACTTCAGCCTCAGCGTCCGGGCCAAGCCCACCGCCGGCGGCGGCACCGTCCTGTCCCAGGACGGCGCCAACACCGCCGGATTCAGGCTCTGGGCCGAGAACGGGTCGTGGCGCTTCGCCATGAGCCGGTCCGACGTCGCCAGTCCGGCTTGGGACACCGCGGTCGCGCCCGCGGGCAGCGCTCCGGCAGGCGCCTGGTCACACGTCGCCGTGACGTACAAGGCGGCCACCGGCGTGGCGATCCTCTGGGTCGACGGACGGAACGTCGCCGGCGTCCGCCACACCGAGAAGTGGAAGGCCGGCGGCGCACTGCGCGTGGGCGCGCACAAGAGCGGCGCGGGCCTCGGCGGCCACTTCGGCGGCGTCCTGTCCACCGTCCGGACCTGGAACGGGCTCTCGCTCACGCCCGAGCGCAACGACCACGACTTCGACGGGGACGGCCGCAACGACGTCATCATCACCGACGGAGCCGGTGACCTGTGGATGTATCCGAGCCAGGGCGGATCGGGACTGAACACGCTCAGCGGCAGGAACCGGGTCAAGATCGGCAGTGGGTGGGGCTCCCTGAGATGGATCGTCACCGACTGGAACGCCGACGGCCTGGCCGACGTGGTCATGTCCGGCTCGGACGGTGACCTGTGGATGTATCCCAACCAGAACGGAAGGCTGTCCAGCGCCGACAGGCAGAAGATCGGCACCGGCTGGGACAAGTACGTCCACGCCGCCGGCAACGCCAACAGCACCCCGCACGCCGACCTGTACGGCATCAAGAGCAGCGACGGCGAGCTGTACTACTACCCCGACGGGGGCGGCAAGACCAAGATCGGTAACAGCGGCTGGACCGGTTACCGCATCTTCCCCGCCGACTTCGACAGCGACGACCGCGCCGACGTCATGGCCATCGACACCTCGGGCGACCTCTGGTTCTACGCCAACACGAACCAGAACGGAGTCACCCTTGCCGGCCGCACCCAATCCGGCACCGGCTGGAGCAGGATGAAGGTCGCGGCCATGGACCTGAGCCATGACGGCAAGGCCGACCTGGTCGCCATCGACGGCGACGGCGACCTGTGGATCTACCCCGGCAAGGGCGACGGCCGCTTCGGCGCCCGCTACCGGATCGGCACCGGCTGGACCGTCAAAGCCGTGGGCTGACACACGCGATCCGGTGGGCCCGGCGCGACGGACAGGGGCCGGCCTGGCGATACGCCCACGCGGTGACGCCGAGCCGGCCCGTCGAGCCGAGATCCACCGGGGTGTCGACGCTCAGGCGGGCGCCGGCCACGCTGACGACCAGCGTGGCCCCGTTCACGGGCGGCCGGCTCGGGTCGTCGTAGGTGTTCCGCCACACCAGCCCGAAGCGGGCCGACCTGCCGGGCCGCAATGTCAGCGTCCGGGGCCCGGGGGCCTCGACGGCCGTGGTGACCTGCCGCGCGCCCCGGTCGACGCTCACCTTCAGGCGGCCGCCGTCCTCGTCCAGCAGGCTGACCGCCGGATAGCCGGTGACGCGCCGCACCCGCTTGCCGCAGTTGGTGAGGATCATCCCCTGCGCCCGCAGCCCCATCGCCGCGCTCGTCTCCTCCGCGGTGAGCCGCATCCCCGAACGGGGACAGCGGGCCTCACCCGGCGCGGGCCGCCCGACGTGCACGGACGGGATCGGGGTGGGCCGGGCGAGGTGCGAGGACGGGGCCGGCGTGGGCGGGGGCTGGAGCGCGCCCGACGTCCGCGTGCCGCACCCGGCCAGTCCGAGCACCACCGCGAACAGGACATATGGGATCCTCACCCTGGAATCCTGTCACGTACGGCAGATGGGGTTCCCGTAGGCGGCGATGAGTTCGGCCCACGGCGCAAGTCGATCCTCCGTGATGAGTGAGCACCAAGACAGGAGACACCCCGACATGACCGGCCCGGAGTCGAAGGCCGCCCTCTGGGCACTGGTTCACGCCGAACGCGAGGCACTGGCAGCCGATCTGGCCGGCCTCGGCGAGGACGGGTGGGCCACGCCGTCCCTGTGCGCCGGGCTGACGGTGCGTGAGGTGCTCGCGCACATGACCGCCGGCGCGAGCCTCACTCCCGTACGGTGGATGCTCGGCGTCATCCGCTGCCGGTTCGACTTCGACAAGCAGGTGGCCATGCGGCTGGCCGAACAGCTCGGCGGGTCCCCGGCCGAGTCGCTGGCCAGGTTCCGGCGGGTCGTCGCGAGCACCACCAAGCCGCCCCTGCCGGTGATCGCGATGCTCGGCGAGGTGGTCGTGCACGGTGAGGACATCCGGCGTCCGCTGGGGATCCGGCGCGACTACCCGATCCGGACGATCAACCGACTGGCCGGGTACTACCGGGGGTCCGGGCTTGTCGTGCCCGCGAAGGAGCGTGTGGCCGGACTGCGCCTCGTGGCGACCGACGGGCCCTTCGCGGCGGGGGAGGGGCCGCTGGTGACCGGGACCACGTTGGCGTTGACGATGGCCATGACCGGCCGCGAGCCGTACTTCGCCGAGCTCGGCGGCGAGGGCGTCGCCATCCTGCGTGAACGGTCGGCGTAAGCCCCTCAGGCGGAGCGCAGCGCCTCGATGAACCGGTCGAGCGCGGGCCCGAGCGGTTCCGGGGCGGGCCAGCCGTTGATCACGGCGAGCAGCTCCAGGTAGAGCTGGCGGCGGGGGTCAGCGGCCGCCTCCAGCCGGGCGAGCAGCCGCCGCCGCAGCCCGGCGTCGTCCGGCACCCCGAGCGCCCGCGCGTACTCCGCCGCGACCGCCGCCACGTCCGCACCGGCCTGCCGCGACGCCGCCGGGGCGGCGGTCGGGGCAGGGGCGGCGGCCCGGGAGCGGACCAGGGCGACCGGGCCGGGGCGCAGCCCGAGGCCGTCGTCCCGGGTGTCCTGCGCCATCCGCCGCATCGAGGCGCGGAAGTCCGGGTCCCGGGACAGCTCGGCGAGCCGTACCCATGCCTCGACCTGCTCGGCCGTGGGGTCGTCGGGCAGTTCGGGCGTCATCGAGCGCCGGACGCCCTCGAACTCCAGCCCGCCGAACACCGCGTCCAGGAAACCGCCGATCAGCTCCCGGCGCTCGTCCTCGGACAACCTGGCCAGCTTGTGCATGAGATCCATCTCCTCAGGGGTCGAGCCCTGCCGGGCCACCGCCGTGAGCACCGCCCGCCGCTGCCTGAGCGTGCGGATCTGCACGGCCAGCGCGTCGGCGTGGGCCGCCGCGACCTCGGCGAGCGAGACCTCCCGGTCCACGACCCTGCGGATCGTGACCAGGCCCAGCCCCAGCTCGCGCAGGGTCCGTACGAGATCGAGGCGTGCGACGGCCGCGGCGTCGTAGCGGCGGTAACCCGCCGGGCTGCGGTCGGAGGGCGGCACGATCCCCTGGTCGGAGTAGAACCTGATGGTCTTGACCGTGAGCCCGGTCCGCCGGGCGAGATCACCGATCGAGTAGAGCGTGCCGTCCATGACCCCCACCTTCGCGCCTCCCCCTGCTGGAGACTCAATGTCCGGTTCATGATGAGATCACGCCGGGCTGATGATCGTGGCGCCGATTCCGGTGATCGCTGCCCGGATGTTCCTGGTCACCGGGCCGGCGACGCCGTGTCCGCCCGGGAGTGAGGCGTTCTTCGCCGTTCCCATGACTGCCCGGCCCGGGGGGAATACGCTCGGCCATGAACCGATCACACTCAGGTGAGGGCAGTGGCATGATCAGGCCTGTCGAAGAGCGCTACCGCACGGTCCGCGACCTGTTCCCCGAGCTGCGAATCGAGATGGTGGGCGGCCGCATCGTGGTGAACGAGCCCGGCACCTGGCAACACAACACGATCATCGCCCAGGTGCTCTTCCAGCTGGTGCCGGTCGTGGCCGAGCGCGGCTGGGAGATCTGGCCCAACATCAGCGTCTTCATCGGCGCGGAGGCCGACCGCTACGTGCCGGACCTGACGGTGGTGCCGCAGAACCCGGTCATGGAGACCGACGAGGCCGTACACGGCCGCAGCACGGTGCTGCTCGTCGACGTGGTGGCCGCCGGCAACGCCTACGACGACCACGTCGTCAAGCCGATGAGCTACGCCCCGGCCGGGGTGCCGCTCTACCTGGTGATCGACCCGTTCCAGCGGATGGTCAAGCTGCACGGCGGGCCCGAGGTGAGCGGCTACACGCAGGTGACGGTGGAGCCGGTCGGCGTGGCCCTCCACCTGCCCGCGCCGTGGGACCACACCCTCGACACCGGCAAGCTGCTCGACGTGTGACCCGTCAGTCCTCGTAGTCCAGGACGAACTTCACCCGGTCCCCGGCACCGTCGGCGGACGTACACCGCAGGGCGCCGGCGCGGCGAACGTGCGCCACGCGTACGGCCTTCGGAGGCTGACGGGTCCCCGGCGCGGGGGAGGCGGCTCCCCGCGCCGGGGGAGGCCGCGCCGGGCCCGGGGGCGCAGACTCGGCGGCATGACGAAGCGGCTCGCGGCGGCGTGGACCGCCGCCTACGGTGCGGTGCACGTGTGGTGGGCGGTGGCCGGGGCACCCGCGTTCGGGTCGTTCGGGGAGTCGTTCATCCCGGGGGAGTGGCCGCCGGTCGTCCTGGCGGCGCTGGCCGCGACGGCCTGCCTGCTCCCCGTGAGCCGGGCGGCCGTGACGCTCGGCTGGGCGGCCGGGGTGGGGCTGATCGGCTACAGCTTCATGTTCGCGCTGGACATCGTGGGCCTGCTGTTCGGCAATGCGCTCGACGTGGCCGGTTTCCTCATCCGGGGCGCGGGCGTGGCGGGCGGGGTGCTGACCGTGCTGTGCGCGGTGGCCGCCCGCCGTCGCGTCGCCGGCGCCTGCCCGAGGTGCGGGCGGCTGCACGGCCGCAGCCCGGAGTCCCGTACGGAGCCGTCCCCGCGCTGGGCGTTCGCGGCGGCGTACGTGGCCGTGACCGGCGCGGTCGCGCGGATCGCGGCGCAGCTCGGCGAGTGGCCGTGGGGGACGGGCGACCCGGCGGGGCCGATCTTCCTGGCGCTCTACGCACTCGCCGGGACGTTGCTGCCTCTGGCGCTGGTGCACCGGTGGGGGCGGATCTGGCCGGGCTGGGTGCCGGTGGTGGCCGGGCGGGCGGTGCCGCGATGGGTCGTGCTGGTGCCCGCGTTCCTGGTCGGCGGCGGCCTGGCCGGATATTTCGGGATAGCGGGACTCACGCTCATGGTGACCGAGGGCACCGGTCAGCCGCTGTGGTGGACGCTGACCGTGATCCCCGGCTACACCGTCTGGGGGCTTGGCCTGCTCGTGGCGGCCACCTCGTACATCATCATGACCAAGCCGCCCTGCGTCAGAGCTTGCGCACCAGCGTGAGGCCGTCGGCGAGCGGCAGCATGACCACGCTCACCCGGGGATCCTCCCGGACCAGGTCGTTGAACTCGCGCATCAGCGCTGTCGCGCCGTCGTCGTGCCCGGGGTCGGCCACCTGCCCCCGGCGCAGCGTGTTGTCCACCATCAGCAGGCCGCCCTGCCGCAGCCGGGAGACCAGCAGCTCGTAGTAGCCCGGATAGTTCTGCTTGTCGGCGTCGAGGAACGCCAGGTCGATGGGCTCGCCGAAGCCGCCCAGCGTCTCCAGCGCGGGGCCCAGCGTGAGCGTCACCCGATCCGCCACCCCGGCCTTCTCCCAGTAGCGGCGGGCGACGGCGGTCCACTCCTCGCTCACGTCGAAACAGTGCAGCCGCCCGCCCGCCAGGCCACGCGCGATGCACACCGACGAATAGCCGGTGAACGTCCCCACCTCGACCGCCACCCGGGGCGCGACCAGCTGGGTGATCATCGTCAGGAACGTGCCCTGGTCGGCGGAGATCTGCATCTCCGCGTCGTCGCCGGTCAGCCTCGCGGTCTCGGCCGCCAGCTCCAGCAGGAGCGGGTCGGGCGGCGTGGAGTGGTCGAGGATGTACCGCGCGACGGACGCGGTCAGGACGTATGCCTTCATGGATCTTGTTTACCACCTGACGGTGTTCACAGCCGGGTCGGATAGGGTCTGCCAGATGATGAAGAGGGTGGCGGCGGTGGGGATCGCCTGCGTGGCGCTGGTCGTGATCGCCGTGGTGACGTTCTCCGGGCCCGGTCGGTCGTCGTCCGGCGAGGTGCGGCTGATGCGCCAGCCCGACGGCTCCATGGTGCTGGCCGACAAGGGCGGCGACGCCCCCGTGCTCGACCTGTACGAGGACTTCGACTGCCCCGTCTGCAAGGAGCTGCACACCCGGGTGGACGCCACCATCCAGCGGCTGGCCAGGGAGGGCAGGGTCAAGGTCGTCTTCCACCCGGTGACGATCTTCCGCGAGGAGCCGATGCGCTCCAACTCCATCAGGGCCGCCGCGGCAGCCCGCTGCCTGCCCGAGGCGAACTGGCTGGCCTTCCGCGACGAGCTGTACGCGATGCAGCCGGCCCCGCACGGCATCGCGTCCGGGTTCACCGTGCAGGAGCTGGCCGGGGCGGCGAGCAGGGCCGGGGCGCAGGGGGCGGGCGAGTGTGTGACCTCCCAGGCGTACGCCGAGTCGCACGTGGCCGAGAGCGCGAAGATCCGGATCGAGGGCACGCCCACCGTGGTGCTGAACGGCCGCGTGCTGGGCGACGAGGCGTTCGACCCGGCCGCGCTGGAGCAGGCCATCACCGGCGGCGCCGGGGTGACCGTCTGACGACACCGTCCCAGAGGGTGAGACCGATGTGCCAGATGGTGAGTGGGTGTGGCAGACTCGCAAGCACCATGTTCTACGGTCTGCTCATTATCGGCAGGCGCGCTGGCTAACGCAGGGACACCGCCAGCGCGCAGACCTCTCACGTCCGTGAGGGGTCTTTTTGTTTTCCAGACCTCCGTCAGAAAGAAGAACCATGGCCGACGACCGCTTCCACGTCTACGACACGACGCTGCGTGACGGCGCACAGCAGGAGGGGCTCAACCTCAGCGTCGCCGACAAGATCGCTATCGCGCGTCACCTGGACGGGCTCGGCGTCGGCTTCATCGAAGGGGGCTGGCCGGGCGCCAACCCCAAGGACACAGAGTTCTTCAGGCGGGCTCGAACAGAGCTCGACCTGAAGCACGCGCAACTCGCCGCGTTCGGTGCGACCCGCCGGGCCGGTGTGAAGGCAGCCGACGACCCATTGGTGGCCGCTTTGCGCGAATCCGGCGCGCCGGTCGTGACCCTTGTCGCCAAGAGCCACGACCGGCACGTGGAGCTGGCCCTCCGCACGACTCTCCAGGAGAACCTCGCGATGATCCGCGACACGGTCTCTCACCTTCGTGCGGAGGGACAGCGAGTCTTCCTCGACGCCGAGCACTTCTTCGACGGTTACGCGTCCAATCCAGCCTACGCGCTGGAGGTCATCCGCACCGCCGCCGAGGCGGGCGCCGACGTCATCGCCCTGTGTGACACCAACGGCGGCATGCTCCCCGACGAACTGGCCGAGGTCGTGCACGCGGCCGTGCAGACCAGCGCCCGCGTCGGCATCCACTGCCACGACGACACCGGCTGCGCGGTCGCCAACACGCTGGCCGCCGTCCGGGCCGGCGCCACCCACGTGCAGGGCTGCGCCAACGGCTACGGCGAGCGCTCCGGCAACGCCAACCTGTTCACCGTCGTCGCCAACCTCCAGCTCAAGCGGGGCTTCGACCTGGTGCCGCAGCAGGCGCTCGCCGACATGACCCGCATCGCGCACGCGATCACCGAGGTCACCAACGTCACGCCCAACTCCCACGCCCCGTACGTCGGCGCCTCCGCCTTCGCGCACAAGGCCGGGCTGCACGCCAGTGCCATCAAGGTCGACCCCAACCTCTACCAGCACATCGACCCCGCCCAGGTGGGCAACGACATGCGGATGCTGGTCTCCGACATGGCCGGCCGCGCCTCGGTCGAGCTCAAGGGCCGCGAGCTGGGCTACGAGCTCGGCGCCGACGACACCAAGAAGCTCGTCGAGCGGGTCAAGGACCTGGAGTCCAGGGGGTTCACGTTCGAGGCCGCCGACGCCTCCTTCGAGCTGCTGCTGCGCGACACCGTCCACGGCGAGCGCCGGCGTCACTTCGAGGTCGAGTCCTGGCGGGTGATCGTCGAGCGCACCAAGGGCGGCGAGCTGGTCAGCGAGGCCACGGTCAAGCTGCACGCCAAGGGCGAGCGGATCGTCGCCACCGGCGAGGGCAACGGCCCGGTCAACGCCCTGGACAAGGCCGTCCGGCAGGCGCTGGAGAAGCTCTACCCCGAGCTGGCCAGGCTGGAGCTGGTCGACTACAAGGTGCGCATCCTCGAGGGCACCCACGGCACCGGCGCCATCACCCGCGTGCTCATCACCTCCAGCGACGACACCTCCGAGTGGGCGACGGTCGGCGTGGCCGAGAACATCATCGACGCCTCCTGGCAGGCCCTGGAGCAGGCGGTCACCTACGGCCTGCTCAGGGCCGGCCACGAGACCGCCTAGGACCGCACGGCGACCAGTTGCGAGCGGCGGCGGCCGAGCAGGCCGTCGAGGGCCCAGGCTCCCGGGCCCAGCACGGCGATCAGCAGGAACGCCCAGCAGTACATCGCCGCCAGCTCGCCGCCGTTGCGCAACGGGAGCAGGTGGGCGGGCTGGTGGACCATGAAGTACGCGTACGCCATCGTGCCGGAGGCCAGCGTGGCGGCGACGCGGGTGAACAGGCCGCTCAGCACGAGCAGGCCGCAGACGAGCTCGATGAGCGCCGCCCACCAGCTCGGCCAGGTCGCGAACGCGACGGCCTGGCCGGTGCCGCGATTGCCGCCCATCACGCCGAACAGCGACGTCACGCCGTGAATGCTGAAGAGGAATCCGGTGACGATGCGGAAGAGCGCGAGCATGGGCTGGGAGAACCGGTCGAGGGGGTGCATGGGATCACCTTCCGTATGCCGCACCTGCGGTGAATACAGGAAATAGGAAAACCGGTGAGTAAAGTTTTTCGCGACCCCATTGGCGCAGTTCTACACAGGGTGTAGTGCGGTCGTTGAAATGTCAATTCCCGGCGTCCGCCGGACGCCGGGAACTGTCGTGACCTGGATATTCGCGATGAAATTAATAACGAAACATTGTTCCGTCAGAAGAGGCCGGCGGAGAAGCTCACGCCGTCGACGGTGACCTTGCCGCCCGAGCACGTCACCTTGGGCGAGTCGGTGCCCGGCACCACGATCGTCAGCAGCGACCTGGCGGCGGGAGAGATCACCACGTTGGTGGGCTGCTTGGCCAGATAGGACGGCGACATCCAGCCGAGCTTGCCGCCGCGCTGCACCTTCTGCCCGCCGATCGGCTTGCACGAGGCCAGCTGCACCAGCGTCACCTTGAACTTGCCGTCACTCAGCACGACCCGGCCGGCGCGCTTGGACACCAGCTTGAGCGAGTCGTCGAAACGCCACAGGCTCTGCACCTTCTCGCCGCCCGCCGCCTCGTCGAGCACCGCCATCAGGTCGTCGCCGTGGTTGACCAGGACCGAACGGGTGCGGGTGACGCCATAGGCCTTGTCGGAAAGGCGGAACGACTGGCGGTCCGCGCCGTACTTCGTCTTGGTGAGTTTGCTGGCCGTGCGCGGGCGGAAACGCTCGCCCACCACGGTCGGGACGTTGTGCGCCTGCGGGGAGAGCGTCCAGTAACGGTAGGAGTTCTTCTCGTAGGAGTGGAATCCGGCGTCGACGAGGATGTCGCGGCCGTGCGCGTAATAGGTGACGCCCAGGTGGTCCTCGTGGCCGTGCCACTTCATGCCGGGACCGAACCGGATCGAGTAGAACGCCGACTCGGGCTTGCCCCAGTCGGTCCGGCCGAACACGTAACCCGCCTTGTAGGTCCTGACTTCCTGTTCGGGCGTGCCCGCGTCCATCTTGGGCTCGGTCTCGGCGCTGCCGTCGCCGATCGGCACCATGTAACCGTTGGGCTGGGTGGAGTGGGCGATGAAGTCCTTCAGCGCCTCGGTCCGCTCACTGATGTCGCCCGGCACCTTGCGGCCGCACGAGCGCATGCCGTCCATCGCGACCCGCAGCCGGTTGTGGACGTAGACGGCGTAGCGCGGCGCCTGCTCCATGAGCGCGCCCTGCGAGTCGACGTCGAGCCTGACCGTGCCCCTCAGCCGCCGGACGGCCAGGTCGGACCAGTCGGCGCGGTTGTAGCGGCAGCCGATGGCCAGCAGCGCGATGTCCTGGTCGATGCCGTGGTTGTGGCCCTTCTTGTACAGCCGCGCGTCGGACAGCAGCCTGGCGTGGTCGGCCAGGCTCTCCTTCAGCCAGGCGTCCTTGACGTGCATGCTCAGGCACACCAGCGGCTGCGTGCGCAGCGACACCGGGTGGTCCTTCCACACGTACGCCTTGGTGCCGCGCGCGCCGCGCCTGTTGTGCGCGACCCAGTCCTTGGTGATCTCCTCGGCGCGCCGCAGGTAGCGCTCCTCGCCGGTCCTCTCGTACTCGACGACGAGCGTGCCCATCCACCGCAGCGACTGGAACACGTACTCCCAGGAGCGGTTCTTGAACGGGCTCGCGCTCCAGTTGATCTTCTTGCCGAGCTTGAAGGCGGGCAGGCCGACCAGGGAGATCTCGCCGCCCATCACCTCGCCCGCGGTCGGCGTGCCCGGCAGCCAGTCACCCTGGCAGGGGGCGGTCCGCTTGACCGGGGAGTCGGCCCGCGCCGGGCTCACCGTCCCGCCGAGCAGGAGCGTGAGGGCAAGGGGGATCGCGAGGCGGCGCACGCCAGATTCCTTCCGGACCGAAAAGACGGGGGGCGCAACATGCTGTCCGAATCGCGAACTCAAGGTCAAGTTGGCCGCCGGGATCGTTAGCGGGTCGATGCGCCATGCTTCTGTCATGAGATACGACGACCTGGTGATCCCCGACTCGCCCGTCTGCCGTGCCGCGCTGGAGGTGGCCACCCGCTACCACACGCCGTCGCTGCTCAACCACTCGATCCGCGCCTACCTGTGGGCCGCCGCGTACGCGCCGGGCCACGGCATCGCGTTCGACGCGGAGCTGCTGTACGTGTCGGCGATGCTGCACGACATCGGGCTGGCGGCGGAGTTCGACAGCCACACGGTGCCGTACGAGGAGGCCGGGGGGCACGTGGCCTGGGCCTTCTGCGCCGGCGCCGGCTGGCCGGCGGAGCGCAGGACGCGCGCCGCCGAGGTGATCATCCGGCACATGTGGGCCGAGGTGCCGGTCGAGGACGACCCCGAGGGGCACCTGCTGGAGCTGTCGACGGGCATGGACATCTCCGGCCGGAGCACCGAGGAGATCCCCGCCGCCGTGCGGCAGGAGGTGCTGGAGCGCCATCCCCGGCTCGACATCGCCGGGGAGTTCGCGGCCTGCATCAGTGACCAGGGCACGCGCAAGCCGGACAGCATCGCCGGCGGGTTCGTGCGGGCGGGCATCGTCCAGCGCATCGCCGCGAACCCCCTGGACAGGTGAAATTTCAGGACTTGGGAGTGGCGCTCTGGATGACCTCGAACGACCACACCTCAGACCCCGACGCGGCCGGGCCCTGCCCATGACCGTGCCCCTGGCTCTGGGGCGGCGCCTCGCCCCGGTCGCCGGCCCGCTCCTGGGCGGCCTGGGCGTGGCCGCGCTGGAACGCCTGGCTCTCCTGCCAGCGCTGGAAGTCCTCCTCGCTGCGCCAGCGGGTGTAGACCAGATAGCGGTCGGTCCCGTCGACCGGCCGCAGCAGCTCGAACCACTCGAACCCGTCGGCCGACTCGACCATCCCGGCCCGGTTGGCGAACCGCTGCTCCAACTGCTCCCGCATCTCGGCGGGCACGGTCAACACGTTGATCTTCACGACGGAAGGCATGTCAGCTCCTCGGCAAGGTTGTCCACCTAGGAAACCACGCCCCGCCCCGATACCGGGCGGACCCGCACCGGTGGCGGCGATAGCCTTGTCAGGTGCGTATAGCGAGGTTCTCCACAGGTGAAGGCGTCTCGTTCGGCGTGGTCGAAGGGGGTCCGGGCGAGGAGTTCGTCTCCGCGATCTCCGGTCACCCGTTCGGCCAGGTGCAGTTCACCGGCGAACGGTTCCCGCTCTCCCAGGTGCGGCTGCTCGCCCCGATGCTGCCGAGCAAGGTGATCGCCATCGGCCGCAACTACGCCGAGCACGCCAGGGAGATGGGCAACGAGGTCCCGCCGGAGCCGCTCATCTTCATGAAGCCGTCCACCTCGGTGATCGGTCACGGCGAGTCGATCGCCTACCCGACCACGCTCTCGCACCGCGTCGACTTCGAGGGCGAGCTGGCCGTGGTCATCGGGCGGCTCTGCCGCGAGGTGCCCGCCGAGCGGGTCAAGGACGTCATCTTCGGCTACACCTGCGCCAACGACGTCACCGCGCGCGACCTGCAGAAGAAGGACGTGCAGTTCACCCGGGCCAAGGGCTTCGACACGTTCTGCCCGATCGGCCCGTGGATCCAGACCGACCTGGACGCCGCCGACCTGGCGCTCACCACGACGGTCAACGGCGAGATGCGGCAGAGCGGCCGCACCAGCCAGCTCATCCACGACATCCCCGCCCTCGTCGCCTACGTCAGCGCGGTCATGACGCTGATCCCCGGCGACGTGATCCTGACCGGCACCCCGGCCGGAGTCGGCCCGCTGGAGATCGGCGACGAGGTCAGCGTCGGGATCGAAGGCATCGGCACTCTGACGAACAAGGTGGTCTCTCGTGACTGATCTACGGGTGCGCTTCGCCCCGTCCCCAACCGGCATGTTCCACGTCGGCGGCGCCCGCACGGCGCTGTTCAACTGGGCGCTGGCCGAGCAGTCGGGCGGCCGCTTCGTGCTGCGCATCGAGGACACCGACGCCACCAGAAACCGGCCGGAGTGGACCGAGGGCATCATCTCGGCCCTCGACTGGATCGGCATCAACGGCACCAACCCGGTCTTCGAGGGCCCCTACTTCCAGTCGGCCTACGAGCCGCAGCACCGCGAGGCCGTGGCCAAGCTGCTAGCCGGCGGCGCCGCCTACCACTGCGACTGCACCCGCGAGCAGCTCGTCGCCCGCACCGGGTCCGAGCACAAGGGCTACGACGGCCACTGCCGCGAGCGCGGGCTGAGCGAGGGCGCGGTCCGCTTCCGCACCCCCGACGAGGGCGTCACCGTTGTCGAGGACCTGGTCCGCGGCCGGGTCGAGTTCCCCAACGACGCCCAGGAAGACTTCGTCATCGCCCGCACCGACGGCTCGCCGCTCTACGTGCTGGCCAACGCGGTCGACGACATCACCCAGGGCATCACCCACGTGGTGCGCGGCGAGGAGCACCTGGGCAACGCCGCCAAGCAGGAGCTGCTGTGGCCGGCGCTGGGCGCGGTTGCGCCGGTGTGGGCGCACCTGCCGGTGATCGTCAACGAGCAGCGCAAGAAGCTGTCCAAGCGCCGCGACAAGGTCGCGCTCGAGGACTACCGGGCCGAGGGCTACCTGGCCGAGGCCATGGTCAACTACCTCATGCTGCTCGGCTGGGGGCCCGGCGACGACCGCGAGATCATGCCGTGGTCGGAGATGGCGCCGCTGTTCCGGCTGGCGGACGTCAACTCCTCCAGCGCCTTCTTCGACGAGAAGAAGCTGCGCGCCTTCAACGGCGAGTACATCCGGGCGCTGCCGATCGAGACGTTCGAGGAGCGGTGTCAGCCCTACCTCGACCCGTCCTGGGACCGCGAGCGGTTCAGCAAGGTCGCCGCGCTGGCGCAGACGCGCATCGGGGTGCTGTCGGAGATCCGGCAGAACGTCGACTTCCTGTTCCTGCCGGAGCCCGTCTTCGACCAGGCGTCCTGGGACAAGGCGATGAAGAACTCCCCTCGGGAGATCCTCACCGGCTACCTGGAGCGGCTCGACACCGTCAGCTGGGACCCCGAGTCGCTCAAGGAGGCGCTGGAGGAGGTCGGCGCCGCCCACGGGCTCAAGCTCGGCAAGGCGCAGGCGCCGGTCCGCGTCGCGGTCACCGGCCGCACGGTCGGGCTGCCGCTGTTCGAGTCGATCGAGGTCCTCGGCCGTGAGCGCGCCAAGGAGCGCATCCGCGCGGCCCTGACCCGCCTCGACGCCTGAACAACCCCGCGAACCCACCCTCGGCCGGAGACCCGTGCCGGGGGTGGGTTCGCGCGCGTCAGTGCGGAGGCGCGGGCGTACGGGCCGGCGCCGGGGCTCGGCGGGCCAGTGCGGCCGCGAGGCTGAGTGTCGCCCCGGCGGCCATCGACAGCCACACGCCCGTGACCCCGAGCCGTTCGCTCAGCACGTAGGCGAGGGGCAGCTGCACCGCGAAGCCCGCCAGCGTGGCGGCGAGCAGGCGGCCGCCCCTTCCGTCGGCCTGCAGCACCCCGCCGACGGCGATCAGCCCGCCGAACGGCACCAGATAGAGCGTCATCCAGCGCAGGAACCCCACGGCCGGCCCGGGATCGGCGGCGAACAGCCCGGCGACCGGCGAGGCGGCCACGTTCAGCACGCCCGCCACCACCGCCCCCGCCAGCAGCCCGGCCCGTAGTGGCGACCCGGTGCCCTCGGCCCGCGCGGTACGGATCATGGCGGCCTGGCGGAGCGCGTAGAACACCATCACCCCGGCCAGCATCACCTTCTGCCCGACCCCGTACCCGGCCAGCTCCGCCGTCCCGAACCCGGCGACGAGGTCGACGAGCACCATGCCCACGAGCGCCCGTGCCAGGAAATCTCCGGACATGGGAAGCCCGGTCCGCAGCACCGGCCCCACGAGCAGCCCGGCCCCCGAGTCGCGCTCGCGGAGCGCACGGACCGACACGGCCAGCGTGATCGCCCGCGCGAGCACCGTGGCCACCGCCGCACCCTCGACGCCCAGGCCGAGCCCGTAGATGAGCAGCGGGTCCAGCCCGATCACCAGCGCGTTGCACAGCAGCGCGTGCCGCATCGGCCGCCTCGTGTCGCCCCGGCCCTTGAGCACCCCGTCCACGACCGTCTGGGCGAAGTAGACGGGCCACCCGGCGAACGCGATCAGGAAATACGCCTCACCGCCCGCCACCCAGGCCAGCGCCGCCCCCGCCACCGTGATCGGCGCCGAGAGCCCCGCCCACAGCACCCACCCGGTCCTGACCACCGGGGCCAGCGGCGCGTGCCCGTCCCGCCGCCCGACGAGCACGGTCACGCCCGTCGGCACGGCCAGGAAGAGCCCGTAGGCCAGCGTCTCGGCCGTCGTCGCCACCGTCACCGTGGCGATGGCCGCCTCGCCCAGCCCCGACACCCACAGCAGGTCGATCAGCCCCACCGCCACCACGGCCGTCAGCAGCTCCACATAGATCGGCATCGCCAGCCTGAACACGTGCATACCTCGAATCGTAGTATCTCGATTAGAGGTATAGCGTTACGATGCACCCCATGGCAAGCGGCGGCGACCTGACCCTCACCATCCTGGGATTCCTCGGCGAGCGCCCCATGCACGGCTACGAGCTCAAAGCCAGGCTCAGCGCGCTGACCGGCCACCTGCGTCCCATCAGCGACGGCGCCCTCTACCCGGCGATCGCCAGGCTGGAGTCCAAGGGCCTGGTCGAGCGGCACGAGGAGGCCGGCACCCACGCCGCCCGCCGCCAGGTCCTGACGCTCACCCCGGCGGGCCGCGAGGAGCTGCTGAGGCGCCTGCGCGATCCCGGCGACCTCGACATCAGTGACCAGACCCGGTTCTTCGCCATCCTGACGTTCCTGTCAGCGCTCCCGGACCCGGCCGAGCGGGCCGAGGTGCTCCGCCGCAGGCTGGCGTTCCTGGAGGCCCCGGCGAGCTTCTTCTACGACCGCGGCGCGCCCGTCAAGATCAAGGACGAGCCCGACCCGTACCGCCGCGGCATGCTGATCGTCGCCCGCGCGTCCAGCCAGGCCGAACGGGAATGGCTGCGCGAGCGCCTCGCGGAACTCGACGCCCCCCGGTAGCTCCCGCCGCGGGGGGCGTTCCGGCAGGGTCAGACCAGGCCGCGGCGCTCCAGCAGCGGGCGGATGCCCGGCTCGCGGCCACGGAAGTTGCGGAAGGCGGTCAGCGCGTCGAGGCTGCCGCCCTTCGACAGCAACTCCCGGCGGAAGTGGTCGCCGTTGGCCCGCTTGAGCCCGCCGTTCTCCTTGAACCACTCCACGCTCTCGGCGTCGAGCACCTCGCTCCAGATGTAGGAGTAGTAGCCGGCGCTGTAGCCGCCGGCGAAGACGTGCGCGAAGTAGTTGGTCCGGTAACGCGGCCGCACCAGCGGGAACGCGATGCCGGCCGCCTCCAGCGCCGCCGCCTCGAACGCCTCGGCGTCGGCCACCTCCTCGCCCGGGGCCAGCTTGTGCCAGGCCCAGTCGAGCAGCGTCGCGGCCAGATACTCCACCGTCAGGAAGCCCTGGTTGAACCGCTCGGCAGCCTTCAGCTTGGCCACCAGCTCCTCGGGCATCGGCTCGCCGGTCTCGTGGTGGCGGGCGTAGCTCGCCAGGATCTCCGGCCAGGTCACCCACATCTCGTTGACCTGCGACGGGTATTCCACGAAGTCGCGCGGCACCCTGGTGCCCGACACCCGCGGATAGCGCACCTGCGAGAACAGTCCGTGCAACGCGTGCCCGAACTCGTGGAAGGCCGTGTTGACCTCCTCGTACGACAGCAGCGTGGGCCCCTCGGCGGGCTTGGTGACGTTCAGGTTGTTCATCACCACCGGCTTCTCGCCGAACAGGAACGACTGGTCGACCAGGTTGTTCATCCACGCGCCGCCGCGCTTGTTGGCCCTGGCGTACGGGTCGAGCAGGAACAGCCCGAGCGTGTCGCCGTCGTCGCCGGACACCTCGAAGACCCGCACGTCCTCGTGGTAGCCGGTCAGGTCGGTGCGCTCGGCGAAGCTGAGCCCGTAGAGCAGCTCCGCCGCCTTGAAGATCCCGTCACGGTAGACGCGGCCCAGCTCGAAGTAGGGGCGCATGGCGTCGGCGTCGAAGTCGTAGCGGGCCCGGCGCACCTTCTCGGCGTAGTAGGACCAGTCCCACGGCTCGATCGCGAACCCGGCCTGCTCCGCCAGCGCCTCGGCCTCCTCGCGGGCGTTGCGCACGGCCGGGCCGACGAGCTGGCCGAGCATCTCCTCGACCGCCTCCACGGTCTTGGCCGTCTGGTTGGCGACCACGTACGCGGCGTGGTTCGGGAAGCCGAGCAGTGCGGCCCGCTCGGCGCGCAGGCTCGCGATGCGGATCGCCAGCGCGCGGTTGCCGGGCGCCCGCTCCACGCTCAGCTCGTAGAGCCGGCGGCGCACGTCACGGTCGGTGAGCTGCGTCAGGGCCGGCTGGTTGGTGAAGTTGAGCAGCGGCAGCACATAGCGGTCGTCCTTGCGCATCGACCGGATCGTGGCCTCGTCCAGACCGTCGAGCTCCTTGGCCTCGGTCACCACCAGAGCCGACTCCGACGAGGCCTTGAGCAGGTTCTGCGAGAACTCCGTCGACAGCGTCGACAGCTCCTCGTTCAGCGCCCGCAGCCGCTCCTGCTCCGGCTCCGACAGGTCTGCGCCCGCCCGGACGAAGTCGTCCCGGTACTTCTCCAGCAGCCACGCCTCCTCCGGGTCGTCCGTCGTCACCTGCTTGACGCGGGCCCAGAGCGCGCGGTCGAGCTGGATCGCGTCGCTGTGCCTGGTCAGCTCCGGAGAGATCCGCTTCTCGATCTCCATCAGCGTGTCGGAGGTGTTGGAGGCCGCCATCGAGTAGAAGACCGTGGCCACCCGGCCCAGGACGCGCCCGGACCTCTCCAGCGCCGCCACGGTGTTGGCGAACGTGGGCGGCTCCCCGGCCGACGCGATGGCCGCCACCTCGGCCAGTTGCTCCGCCATCCCGCGTTCGAACGCGGGCAGGTAGTGCTCCTCGCGGATCTCCTCGAAGGGGGGCAGCTGATAGGGCAGGCTGCTCGGGGCGAAGAACGGGTTCTCGGCCAACGCTGGGGCTCCTCCACGTGGTGGTTTGTCCCCCTCAGCTTGGCACGTCATGGCCGATGCCGGACGCCGCCGGGTATTCGTTTTGGTCTTACCCCCCGAGCTGGGCTATTCTTTCGGACGTCGCCAAGCGCGCCCCGCAGGGGTTCGTCAGCGGTGGGGTATGGTGTAATTGGCAGCACGACTGATTCTGGTTCAGTTAGTCTAGGTTCGAGTCCTGGTACCCCAGCACGGTGCGGATGCTTCACACAGAAGCATCCGCTTTCTTGTTTTCATGACCGAGTTCCGGATGCGCCGAGGGTCCTTCCTCGCGTTCACCGCCCCCTTCCTGATGCCGCTCCTGCTCTTCTTCGCGGTGTGCCTGGGGCTGGGCGCGATCTTCACGGGGAGCACCCTCGGGGGCGTCCTCGCCGGCGCCGCCTGCACGGCCGCCCTCGCCGGGGTGCTCGTGGTCAAGTACCGGCGCATGGTCGAGGGCACTGTCGTGCGCTTCTCCCCGCAGGGCGTCGAGCTGTCCGACACGTACGGCTTCCGGCTGCGCCTGGCGTGGGCCGACATCGAGCGGATCGACGTGGTGGAGAGCCGGATGGCCGGTCCGCGCGCCGTCGGCCGCCCCGGCGGCGTCCGGGTGCGCGCCGGGGCGATGCGGAGCGTCGGGCTGGTCGGCTGGGGATCGAGGGTCCTGCCGACCCGGGTCCCGCGCTGGATGCGCGACCACCTGGCCCGGGTGCCCGTCCATCCCGGGTCGGGGCTGCAGTGGCTCGGCATCCCGCTCGGCGCGCTCGACCCGCTGTGGGAGCGCGGCCCCATGGGTGACCTGGTACGGCGGCACAGACCCGATCTGATGGCCCGATAGCGGTTTGGTTGTGCTCCTCGCGGTGCGGTAGAGTTACGTCCGTTGCCGGGGAGGCCCGGCATCAGCTTGTTGACAGGGTCCCGTCGTCTAGTGGCCCAGGACGCCGCCCTCTCAAGGCGGTAGCGCCGGTTCGAATCCGGTCGGGACTACCACTGTCACAAGCTCGCGAAGGTCCCGTCGTCTAGTGGCCCAGGACGCCGCCCTCTCAAGGCGGTAGCGCCGGTTCGAATCCGGTCGGGACTACACCTTCACCGTAAGACCCGGCCCTCGGCCGGGTCTTCGTGCTTTCCGGCACCCGCCTGCGGTTCTCAGCGAGCACCGAGCGCCGAGCGCCCCGGCAGGACCGCCACCGCGGCCCCCAGAGGCACGACGGCGGTCAAGCCGGGCCGGCAGCGCCACCGGCCTCGGCGCGCCCTGAGCGGGGCCGTCCTGGACACCGCCGGCGCCTGGCATGACGCACCCCCTCCGGCCCCTGCCGGGCACGAAGAAGCGCGCCCCCGGACGGCAGACCGTACGGAGGCGCGCTCTCGTGGTGCTTCACTGCGCGGCGGACCGGGCCTTGAACAGCGCCCGGCGGGCCGTCTTGGCGATCTGCTTGTCCGGATGCACCTGGGAGATCAGGTCGAGCAGCTCCTCCACGTGCGCGTGCGGAATCTTCCAGACCACGTCCAGCAGGTTGTTGAGCAGCTCCGGCCCGATGTCGCGCAGGCTGCCCACGAACTCCTGACGGCCCAGCCCGGCGGAGATGGTCCACATGTCGAGGATCAGCCAGTTGGTGTCGTCGGGCGTGGGCTCGGGCGCGCCCTCCACGCCGAGCTGGCTCAGGTGGGTGGCCGCGTAGGGGCGCAGCGACACCTCGTCGAGCGCCGCCTGCCAGGCCGGGACGGCGGCCTCGCCGAGCGTGCCGACCACGCTGGCCGCCTGCACCCGGATCAGCGCGTCGTCGCCGTCCTTGGCCGCGGCCTCCAGCAGCTCCTCGGCCGCCCGGGCCGGCTCGCGCAGCCGCATCCAGGCGGCGAACTCCGCGTCGGCCTCCTCCTCCGGCAGCTCGGCGCTGAGCACCAGCAGCTCGTGCGCGCTCATCGACTCGATGGCCGGCCGGGCGTCGATCTCGATGTCGGAGTCGTCGAGCAGGTGGACGACGCCTTCGGTGCCGAGCGGCGTGAGGCTGACGGTGTCGCCGGAGACCTCCGTCATGCCGTAGCCCGCCAGCCATTCGAGCGCCGGGGCGAGCGGGTCGCCCGCCTCGTGCCAGGCCTGCGCGCCCAGCTCGTCGATCTCGGCGGCGGCCTCGGCCAGCTCGCGCCGGAGCCCGGCCAGGTCACGCGAGCCGCCCGCGAGCAGCAGCCTGACCAGCATGCCGCGGGTCAGGCCGGCCAGGGCCATGGTGAGGTCCTCGTCGGCCAGCTCGGGGTCGCCGTAGTCGACCGAGTGCAGGCCGAGCATCCAGGCGTCGAGCACGTCCTCGTCGTCGTCGAACGGCCACTCGGCGGTGTCGTCCTGCACGGCCACCGTGCCGCCCTCGCCCGGCTCCAGGAACTCCAGGTCGACGGCCAGGTTCCACAGGTTCCACAGGTCGGGCACCGCCTCGGCGAGCGCCCCCTCGGTCTCCGGCCTGGGCAGCCCGACGGCGGCCAGCGCCTCCTCGACCTCGGTGTCGGAGAGCAGGGTGTCCTCGCCCACCCGGCGGCCCGAGCCCACCCACAGCGCCAGGTCGCGGGCCTTGGCGATGAGCGGCACCGCGCGCGCGGCGGCGGCCAGCTCGGCGTCGGGCCGCAGCCTGATCGTGGGCAGCTCGGCCAGGTCGTCGGCGAACGCCTCGAAGTCGCCGAGGTCGCCCGTCTCGTCATCGTCCTCGACGTCCTCGATGAGGTCCTCCATCAGCTCGACGAAGTCGTCCTCCACGTCGTCGAGCTCTGCCTGCAGATCGGCGAGGGTGTCGGAGCCCTTGGCCAGCCTGCCGGTGCTCGACAGGAAGGTCAGATAGGCGTCGACGGCGGGCAGCATGCCGTCGGCGGCGGCGTCGGGGTCGTCGATGACCTTCGGCATCCGATCGAGCAGCAGGTTACGCAGGTCGGCGCGCTTCCACGTGCCGAGATCCTGCGAGAAGGCGAGACGGTGCCACAGTGCGGCGGGCCCGACGAGCTCGGGGTCGCTGTCGGGCGCGTTCGTCCGCGCCCACATGATGAACTCTTCGAGCAGGGGTCGCAGCTCAGTGGCGGCTACCTCGATGCGATCTGTCACGCACTCAGGCTAGTGTGCCAGCGACGCACTCGGCTCCCTAAATACCGGCTTTGGCGGATCATGACGTGCGTCGCATGGCTTCGGTGATCCGCTCGGCCGCGGCCATCACCGGCACCGCGTGCAGCCGCCCCGGAGCGCGGGTCAGGCGCTCGATGGGGCCCGACACGCTGACCGCCGCGATCACCTTGCCGCCGCTGCCCCTTATGGCGGCCGAGACGCTGGCCACACCCTGCTCACGCTCTCCCACGCTGTGCGCCCACCCCCTGCGCCGCACGGAGGCGAGGGTGGCCGCGGTGAACTTGGCGCCGCGCAGCCCCCGGTGCAGCCGGTCGGGCTCCTCCCAGGCCAGCAGGATCTGCGCGGCCGAGCCGGCGGTCATCGGCAGCGCCGACCCGACGGGCACGGTGTCGCGCAGGCCGCTGGACCGCTCGGCGGCGGCCACGCACACCCGTTCGTCACCCTGGCGCCGGTAGAGTTGCGCGCTCTCGCCCGTCAAGTCCCTCAACTGCATCAGCACGGGCGCGGCCACCGCGAGCAGGCGGTCCTCGCCGGCGGCCGTGGACAACTCGGAAAGCCTGGGGCCGAGCACGAACCTGCCCTGCGTGTCACGGGTCACGATGCGGTGGTGCTCAAGAGCGACGGCCAGCCGGTGGGCCGTGGGGCGTGCCAGGCCGGTGGCCTGGACGAGCTGTGCCAGGGAGGCCGGTCCGGCTTCGAGGGCATTGAGCACCAGAACGGCCTTGTCCAGTACTCCGACTCCGCTAGAGTTGTCCATACACCGATACTGCCGTCTCGACATATGAGAAGGCAAGTCGGAGGTCTGTCTCAAGGAGGAGATCCCATGGGCCGCACACTGGCCGAGAAGGTCTGGGAGCAGCACGTCGTGCGCCGCGCCGACGGCGAGCCCGACCTGCTCTACATCGACCTGCACCTCATCCACGAGGTGACCAGCCCGCAGGCGTTCGACGGTCTCCGTCTCGCCGGCCGGCCCGTGCGAAGGCCCGATCTCACCATCGCCACCGAGGACCACAACGTGCCGACCGTGCTCGGCCCGATCTCCGACCCGGTGTCCAAGACGCAGGTCGAGACCCTGCGCAAGAACGCCGCCGAGTTCGGCCTGCGGCTGCACCCGATGGGCGATGCCGGGCAGGGCGTGGTGCACATCATCGGCCCGCAGTTCGGCCTGACCCAGCCCGGCATGACGATCGTCTGCGGCGACTCCCACACCTCGACCCACGGCGCGTTCGGCGGCATCGCGTTCGGCATCGGCACCTCCGAGGTCGAGCACGTGCTGGCCACCCAGACGCTGCCCGCCTACCGGCCCAGGACGATGGCCATCGAGGTCTCCGGCGAGCTGCCCGTCGGCGTCACGGCCAAGGACCTGATCCTGGCCATCATCGCCAAGATCGGCACCGGCGGCGGCCAGGGCTACATCGTCGAGTACCGCGGCGAGGCGGTGCGCAAGCTCTCCATGGAGGGCCGCATGACGGTGTGCAACATGTCCATCGAGGCGGGCGCCAGGGCCGGCCTGATCGCCCCCGACGAGACGACGTTCGCCTACCTCGAAGGCCGCCCGCACGCGCCCTCCGGCGAGGCGTGGGACCAGGCCGTCGCCTACTGGAAGACGCTGAAGACCGACGACGACGCCGTGTTCGACAAGGTCGTCGAGATCGACGCCTCGACGCTGACCCCGTACGTCACCTGGGGCACGAACCCCGGCCAGGGCCTGCCGCTGGGCGCCAGCGTGCCCACGCCGGAGAGCTTCGCCGACCCGGTCGCCCGCTCGGCCGCCGAGCGCGCGCTCGACTACATGGGCCTGACCGCCGGCACCCCGCTGCGCGACATCGAGGTCGACACCGTCTTCGTCGGCTCGTGCACCAACGGCCGCATCGAGGACCTGCGCTCGGCCGCCGAGATCCTGCGCGGCCGCCGGGTCAAGACGCGCACGCTCATCGTCCCCGGCTCGATGCTGGTCAAGCTCCAGGCCGAGCAGGAGGGCCTGCACGAGGTGTTCAAGGCCGCCGGCGCCGAGTGGCGCGAGGCCGGCTGCTCCATGTGCCTGGGTATGAACCCCGACACCCTGCAGCCCGGCGAGCGCAGCGCCTCCACCTCCAACCGCAACTTCGAGGGCCGCCAGGGCAAGGGTGGCCGCACCCACCTGGTCTCGCCGCAGGTCGCCGCCGCGACCGCCGTCACCGGCCGCCTGACCGCCCCCGCCGACCTCTAGGAGACCCACCGATGGACGCCTTCACCACCCACACCGGTACGGCGGTGCCGCTGCGCCGCAGCAACGTCGACACCGACCAGATCATCCCGGCCGTCTGGCTCAAGCAGGTCAGCCGCACCGGGTTCGAGAGGGGCCTGTTCGCCGCCTGGCGCGAGGACCCGTCCTTCGTGCTCAACGACGCCTCCTACTCGGGCGCCTCCGTCCTGGTGTCCGGCCCCGACTTCGGCACCGGCTCCTCGCGCGAGCACGCCGTGTGGGCCCTGCAGCAGTACGGGTTCCGCGTCGTGATCGCCGCCCGGTTCGGCGACATCTTCCGCAACAACTCCACCAAGATGGGGCTGCTGCCGGTCGTCCTGCCCGACGCCCAGGTCGAGGCGCTGCAGGACGCCGTCGAGGCCGACCCCGGCCTGGAGGTGACCGTCGACCTGGAGCGGCGCGAGGTCCGCTGGGCCGGCGAGAGCGTCGCCTTCGAGATCGACGACTACACCCGCTGGCGCCTCATGGAGGGCCTGGACGACATCGGGCTGACCCTGCGTCACGCCGACGACATCACCACGTACGAGAATGGTCGGCAGCCATGGCTGCCGACGACCGTCTAGAAGACGACGACCTGGCGCGGCGGTTGCGCGAAGCGCACCGCCGCGTCCGCATGCTGCACCTGACCGACCCCGCCGGCCGCGAACGGCTGGCGCGCCACTACCTGTCCATCTGCGACCAGGCCAAGCTCGATCCGGGTCGCGCGGCCGTCCGGCTGGACAACTTCCTGGCCGCTCTCGACGAGGCCGCCGACACGCCACGCGAGGACGAAAACACGCCGGGTGATTGAGTTCGCCCGCAATCCCGCCTACTTTCGAGCGCGTAAGGGGTTTCTACGTCGACTCGTGAGCTGGAACCCCGAGCCGTAACTGGGGGAGCAGAAACTTTCATGAACAAGCGGGAACTCGTCGACGCCATCGCAGACCGCGTCGGCGACAGGAAGACGGCGACCGAGGCCGTCAACGCGATCATCGATGCCGTCCAGAAGGCAGTGGCGACCGGGGACAAGGTCTCGATCACGGGCTTCGGCGCATTCGAGATGGTGCACAAGCCGGCCAGGACGGCCAGGAACCCATCGACCGGGGCCGAGATCAAGGTGGCGGAGAGCTGGGCGCCCAAGTTCCGTCCCGGTTCGGATTTCAAGGATCTGGTGAACGAGGGCGGCAAGAAGGCCGCGAAGAAGAAGTGACATCGTCGCCGTGAAAGGCCCGGGCTCCCTTTTCGGGGGCCCGGGCCTTTTCACGGCAGCGGAAAAGTCGACAGCGTGATGTAGCCGATCTCGCCGCCGGACATCGTGAAGCTGACCCGCTGGCCGGTGCGCAACAGCAGCAGCGGCCCGGCGTCGAAGGCATGGGCGGGGAAGGCCAGCACGGTCCCGTCGTCGAGGAAGACCGAGCCGGACCGGGTCGCCTCGTCGAAACTGCGCACCGTCCCCTGCACGCCTTCCAGCCTAGACCCGATCACCGCCGGTGGGCCACAGCTCGGCGACCACCGCCGCCGTGTGCCTGCCCAGCCCGAGCTCGACGGCGGCGCGCAGGTCGTCCGGGGTGTCCACGTCGCGGCGCAGCGAGTCGACGCCCTCCAGGCACAGCTCCTTGGCCCCGCCCGCCAGGTGCTTGGCCCGCGACTCGCCGCCGAACCGCGGGGTGAAGGGCATGCCCGGCCGTACCCCGTAGAAGGTGGTGCCTACGTCGAGCGCGTCGGGCACGAACGCCTGGTCGAACTCGGCCGCGGCGGCCAGCGCGGTCGCCAGCTCGGCCGGGCGCAGCGCCGGCAGGTCGGCCTGGAGCGCGCCCACCGGGTCGCCGGGCGCCACCCGCACCGCGTGCGCGGCGCCCGTGCGCAGCGCCGTGTTGAGCCCCCGGTCGGGGTCGTGCACCACGTCGGCGCCGAGCGCGGACAGCGGTCCCGCGGCGGCCGGGTCGGCCGTCACCACGACTACCCTGGCCACCGCCGGGCAGGCGAGAGCGGCTGTGACGGTGTCGCAGGCGACCGCGACGGCCAGCCGCGTGCGGTGCGGCCCGGTGGCGGCGGCCAGCCTCGTCTTCGCCGCTACCAGCGTCTTCACCGGAATGACCAGCGACCAGCGGATGCTCATAGGCTAAGCATCGCGCCTCGACATCCCCGGCGGCCAACCGGGAGACTTGTGCGCATACGAGAGGTGTTGGAGGAGACCATGAGCCGCGTCACGCGACCGTCGCGTTTCTGGGAAACCCTGGCCGTCGTGATCGTGAAACCGCTCTCGTGGCTCCTGGTCAAGAGAGACTGGCGGCGCGGCGACCGGCTCCCGCGCACGGGAGGCTTGATCATCGCGGCCAACCACCTGTCGTGGGCCGATCCGGTGCTGCTGTCGCACTTCCTCTACAACAACGGCCGCTGGCCGATCATCCTGGCGAAGGCGGCGCTGTTCAAGGTGCCGTTCCTGGGCCACGCGGTGCGCTCGCTGTGCGCCATCCCGGTCTACCGGGGCAGCGCCGACGCCGCCAGGTCGCTGCAGGAGTCGGCGCAGCGGCTCAGGGACGGCGGCGCGATCCTGTTCTACCCCGAGGGCACCTGCACCCGCGATCCCCGGCTGTGGCCGATGGTCGGCAAGACCGGCGCCGCCCGGCTGGCCCTGGAGAGCGGCACGCAGGTGATCCCGGTCGCCCACTGGGGCGCCCACGAGCTGCTGCCCTACGGCGAGAAGCGGCCCAGGCTGTTCCCACGCAAGACCTTCCGCGTGCTGGTCGGGCCGCCGGTCGACCTGTCCAGGTACGCCGGCCTGCCGCCGCACGCCGACGTGCTGCGCGACGCCACCGCCGACATCATGGCCGCGGTCACCGCCCAGCTCGCCGAGCTGCGCGGCGAGAAGGCGCCCGAGACTCCCTACGATCCCGCCGGACGGTGACGAGATGACCAAGGCCGCCGTGTTCGGCACCGGCTCCTGGGGGACCACGTTCGCGATGATCCTCGCCGAGGCGGGCAACAGGACCATCCTGTACGGGCGCCGCCGCGAGGTGGTCGAGTCGATCGACCGTACGCACATGAACACCGACTACCTGCCCGGCGTCGCGCTGCCCACCTCGCTGCGCGCCACCACCGACGTGGCCGAGGCGCTCGACGGGGCCGACTTCGTGGTGCTGGCCGTGCCGTCGCAGACGCTGCGGGCCAACCTGACGGCCTGGCGCGAGCACATCCCGCGCGACGCGGTGCTGGTGAGCCTGATGAAGGGCATCGAGCTCGGCACCACCAAGCGGATGAGCGAGGTGATCCGCGAGGTCGCCGGGGTGCCGCGGGAGCGGGTCGCGGTGGTCTCCGGGCCCAACCTGGCCAAGGAGATCGCCCAGCGCCAGCCCGCCGCCGCGGTCGTCGCCTGTGCCGACGAGGGCGTCGCCGGCCGGCTGCAGAAGGCCTGCCACCTGCCGCCGTGGTTCCGCCCCTACACCAACACCGACGTCGTCGGCGTGGAGCTCGGCGGTGCCGTGAAGAACGTGATCGCGCTGGCCGTCGGCGTGGCGGCGGGCATGGGCATGGGCGACAACGTCGGCGCCCTGCTCATGACCAGGGGCCTGGCCGAGATCTCCCGCCTGGGCGCCGCGCTCGGCGCCGACCCGCACACCTTCGCCGGGCTGGCCGGCATGGGCGATCTGGTGGCCACCTGCACCTCGCCGCTGTCACGCAACCGCACCTTCGGCGAGAACCTGGGGCGCGGCATGACGCTGGAGGAGGTCGTCGCGGCCACCCGGCAGACCGCCGAGGGCGTCAAATCCTGCGAATCGGTGCTGGAGCTGGCCAGGAAGCACGACGTGGAGATGCCCATCACCGAGGTGGTCGTCGGCGTCGTGCACGACGGCATGTCGCCTACCGAGGCGGGGATGCTGCTCATGTCCCGCTCACCCAAACCAGAGCGTTACGGCGTCTGATGTCCCGAAACACGCGTGCTCGACTCGCTGTTGCCGGGGCACGCCGGTAGATTCGGACCTCATGAGCAAGCCACGCGTCGCCGTCGTTTTCGGAGGTCGCAATTCCGAGCATGCCGTGTCCCTGATGGGGGCGGGCAGCGTGCTGGAGGCGATCGACAGGAGCAAGTACGAGGTGATCCCCATCGGGATCGCCCAGGACGGCAGGTGGGTGCTGGCCTCGGCCGGTCAGCGGTTCCAGATCGAGGAAGGCGAGCTGCCCGCCGTCGACACCACCGGTGCGGCGCTCGCACTGCCTTCCGGCGGCGGTTCCCTCGTGGCCTACGACCCGGGCAGCATCCCGGTCGAGCTGGGCTCGGTCGACGTGGTGTTCCCGGTGATGCACGGGCCGTTCGCCGAGGACGGCACCATCCAGGGGCTGCTGGAGATGGCCGGGGTCCGCTACGTCGGCTCCGGAGTGCTGGCCAGCGCGGTCGGCATGGACAAGGGCCACATGAAGACGGTCCTGGCCGCCGCCGGGCTGCCGATCGGCCGCTACGTGGTGGTCCGCGACCGCGACTGGCGGCTCGACCGCGACCGGGTGCTGAAGGAGGCCGAGGAGCAGCTCGGCTGGCCGGTGTTCGTCAAGCCGGCCAGGGCCGGGTCCTCGCAGGGCATCTCCAAGGCGCACGACCGGGCGGGGCTGGAGCAGGCCGTCGAGTTCGCCAGGCGGCACGATCCGAAGGTGCTCATCGAGGAGGCCATGACCGGCCGCGAGGTCGAGTGCGCGGTGCTGGAGTCGCTCGGCGACGACCCGCCCGCCGCGTCGGCGCCCGGCGAGGTCAGGGTGGAGGGCGGTCAGGAGTTCTTCGACTTCGAGGCCAAGTACTACCCCGACCAGATGTCGCTCACCGTGCCGGCCGGCATCCCGGCCGAGGCCGCCGAGGAGCTGCGGGCGATGGCGGTGCGCGCGTTCGAGGCGCTGGAGTGCGAGGGGCTGGCGCGGGTCGACTTCTTCTACACGCCCGAGGGCAGGCTGGTGCTCAACGAGATCAACACCATGCCGGGCTTCACCTCGCTCTCGGTGGCGCCGCAGCTCTGGGCCGCCTCCGGGCTGCCCTACCCGGCGCTGGTCGACCGGCTCGTCCAGCTCGCGCTCAACCGGTCACCGGGGCTGCGCTGACACCTGGCCGATCGGGTCCGACAGCTCGGCGAGCACCTCGGCGGCCACGTGTGAGCCGCCGACCGTGACCTCCACGTAGAGCGGCGCGGCGACGGCGGTGAACAGGGTGGGCCTTTCGGGATCGGCGAACCAGCCCACCCCGTTGATCTCCTGGAGCTGGTCGGTGGGCGCCATCCGGGCCGGCCTGGGCACGCCGCAGCGCAGCGCGACCGTGCCCGGCCCCCACACGGCGACGTACGGGGAGGCGGGCGTGGACTCGGTGCGGCCGTCGGGCCCGATCTTGTCGGGCAGCATCCCGGCCAGCCGGTCGCAGGCCGCCACCGCCTCGCCCTCGGGCACCGGCGGCTCCACCTGGACGGCGCCACCGCAGCCGGCCAGTGCGAACAGGACAAACAGGACGGCGGCCGTACGCATGGAAAGATCTACCTTAGATATGGACAATCGGACACGTAAGGGTACGCGTGATGCCCTCCACGGCCTGGATCTGGGCCACGACGAGCTTGCCCAGCTCGTCGACGTTGCGGGCCTCGGCGCGCACGATCACGTCATAGGGGCCGGTCACGTCTTCCGCCTGAGTCACCCCGGCGATGCCGGAGATCTCGTGGGCCACCGCCGCCGCCTTGCCGACCTCGGTCTGAATAAGGATGTAGGCCTGCACCATTACGTCCTCCCAGGCGATTGGATCACGCCGAAGGGCCACCGTACCCTGTGAGCGTCAGGAGGTGCGTCATCACAGTCGGTGAACTCGGCGAGTTCGGAGTTGTGGCCCGTATCACCGGGCGCCTGCCACAGGGCGCCGCGGTTTTGCTTGGGCCGGGCGACGACGCCGCGATGGTCGGCGCGCCGGACGGGCGCGTCGTGGTCTCTACGGATCTACTGATCGAGGGTAGGCACTTCCGCCGCCATTGGTCCAGCGGCTACGACGTGGGCCGCAAGGCCGCGGCCCAGAATCTCGCCGACGTGGCCGCCATGGGCGCCGTGCCGACGTCGATCGTCGTCGGGCTCGGCATCCCGTCCTCGCTGCCGGTCGACTGGCTCGACGCGCTCACCGACGGCTTCCGCGACGAGTGCGCCCTGGTGGGGGCCGGTGTCGCGGGGGGTGACGTCACCCGGTGCGACCTGGTGGTCATCGGGGTCACGGCGCTGGGCGACCTCCAGGGCCGGCCGCCGGTGACCCGCGCCGCCGCCCGGCCCGGTCATGTGGTGGCGGTGGCCGGGCGGCTCGGCTACTCGGCGGCCGGGCTGTCCCTGCTGGAGGCGGGCAGGGTCAACGGTCAGGATCACGCCGAGGGGGAGCGGGTCTGGGGGGAGGCGGTGGCGCGGCACCGGCGGCCGTGCCCTCCGTACGAATGCGGGCCGGAGGCGGCGCGCCTGGGCGCGAGCGCCATGCTGGACGTCAGCGACGGGCTGCTGCAGGACCTCGGGCACATCGCCGTGGCCAGCGGCGTACGCGTCGAGCTGGACCCGCGGGCGCTCCCGCTGGCGGAGCCGGTGGCGGCGGCGGCCAAGGAGCTGGGCGCCGACCCGCTCGACTGGGTGCTCACCGGCGGCGAGGATCACGCGCTGGCCGCGACCTTCCCTCCGGAGGTACGGCTTCCGGCGTCCTGGCAGGTCGTGGGGCACGTGGTCGCGGGGGAGGGCGTCGGGGTCACCGGGCGTGAGACGGGGCCCGGCGGATGGGATCACTTTAGGTGACCGCATAGCCCGATTTGCGTAGTATTTTCCGAATTTAGGCCGTGACTGCGGGGAATGCTGGGACAAAGGCGTAGTAAAGGTGTTATGAAGATTGGCGGCCAACTGTAACCGGCAGAGAGGGCTGTCATGGGCCGCCACGGCACAGGTGGATCCGAAGATGGGGATGAACAGGGGGAAACCAGCGCCTTTTGGGGTTCGCAAGACGAGCAGCCCGAGTCCTTCTGGGGCAAGGAGCAGCCGTCCGAGCCGGGCTGGCCGTCGCTGCCTGACCAGGTCGAGGTGACGGGCCAGTGGGCTCCCATGCCCCAGCGGGACGAGAACCCGTCCACCGCCGTGCCGCAGTCCGACCCGTTCGAGGTCACCGGCGCCTTCGCGACGCCGCCCCGTCCCGAGCCCGGCCGCCCGTTCCCGTCGCCTGAGCAGCCCTTCGAGACCACGGGCGCCTTCGTGCGCCCCGCCTCCTGGGACGACGTCCCCGGCGTCCCCGACGCGCCCGACGCCGTCCGGCCGCCGCAGGACCCGCCCAGGCCGCCCAGCGTCTTCGACCCGGCCCCCCGCGACCGCACGGCCGTCTACGGCCCCCCGCCGGGCACGTTCGACCAGGGGCCCCCGCCGGGCACGTTCGATCAGGGCCCCCCGCCGGGCACGTTCGATCAGGGACGCCAGGCGGATCCGTTCGACCAGGGCCCGCGGACGGGCTCGTTCGACCGGGCGGGCGCCGATCATCCCAACCCGTACGCGCGTCCCGGCGCGTTCGCCGGCGACGAGGCGTTCGACGAGGGCCCGGCGGAGCGGACCGGCGCGTACGACCCCTTCCCCGGCGACCGTACGGCCAGGTTCGACCCGCCCGCCGGCGGCCCGCCCGAGCCGGGCGACGTCAAGGTGTACGGCGAGCCGACGATGGCAGCGCCGACCCCGGCGTGGGCCGAGGCGGAATCGGGCTTCCTGGGCTCGGGCTGGTCGTCGGACGGCGAGCAGCCCGCGGAACCGGAGCCGAGCTCACGGCGCGGCCGCCGCAAACCGCCCAAGGACCCCTACGACGCCCCGTCCGGCGGCAGGGGCAAGCTGGCCCTGCTCTCCGTGGCCGCGGTGGCCATCGTGCTCGGCGGCACCGTCGCGGGCGTCAAGATGATGAGCTCCGGCGGCTCGTCGGACTGCCCCGGCGGCAACTGCGCCGCCGTCCAGGCGAGCAACCAGCCCGCCCCCGCGGTGTCCGAGCCCGAGGGCTCCGAGCCGGTGGCGGACCCGGCCGAGGATCCGCTGGAGGAGGAGCCGACGGAGAAGGAGAGCGAGCCGGCCGACACCCCCGAGCCGAGGGTCACCGACACCCCGGTCCAGCCGCGCCGCACCCCCACCCCGAGCCCCAAGCCCACCAAGACCAAGTCCAAGCAGGCCCAGGAGCCGGTCGAGGAGCCGGTCGAGGACATCATCGAGGAAGCCCCGACGGAGACGCCCAGCGAGGCGATCTCGACGCTGGGCGACGCCCAGGGCCGGCCCACGCAGGACACCGCGCCCCAGGCGACCGCCACGGCCACCACCCAGATGGCCGCGGGCGGCAGCTCGGTGCAGGTCGACTTCGACGTGGTCAAGCAGGGCCTGACCGGCTACACCGCCGCGCTGAACGTCCGCAACTCCTCCGCCGGGCCACTGAAGGCCCTCACGCTGTCGCTGCCCGTACGCGGCCGCGTCACGGACGTCGACGGCGCCGGCTGGACCCAGGACGGGAACCTGCTGATCGTGGACCTGTCCACGACGATCGCGACCGGCGGCTCCAGCGAGATCACCATCAAGGCCCTCGGCAGGGCCGGTCAGCCGCGCAGCTGCGGCATGGTCGGCGGGGAGTGCTCCGTCAGCTAAGTGGTTGGATGGGGGATATGACGGTTTCGACTCCCCCACGCGTGCTGACCGTCGCCGGATCCGACTCCGGCGGCGGCGCGGGCATCCAGGCCGATCTGAAGACCATGCTGGCTCTGGGCGTGCACGGCATGAGTGTGATCGCCGCGGTCACCGCCCAGAACTCCGTAGGCGTCCAGGGCTACTGGGAACTGCCGCCGGAGGCGGTGCGCGCCCAGCTCGACTCGGTGCTCGGCGACATCGGCGCCCAGGCCGTCAAGACCGGCATGCTGGCGTCGCCCGCGCTGGTCGAGCTGGTGGCCGAGGCGCTGGACGGCTACGCCGCGCCGCTGGTGGTGGATCCGGTGGGGGTGTCCAAGCACGGCGACTCGCTGCTCGCCCCCGAGGCCGTCGAGACGCTCAGGACGCGCCTGCTGCCTGTGGCCACCGTCGTCACGCCCAACCTGTGGGAGGTGGAGCAGCTCACCGACGTCAAGGTCGAGGACGAGAACGACCTGCGGCGGGCCGCCGACGCCATCCTGCGGCTCGGCCCCACCTGGGCGCTGGTGAAGGGCGGCCACCTGCCGGGCGAGCCCGTCGACCTCCTCACCGACGGCACCACCGAGCACCGCTTCACCGCCGAACGCCTCGACAACCGCCACACCCACGGCACCGGCTGCACCCTCGCCTCCGCCATCGCCTCACACCTGGCCCTGGGCGAGGACGTGCCGGGCGCGGTCGCCAAGGCCAAGGCGTACGTGACGGGCGCGATCGCCCACGGCTTCCCCCTCGGCGCGGGCATCGGCCCCGTGGACCACGGCTGGCGGCAGCGCTGACGGGCCCGGGCACGCCGGAGGCCCGCCGCTCGGGATGAGCGGCGGGCCTCCGGGAAAGCGTGGGTCAGCGGGTGACCTTGCCCGCCTTGATGCACGAGGTGCACACGTTCAGCTTCTTCGGCGTGCCGCCGATGACCGCGCGAACCGTCTGGATGTTGGGGTTCCAACGACGGCGGGTGCGGCGGTGGGAGTGGGACACGTTGTTGCCGAAGGTCGGCCCCTTGCGGCAGACATCGCAGACGGAAGCCACGGTATCGCTCCTTAAAACAGTCGATGTAGCCCGGTCCGCTGATGTTTCGTCGGGCGGAGGGCATGCCGGGACAACCGGCCAGCCAGACGAGAATATCCGATCCGCACCACCGGGGCGAACTCGATCACCACTGGACTGCGCCAGACGCGGCGATATTCTCCTCGATTAACGGTAGCGCACGCGGGGAGGTCGGAGCGCGCACATGGAGGTTCTCGACCCGCCCGCGGTGCGGCGCTGGGCCCGCCTGGCCGCCGACGCGCTCGGCAGGGCCAGGGGCGACATCGACGCGCTCAACGTGTTCCCGGTCGCCGACGGCGACACCGGCACCAACCTGCATCTGACCATGCTGTCGGCGGCCGAGGCCGTCGAGTCGCTGCCCGACGACGTCGGCGGCGAGGTCGTGTGGCAGACGCTCTCCTACGGGGCGCTGGTCGGGGCGCGCGGCAATTCCGGGGTCATCGTCAGCCAGGCCCTGCGCGGGCTGGCCGAGGTGCTGAAGGACGGCTCCGACCTGCGGGCCGGGCTCGCCAGGGCGGCCGCGCTCGCCAGGCAGAGCGTCGCCAGGCCCGTCGACGGCACGGTGCTGAGCGTGCTGGGCGCCGCCGCGCAGGCCGTACAAGACGTGGAGAGCGGGCCGGGCGAGGTGGCGCGCCTGGCCGCCGAGGCCGCCCGCGCGGCGCTGCGCCGTACCCCCGACCAGCTCGACGTGCTGGCCCGCAGCGGCGTCGTGGACGCGGGCGGGGCCGGGCTGGCGATCGTGCTCGAATCGCTCGCGGCGGTCATCACCGGTGTCCACCGCGAGCGCTACGAGGTGCCCGGGCCGACCGCGCGGGTGTCGCCGATGACCGAGGTGGGCGCGGGCTACGAGGTGATGTACCTGCTCGACGCGGAGGAGGAGGCGGTCGCGCGGCTGCGCGGCGAGCTCGACGCCATGGGCGACTCGCTCGTCGTGGTGGGCGGCGACGGGCTGTGGAACGTGCACGTGCACGTCGGCGAGGCGGGCCCGGCGGTCGAGGCGGGGATGCGGGCCGGCCGGCCGCACCGCATCAGGATCACCTACCTGGCCGAGCGCACGCACCGCGCCGGTCCGGGCAGGGGAGTGGTGGCCGTCGCCGCGGGTGACGGGATCGCCGCCCTGTTCGAGGAGTGCGGCGCGGTCGTCGTCCGGCGCGAGCCAGGCGGCCGGCCGGCCCTGCCCGCCATGCTCGCCGCCATCCGGCGGGCCGGTGACGAGGTCGTCGTGCTGCCCAACGACGAGGCCGCGGGCGCCGTGGCCGCCGCCGCCGGGGAGATCGCCCGCGAGGACGGCGTCATGGTGAGCGTGCTGCCGACGAGGGCGACGGTGCAGGGCCTGGCCGCGCTGGCCGTGCACGACCCGCTGCGGCGCTTCGACGACGACGTGGTGGCGATGACCGACGCGGCCGGCCACACCCGCCACGGCCACCTCGTACTGGCCGACCAGGAGGCGGTCACCAGCGCCGGCCTGTGCCGCCCCGGCGACGTGCTCGGGCTGATCGACGGCGACGTGGCGGTGATCGGCGACACGCTCGACAGCGTGGCCACGCTGGTCGTGGACCGGATGGTGGCGGGCGGCGGCGAGCTGGTGACCCTGGTCACGGGCGCCCACGCCCCGGTACGGCTCGCCGAGCACGTGGCCGGGCACCTCGGCCGCGTCAGGCCCGACGTGGACCTCGTCGTCTACCAGGGGGAGCAGGGCGGTTATCCACTGCTCATCGGCGTCGAGTGATTCCTGTCGGCCACAAGCGGTAGAACTAGGTGGCGTGAGCCGTTTCGACGAGCCTCTGACGAAGGCGCTCGACCCGAAGACCGCCAAGCTGCTGCACACCGTGCTCGGCCTGGAGACGGTCGGCGACCTGCTACGCCACTACCCCCGGCGCTATGCCGAGCGCGGCGAGCTGACCTCGCTCGACGCGCTGGAGGTCGACGAGCACGTCACCGTGGTGGGCGAGGTCACGCGGCTGATGCGCAAACCCATGCGCAACCGCGGCGGCACCTGGCTGGAGGTCGAGGTCGTCGACGGCAGCGGCAGCAGGATCTACCTGTCGTTCTTCGGCAAGGGCTCCCACGTGGCCGAGTCGCGGCTCAAGCCGGGGCGGCGCGGCATGTTCGCCGGCAAGGTGGGGCTGTTCGGCTCGCGCGGCAAGCCGCGCTGGCAGCTCGCGCACCCCGAGTTCGAGCTGTTCGAGGAGGGCGAGGCGAGCGCCGAGGAGTTCGCGGCGGCGCCGGTGCCCATCTATCCGGCGGGCAAGGACCTCACGCCGTGGGCGATCAGGCGGGCGATCGGCATGGTGCTCGACACGCTGGGCCCGCTCGACGACCCGCTGCCCGCGGACCTGCGCGCCCGGCACGCCCTGCCGGGCCTCGACGACGCGCTGTCGGCCGTGCACCGGCCCAAAGACTTCGGTGACGTGCAGCGGGCGCGCAAGCGGCTGAAGTTCGACGAGGCGTTCCTGCTGCAGGCCGTGCTGCTGCAGCGCAGGCAGGCGGCGACCGCGTGGCCGGCCAGGCCGCGTCCCCGCCGCGACGGCGGGATGCTGTCCGACTTCGACGCGCGGCTGCCGTTCTCGCTCACCGAGGGCCAGGCGGCCGTCGGCGAGGAGATCGCCGCCGACCTGGCGCTGGAGCACCCGATGCACCGGCTGCTGCAGGGCGAGGTGGGCGCGGGCAAGACCGTCGTCGCGCTGCGGGCCATGCTGCAGGTGGTCGACGCGGGCGGCCAGGCCGTGCTGCTCGCCCCGACCGAGGTGCTCGCCCAGCAGCACCATCGCTCGATCAGCGGCATGCTGGGCGACCTGGCGCAGGGCGGCATGTTCGGGGGCACCGCCGTCACGCTGCTCACCGGCTCGATGGGGGCCGCGGCCCGGCGGTCGGCGCTGCTCGACGCCGCCTCGGGCACCGCCGGGATCGTCGTGGGCACGCACGCGCTGCTGCAGGAGCACGTCCAGTTCGCCGATCTCGGCCTGGTGGTGGTCGACGAGCAGCACCGCTTCGGCGTCGAGCAGCGTGACGCGCTGCGCGAGAAGGCCGGTGACGCCCGGCCGCACGTCCTGGTGATGACGGCGACGCCGATCCCGCGCACCGTCGCCATGACGGTCTTCGGCGACCTGGAGGTGTCCACGCTCTCGCAGCTCCCCTCCGGGCGGGCGCCCATCACCACGCACGTCGTCCCGGCCGCCGAGAAGCCGCACTACCTGGAGCGCACCTGGGCACGGGTGCGCGAGGAGGTGGGGCTGGGCCGTCAGGCGTACATCGTCTGCCCCCGCATCGGCGACCTGGAGGGAGACGAGGGAGACCTGGCGGCCTCCGCCGACGAGGAGCGCCGGCCGCCGCTGGCCGTCCTGGAGGTGGCCGAGATGCTGTCCGAGGGGCCCTTCCACGACCTGCGGGTGGCTGTGCTGCACGGCAAGCTGCCGCCGGAGGAGAAAGACGCGATCATGCGCTCGTTCGGCCGGGGCGAGATCGACATCCTGGTGGCGACCACGGTGATCGAGGTGGGCGTGGACGTGCCCAACTCGTCGGTGATGATCATCATGGACGCCGACCGGTTCGGGGTCTCCCAGCTCCACCAGCTGCGCGGGCGGGTCGGCCGAGGAGGGCTGCCGGGGCTGTGCCTGCTGGTGTCCGACTTCCCGGAGAACACGCCGGCCCGGGCCCGTCTCGACGCGGTGGCGGCCACGCTCGACGGGTTCGAGCTGTCACGGGTGGACCTGGAGCAGCGGCGCGAGGGCGACGTGCTGGGAGCGGCCCAGTCCGGCAAGCGGTCGTCGCTCAAGATGCTGCAGCTCCTGCGGGACGAGGAGGTCATCGCCACGGCCCGCGACGAGGCCGCCGCCCTGCTGGCCGCCGACCCCGACCTGTCGTCCCACGCCGGCCTCCGCTCGGAGATCGAGCGGCTCCTGGCGGACGAACGAGCGGAATACCTGGAAAAAACCTGACCCCCCGTCCCACCGCCGGGGCCGCCTCCCCACCGTCCCAAGGGCCGGGGGCGCCGGGGAGGGGCGGAAGAGGTGAGCGCCGGAGAAGAATGTAAAAGGCCCAGCCGCGGGGACGGCCTCCCCCCGAATGCCGTCCCCGGCTGGGCCCACCCTCGGGTCAGGTGCCGAGGGAACCGGCGTGCGGAAGGGCTCACGATCACGCCGGTCGGCCTTCATCTGGGTCACCTCGAAGGCCGCAGAACTCATCTTGCTCACTGGGCCGGGCAATGTGAATCACCCTTGCGCAGTCGAGGCCGACACTTGTCCACTCTTGACCTGCGCGAACATGCGGAACAATGGGCCGCATGACTCGGATCATCGCGGGGAGCGCGGGTGGGCGCCGGTTGGAGACGCCGCCGGGGCGCGGGACGAGGCCGACCAGCGACAGGGCCAGGGAAGGGATCTTCTTGACGCTCGACTCCCTCCATGGGCTCGCCGGGGCCCGGGTGATGGATCTGTACGCGGGGTCCGGGGCGGTGGGGCTGGAGGCGCTGTCGCGCGGGGCGGCGGAGGCGGTGCTGGTCGAGTCGGATCCGAGGGCGGTGCGTGCCATCAGGGCGAACGTCGCGGCGCTGGGGTTCGGCGGGGCCAGGGTGGTGGCGGACCGGGTGGAGCGGATGCTGGGCAGGCCGGGGGAGGAGCCGTTCGACATCGTGTTCGCCGATCCGCCCTACGCGGTGTCCGATGACGAGGTGGGCCGGGTGCTGGCGGCATTGCGGGACAACGGGTGGCTGGTCCCGGGGGCTTTGGTGGCTTTCGAGAGGGAAAGCAGGGGGAAGGGCCTGGTGTGGCCTGACGGGTACGTTGAGGAGAGGGTCCGTCGATACGGCGAAGCGTCCGTTTGGTACGGTCGCGCCGCCGGGGAAACCGTAGACCACCCGTAGACCTGGGAGGCGTGTTGCGCCGCGTTGTCTGCCCGGGGTCGTTCGACCCCATCACCAACGGTCATCTCGACATCATCGGCCGGGCCGCCCGGCTGTACGACGAGGTGACGGTGGCCGTACTGATCAATGTCGAGAAGAGCAGCCTGTTCACGGTCGACGAGCGGATCGACATCCTGCAGACGGTGACCAAGGAATACTCCAACGTCAAGGTCAGGAAGTTCCACGGCCTGCTCGTCGACTTCTGCAAGCAGAACGACATCCCCGCGATCGTCAAGGGGATCAGGGTGGTCAGCGACTTCGACTACGAGTTGCAGATGGCCCAGCTCAACTACCGGCTCTCGGGCGTGGAGACGTTGTTCATGCCGACGAACCCGGAATACTCGTTCCTGTCGTCGAGCCGGGTGAAGGAGATCGCCCGCTATGGTGGAGACGTGTCGGGCCTGGTGCCGGATCTGGTGCACAAGCTGCTCATCGAGCGGCTCAGAGGCTGACGGCGACCTGGTATCCTTTCATTTCGGCCTTGTACGACGGCGTTATCGCCATGCCTAGCGAGAGCAGGATGACTCAGCACCTCAACCCCCGCTCCCCTTGGGTGATATCCACTCACGACCTGGGAAAGCGGCCGGGCACGATGCGTGAGATCACCCTGTCCCTCCCGGCTCCGGCGGATCTCGGCGTCGACATGATCGGCGTTCCCAAGGACGCCGAAGTCGAGCTGGATCTCCGGCTCGAAGCAGTGATGGAAGGCGTGCTCGTCTCGGGCACGGCGCAGGCCCCGCTCGGCGGGGAGTGCGCGCGGTGCCTTGACCCGTTGACCTCGGAGATCGAGGTCGACCTGCAGGAGCTGTTCTTCTACTCCGACGAGGACGCCTCGGAGGACGACTCACTGCTCGACGGAGAGCTGCTCGACCTCGAGCCGACGTTCCGTGACGCGGTGGTGCTCGCACTGCCGCTGAGCCCCGTCTGCCGTGAAGACTGCCCGGGACTCTGCACGGAGTGCGGGATCAAGCTGGCCGAGGCCGGCGACGATCACCGGCACGAGAAGATCGACGTCCGCTGGGCGTCGTTGCAAGGTCTGGTTACCGAGAACGATAACGATCAGGAGAAGTGACGTGGCCGTCCCGAAGCGAAAGATGTCGCGGAGCAACACCCGCGCCCGTCGCTCCCAGTGGAAGACGACTGCTGTCGCCCTGGTGAGCTGCCCGCAGTGCCGTTCGCCCAAGCAGCCGCACATCGCGTGCCCCACCTGCGGCACCTACAACCGTCGTCAGGTCATCGAGCCGTCTGCCTGATCTCGCTGAGTTGACGTGATGCCGACCGGGTGCCATTGTGCCCCGGTCGGCGTTACCGTCTCAGATGCGTGCGGTTACGGTTTCGCCCGCGGTCGTGGTGGACGCCGGGGCCTGTTCTCCCCCGACGCCCACCACGTTTTCGGGCATCTTCCGCAGCCGTCGCGCCAGTGAAGATGTTCCGAGGAGGAAAGCACGTGGGCGCAGGTCCTAAGCCGGTGGCCGTGGAGGTCGCCAGAGACGAGCTGGAGCGGGTCCTGGCGGTCGGCCTCGACCTTGACATCCTGGAGCGGGCGCTGACGCACCGCTCCTACGCGTACGAGAACGGTGGCCTGCCCACCAACGAGCGCCTGGAGTTCCTCGGCGACTCGGTGCTGGGCCTGGTGGTCACCGACACGCTCTACCGCAATCATCCCGATCTGCCCGAGGGCCAGCTGGCCAAGCTGCGGGCGGCCGTGGTCAACATGCGGGCGCTGGCCGACGTGGCGCGCGGGCTCGGCCTGGGCCGGTTCCTGCGGCTGGGCCGGGGCGAGGAGGGCACGGGCGGCCGTGACAAGTCCTCGATCCTGGCCGACACGCTGGAGGCGCTGATCGGCGCCGTCTACGTCGACAAGGGTCTCGACGAGGCGTTCCGGGTCGTGCACGTGCTGTTCGACCCGCTGATCGTGCGCTCGGCGTCGCTGGGCGCGGGCCTCGACTGGAAGACCTCGCTGCAGGAACTCACCGCCTCCGAGGCGCTCGGCGTGCCCGAGTACCACGTCGAGGAGAGCGGCCCCGACCACGCCAAGTCGTTCACCGCCGTGGTGCGGGTGGGCGGCGAGCCCTACGGCTCGGGCAGCGGCCGCAGCAAGAAGGAGGCCGAGCAGCAGGCGGCCGAGGCGGCCTGGACCCGCATCAGGGCCCGCCGCGAGCAGCGCGAGAGCCAGCCGGCGGGCTAGGTTGCCTGAGCTGCCGGAGGTCGAGGTCGTCCGCCGCGGTCTGGCGGAGTGGGTGACCGGCCGCGAGATCGCCTCCGCGGAGGTGCTGCACCCGCGTGCCATCAGGCGTCATCTGCCGGGCGCCCACGAGTTCGCCGCGCGGCTGCGCGGCCGGCTGGTGAAGTCGGCCGAGCGGCGCGGCAAATACCTGTGGCTGCCGCTGTCCGGCCCCGAGGAGGCGCTGCTGGCGCATCTGGGGATGAGCGGCCAGTTGCTGGTGGTCGATCCCGCCGCGCCGCCGGAGAAGCATCTGCGGGTGCGCCTCCGGTTCGCCGACGGCGGCCCCGACCTGCGCTTCGTCGACCAGCGTACGTTCGGGCACGTGATGCTGACCAGGCTGGCCGGCGGCGTGCCCGAGCCGATCGCGCACATCGCGCCCGACCCGTTCGAGGGCTCCTTCGACGAGGTCCGCTTCGCCACCGCGCTGCGCGCCAAGAAGACCGAGATCAAGCGGGCGCTGCTCGACCAGTCGCTGATCAGCGGCGTCGGCAACATCTACGCCGACGAGGCGCTCTGGCTGGCCAGGCTGCACTGGGCGCGTCCCACGCAGACGCTCACCCGGCCCAAGATCGCCGAGCTGGTCGCCGCCGTGCGTGAGGTCATGGGCGCCGCGCTCCAGCAGGGCGGCACGTCCTTCGACAGCCTGTACGTGAACGTCAACGGCGAGAGCGGCTACTTCGACCGTTCGCTGGAGGTGTACGGCAGGCGGGAGCTGCCCTGCTCGCGCTGCGGCACCCCGATCAGGCGTGAGCCGTTCATGAACCGGTCGTCCTACTACTGCCCGAAGTGCCAGCGGCGGCCGCGCTGAGCACGCGGCGTGTCGTCGCGTCGAACCAACGGCGGGCCCCGGATTAGGTGGCTGACACCAAGCAAATCCCGGTTTTCCGGTGTTGGCTGGGTTGCATGGTGGATCTGGTGCTGCGTGGTGGTTCGGTGTACGACGGGCTGGGATCTCCGGCCGTAACGGCGGACGTGGCCGTCGAGGCCGGCCGGGTGGTGGCCGTCGGGCGTGACCTCGGCGCCGCCCGCCGGGTGCTGGACGTGACCGGGCTGGCGGTCATGCCGGGATTCGTGGACCCCCACGCGCACTCCGACCTGGTGCCGCTCATGCCGGAGCCGCAGCCGTTCAAGCTGCTCCAGGGCGTGACGACGGAGATCAACGGCAACTGCGGCTTCTCCTACGCGCCCGACGCCTCTCGGCTGGAGGAACTGACCGGGGCCGGGGTGCCCGACTGGACGTTCGCCGCGTACCTGAAGGCCGTGGCCGACGCCGGGCCGACGAACCACGTGGCCACCCTGGTCGGCCACTCGACGCTGCGCGGCGCCGTGGCGGGCTTCGAGCCGGAGCTGCGGCCCGGCGACCTGGAGCGGATGTGCGAGCTGGCCGCCGAGGCGTTCGAGGCGGGCGCCTGCGGGCTGTCGAGCGGCCTCATCTACCCGCCGGGCAGCTACGGCGACACCGGCGAGCTGGTGACCCTGGCCAGGGTCGCGCACCGCTACGGCGTCCCGTACACCACGCATCTGCGCGACGAGGGCTCGGCGCTGGCGCAGGCGCTGGACGAGGCCGTCGAGATCGCCAGGCGGGCGCGGGTGCGCCTGCAGGTGTCGCACTGCAAGATCGCCGGCCGCGCCAACCACGGGCAGGCCGGGATGCTGCTCGGCAAGCTCCGCGAGGCCCGCGCCTCCGGCGTGGACGTCCGGGGCGACCAGTACCCCTACACGGCCGGGTCCACCGTCCTGGCGGCGCTGCTGCCGCCGTCCGCGCTCGCGGGCGGGGGCGTGGGCGACACGCTCGCGTCACCCGCCGAGCGGACCCGGCTGCGCGCCCGCGCCGAGGCGGGTGGCGCCGGCTCCGGGCTGTGGCGGGACGCCGTCCCGGCGGGCGTCCTGATCACCTCCCACACCGATCCCGGGTACGCCGGCCGCACCCTGGCGGACGTGGCCGGGACCCGCGACGCCTGGGAGACGCTGTGCGACCTGGTGTCCTGCGACCCGGCCGCGGAGATGGTCGTGGAGCTGATGGCCGAGGCCGACGTGGCCGAGATCATGGCCGACCCGCTGATCGGCATCGGGTCGGACAACGGCACCCCGACCGGCCTGGAGCATCCCCGCACGTGGGGGTGCTTCCCGCGCTTCCTCGGTGTCTATGTACGGGAACGCGGGGTGGTGGGCTGGGCGGAGGCCGTACGCAAGATGACCTCGGCCAACGCCGCCCAGTTCGGGCTGCGCGGGCGGGGGAGCCTGGTGGCGGGCGCGTACGCGGACGTCTGCGTCCTCGACCCGGCTACCGTCGGGCACGCGGGCACCTACGCCGCGCCGTCCGCGCAGCCGACCGGCATCGTCCACGTCCTGCTGGAGGGCCGGGTGGTGGTCGAGTCAGGCGTGTTCACCGGCGGGCGTCACGGCCGCCCGCTGCGCCCGTGAGCCGCGGACGGCGATGAGGGCCCCGGCCAGCACGGTGAGCGCCGTGCCCAGCCACATCACGGCGGTCACCGAGACGCCGTCGGCCACCCGGCCGCCGGCGAAGGCGCCGAGCGCGATGGAGACGTTGAAGGCGCCGACGAACAGCGCCGTGCCCAGCTCGCCGCCGCCCGCCCGCATGATCCACAGCTGCAGGGTCACGCCGACGCCGCCGTAGCCCAGCCCCCAGATCACGAGCACGGCCAGGGGCTGGCCGATCAGCGGCAGCGCCGCCATGCCGGCGGCCATGAGCGCGACCAGCGTGATCAGGACCGCCGCGGGGTTCCTGGCGGCGCGCGCGCCGGCGGCGAAGTTGCCCGCCACGCCCGCCGCGCCGTACAGCAGGAGCGCGGTGCCGACCAGCACGGGACCGGCGTGCGAGACCTGCTCCATGAACGGCCGCACGTACGTGTAGGCCGCGAAGTGGCCGGAGATGATCAGAACGGTCAGCACGAGGACGAGTTTGAGCGGGCCGGAGAACGTCCCCGACCGCGCACCCCGGGGCTGCTCGGTCCCCGGCAGCGGCGGCAGCGTGGCGGCCAGCAGGGCCACCAGGGCGGGCGCGCCGACGCCCATGGCGGCGAACGCCGTGCGCCATCCCGCGAACGACGAGGCGAACGTCGCCGCGGGCACCCCCAGCACCGACGCCACCGCCACCCCGGACAGGATGATCGACGTGGCCCGCCCGACGGACCGGTCAGGCACCAGGCGCGGGCCCAGCCCCGCCGCGATGGCCCAGAACCCGCCGATGCTCACCCCGGTCAGCACCCGGGCCGCCAGCATGACCGGATAGTTCGGGGCCAGGGCGCCCATCAGGTTGGCCGCCGCCAGCAACGCCATCAGCCCCAGCAGCATGAGCCGCCGGTCCAGCCGCCGCGTGGTGAACGCCAGCAGGGGCGCCGAGACGGCGGCCACCAGTCCGGGAGCCGACATCATCAGCCCCGCCGTGCCGTCCGACACGCCGAGCGTGGCGGCGATCGAGGTCAGCAGGCCGACGGGCAGCATCTCGCTGGTCACCAGGGTGAAGGTGCCCACCGCGACCGCGGTCACGGCGAGCCAGCGCGCCGGGGCGTCGGCGGGTGCGTCAGTCATCGTCATGCCGCTCAGCCTCGCGGCGGCCGTGCCCGGGAACAATGACGAACGGCGAAGCCTTGGTTTAGGCAGGCTAAGCGATGTGGAGGCGGAGATGGAGTTCAGGGAGCTGGAGTGCTTCGTCGTGCTGAGCGAGGAGCTGCACTTCGCGCGCACGGCCGAGCGCCTCTACCTGTCGCCCGGGCGGGTGAGCCAGCTCATGCGCGCCCTGGAGACCCGGATCGGCGGCCGGCTCTTCGAACGCACCAGCAGGCGGGTGCGGCTCACGCCCCTCGGCGAGCGGTTCCTGGCCGACCTGCGGCCGGCCTACGCCGGGCTGGCGGAAGCGGTGCACCGCGCGAAGGCCGCCGCCCGCGAGGTGACGGGCGTGCTCAGGGTCGGGTTCCTGGCCACGCCGACCGAGGTGGTCACGGGCAGCGTCCTGGCCTTCGAGAGCCGCCATCCCGGCTCGGAGGTGGAGCTGGTGGAGATCCCGCTGTCCGACCCGTTCGGCAGGTTGCGGGCCGGCCAGGTGGACGTCGCGTTCACGCTGCTGCCGGTGGACGAGCCCGACCTGGCGACGGGCGAGGGCCTGAACTGCGTCCCCTACCAGCTCGGCGTCTCCGTCCGTCATCCGCTGGCCGGGCGGGCGGGCATCGGCGCCGAGGAACTGGCCGGCGTGCCCCTGATCGGGCTGGACGGCCCGGCGCCGCGCCTGTGGCGGGAACGGGTCGCACCCTCCGTGACCCCTTCCGGACAGCCGATTCCCCTGGCGGGTACGGTGGCCACGAACCAGGAGGGCCTGACCCAGGTGGCGCTCGGCCGGGGCGGCATGCTGTTCTGCACCCCGACGGCGGCCCACCACAGCCGCCCCGACGTGCGCTTCGTCCCCGTCACCGGGCTGCCCCCGTCGGTCCTCGGCCTGGCCTGGGTCAAAGCGGCGGAGAGCGCGGCGATCCGGGCGTTCGCCGAGGCGGCGGCCGGGCACGCGCGGAAGGTCGGGCTCAGGGCCGCGTGAGATCGTCCGGAGGAATCATGGAGAACGCACGACTGACCGCCTGGGTGCGGGGCAGGGTGCAGGGAGTGGGGTTCCGCTGGTGGACCAGGGCCAGAGCGCTGGAGCTTGGCCTGGTCGGCTGGGCCAGGAACACCGACGACGGCCGGGTCGAGGTCGTCGCCGAGGGGGCGCGCGAGTCGTGCGTCAAGCTGCTCGACCTGCTCAGAGGTTGCGACACGCCGGGCAGGGTGGATGGAGTAGTGGAACGGTGGAGCGAAATCCGAGGTAGCTTGGGCGGATTTGTGGAGCGGTAGCCCGTTTCGTCAAACGGCTCAAATAGGGTATAGTTATATGTCGGGAGTGCCTGTCGGTAGGGCAGAGCGGTGCGTTCGACTTGACCGCCCACACGGCCGGTGCGACTCTTGTTAGGTACCACGCGCACCCCTCCCGCGGAACAGAAGTGCGCGAACCAGTCTGGTCACTCAGCGTGGAGGACCCTTTACCATGGCGAAGGCTCTACTCGGCCACGTCGGCGGTCCTGACCCTCGAATGGTCTCGGAGATGCGGCGCTTGCAGCAGCGGATCCGTGACCTGGAGGCAGAACTCATCCGACTCCAGGCCCAGAATGACGCTCTTGCGGCGCAAACCCGCGATGAGGCAATCAGCCGCATGCAGGAGCGCGAGCCGGCACTCACCTGAGAGTGATCGGAGCGCAAGATCCAGGGACGTCTCTTTGAGGCGTCCCTTGTTATTTGCGTAAGACCCTTCTCACCTCCGGTATGCGCCCGCCAGCGAGGGGCAGCCAGGGCCAGTAGGCTTTCCCGGAGTTCCGTCCAGGAGAGGGGTCCGCGCTTTGTACCTGAAGACCCTCACCCTGCGCGGTTTCAAGTCCTTCGCCTCGGCGACCGCCCTGCGCTTCGAGCCGGGCATCACCTGCGTCGTCGGGCCCAACGGCTCGGGCAAGTCCAACGTCGTCGACGCCCTGGCCTGGGTCATGGGCGAGCACAGCGCCAAGTCGCTGCGCGGCGGCAAGATGGAGGACGTCATCTTCGCCGGCACCTCCTCCCGGCCGCCGCTCGGCCGCGCCGAGGTGACGCTGACCATCGACAACAGCGACGGCGCGCTGCCCATCGACTACACCGAGGTCACGATCAGCCGGCTGATGTTCCGGTCCGGCCAGAGCGAATACGCCATCAACGGCGACACCTGCCGGCTGCTCGACATCCAGGAGCTGCTGTCCGACTCCGGCATCGGCAGGGAGATGCACGTCATCGTCGGCCAGGGCCAGCTCGACGCCGTCCTGCACGCGGGGCCCGAAGACCGGCGCGCCTTCATCGAGGAGGCCGCGGGGGTCCTCAAGCACCGCAAGCGCAAGGAGAAGGCGCTGCGCAAGCTCGACGCGATGCAGGCCAACCTGACCCGCGTCCAGGACCTCGCCACCGAGCTGCGCCGCCAGCTCAAGCCGCTCGGCCGCCAGGCGGAGATCGCCCGCAAGGCCGCCGTCATCCAGGCCGACCTGCGTGACGCCCGGCTGCGGCTGCTGGCCGACGACGTCGGCATCCTGCGCGCCACGCTCAAGCGCGAGGCCGCCGACGAGGCGGCGGTCCTGGCCAGGCGGGCCGAGGTGGAGGCCGGGCTCGCCGAAGGACAGCAACGCGAGGCGCTGCTGGAGGCCGCCGAGGCCGAGGCCCAGCCCCGGCTGACCGCCGCCCAGGAGACCTACTTCCGGCTGTCGTCACTGCGTGAGCGCATCACCGGCCTGGCCCAGCTGGCCGCCGAGCGTCACCGGCACGCCGTCGACGCCGCCTCCATCGAACGACGCGGGCGCGACCCCGAGGAGCTGGAGCGCGAGGCCGCCGAGGCGCGCGAGCAGGAACTGATCCTTCAGGCCGAGCTGGAGCAGGCCCGGGAGCTGCTGGAGGACGCCGTCGAGCGCCGCTCCGCCGCCGAGGCCGAGCTGGCGGCCGAGGAGCGCCGGCTGGCGATGGCCGCCCGGGCCGCCGCCGACCGCCGCGAAGGGCTGGCGAAACTCCGCGGCCAGGTCGATTCCGTACGAAGCCGGTCCCGTGCCGCCGAGGAGGAGATCGGCCGCCTGGAGCGGGCGGTCGCCGACGCCGTCGAGCGCGAGCGGCGGGCCCGCGAGGACCTGGAGGCGCAGCGGCTCGACGAGCCCGCGCTCGCCCGCGCGCTGGCCGAGGAACTGGCGACCGCGCAGGCACTGGTCGAGGAGGCCAAGCTGGCCGCCGACGCGGCGCGCGCGGCCGTCGAGGAGGCCAAGGCGGCGCTCGACGCGCCCCGCGCGGGCCTCCAGGCGGCCAAGTCCGGGGTCGGCACGGCCAGGGCCGCCGACCAGGACGCGCAGCGGGCCGTCGCCGCACTCCAGGCCCGGCGCGACGCGCTGGAGCTCGGCCTGGCCAAGGGCGACGGCGGCGCGGCGCTGCTGGAGGCCGACCTCGCCGGGGTGCTGGGTCCGCTCGCGGCGTCCATGCAGGTGACGCCGGGCGCCGAGGTGGCCGTCGCGGCCGTGCTCGGCCCGATCGCCGAGGCCGTCGCCGTCACGTCCGTCGGCACCGCCGTCGAGGCGCTGGAGCTGCTGCGCGTCAAGGAAGCGGGCCAGGCGACCCTCCTGGTGGCAGGCTCCCCGGACGGCCTTCAGGGGCGGCCGGAGGTCTCGTCGCCGGGCGGCGCGCCCGGTGGCGGGCGGTGGGCCACGGCCCTGGTCAGCGTCCCGGAGCGGCTGCGCGCGTCGCTCGACCAGGTGCTGGGCGGGGTCGTCGTGGTCGACGACCTCGAAACGGCGCGCCGGATGGTCGTGGAGAATCCCGGGCTGCGCGCCGTCACCGTAGGAGGCGACCTGATCGGCGCGCACGTCGCCAGCGGCGGCTCCGAAGGCGGCACGTCCGTGCTGCAGGTGCGCGCCGCGCTCGACGACGCGATCGCCGACCTCGACGACGCCGGGACCAGGGCGGAAGAGACCGCCGCCGGGCTGGACGAGGCGATCGCCGCCGAACAGGAGGCCCAAGCCGCCTTCGAGGCCGCGCAGGCGCACGTCGCCGAGACGCAGAGCGCCGTCAGCTCCGCGCAGGCCGGCGTCAGCGCCGCCCAGGGCACACTCGACCAGGTCAGGTCCCGCCAGCGGGAGGCCGACCAGCGCGACGCCGCCGCCGCCAAGCGGCTGGCGCAGCTGGAGGCAGCCGCCGAGGCGGCGCATGCCGAGGCGGCGCGGCTCGGCGAGAGCGTCACCGCCGCCCGGGAAGCCCGCAGCGACGGCCTGGAGGAGCTGGCCGAGCTGGACGTCCGGCTGGCCGAGGCCGAATACTCCCAGGAGCTGGAGACCGAGCCCACCACCGAGGCACGCGACGAGCTGGCCGCCGTCTGCGAGAGCGCCCGGCAGCGCGAGGTCGAGACCCGGCTGCGGGTGCGCACCGCCGAAGAGCGGGTCAAGGGCGTCGAGGGCCGCGCCGACGGCCTGATCCGCGCCGCCGCCCGCGAGCGCCAGGAACGTGCCCAGGCCGCCGCTCAGCGGGCCCGGCGCCGCGAACAGGCAGCCCTGGCCCAGGCGGTCGCCGAGGGCGCCAAACGCGTCCTGACGACCCTGGCCGCGTCCGTCCAGCTCGCCGCCAGAGAACGCGACGAGGCCGACCTGGCCAGGGTCGCCGTCGACGCCGAGCTCAAGCAGGTGCGCCTGCACGTCCGCGAGCTCAGCCAGGAGCTGGACAAACTGGTCAACCGCGTGCACGGCAGCGAGGTGGCCCGCACCGAGCAGCGGCTCCGGCTGGAGCAACTGGAGCAGCGGGCCATGGACGAGTTCGGCGTCGAGGCCGAGACGCTGATCGCCGAATACGGCCCGGAGGCCCCGGTGCCGGGCGACCCGCCGACCCCGTACGTGCGCGAGGAGCAGGAGAAGCGGGCCCGCGCGGCCGAGCGGCAGATGACCCAGCTCGGCAAGGTCAACCCGCTGGCGCTGGAGGAGTTCGCGGCGCTGGAGGAGCGGCACGCGTTCCTGACGTCGCAGCTCGAAGACCTGAAGAAGACCCGGCGCGACCTGCTCACCGTGGTCAAGGAGGTCGACGACCGGGTGCAGCTGATGTTCTCGTCGGCGTACGAGGACGTGGCGCGCGAGTTCGAGCAGATCTTCGGCCGGGTGTTCCCCGGCGGCGACGGACGGCTCGTGCTGACCGACCCCGACGACATGCTGACCACCGGCATCGAGGTGGAGGCGCGCCCGCCGGGCAAGAAGGTCAAGCGGCTGTCGCTGCTGTCGGGCGGCGAGCGGTCGCTGACGGCGGTGGCGTTCCTGATCTCCATCTTCAAGGCGCGGCCGTCGCCGTTCTACGTCATGGACGAGGTCGAGGCCGCGCTCGACGACACCAACACGCAGCGGCTGCTGACGCTGTTCGAGGAGCTGCGGCAGAGCTCGCAGCTGATCGTCATCACGCACAACAAGCGCACCATGGAGATCGCCGACGCCCTCTACGGCGTGTCGATGCGCGGCGACGGCGTCACGCAGGTCGTCAGCCAGCGGCTTCGCGAACGCGAAACGGCGTGATTGGCGTGGCCTTGGGCATGAGCATGCCGGACGATCTGGAAAACTGACATCTTGTGGATGGTTACCTCGGCGTCATCGTGATCGTGGTGCTTGTCGCCCTCGTGGCGGCAGGCGGCCTCTTCCTGCTCTTCCGGCCGGGCGGCAAGGCGGCCCCGCCCGTCCAGCCTCCGGAGGCGCCGCCGCTTCCCGAGGAGAAGGAGGAGCGGCCCGCCGGCACCGGCGAGGCCGAAGGCGCCACCACCACGCTGCCGCCACCGGCCAAGCCCGCCGAGCCCGCCGTCGTGGCGCCGCCCGTCGAGGTGCCGCCGCCGTCCGAGGGCCGCATGGTGCGGCTGCGCTCGCGGCTGGCCAAGTCGCAGAGCGCGCTCGGCCGCGGCCTGCTGGAGCTGCTGTCACGCGACCGGCTCGACGACGAGGTCTGGGACGAGATCGAGGAGAGCCTGATCACGGCCGACGTCGGCGTCGCGCCGACCCAGGTCATGGTCGAGGAGCTGCGCACCAAGGTCAAGGTGCTCGGCAGCCGCACGCCGCAGGAGGTGCGCGCGCTGCTGCGCGAGCAGCTCCTCATCCAGGTCAACCCCGACCTCGACCGCACCCTCCACGTGGCCAAGCACGGCGAGCGACCGGCCGTGGTGCTGGTCGTGGGCGTCAACGGCACCGGCAAGACCACCACCACGGGCAAGCTCGCCCGCTCGCTCGTCGGCGACGGCAAGTCCGTCGTGCTGGGCGCGGCCGACACCTTCCGCGCGGCCGCCGCCGACCAGCTCCAGACGTGGGGCGACCGGGTGGGCGCCGACGTGGTGCGCGGCCCCGAGGGCGGCGACCCCGCCTCGGTGGCCTTCGACGCCACCGCCCGGGGCATCGAGGAGCAGGCCGACGTGGTCATCGTCGACACGGCCGGCCGCCTGCACACCAAGACCGGCCTGATGGACGAGCTGGGCAAGGTCAAGCGGGTCATCGAGAAGAAGGCCACGGTCGACGAGGTGCTGCTCGTCCTCGACGCCACCACCGGCCAGAACGGCATGCGCCAGGCGCAGGTGTTCGCCGAGGTGGTCAACATCACCGGCATCGCGCTGACCAAGCTCGACGGCACGGCCAAGGGCGGCATCGTCATCTCCGTCCAGCGTGAGCTGGGCGTCCCGGTCAAGCTGGTGGGGCTGGGCGAGGGGCCGGACGACCTGGCCCCGTTCGACCCCGAGGTATTCGTGGACGCCATCCTGGGCGATTGATCCTTGAGCCGTTCCCGGTCAGGGAGGTAGGAAGGGCCCGGGGCCTGCCACTGCGCGCATCCGAACGGCATCGGGTGCGCTGGTCGGTCCGACGCTCGTGCTCATCGCTCCGGTGTGCACGAGGTGTGTCGTCCGTCGCCGGGCGGGGTGTCCGAGGGCGCGTCGCCCGATCGCGATGCTGGCCGCATCATGCCGGGGAGCGTGCGGGAGGGCGTGGTCAGGGGCTGTCGCCAGTACTGCGCCCTCCATGGAGAGGCGTAGACCGGGTCGACGGCCACGACCGCCAGGCCCGCTCCAGCCGGCTCGTCAGCGCCGCCAAGCGGCGGGATTTGTGAAACCACTCACCCGCACAGCGGTAGCCCTAACCGCCGAGGGGGAGGGGCAGGCGGTGCGTCAGGGTGCGCGCCTCGGCTGCCAGGCGCTGGATATGGGCGACTTGATTGTGGCGCTTAGGCCCCTTCACTGCTGACGCTTCTTGGGAACTCAATCAGCAGCAGTTCCCCACCCCTAGGAAATATGGCTTACCAGGCCATCCCTTGTTGTTTGACCGCTTTCGTGTTGATATTGAGCGGTCCTTTTCGTTTGACCTGGAATGAGTGCACATGAAGAAGGTTGTGGTTCACAAGCCGGGCACCGTCAAGCTGACCGGAGCGGCGACTCCGAAGCACGCGGCCTAACCTCCTCCATGGCAGAGGGCCGGCGCATGCGGTGGATGCGCCGGCCCGTTCTCTTGGCGGAACGGGAAATTGCATAAGATCACGCTTGACGCGCACCGCGGCCTGCAAGGCCCCTACACGATGGCGGCCGGGCTGGCCGCGGCGCTGGTTCCCGGCGCGGCGCCGGAATTGGTCGCCGCGCACGACATAGAGCTCAGGGCGGTGGCTCCCGCCCTGAACGTGCCGGTCAGGCGCTCGACGCTGGCCGATCGGCTGCCGCAGCAGGAGCGGATCCTCATCCCCGCGCTCCTGCGTACGCTCCGGCTGGCGAACGGCCTGGCGGACTTCGTACGCGATCATCTGGACACGGCGGGGGCGCTGGAGCTGCGGGTGGTCAACACCGCCGAAGCGGACCCGACCGATATCGAGTTGCTGACGGTGCTGGAGCGGCGGGTGCCGGCGCTCACCGTGGTCCGCGAGGAGTCGGGACCGCCGCATCCGGGCCCGCACTACACGCCGGGCCCCGAGCTCGACCGCTACCGGAACGAGGGCTTCCACCACGCGATGGCCGAGGCCGGGGCGGCGCTGCTGCCCACGCTGCCGCAGGGCGGCGCGCAGTGGTGGACGCTGCTGCACCGGACCACCACCGCGCTGGCCGCGCTCGAACGCGAGGACGAGGCGCGTGACCTGCTCGACCTCGCGCGCCGGGTGGGCGACGACCCGAAGAACCTCGCCACCGCCGCGTACGCCACCGCGATGCTGCTGGTCAGGCACCATGACCCGGCCAAGCGTGACCCGGGCGAGGCGATGGAGTGGATCGACCGGGCGGTCGCGCTGGCGGGCAGCCTCACCGATCCCCGCGAGCGCGCCTTCCACCTGGGCTTCGACCTGAACGGCAAGGCGCTGGTAGAGGTGCGGCTGGGCCGCTTCGAGGCGGCGCTGGCGCTGGTGGAGGAGGCCGTGGCGCTCGGGGAGCGGGAGCTCGCGCCGGCCCACCCGATCCACCGGCTGGTGCTGCACGCCAACCGGGCGCAGCTCATGGCGCAGGCGGGCCGCACGGACGAGGCGCTGATCGGCTACGGCACGGCGATCGCGATGGATCCCGGCTACCCGGACTACTACCTGGATCGCGGCAACCTGCTGCACAAGCTGGGCCGGACGGCCGAGGCGCTCGCCGACTACGAGAGCGCGATGCGGCTCGGGCCGCCGTTCCCCGAGCCGTACTACAACCGGGCGGAGATCCGCTTCGCCGCCGGCGACCTCGACGGGGCGCGTGCCGACCTGGACCGGGCGGTGGAGCTCGATCCGGGGTTCGGGGCGGCGTACGTGAACCGGTCCGGGATCCTGGCGGGGCTGGGGGAGTACGAGGCCGCGCGGGCGGACGCGGAACGCGGGCTGGCGGCGGACCCGCGCAACGCGCACCTGCTGGCCGTGCTGGGTCAGGTGGAGGCGGCGCAGGGCAGGCCGGCCGAGGCGCTGGCGGCCTACGACGCGGCGCTGGAGGCGGATCCCGAACTGGCGGCCGCCTGGGCGGGGCGCGGCGAGGTGGCCTTCGAGCGCGGCGACCACCATCGGGCGATCGCCGACCTGACCCGGGCGCTGAAGCTCGGTGAGACGGCCGAGCTGCTGTTCAACAGGGCGGTGGCGCGCCGGGCGGCGGGCCAGGCCGGGCAGGCCAGACAGGACCTGCTCAGGGCCATGGAACTGGCCCCGGACGACGAGGACATCGCGCGGGCGCTGGCCGAAGGGTGATGTTCACAGGAGCGGCGCTGGGCGCGGTTCAGGACCGGCGGTGGGTGCCGATGGGGACGACGAGCGGGGTGCCCGCCACCGGGTCCGGGATGACCTTGGCGTCCAGCTCGAACACCTCGCGCAGCAGCTCCTCCGTGAGCACCTCGTGCGGGGCGCCGGCGGAGATCACCCGGCCGTCGCGCATCGCCACCAGCCGGTCGGCGTAGCGGGCGGCCAGGTTGAGGTCGTGCAGGACCATGACGATCGTCCGCCCGGCCGCGTGATGCAGTTGCCGGACCAGCTCCAGCACCTCCACCTGGTGGGCCAGGTCCAGGAAGGTCGTCGGCTCGTCGAGCAGCAGCAGGTCGGTGCCCTGGGCCAGCGCCATGGAGATCCACGCCCGCTGCCGCTGCCCGCCCGACAGCTCGTCCAGCGGCCGTTCGGCCAGGTCGGCCAGGCCGGTCATGGCCAGCGCCTCGGCCACGGCCGACTCGTCGTCCGACGACCACTGGCGGTACCAGGTCTGGTGCGGGTGCCTGCCCCGGGCGACCAGGTCGGCGACGGTCAGCCCTTCGGGCGCGGTCGGGGCCTGGGGGAGCACGCCGAGGACCTTGGCCACCTCGCGGGTGGGGATGCGGTCGATGCGCTTGCCGTCCAGCAGCACCTCGCCGCCCTGCGGTTTGAGCAGCCGGCCGAGGGCGCGCAGCAGCGTGGACTTGCCGCACCCGTTGGGCCCGATGATCGTGGTCACGGTGCCCGGCTCGACGCCGAGGTCGAGGCCGTCGACGATGGTGCGGTCACCGTAGCCGAGCTTGACGGCGGCGGCCTGGAGCCTCATTTCCTGGACCTCCAGATGAGGTGGATCAGATACGGGGCGCCGAGGACGGCGGTGACGACGCCGACGGGCAGTTCGACCGGCGCGAACAGCGTACGGGCGAGCAGGTCGGCGGCGGTGATGAGCACCGCGCCCACGGCCGCCGACGACAACAGCGGCGGCTGGGCCGACCTGGTCAGGCGCAGTGCGATCTGCGGGGCGGCCAGCGCCACGAACGCGATGGGCCCGGCCGAGGCGGTGGCCACGGCGGCGAGCAGCACGGCGGCCAGGATCATGGCGGCGCGGGCCCGGTTCGTGCGTACGCCGAGCGCGGTCACCGTGTCGTCGCCGAACCGCAGCGCGTTCAGCGACCGGGTGCCGGTCAGCGCCAGCGGCACGAGCAGGGCCAGGGCGATGGCCACGGGCTGGACGTGCTCCCAGCCCCGGCCGTGGAGGGAGCCGCTGATCCACACCATGGCGCGGCTGGTGTCGTTGACGTCGCCGACGGTGAGCAGCCAGAACTTCACGTTGGTGAACACGGCGGTGACGCCGATGCCGACCAGGACCAGGCGGTAGCCGTCCAGCCCGCGCCGCCAGGCGAGCCCGTACACGATCACGGCGCCGATCAGGCCGCCGAGCAGGGCGAGCGCGGGGACGCCGAGGGTGGCGAGCAGGCCGCTGGTGCCGCCATAGGCGCTGCCGCTGGCCACCACCCCGGCCACGACCAGTACGGACGCGCCGTTGGTGACGCCGAGGATCTCCGGGCTGGCCAGCGGGTTGCGCGCGATCGACTGGATGATCGCGCCGGACAGCGCGAGCGCGGCGCCGACCAGCGCCCCCGTCAGCGCGCGGGGCAGGCGCAGTTCCATGATGACGAAGTGGCCGGCGTCTGCCGGGTCGAAGGTGGCGGCGAGCACCTGGGCGACGGTCATCTCGATGTCGCCGATGCGCATGCTGAGGGCCATGAGCAGGACGAGCAGCGCCGAGCCCGTGACCGTCACGGCCACGCCGCGCAGCCTGACCTGCCACGACAGGCGGCCGAGACGCAGGGGGACGGTCGTCACAGGCGCACCGGCTTCCTGCGCCGGACCAGCGCGACGAAGAAGGGGGCGCCGATCAGCGCGAGCACCACGCCGACCTCCAGTTCGCCGGGCGGCGCGACGACCCGGCCGATCACGTCGGCGATCAGCACCAGCGCCGCCCCGATCAGCCCCGAGTACGGCAGCAGCCAGCGGTGGTCGGTGCCCGACAGCGGTCTGGCCAGGTGCGGCACGATGAGGCCGACGAAGGCGAGCGCCCCGCAGGCCGCCACGGAGGCGCCGGACAGCAGCGTGACGGCGGCGACGCCGACCGTGCGGGTCAGGGCGATGTTCTGGCCGAGGCTGCGGGCGACGTCCTCGCCGAGCGACAGCGCGTTCAGGCCGGGCGCGTTGACCATGGCCAGCACCAGCCCGGCCGCGATGAACGGCAGCACCTGCCACACCACGTCGGGGCCGCGCGCGGCGATCGAGCCCGCCTGCCAGAACCGGAAGACGTCCATCGCCTGCTCGTCCAGCAGCACCAGGGCCGAGGTGAGGGCGTACAGGAAGGCGCTGACGGCGGTGCCCGCCAGGGCGAGCGTCACGGGGGTCGGGCCGCCCCGGCCGCCGACCATGCCGAGCGCGAACACGCCGACGCTGGCGACGAGCGCACCGGCCAGGCCGAACCAGATGAAGGCGAGCAGGCTGGAGGCGCCCAGCCACATGATCGAGGCGACCATCGCGAACGCCGCGCCCTGGGTGACGCCGAGCAGGCCGGGGTCGGCCAGCGGGTTGCGGGTGTGGCCCTGCATGAGCGCGCCGGCGACGCCGAGCGCCAGCCCGGACAGCACGCCGAGCGCGGTCCTGGGGATGCGCAGGGAGCGGATGATGATGTCGCTCTCGGTGCCGGTCGGGGCGGTGAGCGCGTGCCAGGCGTCGAGCGGCGGCACGGCCTTGGAGCCGATCGTGATGCTCAGCACCACGCCCGCGACCAGGGCGGCCAGCAGGGTGCCGAGGACGACGAGACGCCGGTGACGGATGCCGTGCAGGCGCGGCGCCACGGCGGTCGCACTCAACCGTCCTCCTCCGAATTTGCCCGAACCTGCAGAAGTATGCCAGCTTAGGCAGGGCTAACCTAATTAAGGGTGGCCTTACTTGATCGTCGAAAGGGTTCCGATGAGATCGTTGCGCGTGTTGGTGGGCGCCGTACTGGTGGCCGGGCTGGCCGCCTGCGGTTCGAGCGAGCCTGCGGCCACCACGCAGAGCGGGCCCGGGACCACCGCGGAGAAGGCCGCCGCGCCGTTCCGCACCATCAAGCACGCGATGGGCGAGACCGTCATCCCTGCCCAGCCCAAGCGGGTCGTCGCGCTCGACCAGAGCTTCGTCGACGCGGTGCTCACGCTGGAGACGCCCGTGGTCGGCTACACCACCTACCGGGCCATCGACGACAAGCTGCCCGACTACCTGGGCCCGGTCCTCGTGCAGTACGGCAAGGAGGCCACCTCGGTCGGCACGCTGGAGCAGCCGAGCCTGGAGAAGGTCATGGCGCTCAAGCCCGACCTGATCGTCTCGGCCAAGGTCCGCCACGAGGCCCTGTACGACAAGCTGTCCAAGATCGCCCCCACCGTCTTCAGCGAGACGACCGGCGCCATCTGGAAGGACAACCTCCGCCTCATGGGCCAGGCGCTCGGCAAGGAGGACCTCGCCGACGCCAGGATCAAGGAGTACGAGGACCGCGCCGGCACGATCGGCGCCTCGATCAAGAAGAAGGAGGGCGAGCTGCCGACGGTCTCGGTCGTGCGGTTCGCCGGTGAGCCCACCGCCCGGCTCTACGTGGAGAACTCCTACTCCGGCCTGGTCCTGAAGGACATCGGCTTCCCCCGCCCGGAGGGTCAGCCCAGCACCACGGAGACGATCATGGTGGAGATCAGCGAGGAGCGGATCGCGGACGTGGACGCCGACCGCATCTTCGTCGCCACCTACCCGGACCCGTCGGCCGACGGCCCCAAGGCCAAGTTCACCGGCAACCCGCTGTGGGGCAAGCTCAAGGGCGAGAAGCACGAGGTCAGCGACCTGACGTGGATGAGCGCCGTGGGCATCCAGGGCGCCCACTCGATGCTCAACGACGTGGCCGGGTTCTTCGGCGTGGATCCGGCCAAGGCCTGAGCGGCCTGAACGGCCTGAACGGCACGCTTGATCAGATCGGCAGGAATGCCCGCAGGTCGGCCAGGTGGGGCTCGATGTCCAGGCCCTGGCCGGCCAGCCACCCCGGGTCGCCGTAGGTGCCCCGGTAGCGGTCGCCGCTGTCGCAGATGAGGGTGACGACGCTGCCCCGCTCGCCGGCCTCGCGCATCTCCCTGATGAGCTCCACGCAGGCCGCCACGTTGGTGCCGGTGGAGCCGCCGACGTCGCGGCCGGTGACCTCGCGCACCCAGTGCATGGCGGCGATCGAGCGGGCGTCGGGCACGGCGACCATCCGGTCGATCACCGTCGGCTGGAACGACGGCTCGACGCGCGGGCGTCCGATGCCCTCGATGCGCGAGCCCGGCGCGGTGACCGAGTCGTCGCCCGACACCCAGCTCGGGTAGAACGCCGAGCCCTCGGGGTCGACGACCGCCAGGCGGGTGGCGTGACATCGGTAGCGGATGTAGCGGCCGATGGTCGAGGAGGTGCCGCCGGTGCCCGCGCCCACCACGATCCAGGCCGGCTCCGGGTGCGGCTCCATGGCCATCTGGTTGTAGATCGATTCGGCGATGTTGTTGTTGCCGCGCCAGTCGGTGGCCCGTTCGGCGTAGGTGAACTGGTCCATGAAGTGGCCGCCGGTCTCGGCCGCCAGCCGGTGGGACTCGTCGTAGATCGTTCCAGGGTCGGTGACGAGGTGGCACTTGCCGCCGTAGAACTCGATCAGGTGGATCTTCTCCGGCGACGTGGACGCCGGCATGACCGCGATGAACGGCAGGCCGAGCAGCCTCGCGAAGTACGCCTCGCTCACCGCCGTGGAGCCGCTGGACGCCTCGACGACCGTGGTGCGGGGGCCGATCCAGCCGTTCGCCAGGCCGTAGAGGAAGAGCGAGCGAGCCAGGCGGTGCTTCAGTGAACCGGTGGGGTGCACCGACTCGTCTTTCAGGTAGAGGTTTACCCCCCAGTGCGAGGGCAGCGGAAAGACGTGCAGGTGAGTATCGCAACTACGGTTGGCGTCGGCCTCCACCCTGCGGATGGCCTCCGCCACCCACGACCGCGTCCCCGAGTCATGCCGGTCCAGAAATTCCATGGTCCATACGCTATCCCATGTGAGGCTGACCACACTTTGCTGAAAATTGAGGGGATAGTGTTATGATTATGAAATCTGTCCGGCCGTGGACGTGATGACGCACGCCGCGAGCAGATGGACTGTTCACCCCGCTGACCAGTGCGGAAGCCCTAACGCGGCCCTTACGGGGGGCCTGCGAGCATGGAATCGCTGTCAGACGGCTGATGCCGACGGGGGATAGCGCAAGGGGGAATGAATTGATCACCATGACCGATGAGCAGCGTCAGGACTGGTTCGAGCGCGACGTCGTGCCCGTGACGTCGCAGCTGTTCGCCTCCGCCATGCGCCTGACCCGCAACACCGCCGACGCCGAGGACCTCGTGCAGGAGACCGTGGCCAAGGCCTACACCTCCTACCACCAGTTCCGCGAAGGCACCAACCTCAAGGCCTGGCTGCACCGGATCCTGACCAACAACTTCATCAACGACTACCGCAAGAAGCAGCGCTCTCCCAAGCTGTCGGCCGCCGAGGACATCGAGGACTGGCAGCTGCACGCCGCCGAGTCGCACACCTCGACCGGGCTGCGCTCGGCCGAGAACGAGGCGCTCGACCGGCTGCCCGACAACGTCGTGATGAACGCGCTGCGTTCGCTGCCGGAGGACTTCCGGATGGCCGTCTACCTGGCCGACGTCGAGGGATTCCCGTACAAGGAGATCGCCGACCGGATGGGCACGCCCATCGGCACCGTCATGTCCAGGCTGCACCGGGGCCGCCGCCAGCTCCGGGGGATGCTCGAGGACTACGTGCGCGAGGAAGGCGCCGTCCGGCTGCCGGCCCAGCGCGCGGCCTGACGGTCAGGCCCGCAGGCGCATGTGCAGGCGGACCCGGAGCATGCCGTCGTCGGCCCGGAGTTCGACGAGGTCGCAGAGCTGACGACTGATCCAGAGCCCGTATCCCCGCAGGGATTCGGGCTCTGGTGGTATGTAGCCGGGCAACGGGTCCTCCAGGGGCCCGCCGGGGTCGCTGATCTCGCAGACGACGCCCTCGCCGCTCGTCCACATCCTGACCAGGCCGTGGCCGGGGCCGTGCTCGATGCTGTTCGCGGCGATCTCCGACACGCTCAGCACCAGTGAGGCGGTCAGGTCGCGGTCCATGCCGGCGGCTTCGGCGTAGCCGGCCACCGTGCGCCTGAGCTCGGTGAGCCGGTCGGCGGTGAAGCGCACCGTGCGCACCCGGCCGGTGGGCTCCGGGAGCGGGCCGCGGTCGCCGTTCAGCACCAGCTCGTCCGGGCTGACGAAGTGCGGGCTGGGCCGCTCGCCGTTCGGGCCGAAGACCAGAGGGTGGGTCATCGCCGCGTAACGCATCACGTTCGCCGGCACCGTACGCACGTCGTAGAAGCACAGCGCGTCGGTCGTGACGCCCGACAGCGCGGTGTTGAACACCGACTCGTAGCGGATCCACTCGCGGGTCTCGATCTCGCCGAGTCCCGTCCAGACCGGTTCGCCCACCAGCAGCGTGCGCCTGCCGTGCGCGTAGTCGTAGCAGGTGGCCAGCGTGCGCTGCGGATGGTCGTACCAGGAGCCGGAGTCGCGGCAGTCGACGTCGCGCAGCTCGCCGTCCAGCGCCTCGGCCAGCAGGGACAGCCGCGCGGGCCGGGTGACGACCAGCACCCGCCTGCCGTCGGCCAGTGCCCGCCGGATGCGCGGCACGGCCAGATCGAGGAAACCCTCATCGGAGCCGTACGGCACTGCCACGTGCTGCGACGGCTCACCGGAGGAGGGGGCCCGGTCGGGAGGCACGGCCGAAACGTAACAAGCGCTTGGCTCCTACGCAACGGCTATGAGCGCGACCGCACCCAGCGCGCATGCGACGCCGGCCACCTGGACCGCGTGCAATCGCTCCCCGAGCACCTGTCTGGCCAGCAGGAGCGTGCTCGCCGGGTAGAGCGAGACGAGCACCGCCACCAGGCTGAGCAGGCCGTGCTGCTTGGCCAGCAGGTAGAGCACGTTGGCCGCCATGTCGAGCACCCCGGCGGCGGCGATGACGGGCAGCGAACCGGCGGAGGGCCGCAGCGTCCGCCTCATCGCCAGGGCGAGCAGGACCACCAGCGAGATCGACGACGCCCGGGCGCCCACCAGCGGCCAGAGCCCGGCCTCGTCCGGGGCCATGGCCAGCAGGATGAAGAACCCGCCGAACCCGGCGCCGGCCGCCAGCGCGGTAGGCACCGAAGCGGTCGAGGCGGGCCTGCCCGCCGTCCGGTCCTGGCTGACGAGCAGCACCGAGCCGAGCCCCAGCACCACCCCCACCAGCGCCAGGACCTCCGGACGCTCACCTCGGGCGAACCCGAACGCCACGGGCAGGGCCGCGGAGGTGACCGCGGTCGTGGGCGCCACCACGGACATCACGCCGGTGGCCAGCGCGCGGTAGAACAGGACCAGGCCCGCCGCCCCCGACAGTCCCGCGGCCAGTCCCCAGGCCAGCGCGCCGCCGCTGAGCAGGCCGGGCAGGACCGGCAGCAGCGCGAGGATGAGCGCCAGGCCCGCGAGCTGGGAGAGTGCGACGACGGACAGCACGCGCGAGCGCCGCGTGGCGAGCCCGCCGAAGAAGTCGGCCGTGCCGTACACCATCGCGCAGGCGGTCGCCAGGATCACCGCGGTCACGTCATGCCTCCCGGATAGTTCAATGGAGTGGACGCCCAGTACAACACATAGGGTGCACCAGAGTGCAAATCCTTTCCACTACACTGCACTCGTGCAGGATCCCGCGATGATCAACCAGGCGATCGCCACCAACGTGCGCGCCCAGCGCACCCACCGGGGGCTCACGCTCGACGCGCTCGCCGCCAGGTCCGGCGTCAGCCGGGGCATGCTCGTCCAGGTCGAGCAGGGCCGGACCAACCCGAGCGTGTCCACGCTGACCCGGATCGCCTCGGCGCTGGGCGTGACCGTGGCCAGGCTGGTCGAGGTGAGCGACGTGCCGGTGGTCCGGGTCGTCGACCCGGCCGACGTGGTCACCTTCCATCAGGGCGACGTGCGGGCCAAGCTGCTCGTGGGCGCCGACTCGCCGATGATCCTGGAGCTGTGGGACTGGCGGCTGGCGCCCGGCGAGCACCACGACGGCGACGCGCACCCGGCGGGCACCCGCGAGATGCTGACCGTGCTCGACGGCGAGCTGACGCTGACCGTCCACGGCCGCAGCCACGTGATCGGAGCCGACGGCGCGGTGCTCTTCACCGCCGACCGCGCCCATCGCTACGCCAACCAGGGTGATCGGGAGCTCAGGTTCGTCATGGTCGTGGCCGAACCCCGGGAGATGGGCGACCAGTGACCGCCGGCTCCGCCGATCGGCGGCGTAGCCGGAATCGCCTCCCTGCGGGGAGGTGAGCAGTCAAGATTGCTCCATGTCCTTGATGACGGCTGAAGCGTGTTGCTGGGTACACCTCATGGTGTGCGGCGGATCGTCGGCAGGGGGTGGCGCGTGAGTGAGTCCCGTGCGGCGACCGAGAAGCTTCAGGCGGAGCTGCAGGGCCTGGGCGTGGCCAACGCCTACGACGTCGGGGATGACTCGACCATCTCTGTGTGGATCGGATTGGTCGTGCGCTATAGAGATGGGTTTTACCGCTGGCAGGAAGGAGCGGTGAAACGTCGCCATCTGGGCACCGATCCGGCTGGATGTGCCATAAGGGTGGCGCGTCGCTACCAGGAACTTCAGGCTGATATCCCATCCTGGTGGGACGACCTGGCCAAGGACTTGCGGGGGGATCCGGCCCAGGAATATCCGTAACCCTCCGTTCCGGGGGTTTCGGGGGGACGTATGCGGGCTTGCGTGGTTTTGCTGGCCTTGTTGGCTCTTCCGGCGGGCGCGGGATGCGATGCCGTCCCCCCTGCCGGGCAGATCGTCCCCGCGCCGCCGTCGCCGGTGGTGGCCCCCGAAGCACTGGTCAAGCGGCTGGAGGCGATGCAGCCCGCCTGGCCCCGGGAGCCCGACTGCGGGCAGGCCAAGTGCGTGGCCCTCACCTTCGACGACGGGCCCGGCGACCACACCGGCAAGCTGCTCGACATGCTGCGGGAGAAGGGCGCCAAGGCCACGTTCTTCGTCGTGGGGCAGATGGTCGCCGCCGCGCACGGGGCCGCGACCGTACGCCGGATCGTGGCGGAGGGGCACGAACTCGGCAACCACTCCTGGAGCCACCCGATGCTCACCGGGCTGTCCGGGCAGCGGCTCGCCTACGAGATCGGGCACACCGGCGACCTGGTGCGACGGCTCACCGGAGTGCGGATGCGGGTGATGCGGCCGCCGTACGGCGCCACCGACCGCGCCGTGGCCGAGCAGACCCGGCGGCGCGGGCTGGCGCAGATCCTGTGGAACGTCGACACCTTCGACTGGCGTGACCGGGTGCCCGCCCTCGTCGCCAAACGCGGCGCCCAGGTGCGGCCCGGGTCCATCGTGCTGATGCACGACATCCACCCGACGACGGTCAAGGCGGTGCCCAGGCTGCTGGACACGCTCGGCCACCGCGGCTACTCGTTCGTGACGGTGACCGAGCTGTACGGCGACCGGCTACGGCCCGGCAGAAGGTACGAGCAGCTACGGCGGCGGTGAACATGTCGGTGCGGCATGGCAGGCTGGGCTACATGGGTTTCACGGGTTTCCCCGACGAGGCGTTCGTCTTCTACGAGGGGCTTGAGGCGGACAATTCGAAGACATACTTCACCAGGCACAAGGCGCTCTACGACGAGGCCGTGCGGGCGCCGATGCTGGCCCTGGTGGAGGAGCTGGGGCCCGAGTTCGGCGAGGCGCACCTGTTCCGGCCCTACCGTGATGTCCGGTTCGCCAAGGACAAGACGCCCTACAAGACGCATCAGGGCGCCTTCGTCGACCTGATGCCCGCCATCGGGCTCTACGTCGAGATCAGCGCCGCCGGGCTCTTCGTCGCCGGTGGCATCTACTCCCAGGCCGCCGACCAGCTCGCCCGCTACCGCGCCGCCGTCGCCGAGCCGCTGTCGGGCAAGCCGCTCGAGACCGTCGTGGAGACCCTCCGGGCCGGTGGCTACGAGGTCGCCGGCGACCGGCTCAAGACCCGGCCCCGCGACTACCCGGCCGACCATCCCCGCATCGACCTGCTGCGTCACAAGTCCCTGTACGCCGGCCGCCGCCACGACCCCGAGCCGTGGGTCCACACGCCCGAGGTGCTGGAGCGCGTCCGGCGTTCCTGGCGCGACTTCGCCCCGCTGGTCGACTGGCTCCGCACCCACGTCCGCGCCACCGACCTCCCCCGCCGCTGACCCACCCGCACGGGCCAACCGCCCAAGCAGGCGCCCCGCCAACCCGGGCCGCCCTCGGCGGTGCTGGGGG
>NZ_LAVL01000297.1 GCF_001083785.1 Nonomuraea sp. SBT364
GACGGGATCGGCGGCTTCCGGGAGGGCGGGGGAGTCGGTGTGCTCGGCGACGGCTTCGCTCATGGCTGGCCTCCTTGGCGGCGTGTCTGGATTGTGCCGGATGCACGCCCCGTTTGTCCGCCAAGTCGTGGCCCTATGCTGCTACGTATGCACGATCAGGCAGGGGCCGGGGCGCCCGACAACTTCCAGCGTCTGTGGACCCCGCATCGCATGGCCTACATCAAGGGCGAGAACAAGCCCACGGGGGAGGGGCCGGGCGACGGCTGCCCCTTCGACGCGATCCCCAAGATGAGCGACGAGGAGGGCCTGGTCGTCGCCCGGGGCGAGACGGTCTACGCCGTTCTCAACCTTTACCCGTACAACTCCGGCCATCTGATGGTCGTGCCGTACCGTCACGTCTCCGACTACGCCGATCTCGGCGCCGCCGAGCTGACCGAGCTCGGCGAGTTCACCCAGCGGTCGCTGCGCGCCCTGCGCGCGGCCAGCGGCGCGCAGGGCTTCAACGTCGGCATGAACCTGGGCCACGTGGCGGGCGCCGGCATCGCCGCCCACCTGCACCAGCACGTGGTGCCCCGGTGGGGCGGCGACACCAATTTCATGCCGGTCGTGGCCCAGACCAAGGTGCTGCCGCAGCTCCTGCGCGACACCCGCCAGCTGCTCGCCGACGCCTGGGTCTAGACGGGGTCGACCTTGACCTTGACCGCCTTGCTCTCGTTGTGCAGGCGGTCGAGCGAGGTCACCAGGTAGGTGCCGGCGGACGGGGCGGTGAACGACGGCCCGTTGACGACCGCGACCAGGTTGCGGGCGTCGGTCGTGTGGCAGTCGCCGCCCGGCTCCGGCACCCGGTAGACGGCGTACGAGCGCGCGCCCGGCGAGGCCGTCCAGGTGACGGCGGTGCCGGCGGCCTTGACCCCGGCAGGCTTGGCGGGCGCCCGGCCGCCGCGCTCCTTCATGAGCGGCAGCAGCGCCGGGCGGCGGTAGTGGGTCTTGGCGACCTGGTCGATGGCGCCCAGCGGGTTGGTGAGCAACTGCTTGGCGCTGAAGTAGACGTCGCCCCTGATCGGCTCGTGCTTGCGGTTGAGCGTCAGGTGCGCCGACAGCTCGCCGGGCTTGGTCCACGGCGCCTCGTCCTTGGCGCCGACCCGGTAGAGGGCCTGGCCGATGTAGAGGTGCACGCCGGTGCCCTCGACGGCGTCGGCCCACCACGGCGCCAGCGCCTTGTAGCCGGCCGTCTTGTGCCCGCGCGACCAGTAGAGCTGCGGCATCACGTAGTCGACGGTGCCGGCCTCGATCCAGGCGCGGGCGTCGGCGAAGATCGAGTCGTAGGCGGACATGCCGCCGGTGGCGGAGCCGCTCGGATCCTGGGACTTGTTGCGCCAGATGCCGAACGGGCTGACGCCGAACTTGACGTGCTCCTTGGTCGCGTGCACGGCCTCGTCGACCTGCGCGATCAGCTTGTTGACGTTCTGCCGCCGCCAGTCGGGGAGCTTCTTGCCCTTGCCGTACTTTGTAAAGGCGGCGGCGTCGTCGAACGTGCCGCCCTCACCCGGATACGGGTAGAAGTAGTCGTCGAAGTGCACCCCGTCGACGTCGTAGCGCTTGACCACGTCGGTGACGACCTTCGTCACGTGCTCGCGGACCTGCGGCAGGCCGGGGTTGTAGTAGAGGCGGTCGCCGTACTTGACGGTCCAGCCGGGGTGGCGCTTGGCGGGGTGGCTCGCCGGCAGCTTGGACACGTCGGCGTCGTAGGAGGCCCGGTACGGGTTGAACCAGGCGTGGAACTCCATGCCCCGCTTGTGCGACTCCGCGATGAGCCACGGCAGCGGGTCCCAGCCCGGGTCCTTGCCCACGGTGCCGGTCAGGAACTGCGACCACGGCTCGATCGACGACTTGTAGAGCGCGTCGGAGGCGGGCCGCACCTGCACGAAGACCGCGTTGAGGCGGCGCTTGGCGGCGGCGTCGAGCAGCTTGACGTACTCGGCCTTCTGCCGCTCGGCGGACAGGCCCTTGCGTGAGGGCCAGTCGATGTTCTGCACGGTGGCGATCCACACGCCGCGCAGCTGGCGCTTGGGGTAGCGGGCGTCAGGTGTGCACGCGGCCGTCACCACGGTGTCGGCCGACTTCTTCTGGGCCTTGGCCTTGCCCTGGTCTGCCTCGGCGCCCGGCCCGAAGGTGTAGGCGGCTCCGGTGGCGACGACTGCGAGGGCGGCTGCGGCTAGGAGGGGGCGTCCGGTTCGCATAGTGCCCACCAGTGTGGCATCACTGCTGACGTGCTCTGACCGGAAAATCGAAATCGACTCGTGACACTTCTGTGACCGGTGGGACCGGCGTGGCCGGTGGGCCGGGAGGGGTGGTCACGCCCTCCCGGCTCCGTCCCGGCTGAGCCGCCGTCAGCCGGTCTGCGTCAGTCGGTCTGCGTCAGCCGGTCTGTGTCAGTCGGTCTCTGTCACCTTGCCGGCCAGGTGCGGCGGCAGCGGCTCGTAGCGCAGGAACGTGCGCTGGAAGGTGCCGGTGCCGTGCGACATGGACCGCAGGTCGATCGCGTAGCGGGTGATCTCCAGCTCGGGCACCTCGGCCTTGACCAGGGTGCGCCCGGTGCCGACGGGCTCGGTGCCCAGCACCCGGCCGCGCCGCGACGACAGGTCGGACATCACCGGGCCCACGTAGTCGTCGGCGACCAGCACCGACAGCTCGTCGACCGGCTCCAGCAGCAGCGTCGGCACCTTGGCCGCGGCCTCCTTGAGCGCGAGCTGGCCGGCGATCTGGAAGGCCATGTCGGAGGAGTCGACCGAGTGCGCCTTGCCGTCGTACAGGGTGACGCGCACGTCCACCATCGGGTAGCCGGCCACGACGCCGCGCTCCATCTGGGCCCGTACGCCCTTCTCGACCGACGGGATGAACTGGCGCGGCACCACGCCACCGACGATCTTGTCGACGAACTCGAACCCGCCACCGGACGGCAGCGGCTCGACCTCCAGATGGCAGATGGCGTACTGGCCGTGGCCGCCGGTCTGCTTGACGTTGCGCCCCATCGCCTGGCACCGGCCGCCGAACGTCTCGCGCAGCGGCACCCGCAGCTCGATCCGCTCGACCTCGACGCCGTGCCGTCTGGCCAGGCGGTCGAGCAGCACGTCGGTGTGCGCCTCGCCCATGCACCACAGGACGAGCTGGCGGGTCTCGGCGTTGTTCTCCAGGCGCAGCGTCGGGTCCTCGGCCACCAGGCGGCCCAGGGCCTGCGCCAGTTTGTCCTCGTCGGCCTTGGACTTGGCGCGGATGGCGACCGGCAGCAGCGGCTCGGGCATCGCCCAGGACGTCATGAGCAGCGGCCGCTCGACCTCCGACAGGGTGTCGCCGGTCTCGGCGCGTGACAGCTTGGCCACGGCCACGATGTCGCCCGCCATGCCCTTGGCGGCGCCGCGCTGCTGCTTGCCGAGGGGACAGGTGAGGGTGCCGATGCGCTCGTCGACGTCGTGGTCCTCGTGGCCGCGCTCGGCCAGGCCGTGCCCGGAGACGTGCACGGTCATGTCGGGCCGCAGGGTGCCGGAGAAGACGCGCACCAGGCTGATGCGGCCCACGTACGGGTCGCTGGTGGTCTTGACGACCTCGGCGACCAGGGGGCCGTCGGGGTCGCAGGCGATGCCCTTGACGGGCTTGCCGTCGAGCGTGGTGATCTCGGGCATCGGGTGTTCGAGCGGTGAGGGGAAGCCCTGGGTGATGAGCTCCAGCACTTCCTGGGCGCCGACGCCGAGGCCGCTGCAGAGCACGGGGTAGAAGCTGCCGCGGGCGACGGCCTTCTCCAGGTCGTCGATGAGGACGCCGGTGTCGATCGGGTCGCCTTCCAGGTAGCGCTCCATGAGCGACTCGTCCTCGCTCTCCTGGATGATCCCCTCGATCAGCGGGCCGCGGTACTCCTCGATGCGCGTCTCGTACTCGGGCCCGGGGGCGTTCTCGGTGCGGGAGCCGGTGGCGTAGTTGTAGAACTTCTGCGTGAGCAGGCCGATCAGGCCGTTGACGTGCCCGTTGGTGATCACCGGCAGGTAGAGGGGGGCGACGCCGTCGCCGAAGACGTCCTGGCAGGTGGCGAGCACCTCGTCGAAGTCGGCGCGCTGGTGGTCGATCTTGGTGATCACGACGGCTCTGGGCATGCCGACGCGGGAGCACTCGTCCCACAGCATCTGGGTGAGCCCGTCGATGCCGTCGCAGGCCGACACGACGAACAGGGCGGCGTCGGCGGCCCGCAGGCCGGCGCGCAGGTCGCCGACGAAGTCGGCGTAACCGGGGGTGTCGAGCAGGTTGATCTTGATGCCGTTGTGCGTCAGCGGGGCCAGGGACAGGTTGACCGAGCGCTGCTGGCGGACCTCGACCTCGTCGAAGTCGCTGACGGTGTTGCCGTCTTCCACGCGGCCGGCCCGCTGGACGGTGCCGGTGGCGGCCAGGAGCTGCTCGACGAGGGTCGTCTTGCCCGATCCCGAGTGGCCGACCAGGACGACATTGCGTATCGCATCCGCCTTGTCGGCCGCTGGTGCCCTGCCCGCGGCTCCCATGGCCGCGTTCGCGTTCTTGTCCGCCACATCGCCTCCCGCGTCGTCATGTGCGTGCCAACGCCGCGCCCGCGCGGAGGGGTTCTGGCAACCGCATGGACGCGGTGTGTTCACCAAATACCGCTGTGGCGAATATCACAAGGGGGGCAGGGCAAAGAAAGTCGTGGCCCGCCGGATGGCCTACGATCGACAGCGCGATGCTGAAACTCCTGCGCCCGGCCATGACCCGGATACTCACCCCGCTGGGCAGGGCCCTGGTCCGCCGCGGGATCGGCCCGGACGCCGTCACGGCGATCGGCACCCTCGGCACTGTCGTGTCCGCCCTGCTGTTCTTCCCCTTGGGCCTGCTCACCGCGGGCGCCCTGGTGATCACCGTGTTCGTGCTGTTCGACCTGCTCGACGGCGTGGTGGCGGGGGGGGGCGGGGGAGGGGGAGCAC
>NZ_LAVL01000298.1 GCF_001083785.1 Nonomuraea sp. SBT364
CCCCGACTCCCACGCCGACGCAGCCCGGCGGCACGTGGAGCGCGGGCACGGCCTACCGGGCCGGTGACCGGGTCACCTACGGCGGGGCGACCTACGAGTGCCTGCAGCCGCACACCGCGCTCACCGGGTGGGAGCCGCCGAACGTGGCCGCCCTCTGGAAGCGGATCTAGGAACTTGGCCGGTACAGCGGCACGCTGGACCGCCACAGTCCTGGGCCTGCTGCTGATCGTCGCCTGCGGACCCACCGAGTCCGCAGGCGATCCGGTCAACGCCGAGGACGTGATGTTCGTCCAGATGATGGTCCAGCACCACCGTCAGGGCATCGAGATCGCCAGGCTGGGCGCGGCCAAGGGGAAGACGCCCGAGGTGAAGACGCTGGCGTCGGCCATCGAGGTCACCCAGCAGGACGAGGTCGAGATGATGCTGCGCTGGCTGCACGCCTGGTCCCAGCCTCTGACCGCCGCGTCCGACGCGCACGACCACCACGGCGGGCTGCCGGAGACCGACCGCAAGCAGATCGCCGCGCTGAAGGGGTCGAAGAGCTTCGAACGCGACTTCCTCAACCTGCTGATCGCGCACCAGGACGACGCCCTCCAGATGGCCGGGGCCGAGTCGGCGGCCGGAGCCAACCGGGAGGTGAAGCAGTGGGCGGCCCGGGTGGAGTCGTCCCGCAAGGCGCAGATCCAGCAGATGCTGGACCTGCTCGACCGGCGGAAGTAGCCGGCCGGGTCAGCCGTCCCGCTGCGCGGCGGCGACGCGCCGGTTGGCGTACACGCTGGTGATCGTGACGGTCGTCAGGACCACGATGATGACCCCGAGCGAGGCCAGGGTGGGGATCTCCGGGACCCACGACCAGACGCCGTGCGCCCAGTGCAGGACGAGCTTGAGCCCGATGAAGCCCAGGATGATGCCGAGCCCGTGGTTCAGGTGCCGCAGCTTCTCCAGCACGCCCAGCAGCACGAAGTAGAGCGCCCGCAGCCCCAGCAGGGCGAAGGCGTTGGTGACGAAGACGAGGAAAGGATCTTCGGTCACGCCGTAGACGGCGGGCACCGAGTCGACGGCGAAGACGATGTCCGTCGCGAAGACGGCCACGATGGCCAGCGCCAGCGGCGTCAGGGCGCGCCGGCCGCCTTCGCGGACCGTCAGGCGCGAGCCTCGGTAGTCGTCGGTGACGGGCATGAACCGCCGCAGCAGGCGGACCGAGCGCATGGAGGAGATGTCGACCTTCTGCTCCCTGCCGCCCACCGCGTCCCGGAGGATCTTCCAGGCGGTGACGACCAGGATGCCGCCGAACAGCAGGAACGCCCAGGTGCCGCTCTGCAGCACGGCGGCGCCCAGGGCGATGAAGACGGCGCGCAGCACCAGCGCGCCGACGATGCCGTACAGCAGCACCCGCTGGGCCAGCACGCGCGGCACCGCGAACGCCGACAGCAGCAGCATGAACACGAACAGGTTGTCCACCGACAACGACTTCTCCACGACGTAGCCGGTGTAGAACTCCACCGCGACGCCGCCCCCGTACGCCTGCCACACGTACACCCCGAACAGCAGCGGGAGCGCCAGGTAGAAGACCGACCAGCCCACCGCCTCGCGCATCCGCACCTCGTGCGGGCGCCGGGTCAGGACGAAGTCCGCGCCCAGCAGCAACACCAGGCCGGCGACCGTCACGGCCCACAGGTGCGGTGAGCCGATCGTCTCCAGCGGGGCAGCCGTCATCAAAGCGGTTGGGTCGGGCATGGAACCTCCTCGAACGCGAGCCGTTCGAGGTCTCCTTCACCCACCACAGCGCGGGCGGCCGCCCGGGGACGTGGTCACGTCCGTATTGACCGGGCCGGCTCTTGGGAAGTACTCCCCTCGCCCCCAGGTTAAGCGAACCTCCGGACCTGCTCCACCGTCAGGAGGGGGTTTGACCTGCGAGGTCCCCCGGACGATAGTGGAATAAGCACGGAGGGGAGTACCCGCCGTCCGACATCCCGGCCGTCATCACGGCCTCCACAGGCCCGGCGGGATGGCCCTTCCACGCGGAGGGTGCGGGAAGACCTTCGTCCTCGCAGACGAGGCCGAAGGAGTTCCCATGTCGATCACCACGTTCCTCGAGATTTTGCTCGGCATCATGCTGATCTTCTCCGCGCTCGTCGCCGCCGCCGTGCTGTGGGTGGCGCCGCCGCGCCGCCACTCGGACCGGTCATCGGCGGGCGGAGGCCGTACGACTCCCGCCGAGGACCGGCCCGAGTGGCCGGGGCGGCACGGCTGACGCGTCGGCTTCACCCCGGCCTCCGATTACGGCACGCTCCGGTCAGCCGGGCCGTGCACCAGCCGTCACGGGGCGCCGGCGGGACGCGACGAGGCTGAGCACGCCGACGGCGAGCACCGGCCAGCCGCCCGTGACCGGGAAGTAGATCACGCAGAGCGCGACGCCGAGGACCACCAGGTACCAGCCGAGCTGCGCGGGCAGCCGGCCGGTCGTGCGGAGGATGTGGGCGGCCAGCGTGCCCATGGCCAGGAGCGCGACCCCGGCGACCATGAACCACACACTCGACTCGCGTGCGAAGAAGTCGGGCGCGCTCTCGTCGACGACGCTGCGGTAGAAGCCGTCGGCGGCGATCGCGGCCCACGCGTTGGGCTGGACGAAGGCCCAGGCGAAGTGGAGCAGCGCGGTGGCGATGATGAGCCGGGGTATCCAGCGGGTCAGCTTCATGCGGGGTCCGCCTCCTCGTGCGGGGCCAGGCGCAGCGCGCGCTGGTAGATCTCGCGCAGGCCGGCCGCCGGGACGGCGGGGATGACCTGCTGGGCGCCGATGAGAACCAGATAGAGCAGGTGGGCCATGGGGCCGACGTCGCTCTCCGGGCCGCCGAGGCCGCGCCACAGCACGCGCAGGTAGTCGATGCGGGTCCGGTCGACGCGTTCCTGGACGGCGCGAACCTCGGCGTCCTGCAGGGCCCAGGCGCGCACCGCGGAGTCCAGGCCCTCGCTGCCGTCCTCGTCGTCGAGGACGAGGTCGAGCAGGCGGCGCAGCCTCGCGGGGGCGGGCTCGCCCGACTTCTCCGTCGCCGAGATGAAGCGCGCGGTGTGCTCGGACTCGAAGTGCGCGAGCAGGTCCGTCTTGAAGCCGGCCATGCCCTTGAAGTGGTGGTAGAAGGAGCCCTTGGTGAGGTCGAGCTCGCCGCAGAGCCGTTCGATGGTCAGTGCCCGAGCGCCGTCCTGGGTGAGGACGCGGAGTCCGGTGCGCAGCCAGTCGCGTTTTGACGCCATGCCAGCGACCATACCGTACCGTATGGTACGGCCATGCGCCGCCCCTCCCCGCGACGTGAAGGGTTTGCTGTTTCGGCAAGGAACTTTGCCATCAGCTCCGGGCCTGGTGCACCATCGCGCCATGATGAAGACGCAGTACGACGTGATCGTCGTTGGAGGTGGCGCCGCCGGGCTGAGCGGCGCCCTGACGCTGGCGCGGGCGCGCCGCTCGGTGCTCGTGATCGACTCGGGCCTGCCGCGCAACGCCCCGGCGTCAGGAATGCACAACTACCTGGGACGCGAGGGCATGGCGCCGGCGGAGTTCCTGGCCGTCGGCCGTGAAGAGGTGAGGTCGTACGGAGCCGAGATCGTCACCGGCGCGGCCGTGACGGCGGAGCGGCTGGAGGAGGGCGGATTCCGCGTCGTGCTGGAGGACGGCACCGTCCGCACGGCGGCGCGGCTGCTGGTGACCACCGGGCTGGTCGACGAGCTGCCCGAGGTGACCGGGCTCGCCGACCGGTGGGGGCGCGAAGTGCTGCACTGCCCGTACTGCCACGGCTACGAGGTGCGCGAGCAGCGGATCGGCGTGCTGGCGAGCGGGCCGCTCGCGGTGCGGCAGGCGCTGCTGTGGCGGCAGTGGAGCGCGCGGGTGACGCTGTTCCTCAACGGCGCGGCCTCGCCGGCGGCGGAGGAGTACGAGCAGCTCGCGGCCCGCGACATCGCGGTGGTGAACGGCAAGGTCACCGGCCTGAAGGTGGCGGACGACGCGCTCACCGGCCTGGACATGGCCGACGGGCGTACCGTCCCCGTCGACGCGCTCGTGGTGGCGCCGCGCTTCACGGCTCGGGCGGGCGTCCTCGCGGGCCTCGGCCTGGAGCCGGTCGACCAGGAAATGTCAGGACATGTCGTCGGGTCGTACATCCCCGCGGACCCGACGGGGGCCACCCAGGTGCCCGGCGTGTGGGTGGCAGGCAACATCACCAACGTCGCCGAGGTCGTCATCGGCTCGGTCGCCGCGGGTCTGAAGGCCGGCGGCGCGATCAACGCCGACCTGGTCGCCGAGGACACCCGCCGGGCCGTCGCCGCCCGCAACGCCCCCTTCTCCCCGGAGGAGGAACGCGCCGCCGCCGCCCGCACCGGAGGCGACCACCGGCACGGCATCCCGGCCGGGGACGCCGGGGAGGTCACCGGGGAGGAGTTCTGGGACGCCCGCTACGCCGAGAGCGACCAGATCTGGAGCGGGAACCCCAACGACATCCTGGTCCGCGAGATCTCCGACGTTCCTCCCGGCACCGCGCTCGACCTGGGCTGCGGCGAGGGCGCCGACGCGATCTGGCTGGCCGGCCGAGGCTGGCGCGTCACGGCCGCCGACATCTCCGGCGTCGTCCTGCGCCGGGCCGCCCACCGGGCGGCCGAAGCGGGCGTCGCCGACCGCGTCGACTGGCAGCGGCACGACCTCGGCACGTCCTTCCCGGCGGGCGTCTACGACCTGGTCTCGGCGCACTTCCTGCACTCGTACGCGGAGCTGCCCCGCGAGCGCATCCTGCGCCGGGCGGCCGAGGCCGTCGCGCCGGGCGGGCTGCTCCTGATCGTCGGGCACGCCGGGTTCCCCTCCTGGGACGAGGACGGCCACCCCGGCGGGCAGTTCCCCAC
>NZ_LAVL01000299.1 GCF_001083785.1 Nonomuraea sp. SBT364
GGCGGGGAGGTGGCCGAGGGCGCCCGCGGTGCCTGTGGCGCCGGGGAGCGTCGTGCCGCCGGTCACCAGGGCGCCGCCGATCCCGGTGCCGACGGCGACGACGAGGGCGGTGCGGGCGCCCCGGGCGGCGCCGAGGCGGGCTTCGGCGGTGCCGGCCGCGTGGCAGTCGTTCACCACGGTCGCGGGGAGGCCGAGGGCGTGTTCGGCGATGGACCTGACGTCGGTGCCCGTCCAGCCGGTCAGCAGGTCGGTGGCGCTGGTGACGCGTCCGGCGGCGTCGACCACGCCGGCGGTCGCGATGCCGCACGCCACCACCCGGCCGCCGCCGAGGGCCCGCAGGGGGCGGGCGCAGTCCAGGACGGCGGCCATGATCGCCTCGCCGCCGCCGGCCGCCGGGGTGGCCGTGCGCCGCTGCCCGGTCAGCCGCCCGGCCGCGTCCACCAGCCCGGCCGAGATCTTGGTCCCGCCGATGTCGACCGCCACCGCCAGCGGCCCCCCGCCGTCACCGTCGAAGACCTCACCCTCCGCCCGGAAAGACCCACCGCCCTCCCCGCAAACACCGCCTCCCGGAGAAACCCCGCCGCCCCCCGGAGAAGCCCCGCCGTCCCGGTGGGGAAGGGGGCCGGTCATCGGGTGGCCGCCGGGGTGGCGGTGGTCAGCCGGGCGGTGATGGCGACCGGGTCGGTGATCGCGCCGCCGACCACCACGGCCCACGCCCCCGCCTCGAACGCGCGCCGTACCTGCTCCCCCGTCCGGTACCGTCCCTCGGCGACCACCCGGACCCCGCGCCCCGCGAGAGCGGCGACGAGCGCGAGGTCGGGGTCGTCGGGCGTGGGCAGCTGGGCGGCCGTGTAGCCGGACAGCGTGGTGCCGACCACGGCCGCGCCGGCGTCCCAGGCCGCGAGGCCCTCGCCGAGCGTGGAGACGTCGGCCATCACGGGCACCAGCTCCCGCACGGCCGAGACGAACGCGGCGTCGGCGGGCGATTCGCGGGTCAGGTCGACGGCGACCATCGCGGCCCCGGCCGCCACCAGGTCGCGGGCCAGGTCGAGGGTGGGCGTGATGAGGTGGCGGTGCGCGTACGGGATCTTGTGCAGGCCGATGACCGGCAGCGTGGCGCTCCGCCGGACGGCGCGGATGTCGCCGGCGGAGTTGATCCGGAGCCCGGCCGCGCCGCCGAGCTCGGCGCAGCGGGCGAGCAGGGCGATGGCCCCGGGGTCGCGCAGCGGGTGCCCGTCGGGCGCCTGGCAGGAGACGACGAGGCCTCCACGGATCTGTTCCAGCATAGTTGTATAGCCCAATCCACCAGATCCCCCACCACACGGAGGATCGTCCGCCGAAATGGTATAGCCCAATTCCGGGTAGGGCTAGACTGCCCGCTGTGAATGAAGCGGAGGGCAAGTCGGCCCGGCTGCGCCGGCATCTGCTCTCGCTCCTGCGCGACAAGCTGGCCCCGCACGACCGGCTGCCGACGGAGCGCAGCCTGGCGGAGGAGTTCTCGGCGAGCCGGCTGACGGTGCGGCTGGTGCTGGACCAGCTGGAGCTGGAGGGCCGGGTCTACCGGGTGCAGGGCTCGGGGACGTTCGCGAGCGAGCCGCGCATCGCCAAGTCGGTGGAGCTGACCTCGTTCAGCGAGGACATGCGGGCGCGGGGGCTGCGGCCCGGGTCGCTCGCGGTGACGGAGGAGCGGATCCCGGCCGGGGCGGAGGTCGGCTACGCGCTGGGCATCAGCCCGGCGGCCGAGGTGCTGCACGTGCGCCGGGTGCGCACGGCCGACGGCGAGCCGATCTGTCTGGAGCACTCCTACCTGCCGTCGGCGCTGGTGCCGGGCGAGCTGGGCGAGGCGCTGCGCGGGTCGCTGTACGAGGAGCTGGCCGGGCACGGGCTGGCGCCGCGCCGGGCGGAGCAGACGATCAGGGCGACCGTGCTCGACCCGGCCGACGCGCGGGAGCTGCGGGTGCCGGCGTTCTCGCCGGCCTTCCTGGTGCAGCGGACGGCCTACGACGCGCGCGGCCGGGCGGTCGAGCGCGCGCTGTCGCTCTATCGGGCCGACCGCTACTCCTACGAGCTGACGATCTACCGCGACTGCCCCTCCTACCGCGACTGATCGGCGAACGAGCGCAGCGGCTCGCCGGACAGCCGGTAGCGGATCCAGTCGTCGCAGGGCTCGGCGCCGATCGAGCGGTAGAAGTCGATCGTCGGCCGGTTCCAGTCGAGCACCGACCATTCGAACCGCTCGTAGCCACGCTCGACGCCGATGCGGGCCAGCTCCGTCATGAGCGCCTTGCCGTGCCCGCCGCCCCGGGCCCCGGGCTGCACGTACAGATCTTCCAGGTAGATCCCGTGCGTCCCGGTCCAGGTGGAGAAGCTGAGGAACCAGAGCGCGAAGCCGACGACCGCGCCGTCGCTCTCGGCGACGTGGGCGAACGCCGCCGGGGAGTCGCCGAACAGGGCGTCCTTCAGCCGTTCCTCGGTCAGCTTGACCTCGTGCAGAGATTTCTCGTATTCGGCCAGGTCGCGGACCATCTGGTTGATCGCGGGCACGTCGTCGGGGGTGGCGGGGCGAATCATGTGCGTCAGGGTACGACACCCGCGCGCCTACCCATTTCGCCCGCCTCCGTGCGACGATGCGCAGGCGTGGGTGTACGCCGGGGGGCGGGGGCCTGTTGGGATGGCGTGCGCGCGCATTCCCGGGAGGTGGCTGTTCGGTGGGGGGCGTCAACCTGGCCCGCTGTGACGACAGCACGTTCGCGATCACGGCGGGCGAGCGTGCGCTGTACGAAGAAGGGGATCTGGCGGCCGCGCGGCGGTGTTTCGAGACGGCTCACGGCCGGGCCGAGGCGAGCGGCGACCGCGCCGCGCTGGCGCGGGCGGCGCTGGGGCTGGGCGGGATCTGGGTGCACGAGCACCGCTCCGGCGCCGGACAGGAGACGGTACGGGCGCTGCAGCGGCGGGCGCTGGCGCTGGTCGGCCCGCGCTCACCGCTGGCGCTGCGGCTGCGGATCAGGATGCGTGGCGAGGAGGACTACCGGTCGGGCGAGCACGCCGGGACCCTGCGACTGCTGGAGGAGGCCAGGGCGGCGGGCGACCCGGTGGCGCTGGCGGAGGCGCTCAGCCTGGCGCACCACTGCCTGCTGGGCCCGGCGCACGCCGGGACGCGCCTGGCGCTGGCGTCGGAGCTGATGGGCGTGGCGGCGCGCACGGGCCGGCGCGGCGACCTGCTCCTGGGGCTGATGTGGCGGACCGTCGACCTGTTCAAGGCGGCCGACCCGCAGGCCGAGCGGTCCCTGCGGGAGCTGCGGGCGGCGCTGGCGGCGGGTGATCACCTGGCGGTCGGGTTCGTGGCGCGGGCGGCGGAGGTGATGCTGGCGACGCGGGCGGGCCGCTTCGAGGAGGCGGAGGCGCTGGCGGGCGCGTGCGCGCAGCGGGGCGCCGAGGCCGGCCACGTGGACGCGCCCGGCTGGTACGGCGGGCAGCTCGGCGCGATCCGCTGGTTCCAGGGGCGTGCCGGTGAGCTGGTGCCGTCGCTGCGGGAGCTGGCGGGCTCCCCCACGCTCAGCCCGGTGGACCAGTCGGTGGCGGCGGGCCTGGCCGTGGCCGCCGCGACGGCCGGCGACCATCGGACGGCGGCGGGCCTGCTGGCCGGGTTGCGCGGCCGGAACCTGCCGCGCTCGGGCAGCTGGCTGGCGACGCTGTACTGCCTGGCCGAGGCGGCCTACCTGCTGCGTGACACCGCCACGGCGGCGCGGGTGCGGGAGCTGCTCGGGCCGTACGCGGGGCTGCCGATGGTGGCGGGGCCGGGCGTGACGTGCTTCGGCTCGGCGCGGCACACGCTGGGGATGGCGGCGCTGACCGTCGGCGACGTGGACGGGGCCGTGGCGGAGCTGCGCGCGGCGGTGCGCGACAACCTGGCGCTGGGACACCGGCCCGCCGGGGTGCTGTCGCGGCACCGGCTGGCGCAGGCCCTGGCGCTGCGGCACGGCCTGGACGACGAGGACGCCTGCCGGGAGCGGCTGGTCGCCGCGCGGGAGGCCCGCGTCCTGGGCATGCTGCTGCCCGCCGGCCCGGGCGCCTGCCTGATCGAGCGGCACGGCAGGCAGTGGCGGGTGACGCTGGGCGGGCGTCGCGCGCTGGTCGCCGACAGCGTCGGCATGCGTCATCTGGCCGCCCTGGTCGAGCGCCCCGGCCGCGAGATCCCGGCCGCCGACCTGGTCGAGGAGGACCGGGCGGGCGGTGAGGAGCGGGCCAGGATCGCCGTCGGCAAGGCCGTCAGGCGGGCGCTGACCCGGATCGCGGAGGCGGACCCGGTCATCGGCGTGGAGCTCCGGGCGGCCGTGCGGACGGGCGCGCGTTGCTCGTACCTGCCGGGAAACGACGAGATCCCGCCCAGTTGGGCGGGATCTCGCGACGAGTAGCGGGGATAGTGTCCTGGTTCAGGACATAGGAAACTCATGTCGCAAGACATAGGAAACTTCAACAGAGTGTGTCTCGGGACATAGGCAACCGCCTTGGTCAACAGCGTGGGTGGTGTGTCGCCAGAGTTGTCATCACCGCCGTTGTCGTCGAGGGCCGCTCCCAGGCAGAGGTCGCCCGCACCTACGGGGTGTCCAAGGGCTGGGTCTCCAAGCTCGTCGCGCGCTACCGGGCCGAGGGCGAGGC
>NZ_LAVL01000300.1 GCF_001083785.1 Nonomuraea sp. SBT364
GTGGGTGGGTGGGGCGGTGGCCAGGGCGGCGCCGGAGGCGGCCAGCAGGACGGCCGCGATGCGGATGAATGCCATGGAAGCAGCTCCTATGTCGATGAAACTCCTTCTTGCATCGCATTTCCGACCCCTGACGGGAATCCGCCGCACAGCCGTATGACCGAATGCGGGATCGCGGCTTACCCGCACACATGAAAGCGAGGACACCGGAGATGATCCGGCGCCCCCGCGTTAGCTCAGCCCGTACCGGGCCGAGGTGGATCGGTTTACCAGTGGCCGCCGTTGTTGTGGCGGATCTTCAGGCAGCCGCGGCGGTGCACGGACCTGACGCGGTCCTCGGCCAGGTTGAGGAACACCTTGACGCGGTTGACGTAACGGCCGTGGCCGTGACGACGGCCGTGGTGGCCCCAGCCCCAGCCGTGGCCGTGGCCCCAGCCGTGGCCCCAGCGGTGGCCCCGGTGCCAGCGGCACCAGCGCGGGTGAGCGACGTAGTTGGAGACGTTGGTGGCCGTGCCGACGCTGGTGGAGGCGTTGGTGGTGGTGGCGGAGGCCGCCTCGCCGACACCCACCATGCCGCCGGTGAGGGCGGTGGTCAGCGTGGCGGCGGCCATCATGGTCTTGAGCTTGGACATTGTGCTTCCCCCTGAACGGTTCCTTGCACTTGCGGCATCCTCCGTAATGACGGAGAGTGCCTGAGATGTCACGCAGGGTGTCATCTGGTTGTCATACTTTCCGGGGGTTGCAGGCCATAAACGGCGAACCAGCCCTTTTGCCGCACCCTTGGGCTGTCGTTAGATCAATTAGAGATCTATGAAGCGATATAAGCTGAAATGTCCGTAATTACGTGGAACGAGGAGGAGGCATGGCAGAGCCGGTCCCCCACTGGCCGGGGCGCATGGTCGGTGACGTCCACGTCAGGTCGACCCCGGCCGGCGCCCCCGAGCAGGCGGTGTTCGTACACGGCCTGGCAGGGGCGGCGACCAACTGGACCGACCTCATGGACGAGCTGAAGGACGTCGTCACCGGGCACGCCATCGACCTGCCCGGCGCCGGGCACTCGCCCGCGCCCGCCGACGGCGACTACAGCGTGGCCGCGCACGCGGCCGCGGTCGTCAGGCTGCTGGAGCACGTCGGTCCCGCCCATCTGTTCGGCAACTCGCTGGGCGGCGCGGTCTGCGTGCGGGTCGCGGCAGGCCGGCCCGAGCTGGTGCGCTCGCTCACGCTCATCTCGCCGGCGCTGCCCGACCTGCTGCCGCGCGTCGGCCCGGTGCGGGTGGCCGCCGCCGCCACGCCGAGGCTGGGCGAGTGGGTGGCGGGCCGGCTCAGGCTGATCCCCGCGGAGCAGCGGATCAACGCCTCCTTCGCGGTAATCTGGGCGGACATGGCCGCCGTGCATCCGGTACGGCTGCGCGAAGCGATCGAGGAGCAGCGCCGGCGCGACGACCTGCCGCACGCCGGGGCCGCGATGATCGGCTCGGCCCGCGGCATCGTGGCGGAGTACTTCAGGCGCGGCGCGGACAACCTGTGGCGCCAGGCCGCGAAGGTCCGGGCGCCCACCTTGATCATCCACGGCCGCCACGACCGGCTCGTCAGGCCCGCCATGGCCGCCAAGGCCGCCCGTGCGTTCCGCCAGGTGAGGCTGGTGCTGCTGCCCGGGGCCGGGCACGTGGCGATGATGGAGGTGCCGCGCGTGGTGGCCGCCGAGGCGCGTCGTCTGATCAGTGAGACGCGATTGGGGAATGCCCCACTGCCCGGCTAGGTTTCACATGGAGATGAGACCCCCTGAAACGGGAGCGTAGAAAGTGTCGTTGCCACCGCTGGTCGAGCCGGCCGCCGAGCTCACCGTCGACGAAGTGCGCCGTTACTCGCGCCACCTGATCATTCCCGACGTGGGGATGGCCGGGCAGAAGCGGCTCAAGAACGCCAAGGTGCTGTGTGTCGGCGCCGGCGGCCTGGGGTCGCCCGCGCTGCTCTATCTCGCCGCGGCTGGGGTGGGCACGCTCGGCGTCGTCGACTTCGACGTCGTGGACGAGTCCAACCTGCAGCGCCAGGTCATCCACGGCCAGTCCGACGTGGGCAGGCTGAAGGCCGAGAGCGCCGCGGCGTCCGTCCGCGAGATCAACCCGCTGATCGACGTCGTGATCCACAACACGGCGCTGACGACCGAGAACGTCATGGAGATCTTCTCCGGCTACGACCTGATCGTCGACGGCACCGACAACTTCGCCACCCGCTACATGGTGAACGATGCCGCGGTGCTGCTGGGCAAGCCGTACGTCTGGGGTTCGATCTACCGTTTCGACGGTCAGGCGAGCGTGTTCTGGGCCGAGCACGGCCCCTGCTACCGCTGCCTCTACCCGGAGCCCCCGCCTCCCGGCATGGTGCCGTCGTGCGCCGAGGGCGGCGTGCTCGGCGTGCTGTGCGCGTCGATCGGCTCCATCCAGGTCAACGAGGCGATCAAGCTGCTCACCGGCATCGGCGACCCGCTCGTCGGCCGGCTGATGATCTACGACGCCCTGGAGATGAAGTACCGCGACGTCAAGGTCCGCAAGGACCCCGAGTGCGTGCTGTGCGGCAAGAACCCGACGGTCACCCAGCTGCTGGAAGACTACGAGGCGTTCTGCGGCGCGATCTCCGACGAGGCCGCCGAGGCGGTCAGCGGCTCCACGATCACCGCCCAGGAGCTCAAGGCCATGCAGGACAACGGCGACGACATCTTCCTCGTCGACGTCCGCGAGCCGAACGAGTACGAGATCGTCTCCATCCCGGGCGCCACGCTGATCCCCAAGGGCGAGTTCCTCAACGGCTCGGCCCTGGAGAAGCTGCCGCAGGACAAGCGCATCGTGCTGCACTGCAAGTCGGGCGCCCGCTCGGCGGAGGCGCTCGCGGTGGTCAAGAACGCGGGCTTCGCCGACGCCGTACACGTCGGCGGTGGTGTGCTGAGCTGGGTCAAGACCGTCGACCCCAGCCTGCCGTCGTACTGAGTCCCATTCCTGACCGGTCTGCTTTCCAACGGATGACACGGGGTCGACCGCATTAAGGTCGATCCTGTGGACAACGCCCGCCTCTGGCCCTCGCTCCTGGTGGCCTCCTCGCTGACCATGGTCTGCGCGGTGGCCGCCGGGGTCTCGGCCGGTTCGGCGAGCACCGAGCTGACCCGGGGCCCCAGCGCGGCCGAGCTCAGGGCGGCGGCCGAACGCGAGGTCGCCGAGCGCTGGCGCACCTGGGAGGCCGGGCGCATCTTCCCGGCCAGCCTCACCTACTCCGCCGAGCAGGGCGGCCGTGAGCGGGCCCGCCGGATCGGCATCTCGCCGCGCACCGCCTGCGACGGCGCCGTCGACGCCGAGGCCGCGGCCGCGCTGGCCGACGCGGGCTGCCGGGCCGTGCTGCGCGCCACCTACATCGACGCCCTGCGCGGCGTGCTCGTCACCGTGGGCGTCGTCGCGCTGCCCGACGAGCCGCGCGCCGCCCGCGTCAGATCCGTCTTCCCGGGCAGCGGCGCACCCGTTCCCGGCCTGCGCCCGCTGGCCTTCCGCGGCACGGTGTCCGACCGGTTCACGCCCGCCGTGCGGCAGTCGGGATCGGTACGGCAGGCCGGCCCGTACCTGGTGCTGACCACGGCCGGGCAGGTCGACGGCAGGCCCGCGAGCAAGGCGGGCGAGCAGCGGCCGGCGGTCTTCGCCTTCGCGGCCGAGATCTCCGAGCGCGTCCTGGCCGACCTGAGCAAGCCCCGCATGCCCAACTGCGCGGCCGAGGAGTGGCAGTGCTGAGCCCGGCGAGGGTCGCGCTGCTCGGCGCGCTGCTCGCCGGGCCGGTGCTCGCCGACGCGCCGCAGGCGCTGGCCGACGAGGTACGGGCCGGGCAGGAGCGGGTGATCAGGACGCTGGACCTGGCCAGGGCCTGGCGGGTCAGCGAGGGCGACGGCGTCACCGTGGCGGTGCTCGACTCGGGCGTCGACCCGGCCCACCGCGACCTGGCGGGCTCGGTCACCGTGGGCCGCGACTTCACCGACGGGGCGAACCCGCCGGGTGTCCCGCCCCGCCGCCTGCACGGCACGTACATGGCCTCGCTCATCGCCGGGCACGGGCACGGCCCGGACGGGAGCCTGGGCGTCATCGGGGTCGCGCCGCGCGCCCGGGTGCTGTCGGTGCGGGTGATCCTGGAGGACGAGGAGCCGGGGTTCCGGGCGTTCAACACCGACGAGCGCTTCGAGAACGTGGTGGCGCGCGGCATCCGCTACGCCGTCGACCGCGGGGCCGACGTGATCAACCTGTCGATCTCCAAGGAACTGGCGACCCGCCAGGACCGCGCGGCCGTACGTTACGCGGTGTCCAAGGGGGTCGTGGTGGTCGCGGCGGCGGGCAACGAGGGCACCCGCGAGGTCGAGGGCGGCGGGGCGGCGCCGTACTCGTACCCGGCGGCCTTCCCCGGCGTGGTGGCGGTGGGGGCGACCGACCGGAGGCTGCGGCGGGCGACGGTCTCCCACTGGGACTCCTCGGTCGGGGGGGTGTCTCTTTTACACATCTTACGCTGCCGACGGAGAGGATAGTGTGGAGTCTCGGGGTGGGCGGATGCTTACAAAAAACAACAATGAAAGA
>NZ_LAVL01000301.1 GCF_001083785.1 Nonomuraea sp. SBT364
GCAGGTGGGGGCATGTCGGGCGGGGGGTCGCCCCTGCGGAGCCACTCCACGAGCTGGCGCAGGTCGGCGACCGGGACCACCTTCACACCGGGGACCAGGGCCGCCTCGGCGGCGTTGGGGGCGGGGACGACCACGGTGCCGGCTCCGTGCTCGGCGGCGCCCAGGACCGACGGGAGGACGCCGCGCACCGGCCTCAGGCGGCCGTCCAGGCCGAGCTCGCCGAGGAAGAACATGTCCAGGGCGCACTCGGCGGGCACCAGCCCGGCGGCGCCCAGGATGGCCACGGCGATGGCCAGGTCGAACTGGCTGCCTCGTTTGGGGAGGCTGGCCGGGAAGAGGCTGACGGTGATGCGGGCGTCGGGCCAGGCGTAACGGCTGTTGACCACGGCCGATCTGACGCGTTCGCGAGCCTCGCTCAGCGCGGTGTCGGGCAGGCCGATGAGGTGGATGCCCGCCAGGCCGTTGCCGACGTCGGCCTCCACCTCGACGGTGCGGCCGGTGACGCCGACGAGGGCGACGCTGCGGGTGGAGGCGACCGCCATCTAGCTCACCCCCCGCACGTGACGCAGGGAGTAGTCGCCGGCGAAGCGCTCCAGGGCGACCACGTCGACCCGCACGGTCGCGTAGGACTGGGGCTGGGTGGCGAGCCAGGTGGCGGCCAGGGTGCGCAGCCGCGCGAGTTTCGCCGGGCGGACGGACTCCAGCGCCGTGCCGTGGGATCTGCTCGATCGGGTTTTCACCTCGACCACCACCAGCGTGGCGCCGTCCTCGGCGATGATGTCGATCTCACCGCGGCGGCAGCGCCAGTTGCGGTCGATGATGGTCATGCCCTGAGATCGCAGGTAGTCGGCGGCCAGTCGCTCGCCGTGCCTGCCCAGGTCGTTCTTCGCGGCCATGTGGCACCTCCGGGGAGCGACTTTCGCTCATGGAGGCGGGGTGGATGGCGGCCGAACGGGGTTCTGGGGATAAGTCGGGGTGCCGGCGCGGGGGTGTGGACAAGCGGACGGCGGCGCCACACACCCGCGGCGCGAGCACTCCCGTGCGGAGCCGGGAAATCGAAGGCCGCCCCAGGTCAGGGCGACCTGAGGAAATCAGCCGGAAAAGCCCTCCTTCGGCATTTCCAGGTCAGCCTTGGCCAGTTCTTCGACGTTCACATCCTTGAACGTCACCACCCGAACGTTTTTCACAAATCGTGCGGGCCTGTACATGTCCCACACCCAAGCATCCGTCATCTTCACGTCGAAGAACACGTCACCGTTCTCCGCCGTGCGAACGTCCAGGTCGACCGAGTTGGTCAGATAGAAGCGCCGCTCCGTCTCCACCACATACGTAAACAACCCGACGACATCGCGGTATTCGCGGTAAAGCTGCAGCTCCATCTCGGTTTCGTACTTTTCGAGATCCTCTGCGCTCATCGCGGTCCTCCTGTCGTACCGGTCCCCCGGTGTGCCCTGCTAGGCAACGCCGGCCCCCATTTCATTCTCGCCCATCTCCCTGGCCACCGTGACGAAGGAGTAACGGTGGTGCGGGCACGGGCCGTGTGTCTCCAGTGCGAGACGGTGTTGTGGTGTCACATACCCCTTGTGCTCGGCGAAACCGTACAGCGGAAAGTCGCCGTCCAGGGCGACCATCATCCGGTCCCTCGTCACTTTGGCCACGATCGACGCGGCCGCCACACAGGCCGCCACCTGGTCCCCCTTCCACACGGCGAGCGACGGCGCCGGCAGGCCCGGCACCGGGAAGCCGTCCGTCAGGATGTACCCAGGGTCGCAGGACAGTCGCGCGACCGCCCGCCGCATGCCCGACACATTGCACTTGTGCAGGCCGCGCGAGTCGATCTCGCCGGGCGGGATGACGACGACACCGACATGGGCGGTGTCGACGATCCGGTCGTAGAGGCGCTCGCGCACCGCCGCGGAGAGCAGCTTGGAGTCGCCCAGGCCGTTGATCTCCTTGCGCAGGATGACGGCGGCGACCACGAGCGGGCCCGCGCAGGCCCCGCGACCGGCCTCGTCGACCCCCGCGATGGGGGTGAGGCCGCGGCGGGCGAGCGCCCGCTCGTAGGCGTAGAGCCCGGAATCACGCCGGACGACGCTCGGTCGAGGGCGGAACGCAACTGTCATGACACAGGAAGCGTACGCCCCATTAGCCGCATACCGCGACCGAAGCTACTCGATCTTCGCGAAGCCGTCGGGAGTGGTGAAGATCGTCCCCCTCGACAGCGGCCAGTAGCGCACCACGGCCTTGCCGATCACGTCGTCCACGGAGATGAAGCCCTCGCCGGGCTCCTCCATGTGGCTGCGCGCGTCGGCCGAGGCGCTGCGGTGGTCGCCCATCAGCCACACCTTGCCCTGGGGCACCGTGACGTCGAACTTGTCGCCGGAGGCGAAGTCACCGGGGTAGAGGTAGGGCTCGTCCAGCGCCTTGCCGTTGATCGTGAGGCGCTTCTTGGAGTCGCAGCACACGACCCGGTCGCCGCCCACGCCGATGACCCGCTTGATCGTGTCCTCGCCGTTCCAGCCCTTGAACACGACGATGTCGCCACGTTCGGGAGCACCGGCGAGCTTGTTGACGAACACCCGGTCGTTGATCTTCAGGGTGTTCTGCATCGACTCCGAGGGGATGTAGAACGACCCGACCACGAACGCCTGGAGCAGCAACGCGATCCCCACGCCCAGCACCAGCAGGAGGATCGTCTCCCGGAAGCCGCTCTTTTTCTTCTTCTCCACGCCCTCTGCCTTCTTGGTGACGGCCGTCATCGCTTCTTCACCAGCCAGCGCCGACGGACCACGACCAAGGGTACGGCCAGGGCGAAACCCGCGACGAGCGGGGCGGACCCGCCGAGCGCCTGGAGGGCGGGCTGCGCGAACGTGTCGGGGATCGGGATGGTGGTCGCCCGCGAGAACGGCCAGACGATCACGAAGGCGCGGCCGATGACCTGGCCTTCGGGGATGGAGCCGCCGCCCGGGTCGCCGGTGTGCGAACGCGAGTCCAGCGAGACCTGCCGGTGGTCGCCCATCACCCACAGGCGGCCGGGCGGCACCGTGATGTCGAACGGCTCGCGCGAGGGCAGGTTGCCCGGGTAGAGATAGTCGCTCTCGTCGATCGCGACGCCGTTGACGGTGATGCGCTGCTGGGAGTCGCAGCACTTGACGTGGTCGCCGCCGATGCCGATGACGCGCTTGATGTAGTCCTTCTCGCCGGGCACCACGCCGAACGCGGTGCCGACCCAGCGGAAGAAGCCCGCGACGGGATTGGCCGGCTCCTCGAACTGGAACTCGCCGTCCCAGGAGTCGACCCCGGAGAAGACGACCACGTCGCCGCGCTCGATGTCACGCGTGTGGTAGACGAGCTTGTTGACCAGCACCCGGTCGTTGGTGAGGAGCGTGTTCTCCATCGACTCGGACGGGATGTAGAAGGCCTGGATCACGAAGGTCTTGATGATCAGCGCCAGTGCCAGCGCCACGACGACCAGGACGGGGAGTTCTTTCCAGAACGACCCCTTCTTCTTCTCTTTCTTCCCGTCTTTTGCCGGCTTCTGAGTGTCTTCGGCGACCACGTCCACCTCGTCCTCGACAGGGCGGCGCGGCGCGCCGTGCTCCTGGCTCTCGCTAGTCATTGCTGACGAGCCTAGATGATGTACCGGCCCGACAAGCCTCGACCGACGTTACACCGCTCACGAGTCGCTCCACATAAAGGAAAGGGCCCCGCAAAGCCGAATGGCCCGCACTCCGGTGCGAGCCATTCGGGGGAAGCCTGGTTACTTCGCGGGCGCCGTCTCACGCTTCTCGCGGATGCGGGCGGCCTTGCCGCGCAGGTCACGCATGTAGTAGAGCTTGGCGCGGCGGACATCGCCACGGGTCACGAGGACGATCTTCTCGATGACCGGGCTGTGCACCGGGAAGGTGCGCTCGACGCCGACGCTGTAGCTCACCTTGCGGACGGTGAAGGTCTCGCGGGCGCCGCTGCCCTGACGGCGCAGCACGAACCCCTTGAAGACCTGGACACGGGAACGGTTGCCTTCGACGACTCGGACGTGAACCTCGAGCGTGTCACCGGGGCGGAAGTCCGGGACGTCGCTGCGCAGGGTCGCCTTCTCGAGCTCCTGGATCTTCGTGTGCATGAGAGCTGTTCCTCAAGTCTCGCGAGCACGCGGAGGTCCACCCGGCCTGAGCTCGTGGCGGACACGCTTGCTGATCTGGTGAACCCGGGAACGCTTTCCCGGGCATGGCTGACCAACCACCTGACGATTGGCAACGATTCAGTGTGCCACATCTTCCGGCGGGAGGCGAAACGCGGGCTCCGACAGCTCGTCGAGCAGCCGCCGGTCGTGCTTGTCGAGCGTGGCGGGGTCGATCGCCGCCGCCAGCTCCGGCCGGTTGGCGACGGTACGGCGCAGCGCCTCGTCACGGCGCCACCGGGCGACCTTCCCGTGGTGGCCGGACAGCAGCACGGCGGGCACCTCGTGCCCCCGCCACACCGGCGGCTTGGTGTAGACGGGGCCTTCCAGCAGGTTGCGCATCGCGCCGGGCGCGAAGGAGTCGTCGACGGCCGAGTGCGCGTTGCCGAGCACGCCGGGCAGCAGCCGGCCGA
>NZ_LAVL01000302.1 GCF_001083785.1 Nonomuraea sp. SBT364
GCTGGGGGCGTCGGCCGGGCGGGAGGCGGAGCTGGCCGGGGCGGTGGCCGGGCTGGCGCGGGAGCGGGAGACGCTGCAGGCGGAGGCCCGGCGGGTGGCCGCGAGGCTGGCGGCGGGCCGGACCCGGCAGGAGGAGCTGAGCGCCGACGCGGCCAGGCTGGGGGCCCGGCTCGACGAGGCACGCGGCGAAGACGAGACGATCACCGCCCGCCTGACCAGGCTGAACGACGAGGCCGAGCTGCTGCGGGAGGCGCTGGAGGCGACACGGGCGGCGGCCGTCGCCGAGGGCGAGCGCGACCGGGCGGCGGAGGCGGCGGTGCGGGCGGCGCGCGAGGCCGGGTTCGCCGACCTGGCCGACGTGGAGGCCGCCGCGAGGAGCGCCGCCGAGCGGGAGGACAAGGCCGAGACCCTGCGCCGGCTCGACGCCCAGCACGCCGCCGTGACGAGCACGCTGGAGGACGCCGAGCTGACGGCCGCCGCCGGGCAGCCGGCGCCCGACCTGGAGGCGCTGGCGGCGGCGCGCGACGAGGCCGAGCGCGCCTACACGGAGCTGGCCTCCGCCCGCGACCGGGCCGCCGCCAGGCGCGCCCGGCTGGGGGAGCTGAGGTCCGAGCTGGAGGGGTGCGTGGCGCGGTGGCGGCCGGCCGCCGACCGCCACCGCCTGGCCGAGCGGATGGCGGCGCTGGCCAGCGGCACGTCGGGCGACAACCAGTGGAGCATGAGCCTGTCCTCCTACGTGCTGGGCGAGCGGCTGCGGCAGGTGGCCGACGCGGCGAACGAGCGCCTCGACCACATGTCCGGCGGCCGCTACCTGCTCCGGCACGACCTCGCCAAGACCGCCGGGTCGAGGGCCAGGTCGGGCGGCGGGCTGGGCCTGCGGGTGTACGACGGGTGGACCGGAGTGGAGCGCGACCCGGCGACGCTGTCGGGCGGCGAGAGCTTCATCACCTCGCTCGCGCTGGCCCTGGGCCTGGCCGACGTGGTGACGGCCGAGGCGGGCGGCGCGGAGATCGGCACGCTCTTCGTCGACGAGGGGTTCGGCACGCTGGACGAGGACACACTCGACGGCGTGCTCGACATCCTCGACGGCCTGCGCGACGGCGGCCGGGCGGTCGGCATCATCAGCCACGTCGCTGAGCTGCGCACCCGCATCCCCGCTCAGCTTCGGGTCGCCAAATCGCGCACCGGCTCCACCCTGTCGGTTATCGGGGGATAACGGCGAAACGGCAGGTGGTAGCGTTCACGTACCACTTCACAAGATGTAAGACCACATAGTGAGACGTACATGACGCACCTCCCCCCGGCCGAGGCGCCCAGCCGCACCCGGATCGCGGCCGCCAGCCTCATCGGCACCGCCATCGAGTTCTACGACTTCTACATCTACGGCACCGCCGCCGCGCTGGTGCTGAACACCGCGTTCTTCCCCGAGATGGATCCGCTGGCCGGGAGCCTGGCCGCGTTCTCGACGTTCGCGGTGGCGTTCATCTCGCGGCCGCTCGGGTCGGCGGTGTTCGGGCACTGGGGGGACCGGATCGGGCGCAAGTCCATGCTGGTCGTGTCGCTGCTGGTGATGGGGCTGTCCACGGTGGTCATCGGGCTGCTGCCCGGCTACGCGGTCATCGGCGTCGCGGCTCCGGTGCTGCTGGTGCTGCTGCGGTTCACGCAGGGCATCGGGCTCGGCGGTGAGTGGGGCGGCGCGGCGCTGCTGGCCACCGAGCACGCGCCGCCGGGCAAGCGCGGCCTGTACGCGATGTTCCCGCAGCTCGGGCCGTCGGTCGGGTTCATCGCGGCCAACGGGCTGTTCCTGATCCTCGGATCGGCGCTCAGCGAGGAGCAGTTCGGCGAGTGGGGATGGCGGGTGCCGTTCGTGGCGAGCCTGCTGCTCGTGGTCGTCGGCCTGTACGTGCGGCTGAAGATCTCCGAGACGCCGGTCTTCCAGGCCGCGATGGACGAGCGGCGGATCGCCAAGGTGCCGTTCGCCGGGCTCGTCCGCCACCAGTGGCGGCGCGTCCTGCTCGGCGCCGGCGCGATGGTGATCGCGTACACGCTCTTCTACACCGCCACCACCTACTGCCTGGCCTACGGCACGAACACCCTGGAGATCCCGCGCACGACCATGCTGGCGCTGACGATGATCGGCGTGGTGTTCATGGCGGCCGGGACCGTGGTGTCGTCGATGGTGTCCGACCGGTTCGGCCGCCGGCGCACGCTCATCACCGGGACGTCGGTCGCGATCGCGTGGGGGCTGGTGATGTTCCCGCTGATGGAGACCCGGTCGGTGCTGCTCGTCGGGGTGGCGCTGGCGGGTGCGCTGGGCCTGATGGGGCTGGTGTTCGGGCCGATGGGCGCGTTCCTGCCCGAGCTGTTCAGGACGGAGTTCCGCTACAGCGGCGCCTCCGTCGCCTACAGCCTGGGGGGTGTGCTGGGCGGCGCGGTGCCGCCGCTGGTGGCGACCGGCATGCAGGCGAGCGGGGCCGGCGTGCTGGGCGTGGGCGTGTACGTCTCGGCGATGGCGGTGCTGAGCCTGCTCTGCCTGATCGCCCTGCCCGAGACCGGCGACGAGACGCTGTAGGGGCTCCGTCAGGTCAGCTGGCCCGGGAAGAGCAGCGACAACTCGCGGGGGTACGCGCCGATCAGGCGGAGTTCGTCGTCCGTGAGCGGTCTGCCGGTCATCGCGTTGCAGAGCTGCGCTACCTGGAACGCCAGCTCCTCGTCACGCACCTCCACGCCGAGGCCGTCCATGACGTGCCGGAAGCCCGCCTTCCCGCCGTACTCCCCGGTGAGCACCACCCGGCCCTCCCGCGCGTGCCAGTCGCGCGGGAACGGGCCCAGCGTCGCCTCGTCGTACAGCTCGTAGTTGCCGTGGTCCTTCAGGGCGCCGTCGGCGTGGATGCCGCTCTCGTGCGCGAACGCGTTGCGGCCCACCCCGACCTGGTTGTACGGCAGCGGCTGCCCGAACGCGTACGCCGCCCACAGCCCGAACCTGCGCGCCCACCCCAGGTCGAGCGTGTCACCGAGGTCCGCCTCCACGCCGAAGCCGTGCCGGAAGGCGAGGATCGTGGACAGCAGGTCGGCGTTGCCCGAACGCTCCCCGATGCCGTTCACGCACGTGTTGATCCACGCGTCCTGGCCCGCGTCGAGGTCGCCGAGCGCGCCCGAGACGGAGTTGGCCACGGCCATGCCCAGGTCGTTGTGGCAGTGCGTCTCGATCGGCAGCGCGACTGCCGTGGCGAGCTTGGCGAAGCGCTCGCGGATGCGGCCCGGCGTGTCGCCGCCGATGGTGTCGCAGTAGCGGATCCGGCAGGCGCCCGCCTCTTTGGCCGCCAGCGCGAACTCCAGCAGGAACCCGTCATCGGTGCGTGAGCCGTCCTCGGCGTTCACGCCGACCGTCTCCGCTCCCGCCGCCGTGGCGGCCCGCACGGCGGCGGCCATCTCCCGGATGATCGCGTCCCGATCCAGGCGGCCGCGGAACTTGTTCTGGATCATGTAGTCGGACGTCGAGATGGACAGGTTGTAGTGCCGCAGGCCCAGCGGCGCGGCCTTGTCCACGTCCGCCGCCACGCCCCGGCACCACCCGGACAGCCGCAGCCCGCCGAACGCCCCCGCCTCCGCCAGCGCCACCTGCGCCTTCACGTACGGGACCTCGTGGAACAGGAACGGGAAGCCGATCTCCGACTGTGTGACGCCGAGCCGGCCCAGATAGAAGTTGACCATGGTCTTGCCGAACTTCGACAGGCCGGTGCGCGCGGTCTGCACGCCGTCCCGGTTGGTCACGTCGAGGAAGTGAACTTGAGGCATGCAGCCACGTTGACATGATTGCTCAATGTGTATCAATATTGATTTTCGTCAATATGGAGGTGGCGGGGTGGAATGGATCGACGCGGCCACAGCCGCCGAACGACTCGGCGTCAAACCCGCCACGCTGTACGCGTACGTGAGCCGGGGAGTCCTGACGCGGCGCACCGACGGGCGGCGCAGCCTGTTCGACGCCGCCGAGATCGAGGCGCTCGCCCGGCGTGGCAGGCCCCGGCATCAGCCGCCGGAGCTGGTCATCGAGTCCGCCGTCACCGCGCTCGGCCGCGACCGGCCGTACTACCGCGGCGTCGACGCCCTGGAGCTGGCCCGCACGACGGGCTTCGAGGCGACGGCCGCCTGGCTGTGGACCGGCGACCCCGAGGCGCCGGCCGTCCCGTGGGCCTGCGACCCCGAGGCGCTGCGCGCCGCCGTCGCCGCCCAGCGGAGCCTCCTGGCCGACCTCCTGCCGCTGGACCGGCTCCAGGTGATCACCACGGTGCTCGGCGCGTCCGACTCCCTGCGCTTCCAGCTCGACCCCGAGTCGGTCGCCGCCACGGGCCGCCGCCTCATCGCCGGCCTCGTCGAAGCCCTCCCCGTCCTCCCCCGCCCCCCGGCGCACCCTCCCCATCCC
>NZ_LAVL01000303.1 GCF_001083785.1 Nonomuraea sp. SBT364
CGCTACAACACGATCCGGCGGCACTCCCGGCTCGGCCAGCTCAGCCCGATCGACTATGAGAAGACGACAGATAGCCTGAGGTCTGCCGCCTGAAATCGGTGTCCTCGTTCGAGGGGGAAGCCCCGGCAGTACCCCTGACCTGGCTGGCGGCCCTGGTTCCGGGTGGCGGCGCGGCTGATGAGCCGGGCTTTCGCCGCGAGGGTTGGCCGGGCCGTATCGCAAGCGCCGCCGCCGGATTTCGCTGTCGGCGACGGCGGGGTTCAGGTGCGGTTGGAGTCGTCGGCCACGCCGACGTGCGCGCCGACGTCGTCGCCGCGGGCTACCTCCAGCACCGCCTCCAGCAGTCCGGGGAAGCGCGCGTTCAGGTCCTCGCGGCGCAACTCGACGAAGCAGCGGGTGCCTTCCTGGCGGGTCCGGGTGAGGCCGGCATCACGCAGTACGCGCAGATGGTGGCTGAGCGTCGACTTGGCCACGGGCGCGCGCAGTTCGCCCCAGCCCCGTTCGCGGCCGTCGGCCAGCACGCGCACCAGCCCGACGCGGATCGGGTCACTGAGCGCGCCCATCACCGCGACGAGGGTCATCTCCTCGGGCCCGGGATGCCGTGCTTGTTTCACGATCACCATGCTAGCTTGTTCGATGTTTTACGAACAACGAACAAAGGAGACATGGTGCACCACCGGCCACACCCACCCCGCAACGCGGACTTCACCGACAAAGTCGTCATCGTCACCGGCGCCGGCTCCGGCATCGGCCGCGCCGCCGCCCGCGCCTTCGCCCACGCCGGAGCCCACGTGCTCGGCGTCGCCCGCCGCAGCCAGACATTGGAGGAGACCGCCGCCGACCACCCCCGCATCGCCACACATGCCGCCGACCTACGCGACCCGCACGTGCCCTCGCAGGTCATCGAGGTCGCCACCAGCAGATGGGGCGGAGTGGACGTGCTGGTCAACAACGCCGGCGCCACCAAGGTGATGCCCCTGGGCGAGGTCACCGCCGATGCCATCACCGACCTGTTCTCCCTCAACGTCACCGCGCCCAGCCTGCTCGCCGGCACCGCCCTGCCACATCTGCGCGCGAGCCGCGGCACGATCGTCAACATCTCCAGCACCTACGGCCACCGCCCACTGCCCGGCGCCGCCCACTACGCCGCCTCCAAAGCCGCCCTCGAACAGCTCACCCGCAGCTGGGCCCTGGAACTGGCCGGTGACGGCATCCGCGTCAACGCCCTGGCCCCCGGCCCCACCGAAAGCCAGGCCCTGACCGCCGCCGGCCTGCCCGAGACCATCGTCGAGCAGATCAAACACGACGAGGCCGCCCGCATCCCACTCGGCCGCCGCGGCGAACCCGAAGAGGTCGCCACCTGGATCCTGCGCCTGGCCGATCCCGCCGCGACCTGGCTGACCGGCCAGATCCTCACCATCGACGGCGGCCTGGACCTCACCTGAGCAGAAGGCGGTGACATTCCGCCCGTCACCGTCGCGGGGTGGGATGGGCGCCCCGGCGTCCCCGTCACTACGGCGGAACGCTCCCTCGCACCTCCAGGCCGTACGTCCTCGCTTTTCGCTCTGGGGCATCGTGACTGTCGGCGATCCCGTTATCGAGCCAGGCCAGGACGTGTGCGTGTCGTCTGGACTTGGTCAGTCCCGTCCATGATCTCCCTGCACCGGTCCAGGCCGTGATCGTCTACCTGAACACCGGGATGGTGCAGATCGTCCGCGCCGAGCCGAAGTGGCGAACCTGTACGGCGAGTTCGAGCTCGACATGAGCAAACAGCTCGACCTCGGGCCAGTCTCGGGGCTGGAAGGTCCAGCGGGCCAGCTGATCCATGCAGGGGTCGAGGCCGCATGAGCTCCGTTGTTGTCCCTCCGGAGATCCAGAACTACTTGAACGCGCCTGTCAGCTGAGTCGTCCACCGCGCAGACCCCGGCCGTGCGCTCATCGCCGCCGGGGTCGGCACCCCTTTCATTCCCCCTTCTTGCACCCCTTCGGTGGAGAAGCCGGCGGCCTGGTCCAGCCCGACCCGAGGTCGCGGGCGTGGTAGCTCATGACCTCACCCTTGGTCGCCCCCCGTGCGGTGCGGGCCGCATAGGAAACACGCGAGAGCGTCTCCCCCGTCCCCGGGTCGAGGATCTGCCTGTTGTAGACCGGCAACTCCTTGCCCGGCTTGCTGGAGTACACCAGACTGCCTCCCGCTCCGCCGAAGTCCACCGATATGCCCCTTCTGCCCAGCGGATCCGTCACTGTGCCCACGACCTTGGTGGTCGGCAGACTGGCCAGGACGCGGATGATCGCGGCGCGCTGGGCAGGGCTGAGCGGCATGCCCAGGAGACTCACGGTGGTCGGCAGGAACTTCTCGAAAGGCTGCGTGAAGCCGCGGCCGTTCCAGATCTCGTGGTAAGCGCGAAGCTGCTTGATGAGCGCGGCCGGATCAGTGGGGATCGCCGCCAGATCCGCCATGCTGAAATCGCTGACCGTTTTGTCGGGATAGATTCCCGTGGGATCCATTCTCAAGGTGTACCTGCAGTCCTTGGGCTCGGCGGCGACCGGAATCGAACCGCACGGCCCGCTGGTCTCGCAGAGGCCCTTGACCCTGGCGGGAGCTCCCGCCGCCCGCCAGGCTCGCTCGTCCTCGGTCGTGGCCGGGCGGGCGCTGTCCTGCCGCCACCACTGCGTGAGCACCAGATCAGCCGGGTCGCGCGGCTGCCAGATCTCGCGACGGCCGACCACCACGAGCCTGTAGCCACCGCTGGACAGGTAATTGCCGTCGATCCTCACCTCGCGCCAGTAGGCACCGCTCTCGGCGGGGAGTTTCTCGATCCTGTCGGCCAGGTCGAACAGTTCCTGGTTGGTTCTCGATGGCTTGAGCACAGCAGGGGCTGGTGCCAGGCTCGTCACCAGCGCGAAGACCAGCGCCATGACCGCAGCCGTGGACAGCGGCGCCCACAGTACCCACAGGCGGGACCAGGCCCGCGAGGCTGGGGCGGCCGGCAGGGTCCGCCTCGGGCGCGAGCGCCTGCGCGAGGGTTCTTGTGGCGCCTCGGTGGTGGCCATGAGCAGCATGTCGTCAGCGGAGATGCGTGATCCGCGGTCCAGCGAAGCCGGGCGGGCCATGGCGAGCAGATCCGTCGCGTCGGGCTTGCGGCTCATCGCAGTTTCCTTCCTGGAACGGTCACGGGCTTTCGGGACGGGGTGGTACCGGTGGCTTCGATCGCCGACTGCAGTCGGCGGCGCGCTCGATGCAAGCGGACGAAAAAGGCGGCCTTGGTGCAGCCGAGTACTTCGGCCGCTTCCGTGGTGGACAGGCCATGCCAGGTGGTCAGGGTCAGGATCTCTTTGTCGGCTTCGGACAAGCCGGCCAGGGCGCGCAGTACGGCGACGCGCTCGGTGACGTGTTCGCCCACGTCGGTGGCTGCCTCTTCCATCCACGTGCGCAGCTCAGCTTCCAGAGATTCGCGCCGGGCGGCCTGCCGGAAGTTGTCGCGCAGAATGTTGCGAGCGACGCGGAGGAGCCATGGCAACGGCGCGTGGTCGGGGAGGCTGTCCAGACGCCGCCAGGCCACCAGGAAGGTCTCGCTGACCACTTCCTCCGCGAGTTGATGTCCGGCGCGACTTGCCGCATAGCCGTACACCCGCGCTTGGTAGGTGTTGTAGAGCGCGGTGAAGCGCTCATGGGGGTTGGGCAAGCCGGTTCCTTCGGTCGGGGACAAACGTTCATAGAGCAAGTGGTCCGAAGGAAGGCTTTCTTACATCCCGCATCCACATCTTCCCAACAGTTCGGCCTCGGGCTCCTGCCAAGACCCGACCCCGCGTCCCGCCTACGCCCTCCCCGGGGGCTTCTTCGGCTGACGGCGTACGGCCTCGACCTTCAGGTGCCCGTACACCGTGGAGCGCGGCACTCCGGACAAGCCCGCGATCCGCTGGACGGTCTTGTCCCTGGCGTCGTACAACTACTGGGCGAGGGCTGCCTGGTCGGCGGTGAGCTTGGGCCGACGTCCACCGACCCGGCCGCGGGTACGGGCGGAGGCCGGGCCGTCCATCGTGTCGGTGTCGATGCCCTGCTCGATCACATGCAGGATCGAGCGCGACAACCGGTCCAGCCGGGTGACCTTCAGCGTGTCGCCCTGGCGCAGCAGCTTGAGGACCAGATCGAGGCTGGGGCTTCCCCCTCGAACGAGGACACCGATTTCAGGCGGCAGACCTCAGGCTATCTGTCGTCTTCTCATAGTCGATCGGGCTGAGCTGGCCGAGCCGGGAGTGCCGCCGGATCGTGTTGTAGCGG
>NZ_LAVL01000304.1 GCF_001083785.1 Nonomuraea sp. SBT364
GACCTGGGGAGGGGGCGACGGGCGGGAGACCGGCGGCGCGGAGGACGGCGGCCTTGCCCGCGTACTGTTCGAGGCAGCCGCGGGCGCCGCAGGAGCAGGGGAAGCCGTCCGGGTGCACGGGCATGTGACCGAGCTCGCCGGCCAGGCCGCGGGCGCCGCTGAAGAGGCGGCCGCCGACCACCAGGGCGGCGCCGATGCCGCTCTCCGCCGACACGTGCACGAAGTCGGCCGCCACCGGGTGGGCCCACAGCTCGGCCAGTGCGCCGAGGTTGGCCTCGTTCTCCACGCGCAGGGGCAGCTCGCCCGGCCAGAGGGCGGCGACCGGGACGTCGTGCCAGCCCAGGTTGGGGGCCCGGTCCACGGTGCCGGGGACGTCGCCGACCAGGCCGGGGACCGCCACCACCGCCGCGACCGGCCGCAGCCCGAGTTCGGCGGCCTGGCGGGTGGCGTCGTCGGCCAGGCCGGACAGGGCGGCCATCACCTCGGCGGGGGTGAGCGTCGCGTTGGGGCTGTCGGCGCGGGACCACACCCGGACCTCGCCGCGCAGGTCGGTGACGCAGGCGCCGAGGTGTTCGACGCCGACCTCCAGGCCGAGCCCGGCGGGGCCGTGCTCGCTGACGGCCAGCGCGGTGCCCGGCCGCCCGACCCGCCCGCTCGCCGCCGGCCCCAGCTCGGTCAGCAGCCCGCCGGCTAGCAGTTCGTCCACCAGGCTGGAGACTGCGGTCCTGGTCAGCCCGGTGCGCCCGGCCACGGCCGCCCGTGACACCGGCCCGTGCGCGGCCACGGTGCCCATGACGAGCGCCAGGTTGTGCTGCCGCATCCCCTGCTGGGAGGCCGGCCGCACCTCCTCCCGCCGCGCGGGCCGGACGGCGCCGGCCACCTCGTGGCGATACGCGCCGCCCCGATCCCGCGACGCCCCCCCGCCCGCGCGGGTGGCACTCCGCGCGGTGCTCGCGATTTCCGGGGTTTCGGGCATGGCGTCCCTTTCGTGGGTCAAGGGGTGGCCAGAAGGCGTCCGGCCCGGGGCAGCGTACCGGCGATCCTCTCCATCGCCCCGGCGTCCCTGGGCACCGGGGGCAGGAGGTCGCCGCGGGCGGTGCCCCAGCGGCGGGCGACCTCGTCCGGGGCCTCGCCGGTCAGGAGGGCCGCCGCCTGGGCGGCGGCGCCGAGTGCGACGAGCTCGGCGGCCTCGGGGACCAGGACGGGCCGGCCGGACAGGCGGCGGATCGTCTCGCGCCACGCGGCGCCGCGTGCCCCGCCGCCGATGAGGACGAGCGGCACGTCCGGGTCGGGCGACTCGCCACCGGCCCGCAGGACGTCGTCCAGCGCCGCGAGCAGCGAGTGCGCGGCTCCGTCGTAGGCCGCCTGGAGCACCTGGCCGGCGGTGGTGTCGTGGCGCAGGCCGTACAGGAGCCCGGCGGCGTGCGGCAGGTTGGGCGTCCGTTCCCCGTCGAGGTAGGGCAGGACGACGGCGGTGCCGCCGGGCTCGACGGCGTCGCGGTCACGGCCGAGCAGTTCGGCGATCTTGTCGACGGCCTGGGTGCAGTTGAGCGTGCAGGCCAGCGGCAGCCAGTTGCCGAGCGCGTCGGCGAACCCGGCGACGATCCCGCTCGGGTCGGCGGGGCGTCGCCGGGTGACGGCGTACACGGTGCCCGAGGTGCCGAGGCTGAGCACGGGGGTGCCGGGGAGCAGGCCGAGGCCGAGCGCGGCGGCCATGTTGTCGCCGGTGCCGGAGGCGACCGGCGTGCCCTCGGCGAGCGGCCCGCCGGCGCGTACGGTGCCGGCCAGGCCGGAGACGACCCGGGGCAGCAGGGACGGGTCGAGCCCGGCGGCGTCCAGCAGCTCCGTGTCGTATCCGGAGGGGGTCCACCAGCCGGTGCCGGAGGCGTCGCCGCGGTCGGTGACGCCCTCGCCGGTGAGGCGTTCGGTGAGGTAGTCGTGGGGCAGGCGGACGGCGGCCACGCGGGCGGCGTTCGCGGGCTCGTTCTCGGTCAGCCACAGCCATTTGGTCAGGGTGAACGCGGCGGTCGGGACGCTGCCGACGCGCTCGGCGAGCCGGTCGGCGCCGTACTTCTCCGCCAGGGCGGCGGCCTGCCCGGCCGAGCGGACGTCGTTCCACAGCAGCGCCGGGCGGACGGGCGCGCCGGCGGCGTCCAGGGTGACCAGCCCGTGCTGCTGGCCGCCCACGGAGACGGCGGCCGCGCCGGCGGCGTGGCCGGTGGCCTCGACGGCGGCGCACAGCGCCTGCCACCACTGCCCGGGGTCGCTCTCCCGGCCGCCGCCCGTCGTGACCGCGTGCGCGGCGCGGCCCTCGCCGACCAGGGCGCCGGTGTCCACGTCCACGGCGACGGCCTTGGCCGACTGGGTAGAGCTGTCGATGCCGATGACGACGCGCTGTGCCGACATGCTGCCTCCTGCAATCCGGGGGCGGGCTTCCCTCCGCCGCTCTGGCATATTAATTTGTTTTCTGCCCTTACGAATAGGAGTCCCAGTGACTGACAGCCTCACGCCCCGCCCGGAACACAAGTTCTCCTTCGGTCTGTGGACCGTCGGCTGGCAGGGCCGCGACCCGTTCGGCGACGCCACCCGCCCGGCCCTCGACCCGGTGGAGACCGTCAACCGGCTCGCCGAGCTCGGCGCGTACGGCGTGACCTTCCACGACGACGACCTGATCCCGTTCGGCGCGACGGACGCCGAGCGCGACCACCACGTCAAGCGGTTCCGCCAGGCGCTGGACGCGACCGGCCTCAAGGTGCCGGCGGCGACCACGAACCTGTTCACGCACCCGGTGTTCAAGGACGGCGCCTTCACCGCCAACGACCGCGACGTGCGCCGCTACGCGCTGCGCAAGACGATCCGCAACGTCGACCTGGCCGTCGAGCTCGGCGCCAAGGTCTACGTCGCGTGGGGCGGCCGCGAGGGCGCCGAGTCGGGCGGCGCCAAGGACGTGCGGGTCGCGCTGGAGCGCATGAAGGAGGCCTTCGACCTGCTCAGCGAGTACGTGCTGAGCCAGGGCTACGACCTGCGCTTCGCCGTCGAGCCCAAGCCGAACGAGCCGCGCGGCGACATCCTGCTGCCGACGGTCGGGCACGCGCTGGCGTTCATCGAGGAGCTGGCCCACCCCGAGCTCGTCGGCGTCAACCCGGAGACCGGCCACGAGCAGATGGCCGGGCTCAACTTCGCCCACGGCGTCGCCCAGGCGCTGTGGCACGGCAAGCTGTTCCACATCGACCTGAACGGCCAGACGGGCGTCAAGTACGACCAGGACCTGCGCTTCGGCGCCGGCAACGTGCGTGACGCGTTCTGGCTGGTCGACCTGCTGGAGACGGCCGGGTACGAGGGCCCGAAGGTGTTCGACTTCAAGCCGCCGCGCACCGAGGACATCGACGGCGTGTGGGCGTCGGCGGCCGGCAACATGCGCAACTACCTGATGCTCAAGGAGCGCGCCGCGGCCTTCCGCGCCGACCCGGAGGTGCAGGAGGCGCTGCGGGCCGCCCGCCTGGACGACCTGGCGCGGCCCACGCTGGCGGCCGGCGAGTCGCTCGCGGACCTGCTCGCGGACCGCAGCGCGTTCGAGGACTTCGACCCGGAGGCGGCGGGGGCGCGCGGGATGGCCTTCGAGCGGCTCGACCAGCTCGCCATGGAGCACCTGCTGGGCGCCCGCTGAGCGACGGGGCGGTCACCCGCCGACGCGGGTGACCGCCCCGGGACGCCTCTGGGGTCACTTCGGTTTACCCAGATATCCGAATTTTCCTGACAAGGCGGTTGTGGCCCCGACAGAATGCGGTTTCCATCCAGCGTCTACCGGAAACTGGAGGGAACACCACATGCGCAGACCCCTTGGGGTACTCGCCTGTCTCGCCGGCGCCGCTCTCGCCGCGCCCGTCGTCCTGCCTCTCGCCCTGCCCGTCGCCATGGCCCACGCCGAGACGGCTTCGCAGGCCGCGTGCCGCCTGTACGTGAGCGGCCCGCAGGTCACCGGCGACGGCAAGATCCGGGCCTCGGCCACCAGGCGCGGCTGCGAGCGCCCCGCGCTGGTGCGCGTGCGCGTCAAGCGCGCCCAGCCCGGCAAGGACCCGGTGGTCAAGAGCGGCGCCCGGCGTACCGGCGACGCGCGCCTGACGCTCACGCTGCCGTGCGCCCCCGGCGTCTACTACACGCTCGCCACCGACTACCGGGGCCACACGGCCAAGTCCCGCCCGGTCCGGCTCACCTGCGCGCCGGCCCCGGCACCCAGCCCGACCGCCACCGCCACCGCC
>NZ_LAVL01000305.1 GCF_001083785.1 Nonomuraea sp. SBT364
TCCGTACGCCCGCCCCCGTACCGGCTCCCGCGTTGGCGGGCGTACGGACGCTCGCGTTCGAGATGGTACGGACACTCGCGTTCGAGGAGGTTCGGATGCCGCCCAGGGTCAGGGCCGAGCAGGCGAACACCACGGCGGTGAGGAGCGCGGCCCAGCCCGGACCGGCGGCCAGCACGACGCCGCCCGCCAGAGCGGGCGCGAGCACGCTCGACAGGCTCGTGGCCACGCCGATGCGCGCGTTCACCCGCAGCCGTTCGCCGGGAGCCACCACGGCGACCACGAGCCGGGGCACCGCCGGCATGCCGAACGCGATCGCCACCCCCGTCACGGCGGACAGCACCGCCAGGTCCGCGATCCGCCCCACCCCGGCCAGCAGCTCGATGCCGATCCCCGCCTGGGCCAGGCACCGCACCAGGTCGGCCAGCAGCACCACCCGCGCGGGCGGCAGCCGGTCGGCCATGACCCCAGCCACCGGCAGGCACAGCAGCAGCGGCAGCAGCTCGCACGCCAGCACCAGCCCCAGGTCCTCGGCGCTCCCGGTGGCCCGCAGCACCGCGAGCGTGAGCGTGGTCGGGATCAGCGCGGTCGCCAGGGCCGACAAGGCCCGCCCGATCAGCAGTCGTGTCGTCATGAACCCCCACGCTATTTCGCCAGCGAATGTTTCGTCAACAAAATACTTGCTGGCGTATAGTGCGTCCCGTGGAGGACTCCGTCGACCGACATCTCGCCCGCTGGCGCGGCAAAGCCCCCTACGACGAGCGCGTGGAGGGCATCGTCACCCGCATGCAGGTGCTGGTGAAGCACATCGCCCACAGCAAGGAGGCCGCGCTCGCCCAGGTCGGCATGCAGGACTTCGAGTTCGAGACGCTGCACCGGCTGGTGGCCGGGGGCGGCGCCGCCACCCCCTCCGAACTGGCCGCCGAACTCCTGCTGTCCCCGGCGGGCATGACCGGCCGCCTCGACACGCTGGAGAAGTCCGGTCTCGTCCGGCGCATCCGCGGCACCTCCGACCGGCGGCGCGTCGACATCGAGCTCACCGCCCGAGGGCACGACCTGTGGATGGAGGCCATGACCATCCGCGGCGACGTGGAGACCAAGCTGATCGCCGCCCTCACCCCGGCCGAACGGCAGACCCTGGACGGCCTACTCAAAACCCTTCTGACGAACGTCGAGTCCCCTCCCTCCTGACGCGCCGCTCCGCGTCCCCGGAGGGTGGATGGAGACGGGACTCGCAGCCGGAGCCCGCCGGACAGCCGCCGCCATCGGTGCTGCCCCTCGCACCCGGCGAGGGCCAGGTGCTCCTTAACGGCCGGTGCGGCTGGCGACGATGACCTGAACGGTGTGCTCCAAGGCGTAGGCCGGGTCGGCGCCGCCGCCCTTGACCTGCTCGTCGGCGTCGGCCACCGCCTGCATGGCCCGCGACAGCCCTTCCGGCCCCCAGCCGTTGAGCTGGCGCTTGACCCGGTCGATCTTCCAGGGGGGCATGCCCAGGTGGCTCGCCAGCTGCCCGCCACGCAGGTTGCGCGGCGCTCCGCCCACCTTGGCGATGGACCGCAGCCCACCGGCCAGCGCGCTCACCAGCAGCACCGGCGCTACCCCCGTGCCGAGCGCCCAGCGCAACTGCTCCAGCGCCTCCCCCAGCCGCCCCTCGACGGCCGAGTCGGCCACGTTGAAGCCCGTGACCTCGGCCCTGCCCTTGTGATAGCGAGCCACGGCGTTGAGGTTGATGGTCTTGTCCTGCGTGTCGAACGCGAGCTGGCTGCACGCCGCCGCGAGCTCCCGCAGGTCGTTGCCCACGGCGTCGAGCAACGCCTGGGCGGCGTCGGCGGAGATGCCGCGGCCCGCCCGTTTCACCTCTTGCTTGATGAAGTCGAGCCGCTCCCCCGCCTTGGTCACCTTGGTGACCGTGACCACCGAGGCCCCGGCCTTCTTCACCCCGTCGACGAGCGCCTTGCCCTTGACCCCGCCAGGATGCGACAGCACGAGCACGACCTCGTCGGAAGGCTGCTTCGCATAGGCCACGACCTCGGCGATCACATCCTTGACCAGGTCCTGGGCCGACCGGATCACCACCACCGTGCGGTCGCCGAACAGCGAGGGCGACGTCAGGTGCCGCAGCTCCCCGGTGGTCACCTTGGAGCCCACCAGATCGTGCACCTCCGCCGCCTCCGCGGCGCGCGCGGCCGCCACGACGGCGCTGACGGCCCGCTCGGCCAGCAACTCCTCGTCGCCGACCACCAAGGTCACAGGTGCTGGATCGGTTCCCGCCATGCCGAGCAGCATGCCATGCCCCACCGACAACCCGAAACCGGATCCCGCCCCCGCCTGGGCGGCACCCTCATAGCCACCTTTTTGTGGGTACTTGTCGACCGGGCCGGGACGACAGGAAGCTTGGTCGTGCAGGCCGGAACGGACTCGCTGCCGGACGAGAGGGGAGGACGGCGGCGTCTCAGGAGAGTGATAGGGAGTCGGCCAGCTTCTCCAGGCGGCGGTGGCCCCAGTCGGAAAGGGGCGCCAGCGCTTCGGAGAGCTCGCGGCCGAACGCGGTCAGGGAGTAGACGGTCTTCAGCGGCAGCACGTCGTGCACCTCCCGGTGGACCAGCCCGTCGGCCTCCATCTCCCGCAGCGTCTGGGTCAGCACCTTCTCGGTGAGGCCCGGCAGCCGCCGGCGCAGCTCGCCGGGGCGGTGCGGGCGGGTCTCCAGGAGCCACAGCAGGGTTGTCTTCCACTTGCCGTCGATCACCGCGATCGCGGCGGTCACTCCGCAGACGTTCGGATCCTGGGCACGGCTGCGCGTCATCATCCCCTCCGTTCGTCACCGTCTCGCTCATTATCGAGGAGTTGAAGCATGACCTCGCACACTGAACAGTCTGCCGTCACCGTGCTCGGCCTGGGACCGATGGGCCGGGCCCTCGCAGCAGCCTTCCTGGACGCCGGCCTGCCGACCACGGTGTGGAACCGGACACCGGGCAAGGACCGGGAACTCGTCGAGCGGGGCGCGACCGGCGCATCCTCTGCCGAAGAGGCGGTCGCCGCCAGTGGATTGACCGTGATCTGCGTGGTGAACTACGACGCGGTGGACGCCATCGTGCGGGCCGGCGCGGTCGCCGGCGCGCTCAAGGGGCGCACCCTGGTGAACCTCACCGCCGACACCCCCGACCGCGCCCGCGACACCGCGACCTGGGCGGCCGAACACGGAGTCGGCTATCTGGACGGCGCCATCATGACCCCGACCACGACCATCGGGACCCCGGCCGGAGTGTTTCTGCACAGCGGACCGGAAGAGCTCTACCGGAGGCACCGCCCGATGCTCGACGCTCTGGGCGGCACCCACACCTACCTGAGCGAGGACATCGGCCGGGCGTCCGCCTACGACATCGCCCTGCTCGACATCTTCTGGACCGCGATGGCGGGCTACGCGCACGCGCTGGCGGTGGCCAGAGCCGAAGGGGTCACCGCCCGGGAGCTGGCTCCGTTCGCCAAGGGCATCGGCGCCATCCTTCCGCCGATCTTCGAGCTGAGCGCCGAGGAGGTGGACAGCGGGCGGTTCTCCGGCGAGGACAACCCGATCACCTCGGCGGTGTCGTCGATGGCCCACATCGTCCACACGTCCGAGGCGCACGGCATCGACGCGAGCGTGATGCGGGCTGCCGAAGGGCTGGCCCGCCGCGTCATCGGGCGGGGCCACGGCGCCGACGGGTTCCTGCGGATCACCGAGCTCCTCAACCCTCGGTGAGGTGACGCGGCCGCCACCCCGGTCAGCGCCCACGGGACACCACCGCCAGGGTGCCGTCGTGGTCGATGACGGCGAGGTCGCCGGACGTGTCGGTGCGGTAGACGCGGGCCCCGGCGTGACGGAGGTGGGCGAGCGTCGGCGGGGCGGGATGGCCGTAGGTGTTGTCCGCGCCGACGCTGATCAGGGCGGCACGCGGGCGTACGGCGGCGAAGAAGGCCGGGACCTGGCGCGGGGAGCCGTGGTGGGGCACCTTCAGGATGTCCGCCCGGGGGACGGCGGCGCGCAGCAGGCTCTCCTGCGCCTCGGTCTCGATGTCGCCGCTGAGCAGTGCCGTGCCGGACCGCCACCGCACGTGGATCACGATGCTGGCGTTGTTGAGGACGCTGCCCTCCCCCGAGCCCTCCCC
>NZ_LAVL01000306.1 GCF_001083785.1 Nonomuraea sp. SBT364
GGGGACGGGGGCGGGTGGAGAGCGGGCGGCACGTGCTGGAGCACGGCGGCCTCACCCGGACGTTCCTGCTGGCGGTGCCCCGGGGGCGCGGGCCGCACCCGGTGCTGCTCAACCTGCACGGGCTCGGCTCCGGCGCGCGCGAGCAGGCCGCCTACAGCCGCCTGCCGCAGGAGGGCGCCCGGCGCGGCTACGTCGTCGCCACCCCGCAGGTGGCCGACGGGCGGATGGCGTGGACGCTGCCGCACACCTACGGCCCCGACGACACCGCGTTCCTCGGCGCGCTGCTCGACCACCTGGAGCGCGGCCTGTGCGTGGACCGGCGGCGTGAGTTCGCCGCGGGGCTGTCGTACGGCGGGGGCATGGCGGTGGCGCTGGTGTGCGGGATGCGCGGCCGGCTGGCGGGGGCGGCGGCGGTCGGCGGACTGAGCCTGGCGCGGCCGTGCGCCGATCCGCCGCCCGCGACGGTCGTGGCCGTGCACGGCACCGCCGACCGCGCCGTCCCCTACCGGGGCGGGCATCCGCTGCGCGACGCCACCGGCGACCTGCGGGCGCTGGCCGACCTGGTGACGCTGCCGCCGGTCACGGAGGTGGCCGGCGACTGGGCCGCCGGCTACCGGTGCGGGCCGGGCGCGGCCTCCTCTCCCGCCGCCCGGGTACGGCTTTCCGCGTGGACGTCGTGCCCCGGCGGCGCCGCGGTGCGGCTGTACACGGTCAAGGACGGCGGGCACACCTGGCCGGGGCCCATCGAGGTGCCGAGGCTGGGCCGTACCGAGAAGTCGCTGGACGCCACCCGGGTCGTCCTGGACGTGTTCGACGGGGTGCGAAACCGGTCCTGAGGGCGCGGGCGGCGGGCATTAGGCTTGGCGGCCATGAGTCACCAGGTGGGACACCAGACGGCGGCCGCGCTGCTGCGCCGGCTCGCGGCGGAACAGGCTGAATGCCGCATCCCGTCGATCATGGCGGCGATCGTGCGCGACGGGCACGTGGCGTGGATGGCCGGGCGCGGCCGCGCCGGCGGTGAGCCGCCCACGGCCGCGACGCAGTACCGGCTCGGGTCGATCACCAAGAGCATGGTCGCCGTCGCGGTCATGCGGCTGCGTGACGAGGGCCTGGTGGACCTGCTGGACCCCATCGGCAAGCATCTGCCGGGCACCCGGACCGGTGACGCGACGATCGCTCAGCTGCTCGCGCACACCAGCGGGCTGACGGCCGAGCCGCCCACGCCGTGGTGGGAGCGCACCCACGGCGTGGAGGCGGGCGAGCTGCTGGCGCGGATGGGGCCGGCGCAGGTCAAGCACCGGCCCGGCCGCCGCTTCCACTATTCGAACGTCGGGTTCGCGCTGCTCGGTGAGCTGGTGGCGCGGCTGCGCGGGACGCCGTGGCTGGAGGTGGTGCGCGAGGAGGTGCTGGAGCCGCTCGGCATGACCGCCACGACGGCGCGGCCGCGGGCGCCGCACGCCACCGGCTACGCGGTGCACCCGTACGCCGACGTGCTGCTGCCCGAGCCGGAGCACGACGCGGTCGCGATGGCGCCCGCCGGGCAGCTGTGGTCGACGCCGGCGGACCTGGCCAGGTGGGCGGCGTTCGTCGCCGGCGACACCGGCGGCGTGCTGGCCGCCTCGACGCTGGAGGAGATGCGCGAGCCGGCGATCGTCGACGACGGCGACGCGTGGACGGCCGGTTACGGGCTCGGGCTGCAGCTGACGCGGCACGCCGGGCGGCGGCTGGCCGGGCACACCGGGTCGATGCCGGGCTTCCTGGCCACGGTGTGGGCCGACCCGGCCGACCGGGTGGGGGTGATGTTCATGGCCAACACCACGTCGGGGATGAGCCGTACGCTGCTGACGGACCTGCTGCAGATCCTGGACGAGCACGAGCCGAGCCTGCCGCGCGAGTGGGAGCCGGTCGCGGCCGACGACGACCTGCTGGCGCTGACGGGTGTGTGGCACTGGGGGCCGACCCCGTACACGCTGCGGCTGCTGCCGGAGCGGGGGCTGGCGCTGGAGCCGGCGCGCGGCGGCGGGCGGGCCTCACGGTTCGTGCCGCGCGGCGACGGGACGTGGGTGGGGCTCGACGGCTACTACGCGGGCGAGACGCTGCGGGTGGCCGCCGACCATCTGGACCTCAACACGTTCATCTTCACCCGCGAGCCGTACGAGCCGGGCGCGCCGGTGCCGGGCGGCGTCGACAGCTGGCGGGCCTGACCCCCGGGGGTCAGGAGGGCGCGAGAGCGGCGGCCAGGTCGGCGGCCGGGCCCGGCGGCAGTGCGCCGTGCACCAGCTCGACGCGGTGCACCAGGCGCGGCGCCAGCAGCGGCACGCCCGGCGCGGCCGAGGCCGGCAGGAGCGTGAGGCCGTGGCCGGCGGCGACCAGGCTCGTCACCGTGCGCAGGTCGTCGCCGGTGTAGTGCAGGCCGGCGCGGAACCCGTCACCGGCCAGGTCGCGCAGCCGCTCCAGCGGGCACAGCGGGGTGCGCAGCCAGCGGGCGTCGACGAGGTCGGCCAGCCGCAGCCCGGCCCGGCCCGCGAGCGGGTGCCCGTCGGGCAGCGCCACCACCAGCGGCTCCTCCTCGGCGCCCGTCGCCGTGAGCGGGCCCACGTCGGGCAGGCGCAGCGGGTCGCTGGGAGCAGCGATGCCGGCGACCAGGCCCAGCTCGGCCTCGCCGCCGGCGACCAGGCGGGCGGCCTCGCCGGCGGCGCACGCGCGCACGGTCACCGTCAGGCGCGGCAGCCGTACCCTGGCGCGGGCCAGGCGGGCGGCCACGGCGGGGCCGAGGGCGAGCGGCCCGGCGGCGAGCGTCAGCCGGTGGGCCGGGGCGGCGGCGACCCGCCGGACGTCGGCGCGGGCCGCGCGGATGCGCAGGAGCAGCGGTCCGGCGTGTTGCAGCCGCCGCTCCCCCGCGCCGGTGGGCGCGACCGGGCGGCGTGACAGCAGCGGCGTGCCCAGGTCGGCCTCCAGCGTCGCGATCTGCTGGGAGACGGCCGACTGGGTGTAGCCGAGCTCGGCGGCCGCCGCCGAGAACGAGCCCAGCCGCGCCACCGTCATGAACGTGCGCACCAGGTTGGGATCCATCAGGAACGCTTATAGCACATGCGGATATCATCGTTGGCGCTTCACCCCGGGGCGGGGGCAGCATGGTGGGCATGAGAATCGCCCTGGTCGGAGACCGCTCCCCCGGCGTGCGCGCGCACACGCGCATCCCGCTGCTGCTGGACGCGCTGCGCGAACGCGACGGCATCGCGCTCGACCCGTACTGGATCCCCACCACCGACGCCGGCGACCTGGACGGCTTCGACGGCATCTGGGTGGTGCCCGGCAGCCCGTACGCGAGCGAGGAAGGCGCCGTCGGCGCCGTGCGCACCGCGCGCGAGCGCGGCATCCCCTTCCTGGGCACGTGCGGCGGTTTCCAGCACATGTTGCTGGAGTACGCGCGCGGTGTGTGCGGGCTCGACGTCGCCCATGCCGAGAACGGTCCCGGGCGGGACTTCCTGCTCACGCCGCTGGCGTGCACCCTCGCCGGGCATGAGGTTCCGGTACGGCTGGTGGCCGGGTCGATGATCGAGCAGATCATGGGCGTGCGGGAGTCCGTGGAGGCCTACAACTGCTCCTACGGGCTCAACGACGACTACCGGCGGACGCTGGCCGGGCACGGGCTGGTGTTCAGCGGGCACGGCGACGACGGCGGGGTGCGGGTCGCCGAGCTGCCGGGGCACCCGTTCTTCCTCGGGACGCTGTTCCAGCCCGAGCTCGCCGGCGACGGCGGCCGCGTGCACCCGGTCATCGCCGCCTTCGCCACCGCCGTCACGCAGCACGCCACCCAGCACGCCACCCAGCACGCCGCCCACCAGCCCACCGCCTAGGGTGGCACAGGCCGGCCGGGTGGCGTGCTGTGCCACCCTAGGCGGTGGGCTGGTGGGCGGCGTGCTGGGT
>NZ_LAVL01000030.1 GCF_001083785.1 Nonomuraea sp. SBT364
GCCCCGGCCTTGCCGCCCTTCTGGCGCCAGGTCCGCGAGGTCCTCGGCATCCGGACGCTGCTCCGGGTCTCCGTGGGCGTGATGATCCTGACGCTGGGCCTGGGCGGCATCTACTACTGGCTGCCGTCGCTGCTCTCGCGCGCCTACGGCCTGCCCATCGGCGTCGCGGGCACCACCAGCGGCCTCGTCACCATCGTCGGCGTCGTCGCGGGCACCGTGATCGGCGGCCGCCTCGGCCGCAAGGCCATCGCCCGCCACCGGGCCGGGCTCCTCCTGGTCGGCGGCACCGGCATCACCGTCGGCTCGCTGCTGCTCGGCTGCGCCCTGCTCATCGGGTCGACCGTACCCATGATCATCTGTGTGCTGCTGGCCGTCACGGTGTCCGCCACCGCGATCCCGACGTGCACGGCGTCCGTCGCCGACGTCGTCGGCGCGAGCTCGCGCGGGCTCGGCTTCGCGGTGCTGCAGTTCCTGCTCACGCTCGGCGCCGCGTTCGGCCCGCTGATCGTCGGCATCACCTCCGACGCCACCGGCTCCCTCGTCGTCGCCATGTACGCGCTGATCGTCCCGATGGTGCTCGGCGGCCTGCTCGTGCTGTCGGCCCGCACCTCCTACGAGCGCGAATCGGCCCGGGTGCTGGACGAGGCGCGCGACTCCTAGATCCAGCCCTCTTCCCAGGCACGGTGGGCGGCGGCGTGACGCGAGCCGACGCCCAGCTTGGCCATCGCCGCCGACAGGTAGTTGCGGACCGTGCCCGGCGCGAGGTGGACCCGCTCGGCGATCTCGTTGACCGAGGCCCCGGTCCGCGAGGCCCGCAGCACCTCCAGCTCCCGGTCGGTGAGCGGGCAGGCGCCTTCGGTGAGGGCGGAGGCGGCGATGTCGGGATCGACGTAGCGCCGGCCGGCGGCGACGGCCCGGATGATCTCGGCCAGCTTGGTCGCGGGCGTGGTCTTGGGCACGAAGCCGCTGACGCCCGCCGACAGGGCCCGGCGCAGCACGCCCGGCCTGGCGTGCCGGGTGACCAGGATGACCTGGGTGGGCAGCTCCGCCCTGATCGTCTCGGCCGCGCGCAGCCCGTCGGACGGCGGCATCTCCAGGTCCAGAACCGCGATGTCGGGCCGGTGCTCCCTCGCCAGGCGCACCGCGTCGGTGGAGGTGGCGGCCTCGGCGGTGACGGTGAGGTCGTCCTCCAGCTCCAGCAGCGCCGCAAGGGCGCCCCTGAGGAGGTCCTCGTCGTCGGCGATCAGCAACCGGATCATCGGGCCTCCGCGGTCGCGGCGGGCAGGCGGGCCACCACGGCGAAGCGGTCGTCGTCGTGCTCCCAGGTCAGTTCGCCGCCGGCGGACGCCAGCCGTTCGGCGAGGGTACGCAGCCCGCTGCCCGCCTCCGGGCCCGGCGCGGCCACCGCGCCGTCGTTGGCCACCCGCAGGCGGGCGAGGTCGCCGGTCACCCGGTAGTCGACCTCGGCGTGCCGCGCGCGGCTGTGGCGCAGCACGTTGGTGGTCGCCTCCCGCATGACCAGGCCCAGCAGGTGGCGGCTGGGGCCGGCCAGGCGGGCGGCGTCGGCGGGCTCGACGGACATCCGCGCGTCGATGCCGGCGGCGGCCAGGACTCCGGTCGCGTTGGCGATCTCCGCGTCGAGCGTGGTGCGGCGGTAGCCCTGCACCACCGCCCTGGTGTCGGTGAGCGCGTCCACGGCCAGGCGGCGCACCTCGTCCATCTCGGCGGCGGCGCGCGCCGGGTCGGTCCCGGCGAGCCGGGCGGCCAGCTCGCTCTTGAGCGCGATCACCTGCAGGTGGTGGCCCTGGATGTCGTGCAGGTCGGCGGCGAACCGCAGCCGTTCCTCCTTGACAGCCAGCTCGGCGGCGAGCCTGCGCACGTCGTTCAGCCGCTTGGCCACGTCCCAGCCCCACAGCATGCCCAGGGTCGCCCACGCGGTGACGAGGACCACGCAGGGCGGGAGCAGCGCGGCGCCCGGCAGCGGCGCGCCGGAGACGGCGCCGACGGCCGCGGCGGCGGCCGCGGTCGCGATGATGAGCGCCCACCGGGGCACCGGCCGCAGGAACGCCGCGACGATCGACACCACGAGCGCGGCGGGCAGCGACCACCGGCCGTCGTCGCCGCGCGCCAGCATGAGCGCGCCGAGCACGGCCGCGCCCGCGCCCCCGGCGGCCGTCCACAGGACGGGGAGGCGGACGGCCGGGCCGGGCTCCATCCGGCGGCTGAGCAGCACCATGCCGGCCAGCCCGGTGACGGTCAGCGCGACCGCGCCCGCGGCTCTCGCCCACGGGGCCACGCCGGGATCCATGATCCAGGCTCCGGCGACGAAGACCAGGAAGATCCCGGTGGTCGCGGTCACGCTCCACCAGGTGCCCCGGCGGAAGCCGCCCAGGTCCGTCTCCTGGTCGATCCGGTCGATCGGGAGGTCACGCACGCGGCCATTGTCGCAGCAAGGCGTCAGCGGATGACAGATGTCATCTGATCATGTGACACGTCCATGCGCCGGCGTGCTCATCCGTCACTACTGGCGATCGGCGGCCGCGACCAGGCTGGGAGACCTCACCGAAGGAGAACGCGCTTGAAGAACATGACCGAACAGGTCTCACCGCTCCGCCACTGGCCCACCATGGCCGCGATCGCCGTGGCCGGGGTCATCGCCTACGGCCTGACGGGCGGCGAGGAGATCGCGCCGATACTCACCGCCTCGGCGCTGATCTACCTGGGCGCCGCCGCGCTGCGCAGGCCCACGGCGGCGTGGCCGCTGTTCCTGATCAGCGGGGTCGTCATCGGCGCCACCCGGGCCCTGGTCCCCGCCGTCGACCCGACCTGGCCGATGCTCGGCCTCGCTGCCGTCCTGGCGGTGTACGGGCTGCTCACCGGCTCCGGCGGGCTGTCGCGCCCGTTGCTCGCGATGGCCGGCTTCGGGCTCGTCGCGGTGGTCACGCTGGCGATCGGCGGGGACGCGGGCGCGTACCTGGTGGCGGCGGGGATGCTCGGCCACGCCGCGTGGGACGTCCACCACCATCGAACCGGGAAGGTCGTGGTGCGCTCGCTGGCGGAGTTCTGCTTCGTGCTGGACACGCTGATCGCCGTGGCGCTCGTGGTGCTGACCGTGTGGCCATGAGTGGCCAGAAATTGAGCATTCTCGAAGAAATCGCCCCGAAGATCGCCGTTCATCCTGACCGTACATGACACTCCGAGTGAACGGTGGTGGGTGATGGCGGACACGTTGAGCGGGCGAGCGGCGCGCGACGGCGAGCTGCGGACCGTGCGGCGCGGCCGGGTCGTCCTGATCAGCGCGCTGATCGGGTTCCTGCTGACGGTCGTGTGGTCGGCCCGGTTCGTGGACGAGACGATCGGCGGCACCGTCGCCGACACCCTGCTGGGGCATGACGCCGCGGAAGCGCCGATCGCGGGCATCGCGGCGGGCGTGGTGTTCGCCTTCGTGACCGGCATGGCCGGCACGTTCACCGCCTGCAACATCGCGGTGTTCGGCGCGCTCGCGCCCATGATCGGCGACGGCGCAGGGCGCGGGGAGCGGTTCAGGGCGGCGCTGCGGCCGCTCGGGCTGCTGGCCGCCGGCATGATCCCGGTCTCCGCCCTGTACGGGGCGCTCGTCGGGATCGTCGGCACGAGCATGCCGCAGTTCTCCACGACGGCGAACGTCGCGGGCGGGCTCTCTCCGCGCAGCATCCAGTCGATGGTGGCGTTCGGCATCGTCGGCCTGGCGATGCTGTATCTGGGGCTGGCCGCGCTCAAGCTGGTGCCCGACCCGTTCGAGCGGCGGCCCGACGCGCGGACGGTCTTCATGGGCGTGCTGATCGGCGGGTTCCTCATCGGGCGTCCGTACGGGCTGTTCAGGGCGATGTTCCGGGACGCGGCCGAGAGCGGGAACCCGTTGTACGGGGCCGCGGCCTTCACGCTGCAGTCCATCGGCAACATCGTCCTGCTCGCGGTGCTGCTGCTGGTCATGGCCGTGGTGTTCGGCAGTCGCGTGCACCGGTGGCTGGCCGCCAAGCCGCACCGGATCGCGGTGCTCACGGCGTCGGCGCTCATCGTCGCCGGGGTGTTCACGTTCCTCTACTGGGACGTCAGGCTCCTCGCCCGGCGGGAGATCATCCCCTGGTATCCGGTCGCTCCCTGGACCTGACCGTCTCACCCCGGCAGCCGCTCGTCCCCCGGGGCGGGCGGCTGCCGCGTTCCCGGGCGCCTGGCAGGAACGTGCTGCCCTGCGACAGTAAGCGGACGTCGCTCATCCCCCTTTTCGGGCCTGGTCCGGCGCAGCATGACTGTAGAAGCACACATGCTGAGGAAGGACCGATCACCATGGCCATCTTGACGTCCACGACAAGCGGGACCGCACGGTCCACGATCCGCCGGGTCACGGTGATCGGGTGCGGGCTGATCGGCACCTCCGTGGCGCTCGCGCTGCGCGCCGAAGGCATCCGCGTGACGCTCGCCGACCACGACCCGCGCGCGCTGTCCGAGGCGGTGCGCATGGGGGCGGGGATCGCGCTGACCCTCGACGAGCCGCCCGCGGACGTGGTGGTCATCGCGACCCCGCCGTCCACCGTTCCCCAGGTGCTGCGCGACGCGCAGTCCCGGGAGCTGGGCGCCGTCTACACCGACGTCGCCAGCACCAAGGCGCGGATCCTGGCGAGCGCCGAACTGGCCGGTTGCGACCTGAGCAGGTACGTCCCCGGGCATCCGATGGCCGGGCGCGAGGTGCCGGGGGCGGGCGCCGCCCGGGCCGGCCTGTTCACCGGCCGCAAGTGGGCGCTGTGCCCGTGCCCGGCCACCGCCCTGTACGCGGTGCGGGCCGTCGCCGAGCTCGTGGCGGCCTGCGGGGCGCAGGTGACGCTCCTGTCGCCGTCCGCGCACGACCGGGCCGCCGCCGCGGTCTCGCACGCGCCGCTGGTCATGTCGGCGGCGCTCTCCGCCCGGTTCGCGTACGCGGCCGGGCAGCCGGACGTGCTGTCCCTGGCGGGCAGGGGGCTGTACGACGTGACCCGGGTGGCCGGCAGCCCGCCGGAGCTGTGGATCGACATCCTGGAGCACAACGCCGACGCCGTCGCCGACATCCTGGAGGAGGTGGTGGACGACCTGACCGCCGTCGCGGCGGCGCTGCGGGCGCCGGAGGGAAGCACGAGCTGGGGAGTCGTGGCCGACCTGCTGGTCCGCGGCAACCTCGGCCGCGAGCTCATCGTCGACGCCTGCGCCCCGGCCGGGCAGCGCCGCGACCCGGCGACGGCGGCCACAGCGGCCACGGCGGCCACCGCGGCCACCGCGGCGGCGGGAACGCCGGCGGAGCTGGAGGCGGCGTGACGCGCGGATGCCCCGCGGCCGGATGGCAGCGGGGCATCGGGGTTCGCCGGAACGCGGGGGACGCGCCGTCAGATGTAGAGCGTGTTCGGCGGCAGGCCGCACAGGACCCTGCCGTACAGCTCGGTGTTGGTGTTGGGGTGCATGAGCGCGTGCAGGTTGGCGCTGTGCACGTCACGCAGGATGCGCTGGATCGGCACGTCGGAGTAGAGAGAGGAGCCGCCGCTGGCCGTGGCGAGGATGTCCGTGGCCTCCTTGGCCAGCGCGCACACCGCGCCCATGTCGGCGCGGACCCTGGCCCGCTCCTCCAGCGTCCACGACTCGCCGCGCTCGCTCTTGCCGTCCACGGTCGCGGCCAGCCGCTCCGCGTGGAACTGCGCCTGGTCGATCTTGAGGGCGGCCGAGGCGACCTGCAGATGGGTGAGGGGCGCCTCGTTCTGCTGCTCGTACCCGGTGTAGGTGATCTTGCGTCCGGGCAGCCGCTCCAGGAACGCCGTCCTGGCTGCCTTGGCCAGGCCCAGCAGGGTGCCGACCGACGAGGCCGAAGCCACGGGCAGCAGCGGCGCCCGGTAGATCGGGATGCCGGCGTTCAGCTGGGAGGCGTACTGCTCCTGGAGCACGGCGGGCAGCGGGAGCACCCGCTCGGCCGGGATGAACACGTTCTCGGCGACCGTGCTGACGCTGCCGGTGCCCTGGAGCCCCGTCGTGTGCCAGTCGTCGATGATCTTCAACTCGGAGGTGGGCACGAGCGCCATGATGGGCATGGGCTCCTGGTCAGGGCCCACCAGGATGGCCACGATCTCCTGCCAGTGGCTGTGCCAGGCGCCGCTGACGAACCCCCACTTGCCGTTGACCACGACGCCGCCGCTCGCCGGGGCGGCCATCGCGGTGGGGCTGAGGGTGCCGCACACCCGCACGTCCGGCGTCGAGAACACCTCGGCCTGCACCTCGTCCGGGAACAGGCAGACCATCCAGGTCGGAATCCAGTAGACCGACGCCGTCCACGCGGTGGAGCCGTCGGCCTGGCCCAGTTCCGCGCCCACGTCGACCAGCGTGCGCGTGTCGCACTCGTAGCCGCCGAAACGCGCGGGCACCCGCATCCTGAAGACGCCGGCGTCGGCCAGGGCCTCGATCGACTCCTCGTGGAGACGCCGGTTCTGCTCGGCCCAGGCCGCCCTGGCCCGTAGGCCGGGAGCGAGCGCGGACACCCGCCGCACCAGTTCTTCCCGTGCCGGAACCTCGGTCGTCGTCGCCACCATTTCCTCCTACTGTTCCCTCGGGGCGCTGGGCCGCGTGTCCCAGCGGTCAAAAGCTCGCGCCGGTGGCGCGTTCAGGCGAGGGACGAGACCTTCGCCGCGGCGGCGACCCTGAGCACCAGTGCGCCGACGTTGGGGTCTTCCTCGAAGATGTCGCCCACCTCGAGCTCGACGCCCAGTTCGTCCTCGATGCGCGACACGATGCGGATCGCGGAGATCGACTCGCCTTCCAGGTCGAAGAACGTGGCATCCGCCATGTCGTCCGGCACGTCCAGGACGTACCGCCAGATCTCTCCGACCTTCTCCTCGATCAGGGCGAAACTCAGCTCGCCTGCCCGATTGTCAGTCATCCGGTGTCCTCCACTGCTGAATTTCCCCAATGAAAGGGCCCGCGAACGGATACCCGCCCTGAATGCCGGTTCTTGCGGATATCGTCACAGGCGGCGGCGGCGCGTACATCTTTGAGAATGCGGGAAAATGAGCCGGCCCTTTGGGCACGGCAGGAGAAAGGCCGCCGCCGGGGTGGAGTTATGGTCGCGGAGGGTGTTTTTCAGCCGCTGAGTGGAGGACGAGCACATGAGCGCCACATCGACCACCATTGACGACACGACAGCCGTGCGCGAGGTGCCCCGGCGCATCATCGCCGCCTGGGCCGCCAACGACGGCGACGCCTTCGCCGGCGCGTTCACCGAGGACGCCACCATGATCCTGCCGGGCGACGTCTTCGTCACGAGCCGCGACGGGATCCGGGCGTACATGAGCGCCGCCTACGCCGGGCCGCTCAAGGGGACGCGGGTGTTCGGCGAGCCCGTGTCGGCCAAGTTCCTCGGGCCGGAGGCCGCGGTGCTCGTCACCAAGGGCGGCGTGCTCGCCGGCGGCGAGACCGAGGTCGCGCCGGAGCGGGCCGTGCGCGCCACCTGGGTGCTGGCCAAGCAGGACGGCCAGTGGCTCATCACGGCGTACCAGAACACGCCCGCCGTAGCCTGACCCCAACCCCTGCCACGACGACCGACCGGCCCCACCGGTCGGTCGCCGCATGTCGGGGGCCGGTTCGGGGGGCGCGGGCGGCCGCTGTCAGCGGGCCACGGGGGCGATCTGGACGCGGGTGTTGTCGCCGACCAGCAGACGGTACGGGATCGCGGGCGAGCGGGCCGGCTCGATGACCGCCGAGCGGCCGACGATCGAGCCGTGCATGCCGGGCACCTCCAGGATCGACGCGCCGTCCAGCACGATGGAGTCGCTGAGCCGCGTCCCGCGCAGCACGCAGTCGCGGCCGATGGACACGTTCGGCCCGATGAGGCAGTCCTCGATCACCGTGTTCGCGCCGACGATCACCGGCCCGTCGATCCGCGACCGCAGGGTCCTGGTCATGGGGCCGAGCTCGACCCGCCCGCCCAGCTCGCCGAGCAGTCTCCGGTTGCATTCGAGCACGTCGTCGGGCTTGCCGGTGTCCTTCCAGAACCCCCGGTACTCGGTGGCCCGGACCGGCCGCCCCTGCGAGACCAGCCACTGGACGGCGTCGGTGATCTCCAGCTCGCCGCGCCGGCTCGGCGTGATGGCGGCGACGGCCTCGTGCACGGCGGCGGTGAAGAAGTACACGCCCACCATGGCCAGGTCGCTGCGCGGCCACCGGGGCTTCTCGACCAGCCGCCGTACGGCCCCGCCCGCGCCGAGCTCCACGACGCCGAACGCCCGCGGATCCGGCACCCGCTGCGCCACCACGTGCGCGACCGGCCGCCGGGCGCGGAAGTCCGCGGCGATGAGGGCGACCCCGTCGGGCAGCATGATGTCGCCGAGATACAGCACGAAGTCGTCCTCGCCGAGGAATCCGCGCGCCAGCCGTACGGCATGCGCCAGCCCGAGGGGCTCGTCCTGCCGGATGTAGGTGACGCGCAGGCCGAGCGACGAGCCGTCCCCGATGACCGCGGCGATCTCCGCCGCCCAGGAGCCGACGACGATGCCGATCTCCGTCACGCCCAGGTCGCGGATGTTCACCAGCACGTGCTCCAGCACGGGACGGTTGGCGATGGGGATGAGCTGTTTCGGCATCGAATAGCTGAAGGGACGCAGGCGGGTGCCGGACCCGCCGGACAACACCAGGGCCTTCATGCGTCGGTCCGGCTCATGAGGAATCACCTTCTCGGCTTGTGGCGCGCAGGGCGGGTCATCCGCGTGCGGCGATGAATTCCTTGATCGAGGCGACCACGTAGTCGATCATCTGGTCGGTCAGGCCGGGATAGACGCCGACGTGGAAGGTGTGGGTGGTGATGAGGTCGGTGTTGGTCAGCTCACCCACCACCCGGTGTTCACGGTCGAGGTAGGCCGGATGGCGCAGCAGGTTGCCCGCGAACAGGCGGCGGGTGCCGATCTTGCGGTCCTCCAGGAAGTCCACCAGTTCCTTGGCATCGAACGGCGCCCCGGGGTCGACGGTGAGAACGAATCCGTACCAGCTCGGATCCGAGCGCGGCGTGGCCTCCGGCAAGATCAGATACGGGACGCCTTCCAGGCCCTCGCGCAGCCGCCGCCAGTTGTGACGGCGGGCGGCGCAGAAGTCATCCACCTTGCCCAGCTGGCTCAACCCGAGCGCCGCCTGCAACTCGGTGATCTTCAAGTTGTAGCCGACATGCGAGTAGATGTACTTGTGGTCATAGCCGTGCGGCAACGTCCCCATCTGATAGCTGAACCTCTTCAGGCAGGTGTTGCTCTCACCCGGCTCACACCAGCAGTCCCGCCCCCAGTCCCGCAACGACTCGACGATACGAGACAGCAACAGGCTGGAGGTCAGCACACACCCGCCCTCACCCATCGTCATGTGATGAGCCGGGTAGAAGCTGACCGTGGTCAGATCACCGAACGTGCCCACCGGCTCGCCGTCATACGTCGACCCGACGGCGTCGCAGCTGTCCTCCACCAGGAACAGTTCATGCTCGGCCGCGAGTTCGGCCATCTCCGCCACCGCGAACGGGTTGCCGACGGTGTGCGCGATCATGATCGCCCGCGTTTTCGGGCCGATCGCCCGCGCCACCATGTCCACGGTCGGGTTGTAGGTGCCGAGTTCCACATCCACATAAACCGGGACGAGACCGTTTTGCAGGATCGGGTTCACCGTCGTCGGGAACGCCGCCGCAACAGTGATCACCTCATCACCCGGCCGCAGACGGGCGTCTTCCAGCCGGTGTGACGTCAAAGCCGAGATGGCCAGCAGGTTCGCCGAAGAGCCCGAGTTGGTGAGGTGGGCTTTGCGGCGTTTCATCTTGCGGGCGAAGACCGACTCGAACTTCCTGGCCCGGCTGCCGCCGGCCACCCGCAGTTCGAGAGCCGCCTCGACCAGCGCCAGCCGGTCGGCCACGTCATGCACGGCCCCGGTCGGCCAGATCTCGGTGACGCCCGGCTCGAAATCCCCGGCGGGTTCCACATCGGCGTGGTATTTACGCACCTCGTCGAGGATCAACGCCTTGTGTTCGTTCATCTCCGGCCCTTCGTCGATGCACCACTCCACAGCATCGGCCACCAGCAATTCCAGCCGCATCTCCTGTATTGCCCCGGCCAGGCAACCCACAAGATGCGCCCCACCACGAATTGCGTTGTGCTGACAGCAGGAATTCGACCGGTCACCCACAAAAGGGGAACGTTTATGCGATACCTGCGCGAAAACGAACAGCCCAAAGTGGCCGTCATCGGACTCGGCTACGTCGGCTCCTGCTACGCCGCGATCCTCGCCGAACGAGGCTGGCACGTCACAGGCATCGACACCAACACCCACCTCATCCAAGAACTCCAAGACGGCCACTGCCGCTACCAAGAAGACGGCCTCGCACCCCTGCTCGAAGCCGCCATCACCGACAGCCGGCTCAGCCTCACCACCGACTTCGCCGCCATCACCGACGCCGACGTCCTGCTACTCACCGTCGGCACCCCCGTCCGCACCGACGGCTCCATGGTCGAAGAGCAACTGGGACAGGCATCCGAGCAGATAGGCCGGCACCTACGCCCCGGACAACTCGTCCTCGTCAAAAGCACCGTCCCACCCGGAACGACCCGCGACTTCGTTCGGCCACTGCTGGAGCAGGGCGGCCTCACCTGCGGCACCGACTTCAACCTCGCCTTCACCCCCGAACGGTTCGCCGAAGGCACCGCACTCAAAGAGCTGCGGTCACTCCCCATCGTGGTCGGCGGCATCGACGACGACAGCACCCAAGACGCCGCCCTGTTCTGGCGCCAAGCACTCCACGTCGACGTCCTCACCCAAGACTCCCCCGAAGCCGCCGAAATCGTGAAACTAGCCGACAACTGGTGGATCGACCTCAACATCGCCATGGCCAACGAACTCGCCAAATTCTGCGCCGCCTACAACGTCGACGTCCTCGACGTCATCACCGCCGCCAACACCATCACCAAAGGCAAACACCACGTCAACATCCTCCTGCCCAGCATCGGCGTCGGCGGCTCCTGCCTCGTCAAAGACCCCTGGATGGTCTGGCACACCGCCCAACGACACGGCATCGAACTCCACACCCCACCCACCAGCCGCAAAATCAACCAAACCATGCCCGACCACACCAGCCAACTCATCATCGACACCCTGGCCAGCCAGGGCAAAAACCCCGCCACAGCAACCATCGCCATCCTCGGCGCCGCCTTCAAGAACAACACCGGCGACCTCCGCGCCACCCCCGTCGAAGGCGTCATCACCGCCCTCCTCAAAGCCGGCGCCACCGTCAAGCTGCACGACCCCCTCGTCGACCCCTACCAAGCCGAAACCCAACTCGGCATCACCCCCACCGAAACCCTCCACGAAACCGTCCGCGACGCCGACTGCATCGCCATCATGGCCCTCCACCACGACTTCACCCACATCGACTACGCCACCCTCCCCGTCGCCCCCCAATGCCTCATCCTCGACGGCCGCGCCTACTACACCAAGCAAAAGATCGCCGAACTACGCCAACTCGGCTACACCTACCTCGGCATCGGACGCTGAGAGCACGTCGGAAGAAGATCAAGACGGCAACGTGAGAGATGTGCCGGATCACCTTCTCGGCAGACGATGGATCTACGAACCGAGAGGAGGTGAACGCACATGGAGGTCACCTGGGACCTGGGTGAAGTCGACGAGAGCGCCGAGGAGTTCGACGTTCTCGGCACGAAGTCGTACTAACCGGCTCGTCCCCGGGCGGCCGGGACAGCCGAACGGGACGTCAACGGGGCAGGCCGCCACGCAACAGGCCCCCGACGTCCGTGTCACCCTCCGAGGAGCATCGCATGTCACCTGTCCGGGCGCCCGGCGCACCCGCGCTGCTCCCGCTGCTCGGCGGCGCGCTGCACCTGGCCTGGCTGCGTGACGAGGCGGGGATCAGCGGCGGCGCCTGCGACGCGGACCCCGAGCGCGCGCGGGTGCGCGCGACGGGCGAGTACGCGCAGCACGTGAGCCACATGGCGGCACGCGACGCCTTGCCGACCCGCCGGGATCCGGGCGGCCTGCCGACCGTCGAACCCGCGGGGACGCCCCGCTCGACGCCCATGCGCTGGGTGATCGGGTCCGGTATGAGAGATGGGGCGCCCGTCGCGGTGCCCGCTCAGGCCGTCCTGCTCGGCTGGGATCCGCCGCCGCCCGAGGTGCGCTGGTGCGCGCAGACCTCCGTCGGCACGGCGGCCGGCCGCGACCACGGGCAGGCGAGGACGGCGGCGCTGCTCGAGGTCGTCGAGCGGCACGTGCTCACGCGGGGCTGGCGCACCGGCGACATCCGCTTCGAACGGCTCGACCACCTGCACGAGGCCGTGCTGCCGGCCCGCCTGCTCGACGCCCTGCGCGGCCACGCGGTGACGTTGCGGACCGTGCGGGTGGCGGGGATCGGCCCCGACGTCGTCCTCGCCCTGCTGCACCGGGCCGGCGGACTGGCGCTGACCTGCGGCGCGGCGGCGCGGCACGGGACCGCGCCCGCCGTGCGGCATGCCGTGTACGAGGCGGTCGCCGCCAGGCTGGCGCTCAGCCGCGCCCGGCCGTCGTCGGCGCTGCAGGCGCGCGAGCGGGCCCGCGGCCTGGCCGTCGCCGCCGCCGGCCCCGCCCACCTGGCCTTCGTTGAGGCCAGAACCACCGGCGACGGAACCCTGCGCACCGCCCCCGGCACGCCGCCGCCGCAACCAACCGCGACGCAACCGGCCGAGGTGGGGCTGGCCGAGGTGGGGCTGGCTGAGCGGCTGTTCGGCCGGCAGCCGGCCGAGGTGGAGTTGCCCGATGCGTACGGTCACGTCGTGCGGCGTGTCGTATGTCACCGCTCGGAGGTGTTCGAGCCCCTCACGCCGTCCGCCGACAGCCTGCCGTGCCCCGTCGCCTAGGAGCTTCAGATGCCCGCCTTCACCCACCTCCGCGACGAGTCCCGCCCGTTCGGCGAGCTGAGCTTCCCCGAGGTGACCGTGCTCGACGTGGGCGAGCTGCGCAGGCGCTGGTCGGCGTGGTTCGACCTGAGCGACTCCGCCCCGGTCCCGCTGCGCTCGCGGCACGCCGTACACCTGGCCCGCATGCTGACCGGCGAGGCCGAACCCGTCACGCCGCACTGGTTCAGCACGATCTCGGTGACCAGCGCCCGCCATCAGGTGGCCGTCCAGGCCAGGAGCCGTGCGTACCTGTGCGCGCACCCGGGGGAGCTCCCGCAGGAGCTGCGCACGCCCCGCTGGCACACCCTGGCCGACCGGGTCGAGCGCTGGGCGGAACTGACGCCGTCCGAGCGGGTGACCGTGGTGTCGCTGCTCACCCAGCTCGGCTTCCACCGGACGATCATGCGCCTGGCCGGGACGCTGTCCATGAGCGCGGAGGCGACGGGCCAGCAACTGGCGTACGAGATCGGCAGGGCGGCCTTCCAGCTCAACAGGAAGTCGCCGGTGCCGCACGAGATCTTCGGGCGGCTGGCCGAGCAGGCCGGGCGGCCGGCGCTCCGGGTGCTGTCGGCGCTGCAGCTGGTGTCCGCGCTGTCCCGCGGCCGTGATCACGCGAGCGCCGCGCGCTGGCTGGGTGTGGCCACGCGGGAGTCGGCCGGGCTGAGCCGCGAGCCCGGCTGGCTGGCACACCTGGTGACCAGCCGCTACCACCGTGCCGCCGCCCTGCACGAGCTGTCGAGCGGCGACCGCGAGCCGGTGATCGCGCACATGCGGGCGGCGCTCGACCACGACGACGCCCTGGCCACCCTGGTCGACGACCCGGTGCGGACCCACTACCAGCACGAGAACCGCGCGCTCGTGCTGGAGGCCTACCTCAAGCTCGACACCTTCGCGGGCACGTCCTGCGCCCCCGCCGACGCCGTCGCCCGGCTGCGGGAGCTCGACCCGGTGGACCCGGAGCCGCTGTACGCGATCGGCGCCTTTCACGCGAGCCGCAAGGACTGGCAGGCGGCGCGCGAGGTCTTCTGGACGGCGGCGGGCTCCGGTACGTTACGCGGGGCCGAGGCCGCCCGCGCCGCCGCCGTCTGCTCACGGGAGCTCGGCCTCGACGGCGACGCGGCGCTCGCCCACCGGCTCTGCGTCGAACTGGATCCTGCCTCGAAGGACATCCCATGACCTCCCGCACGGTGTTCACCAGCGCCCCCGACTTCCCGAAGTTGTGGGCCGCCACGTCGGTCTCACTGCTCGGCAACGGGATCTCGTCGGCGGCGCTGCCGCTGCTGGCGGCCACGCTGTCCAGCGACCCGTTCGTGGTCTCCTCGGTGATCGTCGTGGCCAGGTTGCCGTGGCTGCTGTTCGCGCTGCCGGCGGGGGTGATGGCCGACCGGTGGGACCGCAAGCGCGCCATGTGGCTGGCCGACCTGGTACGTGCCGCGCTGACGGCCGCGCTGGCCGCCGCCGTGGTCACGCAGACCGCGAGCATCGCCGTGCTCATGCTGGCCGGTTTCCTCATCGCCATCGCGGACACGGTGTTCGACAGCGCCAACGCCGCCGTGCTCCCCCGGGTCGTGTCGGGTGACGCGGACCGGATCCAGCAGGCGAACTCGTGGCTGGTGGCCTCGCGCACCACGGTCGAGTCCTTCGTCGGGCCGCCGCTCGGCGGCCTGATGTTCACCGCCTCCAGGGCGCTGCCGTTCGTCGGCGACGCGTTGTCCTTCCTGGTCAGCGCGTTGTTCCTGCGGAAGATGCGCGGCGACTACCACGTGCGGCGCGACGCGCTCGGCGGGATGACCGTGCGGCAGTCGATCAAGGAGGGGTTCTCCTGGCTGTGGCGCCAGCCGGTGTTGCGCTCGATCACCGCGATCGGCGGTTTCTTCAACGTGGCGTGCATGGCGGGCAACGCCATCTTCGTGCTGTTCGCCCAGCAGGCGCTGGGGCTCGGCGCCGTCGGGTTCAGCCTGCTGCTGGCGGTCGGCGCCTGCGGCGCGCTGTTCGGCGCGGCCCAGGCGGGCAGGCTGAACCGGTGGTTCGGCGTCGCGGTCAGCCTGCGGCTGTCGCTGGCGGGGACGGGCCTGGCCTTCCTCGTCACCGCCGTCGCGCCGAACGTGTGGGTCGCCGGCCTCGGCGAGATCCTGGCCGGGCTGGCCGCCGCGATCTGGAACGTCAACCAGATGTCCCTGCGCCAGTCCGGCACCCCCGACCACCTGCTCGGCAGGATCACCGGCGTGCACCGCCTGGTCACCTACGGCGGGATGCCGGTGGGCGCGCTGCTGGGCGGCGTGCTGGCCTCGCTGATGGGGCTGCGCGCCTCGTTCACCGCCGCGGCCGTGATCCTGTTCGGGCTCGCGGTGTTCGCCACCTTCACCATCACCCGGTCGCGGGTCGCCGTACTGACCGAGGTCAACTAAGGAGTGCACGATGTCGACCAACAATCTGGAACGCGTCCTCACCCATCCGCGCGAGACCGTGTGGGCCGCCATGTTCGCGCCCGAGGCGGCCGAGTACTGGCTGGGCACCGTGGCGAGCATCCTGCCGGAGCGTGAGGGCGCCGCCTTCTGCTGGCTGTACGATCCCGGCGCGCGCCTGCCCTTCGCCTACCCGGGCAGGGTCGAGAAGCTCACCCGGCACCGCAGGCTGGAGCTGGTGACCGCGCTGTACTCCTGCGACGCCGAGGTGCGGATGACCTTCGAGCTGTCCGACCACGGTGCCGGGCACACCAGGCTCTCCCTGCGCCAGGAGGGCTTCCCCGACGAGGGCCACGGCAGGTTCGAGCGCGACGGCTTCCTGCACCACTGGGACCACTTCCTCGAACTGCTCGGCGACTACCTCGACGGCACGCCGCACAGCTACCACACGATGCACAAGACGGAGCTCGGCGTCATCCCGGTGGGCGCGGTGCGCGGCGAGGGCCTGCTGGTGCAGGGCGTGGCGCTCGGGACGCCGGCGGCCGGGGCGGGGGTTCGGCCCGGCGACGTGATCAGGGGCGCGCGCGACGCGGCCTTCGACAGCCTGGACGACCTGGACGCCTGGGTGGAGAGTCACCGGCCGGGCGACACGGTGGAGCTGCTGATCGGTGAGCGGGTCGTGCCGGTGACGCTGCGCGCCAAAGAATATGCGCCTGCCTGACCGGGTGGTCCCCGGGCTGCCCCCGCCGTTCCTCCGCTCGCAGGTGGACGGCGGGCGGCCCGCGCTCGCGCTCACCCCGCGCGGCCCGGTGGTCAGCACCGACGCCTGGTCCGGCCGCCACCTGGCGCTCTGGGCCGGCGGCCGCTGGGCTCCCCTCACGTCGGGGCCGCTCTGGCACGCCGAGCCGCGCTGGGAGGACGGCGTGCTCAGCGCCATGGTCTACGACGACCTGGCCGCCGAGCAGGCCGTCCCCCGCGCCGTCTGGCCGGACGGGCACGGGCCGGTCTCCCGGGAAGGGCACGTCCTCACCCATCCCGTGGTGGGGACGGTCAAGCTGCCGCCCAAGGTCGCCGTCGAGGACGTGGCCACGGCGCCGGACAGGATCGCGATCCTGCTGCGCCGGGGCCGGGCCCGCCGGGTCGTGTGCGCGGGCCGTACCTGGACCTGCCACTGGGACGGCCCCGTCGCGGCGCTCGGCCCCTGGCTGCCGGACGGGGAGCTGGCGCTCGTCGTGGAGTCGTGGCCCGGCAGGACGGCGCGGGCGTGGCAGATACGCACCGGCGCCTTGCGCCCGCTCACCGGCCCCGCCCCGGCGGTGGTGCACGACGTGCGGCGCGACGGCGACCTGCTCGCGCTCACCTGGACCTCGGCCGACCAGCCGAGGCGGCTCCAGCTGGCCGAGCTCGGCGGCCCCCCGATACGGCTGCGCGCCGCCTCCTCGCCCCACGGCCTGCCTCCCGCGGCGCACACCCTGGCCGGAGGCACGCTCCCCTGCGTGGTACGCGACCCGTCCGGCGAGCCGCGCGGCACCGTGGTGCTCTTCCACGGCGGCCCGAACGGCGCCAACCTGGCCACCTGGTCGCCGCTGGCGGACTCCCTCGCGCTGGCCGGCTGGCGCGTGGTGCAGCCGAACCTGCGCGGCAGCAGGCTCCTCGACCCGGCGGTGTCCGCTCCTCTGCCCGAGCTGTACGGGTCCGACGACGTGGACGACGCGCTGCGGGTGCTCCGGGAGACGGCGGTGGGCCCTGTCGTGACGGGCGGGCTCAGCTACGGCGGCTACCTGGCCTCACGTGTGGCGCTGGCCGCGCCGGAGGTGCGCGGCGCCTTCCTGCTGTGCTCGTTCCTGCGCTCGGCGGACCTGCGCGAGGTCGAGCACGCCGCCGTGCGGGCGTTCCTGAAGACCGCGCGGTTCGCGCCCGACGACGAGCTGCCCGGGGTTCCGCTGTTCGTGGCGCACGGCGACAGGGATCCCCGTATCCCCGTGGAGGCCGTCCGCGCCCACCTGCCGCGCCTGCACCCGGACTCCGCCTGGACGGAGCTGGCGGGAGAGGGCCACGGGATGCTCACCGACGAGGCGGCCCAGCAGGTCTTCCCTCAGCTCTTCCGCTGGCTGGACCGCCTGGGGTGAGCTTCATCCGCGTGCGGCGATGAATTCCTTGATCGAGGCGACCACGTAGTCGATCATCTGGTCGGTCAGGCCGGGATAGACGCCGACGTGGAAGGTGTGGGTGGTGATGAGGTCGGTGTTGACCAACTCCCCCACCACCCGGTGCTCGCGGTCGAGGTAGGCCGGATGGCGCAGCAGGTTGCCCGCGAACAGGCGGCGGGTGCCGATCTTGCGGTCCTCCAGGAAGTCCACCAGTTCCTTGGCATCGAACGGCGCCCCGGGGTCGACGGTGAGAACGAATCCGTACCAGCTCGGATCCGAGCGCGGCGTGGCCTCCGGCAAGATCAGATACGGGACGCCTTCCAGGCCCTCGCGCAGCCGCCGCCAGTTGTGACGGCGGGCGGCGCAGAAGTCATCCACCTTGCCCAGCTGGCTCAACCCGAGCGCCGCCTGCAACTCGGTGATCTTCAAGTTGTAGCCGACATGCGAGTAGATGTACTTGTGGTCATAGCCGTGCGGCAACGTCCCCATCTGATAGCTGAACCTCTTCAGGCAGGTGTTGCTCTCACCCGGCTCACACCAGCAGTCCCGCCCCCAGTCCCGCAACGACTCGACGATACGAGACAGCAACAGGCTGGAGGTCAGCACACACCCGCCCTCACCCATCGTCATGTGATGAGCCGGGTAGAAGCTGACCGTGGTCAGATCACCGAACGTGCCCACCGGCTCGCCGTCATACGTCGACCCGACGGCGTCGCAGCTGTCCTCCACCAGGAACAGTTCATGCTCGGCCGCGAGTTCGGCCATCTCCGCCACCGCGAACGGGTTGCCGACGGTGTGCGCGATCATGATCGCCCGCGTTTTCGGGCCGATCGCCCGCGCCACCATGTCCACGGTCGGGTTGTAGGTGCCGAGTTCCACATCCACATAAACCGGGACGAGACCGTTTTGCAGGATCGGGTTCACCGTCGTCGGGAACGCCGCCGCAACAGTGATCACCTCATCACCCGGCCGCAGACGGGCGTCTTCCAGCCGGTGTGACGTCAAAGCCGAGATGGCCAGCAGGTTCGCCGAAGAGCCCGAGTTGGTGAGGTGGGCTTTGCGGCGTTTCATCTTGCGGGCGAAGACCGACTCGAACTTCCTGGCCCGGCTGCCGCCGGCCACCCGCAGTTCGAGAGCCGCCTCGACCAGCGCCAGCCGGTCGGCCACGTCATGCACGGCCCCGGTCGGCCAGATCTCGGTGACGCCCGGCTCGAAATCCCCGGCGGGTTCCACATCGGCGTGGTATTTACGCACCTCGTCGAGGATCAACGCCTTGTGTTCGTTCATCTCCGGCCCTTCGTCGATGCACCACTCCACAGCATCGGCCACCAGCAATTCCAGCCGCATCTCCTGTATTGCCCCGGCCAGGCAACCCACAAGATGCGCCCCACCACGAATTGCGTTGTGCTGACAGCAGGAATTCGACCGGTCACCCACAAAAGGGGAACGTTTATGCGATACCTGCGCGAAAACGAACAGCCCAAAGTGGCCGTCATCGGACTCGGCTACGTCGGCTCCTGCTACGCCGCGATCCTCGCCGAACGAGGCTGGCACGTCACAGGCATCGACACCAACACCCACCTCATCCAAGAACTCCAAGACGGCCACTGCCGCTACCAAGAAGACGGCCTCGCACCCCTGCTCGAAGCCGCCATCACCGACAGCCGGCTCAGCCTCACCACCGACTTCGCCGCCATCACCGACGCCGACGTCCTGCTACTCACCGTCGGCACCCCCGTCCGCACCGACGGCTCCATGGTCGAAGAGCAACTGGGACAGGCATCCGAGCAGATAGGCCGGCACCTACGCCCCGGACAACTCGTCCTCGTCAAAAGCACCGTCCCACCCGGAACGACCCGCGACTTCGTTCGGCCACTGCTGGAGCAGGGCGGCCTCACCTGCGGCACCGACTTCAACCTCGCCTTCACCCCCGAACGGTTCGCCGAAGGCACCGCACTCAAAGAGCTGCGGTCACTCCCCATCGTGGTCGGCGGCATCGACGACGACAGCACCCAAGACGCCGCCCTGTTCTGGCGCCAAGCACTCCACGTCGACGTCCTCACCCAAGACTCCCCCGAAGCCGCCGAAATCGTGAAACTAGCCGACAACTGGTGGATCGACCTCAACATCGCCATGGCCAACGAACTCGCCAAATTCTGCGCCGCCTACAACGTCGACGTCCTCGACGTCATCACCGCCGCCAACACCATCACCAAAGGCAAACACCACGTCAACATCCTCCTGCCCAGCATCGGCGTCGGCGGCTCCTGCCTCGTCAAAGACCCCTGGATGGTCTGGCACACCGCCCAACGACACGGCATCGAACTCCACACCCCACCCACCAGCCGCAAAATCAACCAAACCATGCCCGACCACACCAGCCAACTCATCATCGACACCCTGGCCAGCCAGGGCAAAAACCCCGCCACAGCAACCATCGCCATCCTCGGCGCCGCCTTCAAGAACAACACCGGCGACCTCCGCGCCACCCCCGTCGAAGGCGTCATCACCGCCCTCCTCAAAGCCGGCGCCACCGTCAAGCTGCACGACCCCCTCGTCGACCCCTACCAAGCCGAAACCCAACTCGGCATCACCCCCACCGAAACCCTCCACGAAACCGTCCGCGACGCCGACTGCATCGCCATCATGGCCCTCCACCACGACTTCACCCACATCGACTACGCCACCCTCCCCGTCGCCCCCCAATGCCTCATCCTCGACGGCCGCGCCTACTACACCAAGCAAAAGATCGCCGAACTACGCCACCTCGGCTACACCTACCTCGGCATCGGACGCTGAAAGACAGCAATCCAGAATAAGTCCGGAAAGCCGCACGCGGATATTCTTTTAGTTCGTCCGCGTTGCGCCTTTGCGGCGAATTCAGTGAAGGGACCCTGTGGTGAGCGTCACCGAAATCCTGCACACGCCGAGCGAGCCGGTGAGCCGCGTTCCGCTTTCCCTCAATCAGGAATTCCTGTCCGTCTTCGACGAGGGTGACGATTCGGGGCCGTTCGGACCGGCGTACAACATCTTCTACGCCTGCCGGCTGCGCGGCGAGATCGACGACGAGACGCTGCGCGCCGCCATGGGCGACGTCGTGGCGCGGCACGAGGCGCTGCGCACGCTGCTCGTGCGCGAGCCCGGCGACAGTCATCAGCGGATCATGCCGCCCGGCCCGGTGGAGCTGGCGGTGCGCGACCTGTCCGGCACCGATCCCGGCTCGCGTGACCTGCGGGCGAGCGAGCTGGTCAACGAGGTGGAGTCGGGCTCCTACAGCGCGACGGCGGTGCCGCTGCTGCGCGGGGTGCTGGGCCGCTTCGACCCGGCCGACGCCGTGCTCGTGCTGGCCGTCCACCACACCGCGGCCGACGCCTGGTCGATGCACGTGATCATGCGGGAGGTCGCCCTCTGCTACGCGGTCCGCCGCGGGCACCCGGTCGAGCTGCCGGCCGCGCCGCCCCAGTACCGGGAGTACGCGGCGTGGGAGCGGGAGCGGGCCGCCTCCGCCGAGCTGGACGCCGCGCGGGAGTTCTGGCGGGAGAAGCTGCGCGGGGCCGAGATGCTCACCTTTCCCACCGACCATCCGCGTTCGGCCGGGCTGCCGAAGACCACCGGCTGGCACCGCTTCACGGTCGGCGCCGAGCTCAGCGCCGCGACCAGGAAGGCGGCGGCGAGGCTGCGCTGCTCGCCGTTCATGGTCCTGTTCGCCGCGCACGCGATCGTGCTGCGCCGCATCACCGGGGCGAGCGACATCGCGGTCCCGACCTTCACCACCGGGCGCGGCGCCATGCGCTTCCACCAGACCGTCGGGTCGTTCTTCAACTTCGTGCCGCTGCGCACCGACCTGGTCGGCTGCGACACCTTCGGCGACGTGGCGCTGCGCGTGCGGGCGAGCTGCCTGGAGAGCTACGCCCACGACATCCCGTTCTCGGAGATCGTGGCGCAGGCGCCGCAGCTCATGAGCACGGCGGCGGCCGACGACGGCGGCCTGTTCCTGTTCCAGGTCTTCCACTCGCCGTTCGCGATGAACGGGGAGCGGATCGGCGACGTCGAGTACTCCGAGGTCCCCCGGCTGCTGTCCCAGCCGTCCGGCGGCGACATCCCGGACGGCGCGCTGTGCGAGCTCAACATCACGCCCGCCGGGGAGATCATCGGAACCCTCGGCTACAACACCAACCTGTGGAACCCGGACACGATGGCCGACTGGGCCTCGGAGTTCACCACTGTGCTGCGGGCCGTCGTCACCACTCCGGATTCCCCCTTGCACTAGGGCCGCGGGCCCTGGAAACCCCCCAGACGGAAGGATTTCCCATGGATGTGAGCTCCGGCGCCGGGTCCGATGTGCGGGCCGGTCGCAAGGAGTGGATCGGCCTGGCCGTCCTGGCCCTGCCGACCCTGCTGCTGTCGCTGGACATGAGCGCGCTGTACCTTGCGTTGCCACACCTGAGCCAGGACCTGGGCGCGAGCGCGACCCAGCAGCTCTGGATCACCGACATCTACGGATTCCTGATCGCCGGGTTCCTGGTCACGATGGGCACGCTCGGCGACCGGGTCGGCCGCCGCAGGCTGCTGCTGATCGGCGCCGTCGCGTTCGCCGCCGCCTCGGTGGCGGCCGCGTACTCGACCAGCGCGGAGATGCTGATCATCTCCCGGGCGCTGATGGGCATCGCCGGCGCCACCCTGATGCCGTCCACGATGTCGCTGCTGGGCGTGATGTTCAAGAATCCCCAGCAGATGGGCATCGCGATCGCCGTGTGGATGAGCTGCTTCATGGGCGGCATGGCGATCGGCCCGGTCGTCGGCGGCGTGCTGCTGGTGAACTTCTGGTGGGGTTCGGTGTTCCTGCTGGGCGTGCCGGTCATGGCGCTGCTCCTGCTGGCGGGGCCGAAGCTGCTGCCGGAGTACCGCGACTCCGAGGGCGGCAAGGTCGACCTGCTGAGCGTGGCGCTGTCGCTGGCCGCGATCCTGCCCGTCATCTACGGGCTCAAGGAGGTCGCCAGAGGCGGCTGGCAGCCGCTGAACATCACCGCCGTCGCCGTCGGCCTGATCGTCGGCGTGCTGTTCGTGCAGCGGCAGCGGCGGCTGGCCAGCCCACTGCTCGACATGCAGTTGTTCAGGAACCGCTCGTTCAGCGCCGCCCTGGTGATCATGGTGGGTGGCGGCATCATGAGCGGCACGTACCTGCTGGTCAACCTCTACCTGCAGACCGTCGAGGGCCTCTCGCCGCTGCAGGCGGGCGCGTGGCTGGTGCCCTCGACGATCGCCACCATCTTCGGTGTGATGGCCGCGCCGGCCATCGCGCGCAAGATCAGGCCCGGGTACGTCATGGCCGGCGGCCTGGTGGTCACCGCGGCCGGCTACCTGCTGCTCACCCAGGTGGGCAGCTCCGCGGGCGTCGCGCTGCTGGTCACGGGTCTCATCGTCAGCTCGCTCGGCGCCGGCCCGATGGGCGCGCTGGGCACCGGGCTGATCATGGGGTCCGTGCCGCCGGAGAAGGCGGGCTCGGCATCGGCGATGTCGGAGACCAGCGGCGAGTTCGGCATCGCGTTCGGCATCGCCGTGATGGGCAGCGTCGGCACCGCCGTCTACCAGGGCAGCCTCGGCGACGGCGTGCCCGCGGGCGTGCCCGCCGGGGTGGCGCAGACCGCCCAGGAGAGCATCGCGGGCGCCTACACGGCCGTCGAGCAGTTGTCGGGGCCGGTGGCGACGCAACTGCTCACGGCCGCCCGTGATGCGTTCACCTCGGCGATGAACACCACCGCCGTGGCCAGCGCCGCCGTCGCGCTCGTGCTGGCCACCGTGGCCGCCGTCGCGCTGCGGCACGCGCCGCCGACCGCCGAGGCCGAGGCCGCCGGCCAGACCGAGGACGACCCCGGCGCAGCGCAGGCCGGGACAGCGCAGGCCGGGACAGCGCACGACGAGCTCGACCACCAGGTGGCCGAGACCGTGGCCAAGTAACCGGTCCTCGACCAGTGATCCGGCCGGAGGTTGGAGCACCTCGGCCGGATCACCGTGTCTCCCGCGCCCCGCAGGAACAGGAGCATCAGTGAGCGTCACAGCAGATCCGGCGCCGGCGCCGGCCCTCTCCCCCAGCCTCGACGCCATCAGGGTCACCGGGGCGCGGGAGCACAACCTCAAGGACGTGTCCCTCACCATCCCGAAGAACCAGATCACCGTCTTCACCGGTGTGTCGGGATCGGGCAAGTCGTCCATCGTCTTCGACACGGTGGCGGTGGAGGCCCAGCGGCAGCTCAACAGCACCTACCCGTGGTTCATCCGCAACCAGCTGCCCAAGTACGAGCGGCCGCTGGCCGACGCGATCGAGAACCTCACGCCGCCGGTCGTCGTGGACCAGAAGCCGCTCGGCGGCAACGCCCGCTCCACGGTGGGGACGATCACCGACATCTACTCGGTCATCCGGTCCCTGTTCGCCCGGTACGGCACCCCCAGCGACGGGCTGGCCTCGACGTACTCCTTCAACAACCCGCGCGGCATGTGCACCGGCTGCGACGGCCTGGGCCGCAGCGTCCGCGCCGACGTGGACCTGATGCTCGACCGGGACAAGTCGCTGGCCGAGGGCGCGATCCTGGTGCCCGGCTACGGCGTCGGCACCCCCGACTGGCAGCTGTACGCCAACAGCGGCAAGCTCGACCCGGCCAAGCCGGTGCGCGACTACACGCCGGAGGAGATGGACTTCTTCCTGCACGGCACCGGCGGCAAGGTCCAGCTCACCACGAAGAGCGGCTCGTACAAGACCAGCTACGAGGGCCTGCTCGACCGGTTCACCCGGCTCGGCGTCAAGCGTGACATGAGCAAGACCAGCGAGCGGACCCGGGAGACGATCCAGCGTTTCATCTCCGAGGGCGTCTGCCCGGACTGCGACGGGGCCCGGCTGAACGCGCAGGCGCTGGCGACCACGATCGGCGGGCGCAACATCGCCGAGTGGACGCGGATGCAGATCACCGACCTGATCGAGGTGCTCGACGGCATCGACGACCCGGTGGCCACGCCCATCGCCCGCTCGGCCGGCGTGGCGCGGCGGCGGGTGGCGGCGATCGGGCTCGGCTACCTGAGCCTGGACCGGGCCACGGCGACGCTGTCGGGCGGCGAGGGGCAGCGGCTCAAGCTGGTGCGCTACCTGGGCAGCACGCTGACCGGCATGACGTACGTCTTCGACGAGCCGAGCGTCGGACTGCACCCGCGTGACGTGGGGCGGCTCAACGACCTGCTGCGGGCGCTGCGCGACCAGGGCAACACCGTGCTCGTCGTCGAGCACGACCCGGACGTCATCGCCATCGCCGACCACGTCGTGGACGTCGGGCCGAAGGCGGGCGCGCACGGCGGCGAGATCGTCTACACCGGCTCGTTCGAGGGGCTGCGCGAGGCCGACACGCTCACCGGCCGGGGGCTGCGCGCGGCGACCACGATGAAGAGCGACTTCCGGCAGCCGCGCGGCGTCCTGCCGATCACCGGCGCCCGCCTGCACAACCTCAAGGACGTGTCGGTGGACATCCCCGTCGGGGTGCTGACCGTGGTCACCGGGGTGGCGGGATCGGGCAAGAGCACGCTGATCGCCGAGGTGTTCACGCGGACGTACCCCGAGGCCGTCTACGTCGACCAGTCGCCGATCGCCGCCTCCGCCCGCTCCACGCCCGCCACGTACCTGGGGCTGATGGACCCGATCAGGAAGCTGTTCGCGCAGGCCAGCGGGCAGCCGGCGAGCCTGTTCAGCTTCAACTCCGAGGGCGCCTGCGCGGAGTGCGAGGGGCGCGGCGTCATCATCACCGAGCTGGCCTACATGGACCCGGTGACGATCCGCTGCACCGCCTGCGACGGCAGCAGGTTCCACCAGGACGTGCTGGCCCACCGGCTCGACGGCCGGTCCATCGCCGAGGTCCTGGCGCTGCCCGCCGAGCAGGCCGTCGACACGTTCACGCAGCCCGCGCTGCGCCGCAAGCTGAGGGCGCTGACGGACGTCGGCCTGGACTACCTGACGCTCGGGCAGCCGCTCAGCACGCTGTCGGGCGGCGAGCTGCAGCGCATCAAGCTGGCCGCGCAGCTGCACCGCACCGGCACCGTCTACGTCCTGGACGAGCCCACCACGGGTCTTCACATGTCAGACATCGGCACGCTGCTCGCCCTCATCGACACGCTGGTCGACCAGGGCAACACCGTGGTGGCCATCGAGCACAACCTGGACGTCGTCCAGCAGGCGGACCACGTCATCGACCTGGGCCCCGACGGCGGCAAGGACGGCGGCCGGATCGTGTTCACCGGGACCCCGCCGGAACTCCTGCGGTCCCCCGACTCCCTCACCGGCGAGCACCTGAGGCGCTACCGGTCGACCCACGCTCATCTCTAATCCTTGAGGAGCCTCCATGAGAGTGATGCTCACCGTCTGGCCCCAGAGATGCCATCTGTTCCCGGCCGTCCCCTACGCCCACGCGTTGCAGACCGCCGGGCACGAGGTCGTCATCGCGTGCCCGCCGGGGGCCGAGGACGACATCACCGCCGCCGGGCTGACGGCGGTGGTGTGCGGCGTCCCGGAGACGACCGCGCAGGGCTGGGCCCGGCCCGACCTGGCGCCCAACGTGGCCGAGATGGACCGGCTGGCGGCGGCCCTGGACGTGGCGCCCGCCGACCGTGACAGCTGGGACGTGTTCTACCAGTTCCTGCTGTCGGCGGCGAAGTACCACCTGCCTCCGGAACCCAGCGCGGACAACGTGGCCCTGGTGGAGTTCGCCCTGGCCTGGCGGCCCGACCTGGTGCTGTGGGATCCGTGGTTCCCCGGCGGCGCGGTGGCGGCGCGGGCGGCGGGCGCGGCGCAGGCGCGGGTCATCATGGGCCCCGACTACAGCGGCTGGGCCACGGAGCTGTTCGCGGCGCGCGGCTCGGCCGGCGCGGTCAACCCGCTGGCCGAGGCGGTGCGGCCGCTGGCCGAGCGCTACGGCGTCGAGGTGGACCAGGAACTGCTGCTCGGGCAGTGGACCGTGGACCCGCTGCCGCCCGAGATGCGGGTCTCCACCGGCATCGCGTCGCTGCCGGTGCGCTGGATCCCGTACAACGGCGGCGGGGTCAAGCCCTCCTGGCTGTACGGGACGCCCGAGCGGCCGAGGGTGGCGCTGTCGCTGGGGTTGTCGACCCGTACCTATCACCAGGGTGAATGGCGTACGCCGAAGATCCTGGAGGCGGTGGCCGGACTCGACGTCGAGCTCGTCGCCACGCTGGACGCCAACCAGCTCGTCGGGCTGCCGCCGATCCCGGACAACGTCCGCGTGGTGGACTACGTACCGCTCTCGCAGCTGCTGCCGACGTGCTCGGCCAGCATCAACCACGGCTCCAGCGGCACCTTCTGGGCCTCCGTCGCCGCGAACGTGCCGCAGATCATCGCCGACACGGACGAGTCGCAGCGGCTGGAGTTCACCGAGGAGGGCGGCAGCGTGATCCCCGAGCGGCACATCCTGTCGCCCATCGCCGCGTCGTACATCACCGGCCGCGGCGCCGGGTTCCGGCTCGACCACCAGAAGCAGTCCGCGGAGGAGGTCCGCGCGCTGATCGTCAGCACGCTGGAGGACCCGGCGTACGCGGCGGGCGCGAACTCGCTGCACGAGGAGTGGCTGAACCGGCCGAGCCCGTCGGACATCGTGCCCGACCTGGAGAAGCTGACCGCGCAGCATCGGGGGATCGCATGAAAACCAAGATCGTTCTGGACGTGTGGGTGCCGGACCTGACCTTCCCCGGCTGGATGGACCGGTGGCGGGAGCAGGGCAGGGACTTCGAGCGGGCGCACCCCGAGTACGAGGTGAACATCGAGGGCAAGGACTTCTGGACCTTCCCCCTGCAGGTCGCGCAGGCGGCGGCGAGCGGGCAGCGGCCCGCCGTGGCCGAGTACTACTTCTACATGGGGCAGGCCGCCCGCGACCTGGTCGGGCGCGACGGGGAGCCGGTGTTCACCTCGCTCCAGCGGGCGATCGGCGGCCGTACGGAGATCCTCGGCGAGCCGGTCGTGATCGACGACCTGCTCCCTGCCTTCCGCGAGTACTTCTCCCTCGACGGCGACCTCACCTCGATGCCGTCCGGCGGCACGACCAGCCTGCTGTTCGCCAACAAGGGGCTGCTGCGGGCCGCCGGTGTGTCGGAGCTGCCGCAGACGTGGGCCGAGGTGGACGAGGTCTGCGAGCGGATCGCCGGCTCCCGCGACCGGCCCGCCTACCCCATCACCTGGTCCAACCACGGGACGTTCTTCCAGCAGGCGCTGGCCACCCAGGGCGGGCTCCTGGTCGACAACGACAACGGCAGGTCGGGCCGGGCCACCACCGCCTACCTGGCCTCGGACGAGATGCTCGCCTGGGTCGAGTGGTGGCGGCGGCTGCACGCGCGCGGCCACTGCCTCTACACGGGCAAGATCCCCGACTGGGCGGGCACGTTCCGGGCCTTCGCCGAGCGTGACGTGGCGATCAGGCTCACCTCGTCCAACGACGTCAACTACATGGTGCAGGCGGCCCACAAGAACGGGTTCGACGTCGAGGTGGGCGTCTTCCCGTACAACGGCGACGTGCCCTACGTCGGCAACGCGGTGGCGGGCACGTCGCTGTGGCTGGCGAACGGCCTCGACGAGGACACCCGGGACGGGGCGCTCGCGCTCATCCAGTTCCTGCACAACCCGCGCAACGCCGCCGACCGGCACAAGTTCAGCAGCTTCATCCCGATCACGCACTCCTCCTACCGGCTGCTGGAGGACGAGGGCTGGTTCGACCAGCACCCCTACCACCGCCTCGGCTACGAGCACGTCAGCCGCTACCCCAGCCGGGCGGTGCCGGGCGGCGGGCCGGTCCCGGTGTCGCAGGGCGCGCTGTTCGGCGACTTCGCCGGCAACCAGGACGTCATGACCCGGGCCATGGGCGACGTGCTGGCCGGCGGCGCCGACCCGGTGACGCGCTTCACCGCCGCCACCGCCGAGGCGCAGAAGCTGCTGGACGAGTACAACGCGTACGCGATCGGCACGGGCTTCCGCAACCCGGTGACGAGCCCCGGGCACAGCCTGGCCGTGGAGTCGTTCAGCACCGCCTCGGCGGGACGCGACTACTCGGCCGCCGACCTGGAGAAGGTGGTGCAGCTCAAGCTGAACCGCTGATACCCGGGCGAGGGAGAAGGGCCGTTGCCGATCTGATCGGCAACGGCCCTTCTGGTTGTTCGTCAGGCGGGGCGCTCGGCGGTGACGAGCACGAACGTCCCGGGGCCGGACTCGTGGCGGATCGTCAGGCCCGCCGCGGCCAGCCACGCCTTGATGTCGTCCAGCTCGAACAGCTCCATGCCGCCCTGGTGGCCCGGGAAGTAGTGGCAGGCGACCAGGTGGCGGTAGACGGGGTCGGCGGAGGAGTGGAACGTCAGGAACGTGAACGTGCCGCCGGGACGCAGGCACCGGCCGATCTCCTTGATGGCCTCCGGCGCGTCGTCGGGGAAGGCCTGCAACGCGTTCCAGCACATGACGGCGCCCAGCGTCGCGTCGCCGAACGGCAGCCTGCGCGCGCCCGCCATGACCGCGGGCAGCTCCGGCAGCCGCCGGCGGGTGGCCGTCAGCATGGGCGGGTACATGTCGAGCGCGATCACCCGCTCCGCGCCGACGGCCCCGGCCAGCGTCCGCGTCCACCGCCCGGCGCCGCAGGCGAGGTCGAGCACCGGCCCCTCGACGGGGCGGACGTGCTCGGCGATGTAGGCGTCCTCGTCGGCCGGGCTGATCGCGGTGCCCCAGTTGGAGCCGGCCAGTCTCAGGAAGTTGGGGCGCGCGTACGCCTCGTAGAAGTGCCCCATGCTGGGCACCTCGGCCAGCTTGTAGAGGAAGTCGCCGGCGTTGCGCTCGGCGTCCTCGGTGAGGTTGAGGATGCCGCTGCCGATCGGGTACGTGGCCGCGCAGCCCGCGCACCGCACCTCGTCGCCGGTGAAGTCCAGGTCGCCCGCGCAGCGCGGGCAGCGGAACGCGGCCGCGTGCGGGGCGAAGAGCTCGACGCCGGCCTCGGGCGGCGGCGCCAGCGCGTCGCGGGGCGGGACGCTGCCGACCTCGACGGGCGTGGGCGCGCCGTTGAGCGCGGCCCAGTGCGCCGCCGCGCCCAGGTTGCCGCGGACCGTGCTGGTGTCCTTGTCCCAGTTGAGGATGATCTGCTCGGTGGGCATGGCCTTGATCCACGAGTTGTCGAAGTCGCGCTCCGCCTCGTCCATCAGCGCCCACACCTCGGGCGACGGGAAGACCCGGCCGATCACCGGGTTCTCCAGGTCGAGCTGCCCGAGGGCCCGGTCGAGCTTGGACAGGTCGTACGCGTCGAGGCCCCGGTCGCCGGCGACCGCCAGGATGCGGTCGCGGTCCTCGGGGAAGTGCGACAGGAGGTAGGCCAGGGCCAGGGAGAGCGGCTGCCCGTTGGCGCTGCCGATCCACAGGTCCAGGTACAGCTCCACCCCCTGCCGGACGGCCGAGGTCAGCTCGCCGGTGTGGTCCGGGTCGTCGGCGCCGGCCAGCAGGCCGAGCACGACGGCCAGGTGGGCCTTGCGGTCATCGGAAACCGTCGCCAGCCGCTCCACCAGCAGGGGCACGGCGGGCAAGGCCAGCTCGGTCGCCGTGCCGCCGTCCCAGAGCTGCTCGATCAGCCGCAGGTACTCGGCGCCGACCCGGTCGGGAGCCGCGCCGGAGAACGTCTCGACGAGGTCGGCGACGGCCGGCTGGGACATGGACAGAGTCATGTGCGCGTCCTTTCGTGGTGATCGCCCGCCTCGCGCTCATCTCAAAGGTTTGCGGGCGGAGACGATGACGTACCCGATCTGGTCGGGCCGGGGGGCGAAGAATCCGAGGTGCCGCCGCGAGAACGTCGTCACCGCGGCCTCGCCGAACCGCTCGGCGATCTCCTGCCTGCGCGGCATCGCGGTGCGCAGGTACTTGGACTTGCGGCCGAACACCCTCGGCCCGCACTGGGTGTACTCCTCGGGCACGAAGCCGGCGCCGCGCGCGTGCTCCAGCCATTCGGCGAGCGTGGGCAGCTCCCGGAGCTTGAGGCTGGCCATGAACTTCGCCACCCGCTCGGGCTCGGCCCGCGACTCCAGGCTGAAGTCGGAGAAGGCGATCCGGCCGCCGGGGCGCAGCACCCGGAACAGCTCGCCGAACACCACGGCCAGGTCGGGGGCGTTCTGCAGCGACTCCAGCGCCAGGACGGCGTCGAAGGAGTCGTCGGCGTAGGCCAGGTCGGTGTAGTCGCCGTACTCGAAGCGCACCAGGTCGCCGACGCCGGCGGCGGCGGCCCTGTCGCGGGCCGCGCCGAGCTCGAACTCGCTGATGGAGATCCCGGTGACGCGCGCGCCGTAGTCGGTGGCCAGGAACACGCTCGTCGCGCCCGGCCCGCAGCCGGCGTCGAGCAGCCGCTCGCCGGGGCGCAGCCCGAGCGTGTCGGCGACCTTGCGGCTGGTGCGGCCCACGGCCTCGGCCAGCGTCGCGTCGTCCTCGTCGTCGTACCAGTACCACATGTGGATATGGCCGTCGCGAAGCACGTCGCCGATCGGCGAGCGCTCGTCATAATGCCTGCCGATTTCGGCCGTGTCGATTTCTGCCGTGTCGATGAATTCGGAAGCCATGAAATACGTCGCTCTCCCGCGAATTCGGTGCACCCTGAGGCAATGGTGCGCCGCGCCGGCGGCCCGGCACATCTCCTGATGTGCGAGACCGGAACCGCATTTTGGAAGACGTGTCACGGGCGGTCGCGTGCGAAGCTGGACAACGGCCTGACACGCGGGCACCCGAGCTGGAGGCTGACGCTCATGACCGTGGTTGACGAGCCGGGCACGATCATCGCCTCGCCCGGCGATCCGGCGTACGACGCGGCCACGCGGGTGTTCAACCTCGCGGGCCCGCTGCGGCCGGTCGCCGCCACCACCGTGCGTACCGTGGACCAGGTCAGGGCCGCCATCCGGCACGCGAGCGCGGCCGGGCTCGGGGTGCGGGTGCACAGCACCGGGCACGGCGCGCCCGCCGGCCGGGCCATGGACGGCGCCCTGCTGATCCGCACCCGGATGGACGGCGCCGTGGAGATCGACGCGGCCCGCCGGGTGGCGCGCGTGCCCGCCGGGACCGAGTGGGCCGCCGTCGTGACGGCCGCCGCCGCCCACGGGCTGGCCGCGCCGCACGGCTCGGCCCCCACCGTCGGCGTGGTCGGCTACCTGCTGCGCGGCGGACTGAGCTTCTACGGCCGCAAGCACGGGCTGGCCGCCAACAGCGTCCTGGCGGTCGAGCTCGTCACCGCCGACGGCGAGACACGCCGTGTCGACGCCGCGTCCGACCCCGAGCTGTTCTGGGCGCTGCGCGGCGGCGGAGGCGGCTTCGGCGTGGTCACGGCCGTCGAGGTCAGCCTGTTCCCGGCGGCCCGGGTGGTCACGGGCGCCGCCTACTGGCCGGCCGAGCACGCTCCCCGGCTGCTGTCGGCCTGGCGCCGGTGGGCGCTGGACGCGCCGTGGGAGGCCGGCACGTCGCTGCGGGTGATGAACCTGCCGCCGTTGCCGGAGATCCCGCCCGCGCTGAGCGCGGGCCCGGTGCTGTGCGTGGACGGCGTGGTGCTCGGCACCGAGGCCGGCAGCGGGGGCGGCACCGAGGCCGCAGAACGGCTGGCCGCCGACCTGCTCGGGCCGCTGCGCGCGATCGCGGAGCCGGTGCTCGACACGTGGGAGACGACCACCACCGCCGCGGTGCTCGACGCGCACATGGAGCCGGACGAGCCCATCGCCATCGCCGGCGACCACCTGCTGCTGCGCGAGATCGGCGACGACGGCGCCGCGCGCCTCCTCGACCTGATCGCGGACCCGGCCGGCTCGCCGCTGGTCACCGCCGGGCTGCGGCAGCTCGGCGGCGCCTACGCGGCCCCCGCCGCGCCCGGCGGGGCGCTCGACCGGCTCGACGCCGCCTACGCCTACTCGGGCGCGGGCGTGGTGCTCGACGAGCCCGGCCTGGCCGCCATCCGCGACCGTTGCGCCCGGATCCGCGAGGCGCTCGCCCCCTGGGACACCGGCAGGACCGCACCCACCTTCGTGGAGGACCGCGACCAGCCGCAGGGGCACCTCGGCCCGGACCAGATCCGCGCGGCCGACCGCGTACGGGAGCGGGTCGACCCGGCCGGACTGTTCCGCGGCGATGTCACGCCGAACGCATCCGCCCTGATATAGAAGCCGTCACCATCACAAGGAGGTCTGCCCATGGGTAACCCGGACGTCGACGAGTTCGTGAAGACCAGGGTCTCCCCGGAGTACAAGGACATCGTCGAGGGGCTGCGCACGCTGATGGCCGACGCGGCCCCTGACGCGCGCGAAGTGCTGACCTACGGGTCCCCCTCATGGCGCGACAAGAAGGTCCTGGCGATCATCAGCCTGAGCAAGACGCACGTCACGTTCGCGTTCGAGCGGGGCGCGAGCTTCGAGGACGCGCACGGCCTGCTGGCCGGGTCGGGCAAGCAGACCCGGCACGTCAAGCTCAAGAAGACGGCCGACCTGGAGACGCACGACGCGGCGCTGCGCGACTACATCGCCCAGGCCGTCAAGATCGACAAAGAGTAGGACGGCGCGCGGGAAGAGCCCGTCCGGCCGGCGGCCGGACGGGCTCCTCTCACGTCGTGATCGCGTAGCGGTGAGCCACCTCGCGGGCCACCAGCGCCACCCGGTCGGGCGCCGACCGGTTGTCGAGGATCCTGGCCGCCTTCCAGCTGGTGAACGAGCCGGTGTTGGTCACCGGATCGAGGCCGGCGTCCACGCTCACCCCGGCGCGCACCCCGGCCAGCTCGCGCAGCCGCGCGGACACGCCCTCGCCCACCTCGCGCGGGTCGCCGCTGACCTCGGGCAGCAGATCCAGGCGGACGGTCACCTCGTCACCCGGATCGATGACGATCTGGTAGCCCAGGCAGCCCCGCACGCCGCTCAGCACGGCGCTCTCCAGCTCGGCGGGCTGCAGCGTGGCGCTGCCCAGGTGGATGCGGTCCGCCACGCGGCCGATGACCTCGACGACCGGCCCCGGCAGGGGCGCGCCGGGCGGCGCCGGCGTGATCCGGACCAGGTCCCCGGTGCGGTACCTGATCAGCGGTTTGATGCCGTCGATCAGCATGGTCAGGACCAGCTCGCCCTCGCCCGTCTCACCCAGCGCCTCGCCCGTGTCCGGGTCGACGACCTCGGCCAGGTAGTTCGGCTTGGACAGGTGCAGGTCGCCGGTGATCGCGCCGGTGGCGATGCACAGCGCCTCCTGCGAGCCGTACAGGGCGGGGTAGACGGCCGCGCCGGGCCAGAGCGAGGTCACGTTCGCCCGGAAGGCGCCCGTGCACACCTCGCCGAGCACCAGGAACATCGACACCGGCAGCCGGTCGAGGTCGTAGCCGTAGTGCAGGGCGGCCTTGGCCAGGCTCAGGCACAGGGCCGGCGCGCACACGAGGACCTCGACGCCCAGCTCCTCGATGAGCCGCAGCGCCTTGCGGAAGCCGACGCGCGGCGACTCCGGCCAGATCTTGACGTGGCAGATGCCGAGCTCCGCGGTGACGGCGCCGAAGACGTCGCCGAACGCGTACAGCTCCGACGGGCCCATCAGGCCGACGACGGGCTTGCGGTCGCCGAAGCGGGCCGCGAACAGCCGCCGCCAGGCTTCGGCGACGGCGGAGTTGCTCGTCATGACGTCCCTGGGACCGCGCGGGCAGGGCGTGGACGCGCCGGTCGTGCCGGTCGTCTCGTAATAGACGGCCGCCTCGGCGATGTCGCCGGACAGCACGTCGTACATCTCCCTGCGCAGGTCGTCCTTGGTCGTGAACGGCAGCAGCGGGAGCGTGCGCGGGGTCACCCGCGCCAGGTCCACCCCGGCCAGGTGCCGGCGGTAGAACGGCGAGCGTGCCGTGACGTGCCGCAGCACGCTCGCCAGCCGCCGCTCCTGCCAGCCGGCCCAGTCGTCCTGCGACATCGCCCCGGCGTAGAACCTGGCGTGCAGCCGCCGGTACTCCTCCTCGAACGCGCCGTCGTCCGCCGGCGCGCTCACATGCGCTCCCGCGCCGCGTTCCAGGCCAGCCCCTCGCGCTCGTTGCGTTCGGGCGGGGGCAGGATGTCCTGGCGTCCGGTGAGCTCCCGGTAGTCGTCCAGCAGCTCGATCATGTCGATCATGCGCTCGACCTGGCGGCCCACGTTGATGAGGCCCTCCTCGTCGAAGGCCGCGTCGCCCTTGTGCAGCGCGTGCACCGTGGCCGGGAACCCGGCGCCGACGACGATCATGCGGTTGAGCAGGGCGTTGGCCATGAGCTGGGCCCAGACCTCGCCCGCGCTGTAGCGCCGGGCCAGCGCGATGATCCCGGCGACCTTGTTGCTGAGCGGCCGGTCGAAGCGCAGGTAGCCCACGCCGGCCCGCTCGATGAAGGTCTGCATCAGGCTGGACGTGCCGAACCCGTGCACGGGCGCTGCGTAGATGATGGCGTCCGCCGCGATCATCTTGTCCACGACGCCGGGCACGTCGTCGGTCTGCACGCACCGTACGACGCGGTCGTTGCAGTCACCGCACGGGCCGCAGCGCAGCATGTCGATGTCACGCAGGTGGATGGTCTCGAACTCGACGCCCCGCCGGAAGGCGACGCCCGCGGCGTACGCGAGCACGTCGGCGGTGTTGCCGTCGCGTTCCGACCCGTTGATCGCGACTATCTTCTTCGTCCTGCCGGCCATGATTGCGCCTCCTCCGGGCTCAGACGGGCTGCTCTGCGCTCCATTTGTGCGAGTAGAACCCGAAGTCGAGCGCCTGCCCGTCCAGTGCGGCGTGCAGTTCGGCCACGGCGGCGCGCGCGGCGGCCACGACGGAGGGGACCCCGCAGGTCTCCGCGAGCTCGTGCAGCGTCGCGTAGCAGTCGCGGAGCTGCCGCTCCTGCTTGTCGGAGAGCTCATCTGCGTTCGTCATGGAACCTCGCCGCCTTCAGTTCGAACCGGGGAAGGGTGCCCGGAGTCACGAACTCCACGTCCGGGCGGATGCCGATCTCCTGCTTCATCGTCGTGCTGACGCGGGTGCCGAGGTCGGTGACGTCCAGGCCGGGGATGTCGTCCGGCTCGACCCGCAGCACGATCGTGTCCAGGCCGCGGATCGTGCGCAGCACCACCTGGTACTCGCTCACCTCGGGGAAGGCGCGCAGGACGTCCTCGACCATCACGGGGGTGACCGAGACGCCGCGGATCTTGCGCATGTCGTCGCGGCGGCCGAGGATGCCGCCGTCGAACCAGTCCCAGGTCCGGCCGCAGCCGCACTCGCTCCACGGCCGCTTCACCACGAGGTCGTCGGTCCAGTGCCGGAACAGTTGCATGCCCTCGCGGCCGAGGCCGGTCGTCACGCGGATGCCCTCTTCGCCGTAGCCGACGGGCCGGCGCGTGTCGGGGTGCAGCACCTCTTCGATGACGCCCGACTCGATGATGTGGCAGCCGCCGTTCAGCCACGGGCACTCGAACATCGACACCGTGCCGAACTCGGTCGTCCCCGCCGCGTTGAACACGCGCGCGCCGAACGCCTCGGAGATCGCCTGCGTGGTCGACTCCGGCCGCGGCTCGCCACCGGCCATGATGATCTTGACGTTGGCGTCCCGGGCCAGGTCGACGCCCATCTCCCGGGCCGTCTCGATCAGCCGCATGGCGTAGCTGGGCGTGCAGCCCAGCACCTCGATCTGCAGGTCCACCAGGATGCGCACGCGGGCCTTGGAGTCGAGCCCGCCCGCCGGGACGACCCGGCAGCCCATCCGCTCCAGCCCGTAGTGCATGCCCCAGAACCCGATGAACAGCCCGTAGCCGAAGGCGACCAGGCCCTTGTAGCCGGGACGCACGCCCATGCCGTGCAGGACGGTGCACCACAGGTCGACGCCCCAGGTCCAGTCGCGCTGGGTGTCGAAGGTGCGCACGGGCGGGTCGCCGCTGGTGCCGCTGGTCTGGTGGTGCCGGATCGCGAACGAGGGGTCCATCGACGGCCAGGTGCCGTACGGCGGCGCCGTCTCCTCCGCCGCGATCAGGTCCTTCTTGTACAGCAGCGGCACCCGCGCGAAGTAGTCCTCCAGCGAGTCGAGCCGCTCGGGCAGCCGGTCCCGCCAGAAGGGCGAGTTCGCCCTGGCGTGGGCGAGCGCGAGTCGCAGCTTGCGCCATTGCCAGGCGGCCAGCTCCTCGCGTGGCATGGTCTCGGTCTTCTTGTTCCAGTAGCCGGCCGTGGCCGGTCCCGGTGGCGCGAGCAGTGCCATCAAGCCTCCCTCACGCGCGGTGATGCGAAATCAACCGGATGCGATATCAACCGAATGAATAGCGTTACGAATCATGCTTTACTGGCACATCTTGCTGGCCGGGCCGGCCCGGCTGCATCTCCGAGAATGCTGGACGTGCAGCCGCCGATTTCTCCGAGATTGCGGCGTTCATCTGTTCGGTTGTCCGGCGACCTTTTCTCTCAGCAAACTGTCTGTGAATGGCCCTCAGTTGAGGCGAGGACATCCACCATCAAAGGGAACGGGACCATGAGCGATCTCCAGCGGCAAGTTCAGGGGACGATCGACCAGCTAGTCGAATCCGGAGCCGAGACGGGTCTGCAGGTCGCCGTCTACCGTCACGGTGAACTGCTGGCCGACGCCGTGTCAGGTGTCGCCGACCAGGCGACCGGGCGGCCTCTCACCTCCGACACACCGATCTACGCCACCTCCGCGGGCAAGGCACTCACCTCGACGGTGGTGCACGTGCTCGTCGGGGAGGGCGTCTTCGGGTACGACACCCCCATCGCCGAGATCTGGCCCGAGTACGGCGCCAACGGCAAGGAGAAGGCGACGATCCGGCACGCGCTGACCCACACCGTGGGCACGCCCGGCGTCCCCGAGGACACCACCGGCGACGACCTGACCGACTGGGACAAGATCGTCGGCGGGCTGGCCGCCGCCGAGCCGTGGTGGGAGCCCGGCACCAAGACCGGCTACCACGCCCAGACGTTCGGCTACATCATCGGCGAGGTCGTCCACCGCGCCACCGGCAAGCGCATCTCGCAGGTCCTGCGCGAGAAGGTGTCCGGGCCGCTGGGCGTGGCCGACGAGCTCTACCTGGCCGTGCCGGAGTCCGAGATCGACCGCGTGGCCCCGCAGGTGCAGGTCGGCGACCCGGTCGACCTCGACATGCTGGCCCAGATGATGCCCACGTACTTCAAGGCCGTGCCCAAGGCCGTGCAGTTGTCGGCCGAGCTCGTCAACCGGCGCGACTACCTCGGCGCGGAGATCCCGGCCGGCGGCACCATGAGCGCGCGGGCGCTGGCGAAGCTCTACGCGGCGCTGCAGAGCGAGGTGGACGGGGTCCGCCTGCTCACGCCCGAGCAGCTCGAAGAGGTCTCCGCGCTCGCCGTCGAGGACGTGGACCAGATCTTCGGCCACCCCACCCAGTACGCGCTCGGCTTCGGTCTCGGCCGGCCCGTGGAGAACGGCCCCGACCCGAAGACCGTGATCGGCTGGCCCGGCGCCGGCGGCAGCCACGCCGAGCTGCACCTGCCCAGCGGCATCGCGTTCGCCGTCACCAAGACCCGGTTCAGCCCCGGCGACTACTCGGCCGTGGCCCAGGTGGCGGACGTCATCACCAAGGTCACCGCCTAGCACCGGACCGCCGGCGCCGTCAGCGTGGCCGGCGCCGGGACATCGGCCCGTCCGGCCTGCCGCCCCTGGCGGCGGACCGGACGGGCCGCCCGCATGTCCGGAGGGCGGCCGGGCGGGCCGCAGAGCGGGCGGATGCCGCACGTCGCGAGATGCGTGCGGGAGCGGGCGGGGCCGACGATGACGTCGTGGGGCCAGAGGCGCGCGCGGTCCTCGCCCCTCCCCCAGACAGCTCTAGCGAACCAGGGGCACACATGCGTCCGTTCCGTATCGACATCCCGCAGGACGACCTCGACGATCTGAACCGGAGACTCGCCGCCACCCGGTGGCCGGACGAGCTGCCCGGTGTCGGCTGGGACCGGGGCGTGCCCCTGGACTACCTCAAGGAGCTGGCCGAGTACTGGCGCACGGGCTTCGACTGGCGCGCCGCCGAGCGGCGGCTGAACTCCTTCCCGCAGTTCACCACCGAGATCGACGGCGCGAACGTGCACTTCGTGCATGTCCGTTCCCCCGAGCCGGACGCCACGCCGCTGATCATCACGCACGGCTGGCCGGGCTCGGTCGCCGAGTTCCTGGACGTGATCGGCCCGCTGACCGACCCCGCCGCGCACGGCGGCGACCCGGCCGACGCCTTCCACGTGGTCATCCCGTCCATCCCCGGGTACGGCTTCTCCGGCCCGACGAAGGAGACCGGCTGGGACGTGCCCCGGGTGGCGCGGGCTTGGGCCGAGCTGATGAGCCGGCTCGGCTACGACCGCTACGTCGCGCAGGGCGGCGACTGGGGCAAGGTGATCTCGCTCCAGCTCGGGCTGGCGGACCCGGCGCACGTGGCCGGGGTGCACATCAACATGCTGGTGACGTTCCCGCCGCCGGACCCGGCCGCGATGGCCGACCTGAGCGCGGACGACCTCGCCCGGCTGGAGCACGGCGGCCGGTTCCAGCAGGACGGGGTCGGCTGGCAGAAGATCCAGTCCACCCGCCCGCAGACGATCGCGTACGGGCTCACGGACTCCCCCGCCGGGCAGCTCGCCTGGATCGTGGAGAAGTTCAAGGAGTGGACGGACTCCGACAAGTCGCCCGAGGACGCGGTGAGCCGCGACGACCTGCTGACGAACGTGTCCATCTACTGGCTGACCGCCACGGCGGGCTCCTCCGCCCAGCTCTACTACGAGTCCTCCTACGGCGACGCGGCGTTCGTCCGGACGTGGGGCGGGCCGTGGCCGCTGGCCATGCCGGTCGCGGTGGCCGTGTTCCCGGCGGACGCGACCCGGCCGATCCGCCGCTTCGCCGACCAGGCGCTGCCGACGATCACGCAGTGGACCGAGTACGACCGGGGCGGCCATTTCGCCGCGCTGGAGCAGCCCGGCCCCCTGGTCGGCGACATCCGCGCGTTCGCGCGCTCCCTGCGATGACCGTCGCCGGGCGGCCGGGAGCGTACGGGTCCCGACCGGCATTTCAGGAGATGCACCCGCACACCGGGCGGCGTGACGATGGTTCTGCCGACGATCAGAAACGTGGGAGGTGACCGCGATGGCCGTGGGAGACCGCGCGGTGGTGCTCGGTGGCAGCATGGCGGGCCTGCTGGCGGCCCGGGTGCTCGCCGAGGCGTATACGGACGTGCTGGTGGTGGATCGTGATTCCCTGGTGGGCGTCAGCACCGCCCGGCGCGGGGTGCCCCAGGGGCGCCACGTCCACGGGCTGCTCGCCCGGGGCCAGCAGATCCTGGAGGAGCTGTTCCCCGGCTTCACCGAGGGCGCCAAGGCGGCCGGCGTGCCGACCGGCGACCTGGGTGAGCTGCGCTGGTTCTTCAACGGCGTCCGGCTCGAACCGGGCACCACGGGGCTGGTGTGCGTGTCGGCGGCCCGGCCGGTGCTGGAGAGCCAGGTGCGGGCCCGGGTCGCCGAGCTGCCGAACGTGACGTTCGTCGAGCGGTGCGACATCGCCGGCCTGGTCGCGACGGCCGACCGCGCCCGGGTGACCGGCGTCCGGGTCCGGCCGCAGGACGGCGACCGGGAGGAGCTCATCGAGGCCGACCTCGTCGTCGACGCGACGGGCCGGGGCTCGCGCACGCCCGTGTGGCTGGAGGAGTTCGGCTACGAGCGGCCCGCCGAGGAGAAGGTCAAGATCGACCTGACCTACACCACGCGGCACTACCGGCTGCCCGACGAGAGCATCCTGGACGGCGATCTGTCGATCAACCCGGTCTCCGGCCCCTCGCACCCGCGCGGCGCCTTCTTCTCCCGGATCGAGGGCGGCCGCTGCGTGCTGTCGCTCACCGGGGTTCTCGGCGACAGCGCGCCCGCGACCCACGAGGGCTTCATGGAGTTCGTCAGGTCGCTGCCCGTGCCGGACATCTACGAGGTGATCCGGGACGCCGAGCCGCTCGACGACCCGGTGTCCTTCAGGTATCCGGCCAGCGTCCGGCGGCACTACGAGCGGCTGGAGCGCTTCCCCGACGGGCTGCTCGTGCTGGGCGACGCCGCGTGCAGCTTCAACCCGGTGTACGGCCAGGGCATGACGGTGGCCGCGCTGGAGGCGCTCACGCTGCGCACGCACCTGCGGCAGGGCGTGGAGCCGCGTCCGCTGAGCTTCCTCAAGGACATCTCCGCGGTGATCGACGTGCCGTGGAACATCTCGGCCGGCGGCGATCTCAGCTTCGCCGAGGTGGCGGGGCCGCGCCCGGCGATGGTCAAGATGATGAACGCGTACATGGCGAAGCTGCAGGTCGCCGCCACCCGCGACGGCGCGGTGACGAGGACCTTCATGCGGGTGGCCGGTCTGGTCGACCCGCCGCAGGCGCTGATGAGCCCCGGCATGGTCTTCCGGGTGCTGCGGAACGGCATGCGCGGGCTCGCCCCGGCGCCGTCCTGGACGCCGAGCCCGGCGCCCGGGGAAGCCGTCCGCCGCTGATCGTCACTGCAGAAAAGCGCGGCCTGTTCCCATAACTCAATATCCCGCAATTCAGGAGATGTAGTTCACCGATCGGCCGTGCTGATATCGACGCGTAGCAATAAACGGATACGGCCAGAAAAGTGCCGATGAAACACTCCTGATGGGAGCACGCGATGGTGGCAACAGCCCGCGCTAGCGGTGGCGGAACCGCTGAAGGCGAACGCCTTCCCAGATTGGAAGGAGTGCGCGGAGTCCTCGCTCTGGGAGTTCTCGTATTCCACGCAGCCTGGCTGTCCGGCGACTCCAGCTTCATGGACCAGCCGGGCAACGGGATCTGGGGCGTCCTGGCCGACGGGCTGGCCGTGTGCCTGCCCCCCTTCTTCGTCCTGTCCGGCCTGTTCCTGTACAGGCCGTTCGCCCGCGCGGCGATCGCCGGCACCAGGCGGCCGGCGATCCCCGCGTTCCTCACCAGGCGGGCGTTGCGCATCCTGCCCGCGTACTGGCTGGTCCTGGCGGTCGCGCTGCTCGCGATCAACCTCAACGGCATCGCGAACGTGTGGGACGTGCTGCGCCCGTTCCTGGCGATCCACTTCTTCTGGCAGGAAGGTCAGCCGATGACCGGCCTCCTGCACACCTGGACGGTGCCGACGGAGCTGACGTTCTACCTGGCCATCCCGCTGCTGGCGTGGATCTCCGGCCGGCTCGCCCGGCGCCGCGAGGACCTGCGGGCGCGGCTGCGCTGGATGATGGTCACCCCGGTGGCCGTGCTGGTGCTCGGGCTGGCCTGGGTGACCTGGACGAACCTGCCCACCTTCACCGGCCCGTACGAGCTGTGGTTCTGGCCGTTCTACTACATGAGCGCCTTCGCCTGCGGCATGCTGCTCGGCACCCTGTCGGCCTACCAGGACGCCTCGGGCCGGACGCCCGGCCTCTACCGGCTGGCCGCCCGGCGCCCGAACCTGTTCTGGCTGGGCGCGGCGGCCGTCTACCTGGCGTACGCGCCGCAGCCGTTCGGCACCCCGGGCGCCGGTGACGTGCCCGCGCTGGTCCAGGAGCTGGTGGGGCACTCGCTGGTCCTCGTCTTCGGCGTGCTGTTCATCGTGCCGCTGACCGTGCCGCACGCCAAGTCGCGCCTCATGGACGTGACGCTGGCCAACCCGGTGATCCGCTATCTCGGGCGGATCTCGTACGGCATCTACCTGTGGCACGTCGTGCTGCAGGAGGTCTTCCTGCGCAACGGCAACATCTTCGGCACGACTCCGGTCGACGCGACCCAGTTCCGCGGCACGGTCGGCTTCTGGGAGCTGGCCCTGTTCGTGCTGGCGACCAGCGTCGCGCTCTCGACCGTCAGTTACTACGCCCTGGAACGTCCCGTCATGAGACTGTGGACGCGGTGGTTCGGCAAGAGCCGCCCCGCCGAGCCGGTCGCCCAGGCCGCGCCCGGCGTCCCGGTGGCCGCCGCCTCCGACAGCGTCCGATCGTAGCCATCCACCTCTCTGGAGTCGCCCCATGCGCAAGGTCATCGCATCGGTCATCATGTCGCTCGACGGCGTCATCGAACGGCCCGAGGAATGGTCCATGGACTACTGGAGCGACGAGGCCGAGAACCACGCCCTCGCCACGCTCAAGGCCGCCGACGCCCTGCTCATGGGGCGTGTGACGTACGAGGGCTTCGCCGAGGCCTGGCCCGGGATGGAAGACGGGGGCGAGTACGCCGCCCGGATGAACAGCCTGCCCAAGTACGTCGTCTCCGGCACGCTGGAGAAGGCCGGCTGGAACAACAGCACCGTACTCGGCGGCGACGCCGTCGGGGAGGTGACGAAGCTCAAGGAGCAGCCGGGCGGCGACATCCTCATCTACGGCTGGGGCCGGCTCACCGCCACGCTCATCGAGCACGGCCTCCTCGACGAGGTGCAGATCTGGCTCCACCCCGTCCTCGTGGGCAGCGGCGGCGGCGGCGAGCTGCTCTACAGCGACGGCACCGCGGCGCCGCTGAGGCTCGCCGGCGCCACGCCGCTGGAGTCGGGCATCGTCATCCTCACCTACCGGACCGTCACGCCGGCCGCCGGCTGACCCCGTCCCCGAAAACACCCGGTCCTTTTCCAGGGCCGGGTGTTCTCATTTCTCCGGCAGGAAGCTGACCGGCGCTGCAGCTTGCTGAAGCCGGACAATCTTATTCAACGGCCCTCGATCCGGGATATTGGAGTTGTCGAAGAAAATAAAACACCCCGTGAAAGGGATGAAGAAATGTCGAACGCAAACCTGGCGCAGCTCAGCCCGAGGCCCACCCGCGTGGTCGTGACCGGCGGCTCCGGATTCATCGGCAGCCACCTGGTGGAGCGGCTGATCGCCCGCGGTGACGAGGTGACCGTCTTCGACAGCGGCCCGCTGCCCGAGCACCAGCACCTGGCCCGGGCGCACGCCAGGCTCGTGCGGGGTGACGTGCGCAACCCGGAGGACCTGGCCAGGGCCATCGGCAAGGGGGTGGACGTGGTCTACCACCTGGCGGCGGTGGTCGGCGTGGACCAGTACCTGGCCCGCCCGCTGGACGTCATCGACATCAACTTCCAGGGCACCCGCAACGTCCTGGAGGCGGCCGCGCGGGCCGGGGCGCGCGTCGTGGTGGCCAGCACCAGCGAGGTGTTCGGCAAGAACCCGGCGGTGCCGTGGACCGAGGAGGCCGACCGGGTCCTCGGCTCCACCTCCGCCGACCGCTGGACCTACTCCTCCGCCAAGGCGCTGACCGAGCACCTGACGTTCGCGTTCGGCCGCCAGCACGACCTGGAGACCACGATCGTGCGCTACTTCAACGCCTACGGCCCCCGCCAGCGGCCCGCGTTCGTCCTCAGCCGCAGCGTGCACCGGGCGCTCAACGGCCGCGCCATCGTCCTGTACGACCGGGGCGAGCAGACCCGCTGCTTCACGTACGTGGACGACGCCGTGGAGGGCACCCTGCTGGCCGCCTCGCACCCGGCGGCCGTCGGCGAGTCGTTCAACCTGGGCAGCATGGTGGAGACGAGCATCAGGGACGCGGGCGAGCTGGTGGCCAAGCTGACGGGCGCCGAGGCCGAGGAGATCGCGGTCGACACCCGCACCGCGCTCGGCTCGGCCTACGAGGACGTGCCCCGGCGCATCCCCGACAGCTCCAAGGCGCGGCGGGTGCTGGGCTGGGACTGCGCCACCTCGCTGGAGGATGGGCTGCTGCGGACGATCGCCTGGGCCAGGGCGAACCCGTGGTGGCTCGCCCAGGACGACACCGGCGCCGGCGCCGCCAAGCCGCTCGTCACCGCCCGCCGGGCCTACGAGCTGGCCGCCGCGTGACACGGCGACGGAACGCGACGATCCGGCCCGGTGCTCCGGGCCGGATCGTCGCGTGTGCGGGCGGGTCAGCGGGCGCCGGCCGTGGCGGGCACCGCCGCGGTCAGGCGGACGGGCAGGGCCTGGTGGCCGTTCATGATGAAGGTGGGCAGCGGCACCAGGTCGTCCACCGGCACCGCGAGGCTCAGCTCGGGGAAGCGCTCGAACAGCGTCGAGAGCCCCGTCTGCGCGACCGCGCGGGCGATGCTGGCGCCGAGGCAGTAGTGCGGGCCGTAGCCGAACGACAGGTGCTCCTTGTCGGGCCGGGTGATGTCGAACCGGCCGGCCTCCTCGCCGTGCAGGGCCGGGTCGCGGCCCACGGCGCTGTAGTTGATGAGGATCGGGTCCCCCTGCGGGATCGTGACGCCGTCCAGGTGGATGTCGGTGACGGCGTAGCGCAGCGGCAGGTGGACGAGCGGCGAGTCGACCCGCAGGGTCTCGTCGATCACGTCGTCCCACGTCGCCCGCCCGGTCCTGACCAGTTCGAGCTGGTCGGGGTGGGTGAGCAGCGCGGTGATGGCGTTGTCGAAGAAGTTGATCGTGGTCTCGGAGCCCGCGCCCAGGATCGCGAAGATCGTGTCGGTGAGCTCGACCTCGGACAGCCGCGATCCGTCCTCGTCCCGGGCGGCCACCAGGTCGCTGGTGATGTCCTCGCCGGGGTTGCGGCGCTTCTCGGCGATGAGCTCCTCCATCGCGCCGCGCCAGCCGAGCAGGATGCCCTGGGCCTGCTCGGGGCTCACGGTGGTGTCCACCATCATGTCGATGACCTTGGCGGTCTGCACCCGGGCCGCCTCGGACATGCCGATGAGGTCGGCCACCAGCATGGCCGGCAGCGGGTAGGCGAAGCTCTGGCGGAGGTCGACCACCTCGCCCGGCGGCACGGCCGCCAGCGCGTCCAGGAGCTGGTTGGTCAGCTCGGCCATGCGCGGGCGGATCGCCTCGGTGCGGCGCGGCGTGAACGCCTTGCCGACGAGCTTGCGCAGCCGCACGTGGTCCTTGCCGTACGCGGTGACCATGTTGTCCATGGCCACCCAGCTGATCATCTCCCAGTCGGGCGGGATCTCCCCGTTGACGAAGGCGGGCCAGTGGTTGCGGGCGCTCTTGGTGACGTTGGGGTCGGTGAGCAGCCGCCTGATCGCGGCGTGGGTGTTGACGGACCAGGCGATGACCCCGCCCGGCAGCTCGACCTGGGTCGCGTGGCCCTGCGAGCGCAGCTGGTCCGTCTCGGCGTGAATGTTCTTGCCGGTGGTGTCGAGGACCGGGCAACGTCTGTTCACGGCAGTCTCCTGGGTCTTGTCGGATCTTGTCACGCGGATGCCCACCGCTGACGGGGTGGGCATCGCGGGCACGGCAGGGGGAAGGGTCACTCGGCCGAGGAGGCGGCGGGCACCGGCGTGCGCGGCGCCTCCTGCGGCGGTGGCGCCTTCTTCGACCGGCTCCAGTGCCGCATCGCGGGCGCCTCGACCAGCTTGTGCAGCAGCCAGGCGGCCACCACGTTGACCGCGATGAGGCCGAGGATCAGCAGGGTGCCGCCGACCGGCCCGTACTCGGTGTCGCCCAGCACCGCCTCGCGCAGCCAGTAGAGCACCACGGCCTGGGTCATGTAGAAGGCGAAGGAGACGGTGCCGAGCCAGACCATGACCCTGCTGCCCATGAAGGTGCGCCGGCCGCGCAGGTTCGCCGCGGCGTAGGTGCCGATGGCCAGCCCGAACGGGATCGCGGTGACCAGCGAGATGCTGTACGGCTCCGGCACCCACAGCGTGGCGGCGTAGGCGGCCACGAGCAGGGCGATGACCGGCGCGACGCCGATCCTGGGCCACCGGCCGCTGATCACGATCCTGGCCAGGACCATGCCGAGCACGAACTCGAACAGCCGCGCCGGCGGGAACATGTAGACGAACCAGAACTGCGTCAGCGCCAGCGCCTCACCCGGGTAGCGGGGGGAGTCGGGCAGCAGCGTGAGCGTGGCCACGCAGACCGCCGCCATGGCCACGACCACGAGGGCCGCCGAGAGCCACAGCCGGTTCTCCCTGATCTTGGCGATCGGGATGATCAGGAACGGGAACAGCAGGTAGAACAGCAGTTCCGAGCTCAGCGACCAGGCCGGCATGTTGGCGCCGCCCCACAGGTTGGGGTCGGGCGAGAAGGAGTTGACCAGGAACAGGTTCGGCAGGCCCCACAGCGGCGTGAACGACGCTGCGAACAGCAGCATCGCCAGGCCCCAGGTGACGACGTGGTTGGGCAGGATCTTCACCGCCCGCCGCCGCCAGAAGGACGTGGTCCGGCCGCCCGGCCGCCAGGACCAGGTGATGACGAAGCCGCTCAGGATGAAGAAGAACGACACCCCGATGTAGCCGCCGGGGTAGAAGAGCCAGACGAGGGTCTGCGTGATCCCGTCGTCGCTGTAGGGCGTCGCGGGATTCTGATTTCCTGACGTCATCGGATAGACGACGTGACTCATGAAGACCAGTAACGCGGCGATGATACGTAGGCCGGTCAATGCGGGAAGGTCGGGGCGGCGCTCTCCGAGAGCGCCTGTATGACTGATTTCCGCCGCCACAGACACCGTGGGTTCCTTTCTCTCGGACCGCCCGGCTGGGGGAATTACCTAAATGGTGGGCGGCCACCCCGCACGGCGCATCTCCACATGTGCTGAAAACGCTCAGACGATATGCACCTCGGGCACGTAGAGAAGCCACCGGCCGCCGCGCGCGGCGAACGCGCGCTCTTTCGCCATGATCTCCTCGGCGTGGTTCCAGGCGAACAGGATCGCGTAGTCGGCATCGCTCTCCGCGAACACGGCAGGGGTCACCACGGGGATGTGCGACCCGGCCACCACCCGGCCCTGCTTCGACGGCGTGGAGTCGCACACGAAGGGGATGACGTCCGGGCCGAAGCCGCAGTAGTTGGTCACCGTGGTGATCTTGGCGGGGGCGCCGTAGCCGACGACGGTCCTGCCTTCGGCGCGCAGCGACCCGACGAGCGCGGTCAGCTCGTCGCGGATGCGCTCGGCGCGGCGGGCGAAGGCCTCCAGCGTGGCGTGCTCGCCCAGCCCCTGGGCGGCCTCGGCGGCCAGCAGCGCGGGCACGCCGGGGCCGACCGGGCGGGCGCCGGGCTGGCCGAGGGTGTAGCGCATCGAGCCGCCGTGCAGCGCCACCGGCTCGGCGTCGACGAGTTCGAGCCCGTACGGCTCGGCCGCGGCCTGGATGGCACGGACGGAGAAGACGAAGGAGTGCTCGTCGTAGAGGATGTCGAAGGCGGTCTGCTCGATGACGCTGCCCAGGTAGGGCTCCTCGAAGACGAAGACGCCGCCGGGCCCGAGCAGCTTCTTGGCGCCCTTGAGCACCGAGGCCAGGTGGGAGATGTGGGCGATCACGTTCGCGCCGAACATCACGTCGGCCGGGCCGTGCTCGGCGCGGATCGGCCCGGCGGAGGACTCGTCGAAGAACTGCGACAGCACCCGCACGCCGCGCGCCCTGGACATCTCCGCCACCTGGGTGGACGGCTCGATGCCCAGATGCCGCACCCCGGCCGCGGCGATGGTGGCGAGCATGACGCCGTCGTTGCTGCCGATCTCCGCGATGAACGGGTCGGGGCCGGTCAGCTCCTTGTCCAGGAAGTGCCGGGCCAGGCCCTCGAAGTGCCGGCTGTGCACCACCGAGTTGGAGGCGTGGTACGGGTATTCGTCGTGATATCTGACTTCCTGGGGAATGTCCGCCATCAGCTGGACCATGGTGCATGTGTCGCACATTCCCACGACCAGCTGGTAACGAAATTCATCGGCCACCTGGCCGGCCCGGGGGAAAGCGTTTCCGCGGGGCTGGCGGCCCAGGTCGACAAACGCCTTGACCGGCCCGCTGCAAATTCGACAGGAAGCGTCCATGAATAGACGTTAACATCGGCCCGGCGCGAACCTTTATCGGCGATTGCCATGAGTCACCAGCCGGATCTTATGGTGTGCGCGACCCGCGCCCGGTCCTCGTCCGACAGCCACCAGCCGACCGGGATGTTGACCACGCGGTCGTGCACGGTCTCCAGGCCGGGCAGCGGCTCCGGAGCCGGGCGCACGCAGCCGTGCGCGTCGTTGCGCCGGCACACCACGCTCGCCGCGATCCCGGCGCCGGCCAGCTTGCGGATGAAGGCGGTGCGGTCCTCCACCAGGACGGGGTAGAGCCAGAACGACGAGTCCAGCCCCGGTGTCCGCGCCGTCAGCTCCAGGCCGGGCACCCCGGCGAGCTCGGCGTCGTAGTAGGCGGCGTTGCGGCGGTGCCGGGCGATCCGGTCGTCCACCACGGTCAGGCTGCCCAGGCCGATGGCCGCGCCGATCTCGTTGAGGTAGAAGTTGTAGCCCCACTCGGGCACGTCGTAGTCGGCGTGCACGCGGTCGGCGTCGCGCTCGATGCCGAAGAAGCGCAGCCGCCGGGCGCGCCGCAGCGACCGCTCGTCGGGCAGCACGAGCAGGCCGCCGGTGCCGCAGCTCAGGTGCTTGGTCGCGTGGAAGCTGTAGACGCACAGGTTGCCGTGGTTGCCCAGCGGGCGGCCGTGCACGGTGGCGCCCCACGCCTGGGCGCAGTCCTCGACGACCACCGGGCGGTGGCCGTGCGCCGCCTCGGCGTCGTCCAGGATGCGGGCCAGGCGATCGACGTCCACGGGGAAGCCGCCCCAGTGCACGATCATGATCGCCCTGGTCCGCGGGGTGATCTTCTTGGCCAGGTCGTCGAGGTCCATGTTGAGGGTGGCCGGGTCGACGTCCACCCAGGTGACGCGCTGGCCGCCGGCCAGGATGCTCCAGTTGGACGCCTCGAAGGTGAAGGGGGTGCTGAGCACCTCGCCGCCCGGCTCGTCCGCGGCCCCCGCCAGGCGCAGCGCGAGCTGCAGCCCGGAGGTGGCGTTGTTGAGCGCGGCCACGTGCGGATTGCCGAGCCGGTCGCCGAGCTGCCGCTCGAACTCCTCGACCAGCGGCCCGTGCCCGAGCATGCCGCTGTCCAGCACGGCCGTGACCCGGTCGGCCGTGCCGTCCGCCACCTCGACCTTGAACAGGGGGATCACCGCGCGGATCCGTCCCGCCGCACGCCGAGGAACAGGGAGCGGCCGGCCAGCAGCGGCCCGGTCTCCTCCAGGCACTCGGCGGTGAAGCCGGCCCGCTCGAAGGCCGCCGCGTACTCGGCGCGGGAGAACAGGCTCATCACCTGGGTGTGCTCGAAGTGGCGCACGCCGGCCCCGTCGGCCACCAGGTAGTGCGCCTGGACGCGCACGGTGTCGCCGTCGCGGGCCGACCTGGCCACCCTGGCGATCGTCCGGCCCTCCTCGCGGACCACGTCGTCGCCGATGTGCCCGTCGGCGAAGCCGTCCCTGAAGTACCACGGCTCCACGATCAGCACGCCCCCGGGCGCCACGTGCCGGCCCATGCTCGCCACCGCGGCGTCGAGCTCGCCGGTGCCCGACATGTAGCCGACCGTGCTGTAGAGGCTGCACACGGCGTCGAAGACGCGGCCGAGCCGGAAGTCGCGGATGTCGCCCGGGTGGACGGCGACCCCGGGCAGCTTGGCCCGCGCCCTGGCGCGCATCGCGTCCGACAGCTCCAGGCCCTCGACCCGGGAGAAGCGCTCGCGCAGCGTCTTGAGGTGCTCCCCCGTCCCGCAGGCCACGTCGAGCAGGGAGTCGGCGTGCGGCACGCGCTCACGCACGAGGCTCGTCACGATGTCGGCCTCACCCGCGTAGTCCTTGCCGCGCCGCAGGTAGAGCAGGTCGTAGATCTCGCTGATGTCGTCGCCGTAGACGTTGGCGTCCCGGGTGATCTGGTCGATGGTCACAGCCGCTCCCAAGCGATGAGCCGTGCCGTACGGACGGGCACACTGGTCCGGATTCTCCCGGCTGCGCGGCCCGGTGTCTTATCCGGCATTGCTCGCCTGCGGATAGCCCATCTTCAAACAGAACGCAAGGCGATCATTGACAAGATGCAGTCACCGCGATTGCAGCATGCTGAATTGATTTCCTCTGGAAAGCCCCCCGCCGATGCCGCAGAGTTGTACTCACGACGGCGAAACAAATCGCCCCGAAAAAAGGAGTAAAGAATGACGCGCAAGACTGGTCTGATTGCCAAGCTGGGTCTCGCCGCCGCGGTCACCTGCGGTCTGGCCTTCGCCACCAGCCCGGCGGCCTCCGCCGCCGCGCCCAGTTTCTCAGTCTCTCCGGCCTCGAACGTCCAGGACGGCGCCACTGCCACGGTGACCGTCACCGGGGCGCTGCCCAATGCCGAGTTCGGCATCGCCACCTGCGCGACCACGGCGTCCGGCGCCGCCTGCGACGGGGGCACGGCCACCTCGTTCACGACGGACGCGAGCGGCTCGGCGACGATCCCGCTCAAGCTGAACCGCCAGTTCGACGGCGTCGGGTACGACGGCACCCCGGTGGGCCCGGTGGACTGCTCGGCCTCCTCCTGCTTCGTCGGCGCCGGCAACAACAGCCAGGTGCTCGGGGAGGTGGCCATCTCCTTCAACTGACCGCCGAATGGATAAACGACGGGAGAAAGGAATTCGACCGCCCCGGCAACCGGAATTGCCCGGCCTGTGAAAGCCCCCGGCCCAGGAACTGCTTCCTGAGCCGGGGGCTTCGCCGTGCCCGCGCAGAACAGCACGCCGGGAGATGCGCGGCCAAATCGTGGATGTGACGCTGACGGCATGCCCGATTCGACCACGAAACCGTGAGGACGCGCATAGCGATGGGTGTCGACACCACTGTTTTCGAGCATCGCCTCGCCGAACCGCCGGAGCCCGGACTCACCCCCGAGGACGTGGTCGCCAGGGCGGAGGCCATGATTCCGGCACTGGCCGAGCGCCAGGCCGAGACCGAGCGGCGTACCTTCTACGCCGAGGACGTCCACGAGGAGTTCTCCAGGGCGGGCTTCTACCGGATCCTGGTGCCCCGCCGATACGGCGGCTACGAGTTCGGGATCGACACCTTCGTCCGCGTGGCGATCAACCTCACCAGGGGGTGTCCCTCGACGGGGTGGATGTTCTGCCTGGGCGCCGCGCACGCGCTGCCGGCCGCCACGATCTTCGACGAGCGCACCCAGGAGGAGATCTTCGCCTCCGGGGAGTTCATCTGCCCGGCGACCGTGATGCCCGGCGGGACGGCCGAGCGCACGCCCGACGGCGACTGGCTGATCGACGGCACCTGGGGCTACTGCTCGGGCTCGCCGTACGCCACCCACTTCATGGGGCACGCGCTGATCGAGTCGGGCGAGCCCGTCATGTTCATCGCACCCCGCAGCGAGTGGACCCGCCTCGACGACTGGGGTCACGCGCTGGGGCTGAAGGGCAGCGGCTCGCACAGCATCCGCGTCGCCGGCGGCCGCGTCCCCGACCGATACGTGCTCAAGCACCACATGAGCCAGATCGACGTCACCGGCGGCACTCCGGGCCGCGAGCTGCACGGCCCCGAGTACGGCGGCGGGCAGCTCAGCTTCATGGTCATGGAGGACGCGCTGCTCGCCGTCGGCATGGCCAAGGGCGCGCTGGACGCCTACGAGGACCTCATGCGCACCCGCACGACGCCGTTCCCGCCGATCGTGACGCGTACCGAGGACCCGGACTTCCAGCTCACCTACGGCAAGGCCGCCGGCCTGATCGCCACGGCCGAGGCCGCGACGACGGACGCGGTCCGGCAGTGGCGCGAGGCGAGCGCCCGCGGCCCGGCCGCCGTCACGCACGAGCACGAGCTGAAGCTGGCGGCCATCTGCCAGGAGGCCGTCGCCCTGTGCTGGCGGGCGGTCGAGTCGCACCTGTTCCCCACGGCGGGTTCGAGCGCCGTGCGCGCCGGCGAGCGCGTCGAGCGGGTGTGGCGGGACATGTCGATGTTCGTCACGCACGCCGGCCTGTCCACCTACCTCGCCAAAATCGCCAAACGCGATCTGGCCAAGGCCCGGTTCGGGCTCGAATAGGGGAAATGCCATGACAGACCTGCAGGACGCGCCACCCGTTCCGGACTCCCGGCCGAAGACCCGCCCGATGACCGGCGCCGAGTACATCGAGAGCCTGCGCGACGACCGGGCGATCTACCTGTACGGCGACCGCGTGAAGGACGTGACGGCGCACCCGGCCTTCCACAACCCGATCAGGATGACCGCCCGGCTCTACGACGCGCTGCACGACCCGGAGCGGCGTGACGCGCTCGTCGTGCCGACCGACACGGGCAGTGACGGCTTCACCCACAGCTTCTTCACCACCCCGCGCAGCGCCGAGGACCTGGTGGCCAACCAGCGCGCCATCGCCGCGTGGGCGCGGATGAGCTACGGCTGGATGGGCCGCAGCCCCGACTACAAGGCGGCCTTCCTCGGCACGCTCGGCGCCAACGCCGAGTTCTACGAGCCGTTCGCCGACAACGCGCGGCGCTGGTACCGGGAGTCGCAGGAGAAGGTCCTGTTCTGGAACCACGCGATCGTGCACCCGCCGGTGGACCGCAGCCGGCCGCCGGACGAGGTCGCCGACGTCTTCGTGCACGTGGAGAAGGAGACCGACGCCGGCCTGGTGGTGAGCGGGGCCAAGGTGGTGGCGACGGGATCGGCGCTGACCCACTACAACTTCATCGCCCACTACGGCCTGCCGATCAAGGACAAGAAGTTCGCCCTGGTGGCGACCATCCCCATGCACGCGCCGGGGCTGAAGCTGATCTGCCGGCCCTCCTACTCCGCCGCGGCGACCGTGATGGGCAGCCCGTTCGACTACCCGCTGTCGTCCCGGCTGGACGAGAACGACACGATCCTCGTCCTGGACAAGGTGCTCATCCCCTGGGAGAACGTCTTCATCTACGGCCACCTCGGCAAGGTGCAGCTGTTCACCGGCCGATCCGGCTTCCCCGAGCGCTTCACCTTCCACGGGTGCACCCGCCTGGCGGTGAAGCTGGAGTTCATCGCCGGCCTGCTGGCCAAGGCCGTCGAGATCACCGGCACCAAGGACTTCCGGGGCGTGCAGAGCCGCATCGGCGAGGTGCTGGCCTGGCGCAACCTGTTCTGGGGACTGTCGGACGCGGCCGCGCGCAACCCCGTCCCGTGGACGAACGGCGCGGTCCTGCCCAACCCGGAGTACGGCCTGGCCTACCGCTGGTTCATGCAGACCGGCTATCCCCGGGTCAAGGAGATCATCGAGCAGGACATCGCCAGCGGCCTGATCTACATCAACTCCAGCGCCGAGGACTTCAAGAACCCCGAGGTGCGGCCGTACCTGGACAAGTACCTGCGCGGCTCCGGCGGCATCGACTCGGTCGAGCGGATCAAGGTGATGAAGCTCCTCTGGGACGCCGTGGGCTCCGAGTTCGGCGGCCGGCACGAGCTGTACGAGCGCAACTACGCGGGCAACCACGAGAACACCCGCGTGGAGCTGCTGGCCGCGCAGACGGCGAGCGGCCAGGTCGACGGCTACAAGGCCTTCGTCGACCAGTGCCTGAACGAGTACGACCTGGACGGCTGGACGGTGCCCGACCTGTCGTCCTTCGACCACATCCGGCAGGCCAAGAACGGTCTGCACTTCTGAGCCCGTGACGAAAGCGCCCCCGGGGATTCCCCGGGGGCGCTTCCGTATGTCCGCCGGTCAGCGCAGGGCGACGTCGGCCTGCTCGACGGCGGCCAGGAACTCGCCGCGTGAGATCGCGGCGGCCACCAGCTCGATGTCGTCGGACATGAACCGGTCCTCCTCCAGGACCGGCACGAGCGAGCGGACCCGCTCGTAGGTGGCGCGCCCGGCCGGGCTGAGCCGGTCCAGGCGGCCGGACAGGTCCACCGCCTGGGCGGCGGAGAGGAACTCCACCGCGAGGATCCTGCTGTTGTTCTGCAGCACCCGGCGGGCGTTGCGGGCGGCGATCAGCCCCATGCTGACGACGTCCTGGTTGTCGCCGTTGGACGGCACGCTCTGCGTGCTGGCGGGCCCGATCGTCCGGTTCTCCGCGACCAGGGCGGTGGCGGGGTACTGGGCTCCGGCGAACCCGCTGTTGAGCCCCGGGTCGCCGGCGACGAGGAACTCCGGCAGGCCGTTGCTGAGGTGGCGGTTCAGCAGCCGGTTGGTCCGCCGCTCGGAGAAGACGCCCAGCTGGGTGAGCGCGATCGTCAGGTAGTCCATGACGAAGGCGACCGGCTGGCCGTGGAAGTTGGCGCCGTGGAAGACCTCCTTGCCCTCGAAGACGAGGGGGTTGTCGTTGGAGGAGTTGAGCTCGGTGCGCAGCGTGGCGGCCGCGTGGTAGACGGTGTCGCGGACGGCGCCGACGACCTGCGGGATGGCCCGCAGCGTGTACGCCTTCTGCAGGTAGACCTCCGTCCGGTGGACGCCGTGCTCCGGCGCCTCGTCGTCCTTGCGCCGGCGCGGCGGCTCCCTGTCGCGCAGGATCGACAGGCGCAGCGGGTCGACGCTGAGCGCCTGGCGCAGCTCGCTGTGCTCGACCGCCAGGCCGCTGCCGTTCAGCAGGGCGCGCATGTTGGCGGCGACGTCGATCTGCCCCTGGTGGGGGCGGGCGATGTCGTGCCCGTCGGCGACGAACGGGCTGGTCGAGCCCTGCAGCACCTCGCAGATCAGCGCGGTGACGATCTCGGCCTGCCGGACCTGGTCCAGTGCCCGGGTGACGAGCAGGCAGCCCAGGCCGGTCATCGCCGAGGTGCCGTTGATCAGCGCCAGGCCCTCCTTGAACCGCAGTTGCAGCGGCTCGATGCCGAACTCGCGCAGCACCGGCCCGGTCTCGGTGCGGCGCCCGTCGCGCAGCACGTACCCCTCACCGATCAGCGTCGAGGCGACGTGCGCCAGCGGTGCCAGGTCGCCGCTGGCGCCCAGCGACCCGATCTCGGGGATGGCGGGCGTGATGCCCAGGTTGAGGTAGAGCGCCATGCGTTCGAGCAGTTCCGGCCGGACCGCCGAATAGCCCTTGGACAGGGCGTTGAGCCGGGCCGTCAGGACCGCCCGCGCCTCGTCCTCGGCGAAGATCGGGCCGACGCCGGCGCTGTGGCTGCGGACGAGGTTGGTCTGGAGCTGCACTTCGTTGGAGGTGTCGACGAGCATGTAGATCATCTCGCCGTAGCCGGTCGTCACGCCGTAAACGGGGATGCCACGCGCGATGACGTCCTCGAACAGCCGTCTGTTGGCCGCGACCTTGGCCAGGGCTGACGGGGCGACGCCGCAGGTGACCTGGTTCTCGGCGATCAGCCGTACTGTCGGGACATCCAGGTTCTCCCCATCGAAGTCGACTGACGTCGAGGTCTCCACCAGTGTCACATCACTCACCCGCCATAGATTGGTTGACAGCATCAGCGGAAAGCGCGTGCGCGCTCACCTGAGCGGCCAGGCCGTTCAGGGTGGGGTTGGCGAAGAACTCCCACAGGGGCACCTCGACGCCGAACCTCTCACGCACACGGTCGAGCAGGCGGGGCACCATCAGCGAGTGCCCGCCCACCGCGAAGAAGGGGTCGCCGTCGCTGTCCGGCTCGGCCCCAAGTACGTCTGACCAGATGGCGGCCAGTTCCAGCTCCGCCGGAGTCCGCGCGGCGCCGCGTGGCCCGCCGGTCACCAGCGCCGGCAGCATCCGCCGGTCGATCTTGCCGCCCACGTTGCGCGGCAGCGCGCTGACCGTCTTGACCGACAGGGGCAGCGTGCTCTTGCCGAACCGCGTGCGCAGCGTGGCCCGCAGGTCGGCGGCCCGCACCTCCGCCTCGCCCGCCGCCGTGCGGTTCGGCACGACGTAGGCGACCAGGCGGGTGATCCAGCCGTCGGGGCCGCTCACCGGGACGAGCGCGCACTCGGCGACCGCCTCGTTCCGGTTCAGCGCGTCCTCGACCTCGGCCAGTTCGACGCGGGTGCCGTGGAACTTGATCTGGGAGTCGCCGCGGCCGCGGAACTCCAGCAGGCCGTCCCACCGCAGGCGGCCGCGGTCGCCGGTGCGGTAGAAGCGGCCGAAGCCGGATCCGCACGCCTGCAGGTGGTAGACGGGCTCGAACGGCCGGGTGTCCTCGCCGCCGCCCGCGTAGCCGAGGGCGACGTACGGGCTCCTGACCACCAGGTGCCCGGTGACGCCCGGCGGGCAGGGCCGGTCCCAGTCGTCCAGCACGACGACCTGCCGGCCGGGGATGGACCCGCCGATCGGCGTCATGCCGTGCACCGGCCCGGTCACCTCGTACCAGGTGGCCAGGATCGTCTCCGTGGCGCCGTACAGGTTCGCCAGCCGGACGGCCGGCAGGTGCGCGCGCAGGTCGCCGGCCAGGTCGCCGGGCAGCGGCTCGCCCGCGAGCAGCAGGCAGCTGAGCGACAGCGAGCGGCCGGCGTCGCCGGCCGTGATCGCGTCGAGGAGCTTGCGCGCGAAGCTCGGCACGGTCTGCAGCAGCGTGATGCGCTCGTCGGCGAGCCAGTCGGCCAGTTTCTCCGGGTTGGCCCTGATCCGCTCGGGCACCGGGCAGAGCGTCGCGCCGCCGGTCAGCGCGGCGAACGTCTCGACCAGCGCGGCGTCGTAGCCGGGGGCCGCCCACTGGGCGACCCTGGCGCCGGGCCGCATCCGGAACTCGGTGGCCAGCCAGGTGGCGAACTGGGCCAGGCTGCCGTGCGACTGGATGATCCCCTTGGGCCTGCCGGTCGAGCCGGAGGTGTAGGCGATGTAGGCGGGCGCGGTGGTCATGGGGCTGACGAGCGGGGCCGGCCGGGCGGGCGCGGCCAGCTCGGCGACGTCGACGACGGTGCCGCCGAGCTCCTCCGCGTACCACCGGACCAGGTCGTCGGCGGGGCCCTCGGCCAGCACGCAGGCGGGCCGCAGCTCGGCCAGCACCGCCTTGCCCCGCTCCCCCGCGTCGCCGGTGGCCAGGCAGGTCAGGTGCGCGCCCGCGCCGAGCGTGCCGAGCACGGCGGCGACCTGGGCGGGGCCCGGTCCCATCCGGACGACGACGGAGGCGCCTTCGGCGCGCAGCGCGCGCAGGGCGGCGGTGACGGCGGAGGCGCGCTCGTCCAGCTCGCGGTAGGTGAGGCCGCCGTCCGGCCAGTCCAGCGCCACCGCGTCGGGCGCGCGCACGGCGCGGGCGCGCACGAGCTCGGGCGCGGAGGCCAGCAGCGGGTCGAGCACCGCCGTCTGGTCCGCCTCGCGCACCCTGGCGCGCGTCCGCGCGTAGTCCTCCAGCGGGATCTGGTCGGCGGGCAGGTCCGGCGCCCGCAGCGCGATGGCCAGGAACGTGCGGAGCTGGTCGAGCAGCAGCCCGGCCGACTCCTCCTCGTACAGGCTGTCGCGGTAGGTCAGCGACCCGCTCAGGTCGGACCCGACGTGTTCCACGGTGAGGCAGAGGTCGGTTTTGACGGCGGCGGCGCGCGGGCGCACCGGCCGCACCTCGGCCGCGCCCAGGACGGGCAGCGGCTCGGCCTCGTCGCGGTAGTCGAACAGCACGTCGCACAGCGGCATCCGGCGCGGGTCGCGGTCCAGCCGCAGCGCCTGCACCAGCCGGTCGTAGGGGACGGTCCGGCGCTGGTAGGCCTGCGCCACGGCCCTGGCCACCCGGCGCACGGCCTGCCTGAAGGTGATGCCGCCCGACAGGTCGGCGCACAGCACCACGTGGTTGCGGAACGGGCCGACGAGGGCGCCGGTGCGGACGGCGGGCCGCAGGTTGACAGGGGCGCCGACGGCCACCCGGTCCTCGCCGCTGTGCCGGCGCAGCAGGCACAGGAACGCGGCCAGCATGACCGCCGGGCGGCTGACCCGCTCCTCGCGCGCCAGGTCGGCGACCGCCTGGCCGAGCGCGGGCGCCCAGGTGAAGGGGACGGTCCCGCCGCCGAAGGACGGCCCGGCGGGCCGGGGCCGGTCGGCGGGCGGCTTCGGCGGCGGGGGCGGCGGGGTCAGGTTCCTGGTCCACCAGCCGAGCAGCCGGTGGAACTCCGGGGTGTGCCCCTGGTCGCGCTGCCAGCGGGCGTAGGAGGCGTACTGGAGCCCGTCGGGCGGCGGCGGCACCTGCTGGTCGGCGTAGCCGTCGCAGAGCTCGTCGAGCAGCGTCGCCAGCGACCACTCGTCGGCGACGGCCTCGTGCAGCCGCAGCACGAGCAGGTGGCCGCCGTCGTCCAGCCGGGCGACGGCGAGCTGCGCGAGCGGCCCCTTCTCCAGGTCGAGCGGGGTGCGCGCGAGGTCGGCGCAGAGCTGTTCGGCCGGCGTGCCGGCGGCGGGCTGTTCGGCCGGCGTGCCGGCGTCGAGTTCGATGAAGGCGTGCGGATGGCAGTCGTCGGCGATCTCCTGCACGGGCAGCCCGCCGTCCTCCACGAGCGTGGTGCGCAGGATCTCGTGGCGGAGCACGACACCCCGCCAGGCGGCGCGGAGCGCGGGCACGTCGAGTTCGCCGGTCGTTCGGTAGGCGCGAAGCATCGTGTGGGCGGGTGAATCCGGGACCAGTTTCTGCAGAAACCACGCTTGGTCCTGCAGCCACGAGGTCGCCGCTCTCTTGATACCGGACTTCCTCACCTCGACATCGTCAGGTCGGGCCGCCGTGCGGGGCATCTCTTGACGTGCTGCGTTGCTCCCGGCTGGCAGGAAACAGCGGTGCGGGGACAACTTGCTGCCACCGTCCCGCCTTGTCCGCGGTCATTGCCAATCGCACTCTGTACGTAAGAGAAATACCTGGTAATTGACCGGCCCGCACTTCTGTTTATGTGCGGGGAAAGGCGGATGAGTTCATCATGCACATCACATTCACGCGATTTCCCGCCGGGAGTTCCTGATGGTGGCCCTGGTCACCGGAGCCGCCGGCGGCATCGGGGCGGCGATCGCGCGGACGCTGGGAGAGGAGGGCATACCGGTGGCCGCCCTGGACCGGGACGAGGACGGCCTGCGGGAGCTGACCGCGAAGCTGGAGGCGGACGGCCTGCGGGTCGCCGCGTTCCCCGTGGACGTCGGCTCCAGCGCCCAGGTGGAGGCGGTGGTGGGCGAGGCCGAGCGGCTGCTCGGTCCCGTCACCAAGCTGGTCAACGCCGCCGGCGTGCTGCGTACCGGCCGGGCGGTGCGGATGTCGGACGACGACTGGGCGGCGACGTTCGCGGTCAACGTCAACGGCGTCTTCCACGTCTCCCGGGCGGTCGTCTCCCGGATGGTGCCGAGGCGGGCCGGCGCGGTCGTCACCGTCGCTTCCAACGCGGCGCTGGTCGCCCGCGCCGACATGGCCGCCTACGCCGCGTCCAAGGCGGCGGCGACGGCGTTCACCAAGGCCCTGGGGCTGGAGGTGGCCGGCTACGGGATCCGCTGCAACGTGGTGGCTCCCGGCTCGGCCGACACGCCGATGCTCTCGGCGCTGTGGAGCGACCACGACCGGGCCCTGCGGGCGTCGATCGAGGGCAGCCCCAAGGTCTTCCGCACCGGCATCCCGCTCGGAAAGGTCGCCAGCCCGGCCGACGTCGCGGAGGCCGTCGCATTCCTGCTTTCGAGCAAGGCGAATCACATCACGCTGCAACACCTGACGGTGGACGGGGGCGCCACTCTGGGCGCCTGAATTTATTTATCGCACAACCAGATTGAGGCAACGATGATCGGGATTCCTTACATAACGCCTTATCCGATGCCGGACTCCGGCGAACTACCCGTGAACACGGCGCGGTGGACCGTTTCCCCCGACCGGGCCGTTCTCCTGCTGCACGACATGCAGAATTTCTTTCTGAATGCCTTTCCCGGCGGCGAGGCCCCGGTGACGGACCTCATCAGGAACGCGGGCGCGTTGCGGGAGCGGTGCGCCGCCGCCGGCATCCCGGTCGCCTACACCACGCAGCCCGGCGGGATGACCGACGGGCAGCGGGGGCTGCTGAAGGACTTCTGGGGGCCCGGCATGTCCACCGAGACCGCGCAGCGCGGGGTCGCGGACCCGGTGACGCCCGGGGCGGACGACTGGGTCATCGCCAAGCGCCGCTACAGCGCCTTCCACCGGACTCCCCTGCTGTGGAGGCTGCGTGACAGCGGGCGCGACCAGCTGATCATCTGCGGGGTGTACGCGCACATCGGCGTCCTGATGACGGCCGTCGACGCCTTCACCCACGACGTGCAGCCGTTCCTGGTGGCCGACGCCGTCGCCGACTTCACCGCCGAGGACCACCGCATGACGCTGCGGTACGTGGCCGGGCGGTGCGGCGTGGTCACGACGACCAAGCAGTTGCTGAGCGACCTCGCGCCGGGAGCACGGACATGAGCGCGGACATGAGCGCGGACATGAGCGCCGGGCGGCTTCTGGACGACATCCTGTCCCCCGCGCCCCCCGCCTTCGCGCTGCTGCACCGGCCGGGCGCCGGCCGGGAGGGCGTGCTGGACGTCCTGGTCGGCGACGTCTCCACGGTCGCCACGCTGAGCGAGCTGCCGCTGCCCGGCGAGCCCGGCGGCGAGGGCCCGGAGCTGCTGACGCTCATCCCGTACCGGCAGATCGCCGAGCGGGGGTTCGAGGCGCGCGACGACGGCGCCCCGCTGGTCGCGATGGCCGTCACCGGCCACGGCAGCATGCCGCTGCCGGCCGCACTGGCGCGCATCCCCGACCGGCCCATCCGGACCCGCGGCCGCGGCGTGGACACCGCCGACGACGACTACGCGGCCATCGTGCGCGCCGTCATCGAGGATGAGATCGGCCGGGGCGAGGGCGCCAACTTCGTCATCAAGCGCTCGTTCGTCGCCGACATCACCGACTACACCCCGGCCTGCGCTCTCACGCTGTTCCGCCGGCTCGTCACCCGGGAGACGGGCACGTACTGGACGTTCGTCATCCACACCGGCGACCGGACCTTCGTCGGCGCCTCGCCCGAACGGCACATCAGCGTCGCCGGGGGCGTCGCGGTGATGAACCCGATCAGCGGCACCTACCGCTATCCCCCGTCCGGGCCGACCGTCGGCGCGCTCATGGGCTTCCTCGGCGACAAGAAGGAGGCCGACGAGCTGTACATGGTCGTGGACGAGGAGCTCAAGATGATGGCCCGGATCTGCGAGTCCGGCGGCCGGCTGACGGGACCGTACCTGAGGGAGATGGCCAGGCTCGCGCACACCGAGTACTACATCGAGGGCGAGACCACCCGCGACGTGCGGGAGATCCTGCGCGAGACGCTCTTCGCGCCGACCGTCACCGGCAGCCCGCTGGAGAGCGCGTGCCGGGTGATCGGCCGCTACGAGAAGGAGGGACGCGGTTACTACAGCGGCGTCGCCGCGCTGATCGGCAGCGACGGGGCGGGACGGCGGACGCTCGACTCCTCGATCCTGATCCGCACCGCCGACATCGACGCCGCCGGGCGGGTCCGCATCGGGGTCGGCGCGACGCTGGTCAGGCACTCCGACCCGGTGTCGGAGGTGGCCGAGACCACGGCGAAGGCGGCCGGGCTGCTCGACGCCCTGTGCGCCGAGCCGCCCGAGCAGCTCGCCGAGCATCCCGAGGTGCGCAGCGCGCTGGAGGGGCGCAACGAGGGCATCTCCGGGTTCTGGCGGCAGGAGCAGGCCGAGCGGACGTTCTGGACGCCCGACCTGATCGGCCGCCGGGTGCTGGTGGTGGACGCCGAGGACACCTTCACCTCGATGATCGGCCACCAGTTGCGCTCGCTGGGCCTGCAGGTGACCGTGCGCCGGTTCGACGAGCCGTACACGCTGGACGGGCACGACCTGGTGGTGCTCGGTCCCGGCCCCGGCGACCCCGCCGACCTGGCCCACCCCAAGATCGCGCATCTGCGTGAGGCGGTGGGGCGGCTGCTCGGCTCCGGCATCCCGTTCCTGGCCGTGTGCCTCAGCCATCAGGTGCTCAGCGGCACGCTGGGCCTGCCGCTGCGCCGCAGGAAGGTGCCCAACCAGGGCGTGCAGCGGGTGATCGACCTGTTCGGCCGCCGGGCCAGGGTCGGCTTCTACAACACCTTCGCCGCGCACGCCCCGGCGGACGAGATCGAGCCCGCCGGGCTGGCGGGGAGCGTCGCGGTCAGCCGCGACCCGGAGACGGGCGAGGTGCACGCGCTGCGCGGGCCCGGGTTCGCCTCCATGCAGTTCCACGCCGAGTCGGTGCTCACCGCGGACGGGGTCGGCATCCTGCGTGACGCCCTGCTGTCGGTGATCGACCGGATGCCGGTGCGCCGATGAACGGGAGGGGAAGGACGGCGACCGTACTGGTCGCGGGCGGCGGCATCGGAGGGCTGGCCTCGGCCATCGGCCTGGCGAATCAGGGCCACCGGGTGGTGGTCCTGGAGCGCAGGGACGAGTTCAGCGAGCTCGGCGCGGGCATCCAGATCGGCCCCAACGGCTTCGCCGCGCTGGACCGGCTCGGGGTCGGGCAGGCCGTGCGCGACCTGGCCGTCTTCATCGACGAGCTGCGTTTCATGGACGGCACGACCGGTGAGCGGGTGGCGAGCATGCCGCTCACCGGCCGCTACCGGGCGCGCTTCGGCAACCCGTACGCGGTGGTGCAGCGGGTGGACCTGTACGGTCCGCTGCTGGCCGCCTGCCGCGACCATCCGCTGGTGGAGTTGCGCGGCGGCAGCCAGGTGATCGGCTACGAGCAGGACGCCGGCGGCGTGCGGGCGCTGCTCGGCGGCGGGGGGCGGGTGCCCGGCGACGCGCTGGTGGGGGCCGACGGCCTGCACTCCATGATCCGCGCGCGGCTGGTCGGCGACGGCGGGCCCCGCGTGTCGGGGCACACGATCTTCCGCTCGGTCATCCCGATGGACCGGGTGCCCGGCGACCTGCGCTGGAACACCGTCACGCTGTGGGCGGGGCCGCGCTGGCACTTCGTGCACTACCCGATCGGCGGCGGCGAGTTCCTGAACCTGGCCGCCACCCGCGACGACGGCGCCGCGAGCGTGGTGACCGGGCGGCCGGCCGGGTGTGAGACCGTGCTGGGCGCCTTCCCCGGGCTGGGCGAGACCGCCCGGCGGCTGCTGGAGCTGGGCGCGCAGTGGCGTGAATGGGTGCTGTGCGACCGCGACCCGGTGGCCGACTGGGCCGACGGCCGCGTGGTCCTGCTGGGCGACGCGGCCCACCCGATGCTCCAGTACGCCGCCCAGGGCGCGTGCATGGCGCTGGAGGACGCGGTCACGCTGGGCGAGCTGGCGGACTGCGGCCCGGCCGAGTTCCCGCAGCGGTTCGAGAAGTACAACGCGGCCCGCCGGGCCCGCACGGCCCGGACGCAGCTCGTCTCCCGCGAGATGGGCAGCCGCCTCTACCACCCCGCCGGGGAGGCCGCGCTGGCCAGGAACCGGATGCTGTCCGCCTTCTCCGAGGACGAGCTGCACGACAAGGTCGCGTGGCTGCACGGCGCCCGCGATTTCACCGAGACCATGGAAAGGATGAGTTGATCACTATGTGCGGCATTGCTGGATGGGTGAGTTACGACCGGGACCTGACCGGCGAACGGGGCACGATCACGGCGATGACGGCGACCCTGGAGTACCGGGGGCCCGACGCGGGCGGCGTGTGGACCTGCGCCCGCGCGGCGCTCGGCCACCGGAGGCTGGCGATCATCGACCTGGAGGGAGGCAGGCAGCCGATGGCCGCCGGCGGGGACGCCCTGCCGGTCATGACCTACAACGGGGAGGTCTACAACTACCGCGAGCTGCGCGAGGAACTGCGCGGGCTGGGCCACGAGTTCCGCACGGCCAGCGACTCCGAGGTGGTGCTGCGCGCCTACCTGGAGTGGGGCGAGGACTTCGCGAGCCGGCTCGACGGCATCTTCGCGCTGGCCATCTGGGACCCGCGCACCGAGGAGCTGCTGCTGGTGCGCGACCGGATGGGGGTCAAGCCGCTCTACTACTACCCGACGCCGGACGGCGTGCTGTTCGGCTCGGAGCCGAAGACCATCCTGGCCCACGACGAGGCCGAGGCCGTCATCGACGCCGACGGCCTGCGGGAGATCTTCACCATCGTCAAGACGCCCGGCCACGGCGTCTTCCGCGGCATGCACGAGGTGCGGCCCGCCACGGTCCTGCGCTTCTCCCGCGCGGGCCGCGGCGAGCACCGCTACTGGCGGTTGCGGGCCCGCCCGCACACCGACGACCTGGACACCACGATCGCCACCGTGCGCGAGCTGCTGGCCGGCATCGTGGACCGGCAGCTCGTCGCCGACGTGCCCGTGGGCACGCTGCTGTCGGGCGGGCTCGACTCCAGCGCCATCACCGCGCTGGCCGCCGCCGCGCTCGCCCGCAAGGGCGTCGAGGAGCCGCTCAAGGCGTTCTCGGTGGACTTCAAGGGCCACGAGTCGCGCTTCCAGGCGAACGTGCAGTGGGAGGACCCCGACACGCCGTTCGCCGTCGAGGTGGCCGAGCACGTCGGCGCCCGGCACATCATCGTCGAGCTGGACAACGCCGAGATCCTCGACCCGGAGGTCAGGGGGACGGTGCTGCGCGCCCAGGACCTGCCGGTCTCCACCGGCGACATGGAGTACTCGCTGCTGGTGCTGTGCCGCGCGCTGAAGCGGGAGATGACGGTCGCGCTGTCGGGCGAGGCGGCCGACGAGCTCTTCGGCGGCTACACCTGGTTCCACGACGAGGACGCGGTCCACTCCGACACCTTCCCCTGGCACTCGCCGTTCAGGAAGGCCGGCGGCATCGGCGCGCTGCGCGACATCGGGCTGTGGGACCGGCTGGGGCTGGAGGAGTACGTCAAGCGCCGCTACACCGAGGCGCTGGAGGAGGTGCCGCGGCTGCCCGGCGAGAGCGGGCTGGAGGCGCGCATGCGCGAGCTCACCTTCCTCAACCTCACCCGGTGGGAGAACTTCCTGCTGGACCGCAAGGACCGGATCAGCATGGCCGCCAGCCTGGAGGTGCGGGTCCCGTTCACCGACCACCAGCTGGTCGAGTACGTCTACAACACGCCGTGGGCGATGAAGAACTTCGACGGCAGGGAGAAGAGCCTGCTGCGGGCCGCCATGCGGGGCGTGCTGCCCGACTCGGTGCTCGACAGGAAGAAGAACCCGTACCCGTCCACCCAGGACACCGGCTACGAGGAGGCGCTGCGCGAGAAGCTGGCCGGCATCCTCGCCGACGGCGGGCCGGCGCTGATGCTGGCGTCGGAGGCGGAGATCCGCACCCTGCTCGACGCGCCGCGGGGCGCCTACAGCATGGGCGGCCCGTGGAGCGCCCGCGCCGTCATCGAGCGGCTGATCGAGTTCGACACCTGGGTCACCCTGTACGACGTCCGCGTCGAGCTGTGAGCCGGGTGGTCACCCGCGCACGAGCCGCCCGGGCCGGTCGCCGGCCCGGGCGGCCGCGCGTCGCCCGGGGCTCAGGCGGGCGGGATGTTGTAGTTCAGCCGGAAGACGTTGTCCGGGTCGTAGGCCCGCTTCACCCCGCGCAGCCTGCGGTGGTCGGCCGGGGTGTAGGCCGCCACGGCGTTGGCCGGGTCGTGCAGGAAGTTGAGGAAGGCGCGCCCTCCCGTGTGGGGGCGCATCACCGCCTCGACCTCCGGCAGCCTGGCGTCGAGGATGGCGCTGAGCCGCGCCGTGCGGTGCCCGATCGGGCCGGCGTGCGGGCCGGGGCGGCCCATCGCGCCGCCCCAGTGGCGGATCTCCACGCCGGAGACCGGCGAGCCCGGCCGGGTGGCAGCCCGCACCAGGACGTCGATCACCTCGTCGGGCAGCGTGTCGAGCAGGTTCACGTGAGCCGGGCCGGTGCCGCCCATGTCCATCTCGCCGAACGCGCCGGTGCCGAACGTCTGCAGCAGCGGCGGGCCCACCACCTCGAACAGGGGCGCGAGCAGCCGCCCGGCCTCCTCGCCCGGCCCGTCGTACATGACCTGGACGACGACCCCGGGCCTGCCCCTGAGCCCGGCGGGCACCCGCCGGTCGTGCGGCAGCCGGGTCAGCAGGACCGCGCTGCTCAGCGCGTCGGGCACGGACTCGATCCAGTCGCGGTAGCGGGTGAGCAGGTCGGCGGCCCGCTCCCCCGGGAAGAACGCGGCGCCCGCGAACACCCGCGCGACCGGGTGGAGCCGGAACTCCAGCGAGGTGACCACGCCGAAGTTGCCGCCGCCGCCGCGCATCGCCCAGAACAGGTCGGGGTGGCTGTCGGCGCTCGCCGTCAGCAGCCGGCCGTCGGCGGTGACCACCTCGGCGCGCAGCACGCTGTCGGCGGCGAACCCGTACGCGCGCGACAGCCAGCCGATGCCGCCGCCCAGCGTGTAGCCGGCCACGCCGACCGACTGGTGGGACCCGGCCAGCGGCGCCAGGCCGAGCGGCGCGGCCGCGGCGATCACCTGCTCCCAGACGGCGCCCGCGCCGACGCGGGCCACCTGGCGCACCGGGTCGACCAGCACGCCGGCCAGCTGCGCGGTCTTGACCAGGATGCCGCCGTCGGAGGCGGCGTGGGTGCCGTGCCCGGTGCCCTGGACGGCGAAGGGCAGGTCGTGCTCACGCGCGGTGGCGAGCGCCGTGCGCACGTCGGCCGGGCCCGTGGCCATCACCACGGCGACGGGCCTGGGGTCGATGTCGGAGTAGGGCGCCTGCCGTTCGCTCTCGTAGGCGGCCTCGAACGGGACGAGGACGGCCCCGTCGACGTCGCGGCGCAGCCGCCGCACCGCCGCCCGCTCGTTCTCGATCGAGGCGCCTGGCGGGGACAGGCGCTGATGCGCGTATTGCTGGCTCATTTCAGCCTTCCCTCCTGTCGGGGTGTTGTCACGCAGCGGCCCCGCCCCCGGGTTCGGGGACGGGGACCGCGACGCGCCGGGGTGCTAGGGAGCACAGTCGCCGAGGCCGGGCCCGGGGGTGGTGCCCGCCGGGCCGAAGAACAGGAGCGCGCACCCGGCCAGGAAGTCCGGGTTCTCCTCGGGAACGAAGTGCCCCGAATCGGGGGCGACCACGGTCCGCACGTCGTCGGCCACCTGACTGAAGGAGGCGGCGACGCCGGGACCGAAGGAGTGCTGACCGCCCACCGCCGCGACCGGCATGGCCAGCCTCCTGGCGGCGTTGGCCCTGTTGTCGTCGGCGTCGGCGGCGAAGGCGCGGTAGTACGCGTATCCGGCGGTGCGCCTGGCTGGAGAGGCATACGCGCGATAGTAGGTTTCGCGACTGACAGCATCCTTGCGGTGGCTGAAGTCGAAGATCATGCCGAGGTACGTGGGCACGTCCTCGTCGTCCATGATCCGCTCGGGGATGGGCGCCGGGGACGAGTTGAACTTGAAGTGGAAGCTCACCCCGTACAGGTCCTCCAGCCCGAAGCCGGGCAGCGGGCTCTCGATCATCACGAGCCCGCTCACCTCGGCGGGGAAGTCCCGCGCGTACGGGTAGGCGACCAGGACGCCCAGGTCGTGCCCGATGATGCCGACCCGGGTGTGGCCGAGCGCGCGCACGGCCTGGCGGATCCGGTGCGCGGTGGTGACCTTGTCGTAGCCGCCGGCCGGGATGGACGAGGTGCCCAGGCCGGGCAGGTCCATGGCGATCACGGTGTGCTCGCGGGCCAGCTCCGGCATGACGTCGCGCCACATCTGCCAGGTCTGCGGCCAGCCGTGCAGGAGCAGCAGGGCCGGGCCCGACCCGCCCGTGACGTAGTGGATGTCGCCGCCGTCGACGGCGACCCTGCCGTGGGTGAAACCGGACAGGCCCTCGGCCTGCTCGCCGTCGCTTGACGACGCGGCGGCGGTCGTGGCGATCAGCACCACGGCCAGGGCGGCGGACGCGACGACGCGCACCAGCCTCCTGCCCCACGTTCCTGCTGGCGTCATGTCGTGCTTTCCTTCCGACGTCACGGGAGAACGGCATGCGAGGACCGGGCCACGCCGGGCGTGGTCACCGGCGGGACCCGGTCCCCGGGCGACCGCCGCCCTCCCGCAAGCGCGGCGGCCCCGGTGACCAGTGGTGGTCAGCGTGCTTTCTCGGCCTCATACTCGCGGTGTACGACGGCGCCCGCATCTTCCGGATTGCGCTCCTGCGCGAAGTCCGCACGACCGGAGGTGCGCCCACCGGGGCGCCGAACGAAGCTCGGTACCGCGACGCGACCCATCACTTCGAGAAGCGAGGTTCCGCTCATGGTCACGAACGCCGCAGCTCCAGGGTTACTCTCCAGTCTGAACACCCGGCATCACCGGGCGGCGCTGGCCGTCTACCTCTTCATCGTCCTGGCGCACTGGGCGGAGCACGTCGTCCAGGCCATCCAGATCTACGTCCTCGGCTGGCCGCTGCCCGAGGCCCGCGGCGTGCTCGGCGTGCCCTTCCCGTGGCTCGTCACCTCCGAGTGGATGCACTACGGCTACGCGCTGCTCATGCTGGCCGGGCTGATCATGCTGCGGCCGGGCTTCACCGGCCGGTCCAGGGTGTGGTGGAACATCTCGCTGGGCATCCAGGTCTGGCACCACCTGGAGCACCTGATCCTGCTCCTGCAGGCGATCTCCGGCAGCAACCTGGCCGGCCGCCCGGTGCCGACCAGCCTCATCCAGCTGGTCGTGCCGCGCGTGGAGCTGCACCTGTTCTACAACGCGGTGGTGTTCGCGCCGATGGTGGTCGCGATGCTCCTGCACCGCCGTCCCCGTCCGGCCGAGCGGGCCGCCATGCGGTGCGCCTGCGCCGCGGCCCCCGCGTAGTGATGGCGCGGCGTGACCGATCCCGCGCGTTCACGGTCGTCCTGACCCTGGTCGCGGTGTTCCTCCTCTATCTGGCCGTGCCGAACGCCGGCACGGCCGTCCGCGCGGCGCGGGCCGACGGGGTGCCGGGGACGTTCACCCCGCGTGACCTGACGTGCGTGGTGCATCCCGGGCACGAGTCGTGCGTCTGGACGGGCGAGTTCCGCTCCGGCGACGGCTCCGCCGACCGGTCCGGCGTCGAGCTGTACGGCAGCGACCGTTACTCCAACCGGGCCGGCGAGCCCGTGCGGGCGGTCGACATCGGCCTGGCGCACCGGGTCTACGGCCCCGGCGGTTCGAACGAGTGGGTGTTCACGGCGCTCATGATCGCGATCGGCCTGGCGATCCTGCTCTGGCTGTACGGGGGTCCGCTCCGCCGGGCGTTCCGGCGGGACGTCACCCCGGTGTCCTGACCCGCGTCAGGATTCGCGGGCGGCGATGCGGGTCAGGAGGGCGGCGAGCGGCCCGGGGGCGGAGACCATCGGCCAGTGCCCGGTCTCCAGCGTGTGGAAGTCCCACGACGGCACCGACCGCATGGCGGTCACGTCCGGCGAGAGCCGCCCGGCGAAGTGGTCCATGGTGCAGACGACGTAGCTGGCCCGCTGCCGCTCCAGCGGCCGGGTCAGCGTGGCCGGCTCGGCGATCGTGCGGCCGGGGTGCCCGACGAGGCGCCGGGCCAGCCAGCGCGCCTGCGTGCGGGTCAGCCCCTGCCCCTCGCCCACGATCGTCGCGTCCGGGGCGGGCCAGCGGCCCTCGTTGTCGGCGATGAGCCGCAACTCCTGGGTCCGCTGGCGCTCCGGGAACGCGTGCAGCATCGACCTGCCGTCGTGCGGCAGGAACGCCTCCACGAACACCGTGTGCGCGACGCGGTCCCGCGCCCGGTCGGCCACCTGCCCGGCCACCAGGCCGGAGTAGCTGTGCCCGACGAGCACCACGTCACGCAGGTCGTCCGACTCCAGCAGCGCCAGCACGTCGCGTACGTGGGTCTCCAGGCCGACGTCCGACACGTCGTCCTCGCCGGCGGCCAGGCCGCGCAGGGTGACCGCGCGGACCTCGTGCCCGCGAGCGCGCAACCGCCGTGCCACCGGCTCCCAGGCCCAGGCCCCCATCCAGGGGCCCGGGATCAGGACGAAGCCTCGCTTCACCGGAGGTCACCTCCTTCCTCTCATCTGACAGAAGCCTTGCCACGGTGTCCACAGGGTCAGGCGGCTTGCAGCACACGCTCACGGAGCGGCGGCGGGCCCGCGGCGGCGACCGGCTGGCCGGCCACCAGGGATTCCACGACGTGGACGTGCTGGTCGCCGGCGATCAGCGCCACCACGGCCACATACCCGTCACCTGGGTCCAGGTCGACGAACCGGATGTCACGCGGCGGGATCTCCAGCGGCCAGCTGAGCAGCTCGGGCGCCTCCTCGGGGCCGCTGACCTCCAGCTTGCCCGGCGAGACGCGCAGGCCGTGCCCGGTGGCCTTGAGCGCCGCCTCCTTGCGCGTCCACACCCTGGCGAACGCCTCGTACCGCTCGATCGGCGGCAACGCGTCCAGGGCACGCAACTCATGCGAGGTCAGCGCGCACCTGGCCAGGTCGTCCACCGGTTCCGACGGCACCGCCTCGACATCCACGCCCAGCGCTCCCACGCCCGTCAGGGCCACCGCGACCCGGTCGCCCGAGTGGGAGACCGAGACGTGCAGCCGGCGGCCCGACATCCTGATGTACGGCTTGCCGTGGTGCCTGGTGCAGTCCGAGCAGCTCCGGTCGACCACCACGTCCTCCGGGCGCACGCCCAGCTGGGTGGCGGCCGCGTTGCGCAGCAGCCAGGCCCCGGTGAGGAAGCGGCGGCGGTCCGGGTCACGGCGGAACCTGGCGGCCCGCTCCAGCTCGGGGTCACTGAGCACCGCGGACAGCGTCTCCACGCTCCGGTGCCCGGGGGTGGCCCACCAGACACGGCATTCTCCGGGGGCCAGCAGGGAAGCGATCATCGATTTCCTCCTTCGGCGTCCTCTTCGTGGTTCCTCGTGAGCAGCGTGCGGCAGGTCACCAGTTCCCAGTGGTCGATCTCGGGGTTGGTGAGGACCTCGGTGACCACGTCGCGCACCTGGGCGCTCGTCGTGGCCCCGTCGGGGCGCACCCGGATGACGATGTCCCCGGTGGCCTGCGTGAGATCCTTGTGCCAGCGGCTCGGCAGTAGCGCCATGATGCGGATCCCGTCGACCGGCGAACCGGGGACGGGGAGCCCGTCGACCTTGCGCATCGTCAGCTGGATCAACATGATTCCTGGGTCTCCGTCCTCCTCCTGGCGGTGGTCCTTCGTTGTCGCACTTCCCACTGTGGGACAGGCGCGACAGCCGGGCCAGGGCTCGCGGAGTCAGGAAGCTGCAGGTGGGCAGCCGCATGCTGTCAACGGGGGTCCCCGGGCACGCGAAAGCCCCGCGGGACCGTCCCGCGGGGCTCACCTCGCGCTACAGGTGCCGCGCGTTTCTCACAGGGGCAGGTTGCCGTGCTTGCGCGGGGTCGTGTGCTTGCGCTTGTCGCGGAGCATGGCCAGCCCGCGGGCCACGGCCGCGCGCGTGTCCACCGGGTCGATCACGTCGTCGACCAGCCCGCGCTCGGCCGCGTACGTGGGATGGACCAGCTCGCTGGTGTAGCGGGCCACCAGGTCCGCGCGCAGCATGCCGGGATCGCTCGCGGCGGCCAGCTCCTTGCGGTAGATGACGTTCACCGCGCCCTCCGCGCCCATCACGGCGATCTCGTTGGTGGGCCACGCCAGTGACAGGTCCGTGCCGATGGATCGGGAGTCCATCACGATGTACGCGCCGCCGTACGCCTTCCTGACGATGACCTGGACGCGCGGCACCGTCGCCTCGCAGTAGGCGTACAGCAGCTTGGCGCCGTGCCTGATGGCGCCTGCGTGCTCCTGGTCGGTGCCCGGCAGGAAGCCGGGCACGTCCACGAGCGTCACCAGCGGGATGCCGAAGGCGTCGCACAGCCGGACGAAGCGCGCCGCCTTCTGCGAGGCGTTCACGTCCAGCACGCCCGCGAGCACCATCGGCTGGTTGCCGACGACGCCGACCACCTCGCCGTCGATCCTGGCGAACGCGCAGATCACGTTCGGCGCCCAGGCGCGGTGCACCTCCAGGTAGTCGCCGTCGTCCACCAGCTCGGCCAGCACCCGGCGCATGTCGTAGGGCTTGTTCGGCTCCACGGGGACGAGCTCCGCCAGCCTCGGCCGCACGTCGGCGGCCGCGCCGCGCGACGGCAGGGCCGGCGGGCGGCTCATGTTGTTGCTCGGCAGCATCGACACGAGGTGGCGGACGTCGGCCAGGCAGCTCTCCTCGTCGTCGTGCACGAACGCGGCCAGGCCCGACCGGGCGGCGTGCACCTGGGCGCCGCCGAGCTGGGCGTGCGAGACCCGTTCGCCGGTGACCGCCTCCACCACGTCCGGGCCCGTCAGGTAGAGCTGCGCGGTGTCGCGGACCATGAAGGTGAAGTCGGCCAGGGCCGCGGAGTAGGCCGCGCCCCCGGCGCACGGGCCGAGGATGACGTTGATCTGCGGGATGACGCCGGAGGCCGCGACGTTGCGCTGGAAGATGCCCCCGTAGCCGTTGAGCGACATCACCCCTTCCTGGATCCTGGCGCCGCCACTGTCGTTCAGGCCGATGAACGGGGAGCCGGTGGACAACGCCAGATCCATCACCTTCTGGATCTTCAACGCGTGCGCCTCGCCCAGCGAGCCGCCGAACACGGTGAAGTCCTGCGCGTAGACGAAGACCCGGCGGCCGTCGATCGTGCCGGAGCCGGCGATCACCCCGTCCGTGTGCGGACGCTGCCGTTCCATGCCGAGGCCCTGCGCCCGATGCCTGCGCAACATGTCCAGTTCGAGGAAAGACCCCTCGTCGAGCAGCAGCTCCAGCCGCTCGCGGGCGGTCCGCTTGCCGAGCGAACGCTGCCGGGCCACCGCCTGCGCACGCCCTTCCACGACCTCCTCACGCAGGCGCTCATGCTCCTCACGCAGCCGGTTCATGGACGGGGGCGGCGACTGAACCGCCTCGTCAAGGGCCTCCACGGACGGCATCGCGGCGATGTCGAGTTCCGAGATGCTCATGATTTCCCTCCCTCGTCAGTGCCTCCAGTCAATGGTCAGTGGCCGTTTCCTGTCACCTCCTGCAGTGCGGGGACCCCGGGTGCGTGGCAGGAAGCGGAAACCCGCCTGCAGCTTGCTGCCTGCGAAAAGCCTGGTTCCGGGGCTTGCCGCCTAGCAAAGTTGGAGGTGCGAAGGAAAACACGAAAAACAAAAAACACCAATAAGAAAGAGGCAGAGTGATGGCTAAGACGACGATTATCCAGACGGTTTCCGAGAACGTTGCGAAGTGGGCCATCGTGATCGTCGCCGCGGGGGCCACCCTGACGGCCGGCTCCGCCGCCCTTGAGTCGCTGAGCACCGTGACCGGGAGCGTGTCGGTGGCCGACGGCGACCCGGGGAACACCTGGCCGGTGCCCGCCCCGACGCCCACCTCGACCGACGACCCCGACAACACCTGGCCCGCCCCGGTCGCCCTGACTGACGACCCCGGCAACACCTGGCCGGTGCCGCCGGTGACGCCGACGCCCGACCCCAACACCTGGCCGAGCGCCTGACCACTGCCTCCCAATTGTTCCGCGATTTGAATATCCGAGAAAGGAGAGATGGGGCCACGAGAATTCAAAAAAGAACCCCGCGACCACCGGTCGCGGGGTTCACGCTGTGCCCGTACGGCACGCGAAAAGGATCAGATCCAGTTCTCCTCCTTGGCGCGCAGCGCCGCCTGGAAGCGGTTGACGGCGCCCAGCCGGGCCATCAGGTCGGCGACGTAGCGGCGGTAGGTGCGCACCGAGACGTCGAGCTCGCGGGCGGCGATCTCGTCCTTGTCCGCCGTGGCCATCACTTCCAGGACCCGCTGCTCCATCTCCGTCAGCATCGGCTCCTCCTCCGGAGGGTCGATGTAGGTGCGCAGGTCCACCGCCGAGTTCCACAGCCCCTCGAAGTAGATGACGAGCTGCGAGACCAGGCCGGGCTCGCGGACGAGCAACGCGCCCTTGGTGTTCTGCTTGGGGTCGATCGGGACGACCGCCACGCTGCGGTCGTACATGAGCATGCGGTCCATCGGCTGCTCGGTGATGCGGACCTCGCCGCCCAGGCTGAGCAGCTCCCGCAGGTACGAGACCATGTGCGGGTCCTCCAGCGCCGACGGGTGGAAGATCTCCTTGATCGTGAGCCCCCGGCGCAGGCTCCGCGTGTCGAGCGGCAGCGCCGAGTCGATCATCACCTTGTTGAACGGGCCGCCCGGATGCAGGCAGAGCGTCTCCTTGTAGGAGAAGAAGGCGAGGTCGTCCAGGCGCTGGCGGACCCGCGCGCCGTTCTCCACGCGCTCGATGTCCAGCGCCGCGCCGGTGCGCTCGCCCTCCTGCATGTCCTCCATGAAGCCGGCGATGGCGTCACGGGCGCCGAACACCCGGCGGATCTCCGCGTTGAGCTCGTCCAGCCGCTTCTCCACCAGCCGCTCGATGGCGACGCGCGGCTCGGTCGCCACGACCCGGTGCCGGTCGGTCAGGTCGAGCATGGACAGCTGACCCAGCCGCTCCACGGCCGCCTCGACGGTGTCGGGGTCCATGGAGAGGCTCTCCGGCAACGAGCCGATGCCTTCGCCCCGATGCCGAAGGAAGTAGCGGTAGATCTCCTCCAGTTCGGGAGTGATACCGATGACTGTGAGGTCCATGGCCGCCTCCCTGTTCATGCAATTATCGGTATTCGGTGGGCGCAGGTTCTCTTGCGCCGTGCGCTGCCGGGCTCTCTAGGGCACGGGGCACGGCAGCCTGGCGGGAGCGGCGCCGTAACACGCGGCCCCCGGGCACACGACCTTCACCACCATGCCCGTGCCGCCGGACTCCACCGCGACGGGCTCGTGCCCGAACCGGCGGGCGGCGATCTCCGGCCAGCTCGACGGCCGCAGGTCACCCGGCTCGTCCACCAGCCACGGCTCCGCGTCCACACCCAGGCGCTCCAGATGCGCGGCGTAGTCGGCCTCGTGATGCCAGACGGCGAACCGGCGCAGCGAATCGGCCAGCGTGAGCGTCGCCCACGGCTGCGCCTTGGCCGCCATCGCCCGCAGGAACGCCTCGCCGACCGCGCTCCTGACCGTACGGCCGGCCGCGACGCCCAGCGTGGCGCCCTCACCACCGACCATCACCAGGGCCGCCCTGACATCCGGCACGGACAGCGCGAACGCCGACACCCGCAGGCCCAGCCCGTCCGCCGCCGCCATCACCCCGTCCGGCAGCAGCCGGTGCAGCTCCGCCGACACCCGCAGCAGCGGCTGCCGGTCCGGGGCCGCCCACCAGCGCGCCACGACGTCATGCGCGACGACCTCCGCGATCGCCTCCGGGACGCCCAGGTCCACCACGCCGCTCATGACGGGCTCCACCCGGGTCTCGCGCTCCCCCAGCCACACGACCTCCGCCGGGATCCGGTACCGGTTCCCGCTCACCAGCCCCGTCCCGGCCACCACGGCCCCCGCGCCCTCCAGCGCCCCGGCCATGAAGTCGGCCAGCCCAACT
>NZ_LAVL01000307.1 GCF_001083785.1 Nonomuraea sp. SBT364
GGCTACGACACCGGCCCCGCCATCCGCCCGCCCGGCTCCTGGAAGTGGCTGGAGCCCGGGAGGCGGATGGCGGGGCCGGTGTCGTAGCCGAGGGCGAGCGAGGCGTCCTGGTTGAGGATGGCCAGCTCCAGCCGGCGCAGCTCGTCGCCGGGTTCGAGGCCGAGCGTGTCGAGCAGCATGCCGCGGTAGTCGCGGAAGGCGTCGAGCGCCTCCGCCTGGCGGCCCGACCGGTAGAGGGCGAGCATGAGCTGGCCGTACGGCCGCTCGCGCAGCGGGTGGTCCTGGACCGCCCGCCGCAGCTCCCCCACGAGCTGCTGGTGGCGGCCGAGCTCCAGGTCCAGGTCGGCCAGGCGCTCGCGGGCCAGCAGGCGCCGCTCCTCCAGGTCGTGCGCGATCGGCAGGAGCAGGTCGCTCTCGACGTCCGCCAGGGCGGGCCCCCGCCACAGGGCGAGCGCCTCCCGGAGCGTCGCGGCGGCCCGCTCGGCGTCCTCGCCGTGCGCCCGGGCCACCAGCGCGTCGAAGTCGGCCAGGTCGAGCCGGCCCGGCCCGACCTTCAGCAGATAGCCGGGCGGCCGGGTCAGCAGCACCCGGAAGGGCTGGACGGTGTCGTCCAGGACCCGCCGGAGCTGGAAGACCCGGATCTGGATCTGGTTGCGGGCGGTGCCGGGCGGCTCCTGCCCCCAGGCCGCCTCGATCAGCCGGTCGAGCGGCACGGTCCGGTTGGCCTCCAGCAGGAGCAGCGCCATGACGACGCGTTGCAGGCCTCCCCCGAGGTGCAGCTCGCCGGCGTCATGTTCGATGACCAGCGGGCCGAGAATCCTGAAGCGCATGTATTCCCTCCGCTGAGAATGCTCTCAGCCCGGGTTTGCACTTTTCTTGCCGAACGCCAGCATCCCGGCGTGGGCGCCGCTCAGGCGGCGGTGCCCTTCTCCGCCGTCGCCAGGAAATCCTGGGCGATCAGCGGCAGGCGGCGCCGGGCGTGCACCACGGCGATGACGCGGCGCACGGCGGGCTCCAGGGAGCGGACCACGAGGCCGGCTCTGCTGGCCTGCTCGGCCATCCCGCGATACCACAGCAGCGACGCCTGGCCCGCGCGTACGGCGTTGAGCCAGCCGTTGCGCTCGTCGGTCTCGAGCACGACGCGGGGGCTGACGGCGTACTTGCCGAACATCGCGTCGAGCTCGCGGCGGCGGACGCTGCCACGGGCGGGCAGGGCCAGGCGCATGCCGTCGAGCCTGCCCATGGGCACCGGGTTGGGCAGTTCGAGGCCGGGCGGGGAGATCAGCACGATCTCCTGGCGTTCGAGGGGGTGGGTGACGAGGTCGCCGGGCACGGGCAGGTCCGTCAGGCCGAGGTCGGCCCGCTGGTCCCTGATGGCGCTGACCACGGCGTCACGGCCGTCGCAGCGCACGATGTGCACACGGACGCCGGGGTGGTCGGCGGCGTAGGCGGGCAGCAGCCGCCCCGCGAGACCGGGCTCCAGGCTCGGGGTGGAGGCGATGCGCAGCTCCGCCTCCCCGCCGCCGCCATGGCTGGCGAGGCCCTCGATCTCGTGGACGGCGTCGAGCGCCTCCCGCGCCAGCTTCACCACTCGGCGGCCCTGCGCCGTGACCACCACGCCGCGCCCGGAGCGGGCGAAGAGCGTCATGCCGAGCTCTCGCTCAAGATCCCGGATCGCACGGGAAAGCGCAGGTTGTGCGATGTAAAGCGACTTGGCCGCATCGGTCATGGTGCGGTGCTCCGCAGTCGCGACCACATAGCGGAGCTGCTGGAGGTTCATGGCAAAGAAGCTAGGACAACGGCCGCCGCGGGGTGCGGGACATAGCGGAGATCACCTCGAATGATTTCGGACTGTAACCGAGCACCGCTACATCCGTGACGGGTGATAAATCAGTATGCTTCTGCCCCAAATTTGGCAAAGCCTCCGAGGGTGACCACTCAAGTCACTCATTCGGGACAAGCGACTCAAGGGGCATCACGGTGACAGGCAACGGGCAGTACCCTCCCCCGCCCCAGGGGCCAGGACAGCCCCAGCGGCCACCTTCGCGGCCGTGGCCACCGCCGGGGTACGGCCAGCCGCCCCCTCCCGAGCCCGCCGGCCGGCCCCATCCTCACCCGGGGCACGGGAACCCGTACCCGGGAGCCGCGCAGCCGCCCGCGAACCCCTATCCTGGGCAGCCGCCGGCCAACCCGTACCCCGGGCACGCGCAACCGCCGCATCCGGGGCAGCAGCCGCCTCCCGGGCAGCCGTCCGGCCGGCCGTACCCCGGACACCACGGCGACCCGTACGCGCCGCAGGGGCAGCCGTACCCGCAGCAGGGGCCGCCCCAGGGCCGGCCGTACCCGCCCCAGGGACCGCCGCAGGGGCAGCCGTACCCGCCGCCGCCCCAGCAGGGGGCGCCTTGGCAGCAGCCGCCACCGTCCCCGCACGGGCACGGGCCGTACGGGAACTGGCAGCCGCCGCGCCGGAAGCAGGGCATCGGGGTGGCCGGGGTGCTGGGGGCCGTGTTCGGCTCGGTGGCGGGGCTGTTCGTGCTGATCGTCATCGGCGCGGCGCTGTTCGGCGGCTCGTCCGGCTCCAGCTCGGAGTCGACGACGCCGATCGCGATCCCGACGTCGTCCCGGTACGACGAGCCGGGCGAGGGACGGACCGGGCGGCCGTCGGAGTCGGACGAGCCGACCCGGGAGCCCAGCCGGGAGCCGACGCGCGAGCCCACCCGCAGGCCCACGCCGACCCCGACGCGGGACGACGAGCCCGACACCACCGTCGAGCCGCCCCGCCAGGTGACGGTCAACCGGAGCCTGAAGAACAACACCATGTACCGGGCGGGCGCGCTGCCGAGGCTGACCTGCCGGGCTGGCAACGCGAGCATCCACAGCCACAGCCAGCTCAAGTCGCTGATCCTCAGGACCAGCAAGTGCATGGACCGGGCCTGGGGCCAGATCCTCACCAAGCAGGGCATCCCCTTCCGCCCGCCGAACTACGCGATCGCCTCCGGGCGGGGCAGGGGGGCCTGCGGCGACTACCCGCAGCCGGGGAGCATGGTGCCGTACTACTGCCCGCGCAACAGCACCATCTACGCCTCGACCTCGGCCATGGCCAGGGGGAACGGCAACGCCCGCGGCTACGGCCAGATCATCTCCTGGCACGGCGGGATCATCAGCATGATGGCCCACGAGTACGGGCATCACGTGCAGAACATCACGGGCCTGATGGACTCGTGGTGGGCGCAGACGCTGGCCTCGTCGAGCAACAGCGGCAAGCTCGCGCTGAGCCGGCGGCTGGAGCTCCAGGCAACCTGTTTCGGCGGGATGTGGATGCGTTCGGTGGCGGCGACCTATCCCGTCAGCACCGGCAACCGGAGCCGCCTGTTCGCGTTCTACGGGCAGGTGGGCGACTATCCGGGATATCCGCGTGACCACGGCTCGCGTGCCAACAATTATCGGTGGTTCCGGCAGGGCTGGGAGAAGAGCCAGGCGTACCAGTGCAACACCTGGGTGATGCCGTCCTCGGCGACCTCGTGAGGTCATCCGACGTTCATCTCAGCTTGGGCACATGTCTTTGATGTCCATATATGGCAGCTAGAATCCTGGCAATCTTGTGCCAATGGGGGGCAAACCCACGGGTTCTGCCTGGTAGGCGTGTGAAGGAGCCGGTGTGAGCAATCGCGATGGGTCAGGCGCCGCGCCCGGGGGTGGCAGGAAACGGCGTCCCCCTCGCCGCTCCCGTCCCACCGCCGGCAACTCGCCCGACACCCCCCAGGACCCGGCCCGCCCTCCCCACGAC
>NZ_LAVL01000308.1 GCF_001083785.1 Nonomuraea sp. SBT364
GGTCGAGGGTGGCGGGGTCGGGGCGGGCCGCCGGGTCGCGGGTGAGCAACGCCAGGAGGACCGGGCCGAGCGTGCCGGCCCGCTCCGGCGCCGGCACCGCCTGGTTGAGCACCGCCGCCAGCGTCGCCAGCGTGGTGGCGCGGCGTAACGGATGACGCCCCTCGACCGCGACGTACAGCATCATGCCGAGCGACCACAGGTCGGAGGCCGGATCGCCCTCGTGCCCGTTGATCCGCTCGGGCGCCATGTACTCGGGGGAGCCGATGAACGACCCGGTGGCCGTCAGGCTGGACGACTCGCGGACGGCGGCGATGCCGAAGTCCGTCAGGACCGATCGCCCGTCGGAGCGCAGCAGGACGTTGGCGGGTTTGACGTCACGGTGCTGGATGCCGACCGCGTGCGCGGCGCGCAGCGCGGACAGCACCTCGCGCCCGAGCCGCGCCGCCTCCGACGGCGGCATCGGCCCACGCGCGAGCCGGTCCTGGAGCGAGCCGCCGGTGACGAGCTCCATGACGAGCCACGGGTACGCGTCCTCGCCCTCGTCGACGATGTGGTGGATGGTCACGACGTGCGGATGGTTGAGCCGGGCCAGCGCGCGGGCCTCGCGCAGCACGCGGGCGCGCAGCTCACGGGCCAGGGCGGGGTCGTGCTCGTCCATGGCCGGGTCGGGCGGCCGTACTTCCTTGAGTGCGACGTCGCGGTGCAGCGCGGTGTCCCAGGCCCGCCACACCAGCCCCATGCCGCCACCGCCGAGCCGTTCGCCCAGCTCGAAGCGGCCGTCGATCACCCGTCTGCGCATGCCCAGCAGAGTACGCGTTCCACCCACGCTGCGGCAGTCTGGGTAAAGGCGGCCAGATCCAACCATGGAGTAGTTGAAACCTCACTATGGGTACTGATCACTGCGGATGATCAGATCACCACCCGCAGGGGGCACCCATGTACAAGCACGTCATCACCGCACTGGCAGCTACGGTCACCGGCCTCACGTTGATGACCGCGCCGGCGGCCGCCGACGACTACGACGACCGGCTCAGGGAGTGGTGCGCCGACGCCGCGTACCGGCCGCACTCGCCGTTGCGTGACGTCATCTCCGACGACGCCCTGGTCCAGTACCTGACGGACGACGAGTACGGCCGCGACGGCGTCCGGATCAGCTATGACAGGCCGCCGACCGCCGAGGAGTGGGGCGAGATCAACGGCTACGTCCACGCGCTGCTCGGTCAGGCGCTCGACCGGAACGCGGACGCCACGGACCAGCGGCAGGTGCAGGGCACGGTCAACGTCAACGGGCACGTCCGGGGCCTGATCACGGCGCCGTGGTGCGCTGAGTACAACCGCCGGTTCGGCTACCGCCCGCACTGGGCCGACTCCTACGACCGCCCGCACTGGGCGCACTCCTACGGCCCGTTCTACAGCCAGTCCTACAGCCCGTGGACCGGCCCGTGGAGCCGTCCCCGTTCGTCGGCGTCCGAGACCGCGCCGCTCACCTCCTCGTCCACGTCCTCGCCCACGCTGCTGGACAACCTCGGCGTCACCGGGCTGCTCAACAGCTTGGGGCTCTCGCGCTGAATGCCGAGCCGCTTCAGGCGGATCCGGCTCTCACGGCCGGCCGGCTCCAGCTCGATCACGCGCGCGTCCTGCGGCAGATGGCGCAGGTCGTGGGTGATGAGGATGGTGGTCCGTCCGGCCATGAGCCGCCGCAGCGGCTCCATGATGCGGGCGGCCGTGGCCTCGTCCAGGCCGGTCATCGGCTCGTCCAGGACGAGCACGGGCGCGTCGCGCAGGATCGCCCTGGCGATGGCCAGGCGCTGCCGCTGCCCGCCGGACAGCAGCCTGCCGCGCTGCCCGACCTGGGAGTCGTACCCCCGGGGCAGTGTCCTGACGAAGTCGTGCACCCCGGCCAGTTCGGCGGCGCGGATCACCTCGTCGTGCGTGGCGTCGGGCCGGCCGTAGGCGATGTTGTCGCGCACCGTGCCGGAGAACAGCAGCGTCTCCTGGTGCAGGATCGTGATGTTGTCCCGCAGCGAGGCCCTGGTCAGGCCCCGGAGGTCGCGGCCGTCGAGAAGGATGCGGCCCGCGTCCGGGTCGTAGAACCGCAGCAGCAGTTTGGCCAGCGTGGACTTGCCGGCGCCGCTGGGCCCGGTGAGCACGACCAGTTCGCCGGGTTCGGCGGTGAACGACAGGTGCTGCAGGGCGGGCCGCCTGCGGCCGGGATAACGGAAGCCGACGTGCTGGAAGTCGACGCGACCCGTGGCGCGGCCCGCCAGTGGCACGGCGTCGGCGGCGTCCTCGACGGCCGGCCTGGTCTTGAGCACCTCCATGACGCGGTCGGAGCCCGCCGCCGCCTCCGACACGGTGAGCGCGATCTCGCCGAGGCTCTGCACGGCAGGGTAGAGCATCGCCAAGTACGCGGCGAAGGCCAGCAGGCCGCCCAGCGTGAGCCGTCCGGCGGCGATCTCCCAGGCGCCGACGCCCAGGATGACGATGAGGCAGATGGTCTCCAGCACCTGGACGGCGGGACCGTACAGGCCGGCGAGCCACGCCTGTGACAGGTTGGCGCGCAGCCATCCCCGGCCGGTGGCGTGCAGGCGGCGCGACTCGGCGGACTGGCGGTTGTAGGACTGGACGAGCGCCTGGTTGGCCAGGCCCTCCTCGATGACGCTGTTCATCTCGCCGTTGCTGGAGCGCTCGCGTGCCGAGGCGGTCCTGAACCGCGACGCGAACATCTTCGACACCACGAGGAAGGCCGGGATCAGCGCCATCGTGACCAGTGCCAGGTCCCAGCGGACGTAGAAGGCGGCACCGGCGAAGAAGATGACGCTGGCGACCGTGGTGAAGAGCTTGACCAGCCCCGACCCCATCAGTTCCTCGATGGCTTCGATGTCGTCGGTGAGCCTGGCCATGACGTCGCCGAGGCGCCGGTTCTCGCCGAAGTCCGGGGACAAGGTCTGGATGTGCGCGAACACGCGGTCGCGCAGGCTCAGCAGGAAGCGTTCCGCGCCCACGGCCGTGGCGTACGTGCCGGCCAGCGTGGCCACTCCGGTGACCGCCGCGAGACCGAGCCAGGTGAACGCCGGCCCCCAGAACGCGCCGAGGTCGCGGGTGGTGAGCACTTCGTCGGTGATCCGGCCGAACAGTCCGATCGCGGCGACCTCGCAGAGCGCCGCGACGATGGCGAAAACCACTCCCGCGGCGAGCAGCCAGCGAAGGCCGCGGGTGTTGGGCCAGAATTCACGGAAAGTGCGGCGGAGGGAGACCGCCGGCGCGAGCGCCGGACGGTCTCCCCGCCTAGGAAAAGAGAATGAGAGGCGGCGGTCGGCCCGCCGACTCTCACGGCGTTCTCTTACCACCAGTACCGCCTGCGCCGGCAGCCGCAGTAGTACCTGCGGCGCCGACAGCAGCGACGACGGTGGCAGTAGGACCGGTAACCACTCTGAATGAGAGTCATTTCCCCTCCCCCTGTTCTAGTGCCCTAAAAGGACACTAGTCCTGATATACCCGCAAATCACCACAATCACTTCGGCCAAAGAAGACTTGACCGGTCCCACCCGTTCCGTTTTCTCCCGGTAAATGGGCGGCAAATGGCCATCAGGAGCGGCGATCGCTGGCACCTGAGCGGGCTTGGCCGGCAGGGGCTCGACCGATGACGACGTACGCGATGGTGGCGGCGGGTGGTGCGGGCGTGGGGGCGGCAAGGCCGTGGCGGTGATGCGGGGCG
>NZ_LAVL01000309.1 GCF_001083785.1 Nonomuraea sp. SBT364
GGCCGGCTGGAGGGCGATGGGGGCCCGGACGGGGGTGAGGTTGGGCATCAGCGTGGCCCGTCCGGCGGCGTCCAGGAGGATGGCGGCCGGGTGGACGGCGCCGTGGCAGGCGCCGCCGGTGTGGAGGGCGGTGAGCTGGTCGAGCACCCCGAGGCCGATCGCGGCGACCTCGCCGGGAGGCAGCGGCCCCCGGGCGGCGAGGACCTGGTCGAGCGGCGTGTCGACGGCCAGCCGGGCGAGGGTCGCGGCGACCAGCGGCACCGACGGGGTGCCGGTGGGCCGGAGCATCGCCCTGATGAGCGAGCGCAGCAGGTCGACGCCGGCGGCGGGCGCCTGCCCCGGCGGGCGGCCTTCGACGGCGAAGTGCAGCGTGGCCGCCAGGGACCACAGGTCGGCCGGCGCCCGCATGCCGGGCGCGGGCATCCCGAACCCGGTGAGCAGCGCCCGCCCGGTCCCGGTCAGGAGCACGTTGGCCGGGTTCACCCGGCCGTGCACGATCCCGGCCGCGTGCGCCGCCTCCAGCGCGGACAGCACGCACACCCCCACCCGCGCCGCCTGCTGGACGGGCAGCGGCCGCCGCGCGCGTACGCTCTGCTCCAGCGACGCGCCGGAGACGAACTCCATGACCAGCCACGCCTCGCCCTCGTCGACGAGCACGTCGAGCAGCGGCACCACCGAGGCGTGCGCGAGCCCGGCTGCCCGCCGCGCCTCGATCACCGCGAGCTCGCGCGCCTCCGCGGGCACGCGCAGCATCCGCACCACGACGTCGCGATGCTCACGCTCGTCGAACGCCAGCACCAGCGACCCGCCGCCGAGAGGGTTCAGCAGCCGGTAGCGTCCGCCCAGCTTCCTGGTCTGTGTCATTGCCAGCTTCATGCCTCCGGACGGGGCCATTGCAGGGGATGGTGTACCCGGTCAGGCGCTCGTCAGCCACGCCTCGTGCGCCGCGTGCAACCTGATCCACAACTTCTCCTTCTCCGCCGCGCTCACGTCGTCGAGCGGCAGCTCGAAGATGTCGGCCAGCGCCGCGTAGTAGTCGCGGGCCGAGTCCAGCGTGACGGTCAGCACCTTGCCGCCCAGCCGCGACAGCACCAGCCCGCGCAGCGTGTCGACGCCCTGCGCGTCCCGCCGCTGCACGACGGCCGTCCGTACGAACCCCGAATCGGGCGAGGTGGTCAGGTGCCGGTGCATCGCCTCGAAGTCGCTCATCTCCGCCGGAGCGAGGGCGAAGTCCATGCCGTCGAACGAACCCGCCGGGTCGTGGTCGAACCGCCACCCGCCGGGCGCGACCTTCGACGGTCGCAGCCCGTACGTGAAAGGCCCCTGCCGGTACGTGCCCGCCACCAGCGGGAGCGGCTCGTGCAGGGCGTCGCCGAGCCCGGCGTCGACCAGCCAGGCCCCGCCCGGGTTGTCCTGCGACGGGAGGCCGCGCACGGTGAGGACCAGGTGGTTGGCGGTGATGCCGGCCTCGCCGCCCCGGTTCTGGACGCCGCCCACATGCCGGGTCACGTCGTAGCCGAGCGCCGTCAGCAGCGCCGAGAACGCGCCGTTGAGGTGGTAGCAGTAGCCGCCGCGCCCCGCCGCGATCCGCGCCGCCGACTCCAGCGGGTCCACCGTGGTCGGCCGGTCCAGCCAGATCTCCAGCGCCTCGTACGCGACCCGCTCCACGTGGGCGGCGTGCAGCGCGCGCAGGCCGCCGGCGGAGGGCGGGGCGGCGGCCAGGCGGAGGCGGCTCAGGTACGCGGGCACGTTCACCCGCCCAAGTCTGCACCGGATGTGCACGAATTGGGGAGTGCCCTCTGCACGACCCCCTTCTAGGCTTTCGGACGTGACAGAGCAGCGACGCATCCTCGTCGTCGAGGACGACGCCACCATCGCCCGCGCCGTGCGCGACCGGCTCGCCGCCGAGGGCTTCGACGTGCGGGTGGCCGCCGACGGCCACGCCGCGCTGGCCGAGTACGGCAGGGCGGAGCCGGAGCTGGTCATCCTGGACCGGCTGCTGCCGGGGCTCGACGGGCTGGAGGTGTGCCGCCGGATGCAGGCGGCCCGCCCGGTGCCGGTGCTCATGCTGACCGCGCTCGGCGAGGAGACCGACGTGCTCGTCGGGCTGGGCGTCGGCGCGGACGACTACCTGGCCAAGCCGTTCAGCATGCGGGAGCTGGTCGCCCGCATCCACGCGCTGCTGCGCCGGGTGGAGCGGGCCGGGCAGCTCGTCACCGCCGACGACGCCGTCGTCAGGGTCGGCGAGGTGGAGATCGACACGGCGGCCCGGCGGGTGTTCGTGGGCGGCGCGGAGGCGCAGCTCACCCGCACCGAGTTCGACCTGCTGCGCAGGCTGGCGGAGCGGCCCGGCCAGGTCTTCGAGCGGGAGCGGCTGCTGTCGGACGTGTGGGGGTTCTCCGAGGCGGCCGCCACCCGCACCGTCGACAGCCACGTACGGGCGCTGCGCCGCAAGCTCGGTCCCGACGTGGTACGCACCGTGCACGGCGTCGGCTACGCGCTGGTGCGCCGATGAGGCCGCTGGACTTCCTCGGGCGGATCAAGGTCAAGCTCGGCATCGTCATCGTGCTGGCCGTCGGCACCGCGTTCGTGGTGAACGAGGTCGGCATCAACGCGGGCTTCTCCAGGGACGTCCGTATCGCCGTCGCCGTGGTGCTCGCCCTGATCATGGTGCAGTTGCTGGCGATGGGCATGACCAAGCCGCTGCGCGAGATGGCCAGGGCCGCCCAGACGATCGCCCAGGGCCGCTACACGCTGCGCGTGCGCGCCACCTCCCGCGACGAGGTGGGGGAGCTGGCCAGGGCGTTCAACGCGATGGCCGACGACCTCGGCGAGGTCGACAGGCAGCGGCGCGAGCTCGTCGCCAACGTCAGCCACGAGCTGCGCACGCCCATCACCGGCCTGCGCGCCGTCCTGGAGAACGTCGTCGACGGCGTCTCCGCGCCCGACCCCGTCACCATGCGCACCGCGCTCGCCCAGACCGAGCGGCTCGGCCGGCTGGTGGCGCAGCTCCTCGACCTGTCGCGGTTCGACTCCGGCTCACGCCTCATCGAGCCGGAGGTCGTCGAGCTCGCGCCGCTGGCGGAGCAGGCGATGCTGGAGGCGTCGCTGGCGCGCGAGGACGTCCTGCTCCACGCGGCGGTCCCCGGCGAGCTCGCCGTCAACGCCGACCCCGACCTGCTGGCGCAGGTCCTGGCCAACCTGCTCGACAACGCCGTACGGCACAGCCCTCCGGGCGGGACGGTCACCGTGACGGCCGCGCCGTCGGCGGCCGGGGTCACGCTCGCCGTCGCCGACCAGGGGCCCGGCATCCCGCCGACGGCCCGGGGGCGCGTGTTCGAGCGCTTCTCCCGCCTCGACGCCGGCCGGGCCGCCGACGCCGGAGGCGCCGGGCTGGGACTGGCCATCGTCAAGGAGATCGTCGAACTGCACGGCGGTTCGATCCGCATCGACGACGGTGCGGGGTGCCGCATGCTCGTCGAGCTACCCGGGAGGACATCCATGCCCGACCTGCCCCCGGCCTCCGCGCCGTCCCCCCTCGCCCCGGCCGGCCGGGAAGCGGCGACGGCCGACGCGGTGCCCGGTGGCGCGTGGAGCCCCTCCCCCGCCTCCCGCCCGCCGCCCCCGTCCGCGCGGCGGGCGGGAGGCTGGGGAGGTGCTCCAG
>NZ_LAVL01000310.1 GCF_001083785.1 Nonomuraea sp. SBT364
GTTCTCGATTCCGGGGACGAGCCCGCCCCCGGGCGGGCTCGTCCCCGGAATCGAGAACGGGCCCGTCATCCAGGGCCGGGGCGGACTCCGGGATCGCCGCCGGCCGTTCACGAGTGGCCGCCTGGCTGACATCCCGCCTCGGCCCAGCCCCCCACTCCCGCACCGGAGCCGGGCGGAGTGGGCGGGGGCCGGGGGTGCCGTCGCATCTGTGGCTGGCCGGGGCGACGGTGGTGGCGGTGGCGATCACGGTGCTGATGACCGAGGGCCAGGTGCCGCCGGGCGCCGTACTGCTGCCTCCGGCCGACACCCCGAGCGCGTCGGACCCGGCGGACTCCCCGAGCGGGCGGGACCCGGGAGCAACCCCGGACAGGCGGGAACCGGCCGGCACCCCGACGGCCCAGGAGGGCGGCACCGCGCCGACCGCCCGTGGCCGTACCACCCCCACGCCCGGGGAGCCGACGGCCACGGCCGGGCGGCCGTCGGCGGCCCCGACAGCCAATCCGACAGCCGCTCCGACCTCTAGGGGGCCGGCAGCGGGGCCGCCGTCGGTGCGGGAGGCGGGCATCCTCGCCTGGGACGGCTCGGCGGGCTCGGTACGGGTCCTGGCGGACGGCCCGGGCCCGGTACGCCTGCGGATCTCGTACATGAGGCGCGAGGACGGCGGCGAGGCCCGGGAGGTGGGCCGGGAGACGCGCACGCTCACGGGCCGCACCGAGTACACGGCCGCCGTCGGACGCGCCGCGGCGGCGGTGCCGTGCGGCCGCCGGGCGTACCTGGCGATCCTGGCGATGACGGAACCGGCCGCCGCCAACGGCCCGCAGGTCGGGGAGGTGGCCGTGGACGGCCCGCCCTGCCCGACGCACCGGGCCACCCCGACCGCCACCCCGACCGCGCCGGCCCTCTCGCCGGCACCCCGCACCCCTTCCGGCGACCAGCCGAGCCAGGGAGCGGTCCCGACCGTAGCTTGACGCCGCCGCGAGAGCGCGCACGTGGCAGGATGCGCGCCCGGGGCGGACGCCGGGATGCTGGGATGACGCGCACCGGCGAACGACCCGCAGGGAGGCCCGCGTGAGGCTCGGCAACGTGCTGATTCCCGTCACCGATCTGGACCAGGCGATCGCGTTCTACGGGCTGCCGGTGAAGTTCCGCGACGGCGACAGGTTCGCGGCGCTGGACGCGGGCGGGGTGACGATCGCGCTGGCCGGTCCGGCGGAGCATGTCACGGCCTCGGCGGCGCCCTCGTACCGGGTGGACGACGTGGCGCCGGTCGTGGCGGATCTGGCGGCGCGCGGCGCCGAGGTGGTGCGCGCGCCGGAGGCCGGGCCGCACGAGACCCGGGCGGTGCTGCGTGATCCGTCCGGCAACGTCTTCGTGCTCTATGCGCCGCTCTGAGCGGCGCCCCTGACCGGCAGGCCGTCGCGCGCCCAGGCGGCGGGGGTGACGAACATGCCGGCCGCCTCCACGAGCACCGTGCCGTCCGCCCCGGTGATGCGGCCGTCCGCCCAGTTCTTGCGGCCCGCCGAGCGCGTGTGCTCGGCCGTGGCCACGACCGGGGTGCCGTACGGGACCATCGCCCGGTAGGTCATGGAGAGCGAGACGGTCACGCCCGCGAAGCCGGCGGCGGCGTTGGCCTGGCCGAGCAGGTGGTCGAGCACCATGGCGCTGATCCCGCCGTGCACCCCGCCGGGCGGCCCCTCGTGCAGCGGCCGGAACGTCACCTCGGCCCGCACGCCCGCTCCGGTCCGCTCGACGACCAGAGGGAGGGCGAACGGGTTGCCCGCGCCGACGACGGCGTTGCCGAGGGCGCGCAGGCTGCCGTCGGGGGCGATCTCGTACGGGTGCGGGGTCGTGCCCGACGCGCCGCCGAGCCGCTCGGCCAGCGCTTCGAGCTCGCCTGCGACGGCGGCCAGCTCGTCCGGGGGTGCGCCGGTGGTGGCCACGGCGTCCATGAGGCGTCTGGTCCGCTCGGCCAGCTCGGTCAGCGCCTCAGCTCTGGCTCCGTCGGCGGCGGCCTCGATCGTCATGATGGGACACGCTACCGAATTCCGTTCGAATCCGGAACGACACGCCCGGTTCGGTAGATCTTTTGTGGTTTTATCACCTTTGTCGTGACACTTCCGTAACATAGCTGACCTGCGGATTCGGCCATGGGCAACGCATGACAGTGTCTTGACGCGTGCTTGACCTGCCATTACGTGCCGGTAGCCTCCTGCTGCACGGACGACAACAAGTCTCCGGTCAGTCACGAGCGTCCCAGGACACTCCTGGTACCCCTGGACGCCAGTGGCGAAACCGGCCCGGCTCGGAAGGGTTCCCCCGCACTTCCATGACGACCCCAGAGATGAAGAAGTTCATCGACCTTCTCGAGAGCCAGCTCGGCTACTCCGAGAAGGCCGGCGCGTACACCAAGTTCGGCGACTGGTACGGCGAGAACATCGAGTTCGACGCCGACTACACCGGCGCGCCCTGGTGCGACATGTTCCTCTCCTGGGCCGCGCACAAGCTCGGGTACGAGGAGTGGATGGGCCAGTTCGCCTGGACCGTGGCGCACGCCAAGTGGTTCAAGCGCCAGGACGCCTGGGGGACCAAGCCACAGCCGGGCGCGTTCGTCTTCTACGACTGGAGCGGCACCAACGACATCGACCGGATCGACCACGTGGGCGTCGTCACCCGGGTCGAGGGCGGCCGGATCTTCACCATCGAGGGCAACATCGACGGCGGCGTCGCCAAGCGCAAGGAACGTGACACCAGCAAGGTCGTCGGCTACGGATACCCGTGGAAGATCAAGGAACGGCTGGACGAGAAGGCCGAGCAGCGCGTCCTGAAGGAGGCGGGCACCCGCGCGGCCGAGGGCGGCACGTTCCGGTCGCCCGACCAGCTCTCGACGCTGATCCCCCGCGTCGAGGGCGAAGTGCAGGTCCCTCTCTCCCTCCCCGCCGACCCCGCCCCGGACGCCCGCACCGGCTCCCTGGAGAACCTGCGCGCCGCGGCCCCGGAGTCGTCCCGGCCGGAGTCCTCACGCAAGGAGCCCCGGACCGACTCCCAGACGCGGTCCGACTCCCCGGCGACGTCGGCCAAGCCGTCCGGGGACACCAAGGCGCCCACCGCCCCGCGAGCCCAGGCCGGGGCGCCGTCCGTCGACGGCAGGGCCGCCGCCTCGTCCGCGCCGAAGTCCGGCAAGCACGCCAAGCACTCGACGGCCGACACCCAGGCGGCCACCACCGGCCCGCTGCCCGCGATCGTGGACGCCTCCATCGCCACACCCGCCGCGCCCGCCGACTCCACCACGCTGGTCACCTCCGCCCTCGTGGCGGCGCTCGCGGTGCTGGCGATCGCCAAGACCAGGAGCCTGCGCCTGCGCCCGGCCGGCCGCGCCGCCGTGGCGGCCCCGGCCCCGGCCCCGGCCCCGGCATCGGCTCCTGCCCACCGCCGTCGCAAGCCCCGCAAGCGCGCCGTCCTCGCCCTGCGGCGCGAGGCCGTCGAACTGGCCGCGCCGCCCAGGCGGCTGCTGGACGCCGCCGAGCCCGTCAGCGCCCTGCGGTCCCTCCAGGACACCGCGACCCCGATCACC
>NZ_LAVL01000311.1 GCF_001083785.1 Nonomuraea sp. SBT364
GGCCGGGGCCGCCGGTGGGGAGGGAAGCGGGTTCCCGCCCTACGCGCTGCTGATCGCCGCCGCCGGCGGGGCGCTCCTGGCCCTGGCCGCCGTACGGGTGCCGCGCCGCCGGCACGACCCCGGGCCGCCGGTGGACGACAAGAGCGACACCATCACCATCGGCGGCTGAGGAGGCGCCGTCAGAGGTCGCGCTCCTGGCGGTCGAGGATGCCGACCGAGACCCCGATGGCCGCCGCGGCGTCGCCCGCCTCGATGGCCGCCAGCAGGTCGTGGTGGGAGGTGTCGGGCCGCAGCGCGGCCTGCCCCAGGTCGCGGACGCTGTCGCGCAGCGACTCGCTCATGCTCCGGTAGAGGTCGCCGAGCAGCGGGTTGTGGGCCGCGTCCGCGACGTGCAGGTGGAAGGCGACGTCCGCGTCGGCGAAGGCGTCGAGGTCGCCCGCCTCGGCGGCGGCGTCGCGGCGGGCCAGCGCCTCCCGCATGCCGGCCAGGTCGTCGGCCGTGCGCTGGGCGGCGGCCAGCCGGGCGGCGACCAGGTCCAGGCCGCGCCGCACGTCGATGATGTCCATCGCCGCCGCCCGGTCCAGCCGTCGGCGCAGCGCCACCTGCGACTCGTCGGTCGCCGTCACGTAGGTGCCGTCGCCCTGCCGGGTGGCCAGCAACCCGGCGTGGGCCAGCACCCGCAGCGCCTCGCGCACCGACAGACGGCTCATGCCGAGCGTCTCGGCGAGCCGGCTCTCGGAGGGCAGCTTGGTGCCCACCGGCCACGCGCCGCTGGTGATCTGGTCGCGCAGCTGCTCGATGGCGGCGTCCACCAGTGATGTCCGAGCCACGTTCCGCATGCCTATCCTCTCGACCCGCATGGTCAGATCTTGTCAGGCTTCCGGGCTTCTGAGAGATTGCTCGTACTTTTGGTACAGCCACGGAGGTCACGCGTGCCACAATTACGCCCGGCCCTCATCGCCGCTGCCCTCATGGTGGGCGCGGCTACCAGCACAGCGAATCCCGCCGGCGCGGCGACCGGACCCGCCGTCACCGTCGAGAACGGCCGAACGCAGCCGGTCTTCTCCTACGCCGACGCGATCCGCGAGCACGTGTACGTCGAGTCCACGGTCGACAGCGACGCCGACGGCCGGCTCGACCGGGTGCGCGTCGACGTCATCCGGCCCAAGGAGTCGGGCCCCGGCCTCCGGGTCCCGGTGATCATCGACGAGAGCCCGTACTACGACAACTCCGGACGCGGCAACGAGGGGGAGCGGAAGCAGTACGGAGCCGACGGCAACGTCACGAAATTCCCCCTGTTCTACGACAACTACTTCGTGCCGCGCGGCTACGCCGTCCTGAACGTCGACATGCTCGGCACCACCCGCTCCGACGGCTGTCCCGACGTCGGCGGGAAGGCCGACGTGCTCGGCGGCAAGGCGGTCATCGACTGGCTGAACGGCCGCGCCAAGGCCTACCGGGCCGACGGCAGCCCGGCCGTGGCCGACTGGACCACCGGCAAGTCCGCGATGATCGGCAAGTCGTACGACGGCACGCTCGCCAACGCCGTGGCCGCCACCGGCGTGCGCGGCCTGGAGACGATCGTGCCCATCTCGGCGATCAGCTCCTGGTACAAGTACCAGCGCTCCAACGGGGTCGTCTACAACTACGACTACGCTTCCTGGCTGGCCAACTACGTCGACACCGACCCCGAGGCCAAGTGCCAGGCGGTGCGCGACCGGATGGACGCCGGCGACGGCGACGCCACCGGTGACTACAACCCCTTCTGGGCCGAGCGCGACTACCTCGACGGCCTGCTCGGCGACGCCTCCAAGGTGCGGGCCAGCGTCTTCGTCGTCCACACGACCAACGACCTGAACGTCAAGCCGGACAACTTCTCCACCTGGTGGCAGGAGCTGGCCGAGCGGAAGGTGCCGCGCAAGATCTGGGTCGGCCAGTACAGCCACGTGGACCCGTTCGACTTCGAGGGCCGGCGGGACGTGTGGGTGGACACGTTGCACCGCTGGTTCGACCACTGGCTGCACGGCGTGCGCAACGACATCATGCGCGAGCCGCGGGCCGACGTGCAGGTCGGGCCCACCCAGTGGATCACCCAGCGCGACTGGCCGGCGCCGCACGCCGCCGGGCTGACGCTCCGGCCCGCCGCCGACGGCACGCTCGGGCTGCGGCCCGACCGCCGCGCCACCGCGACGTTCACCGACGTGGCCATGACCGAGTCGGACATGGTGTCCGACGTCGGCACGGCCAAGCCGGGGCGGGTGGCGTACACCACCGGCGAGCTGCCGGTCGACCTGCGCCTGTCCGGCACGCCGGTCGCCGACCTGCGGGTCAAGCTCGACCGGCCCGCCTCGAACCTGACCGCCCTGCTCGTCGACTTCGGCGACGACACCCGTCTCGACTGGCGGCGCGGCCAGGGCGTCACCACGATCGCCGAGGAGGACTGCCACGGTGAGAGCACCGCGGCCGACGACGGCTGCTACAAGAAGGTCGTCACCAACGTGGCGAACCGGCCGGTGGAGATCGTCGCCCGCGGCTGGATCGACGTCCGCAACCGCCATTCGCCCAGCCGGCCGTCGCCGCTGCCCGTCGGGAAGTACGCCCAGGTCAAGTGGCAGACGCTGCCGCACGACTACACCTTCAGGAAGGGGCACAGGATCGGGCTGGTGATCGCGGGCACCGACGCCTCCTACAGCGCCGAGACCGGCACCGGGGCCGGCGTCACGGTCGACCTGTCCAGGAGCGGCGTGACCGTCCCCGTCGTGCTCGGCACCCCGCTGGGCGACGTGCCGAAGGACACCGCCAGGTTCCTCGGGCCGCGTGAGCTGACGCTGCCGGAGCCGGAGCCCGGGTTCTCCTTCTTCTGACAGGTGACGGCGTTCTGACAGGTGATGGCCTGACAAGTGACGGCCCCGGGCATGCCGCCCGGGGCCGTCACGCGTGGCTGGTGCATCATGCTTGCCTGTTTCACTCGCCCTTAGGGCAATTGCTCCAGTAACCGCCTCCGTTCCTGTCGGGGATGAACGCTCCTCTGTTGGTGGTGACGGTCCACGACACGATCATGGTGAGGGTGCCGTCGCCGGCGGTGGTGCCCTCCGTGGTCTGCCCGTCGCCGGTGGCGGTCCCCGACCAGCCGACCGTGATCACGCCCGACTCGGTCACGGGCGGCCCCGCGCACCCCGGCCGCTCGGCGGGCGCGCGTACGGCGAAGGTGTTGCCGTCGACGGTGATGCCGTTCGTCCCGGAGAACGAGGTGACCCGGCAGGCGCCGGTGCAGGTGAGCCTGAACCTGCCGGTCCGCCCCTCGCCCAGCTGCACGGACGCGGGCGAGAGCCGCGCCACCGGCGGCCCGGGCGCCGCCAGCGCCTTCCCCCGCGCCCCGGCAGTCGGCTCCGCGGCAGGCTCCCGGGTCCGCGCCTGCGCTGTCGGGCCGGCGGCGGGCTCCCCGGCTCGCGCCTGCGCGTCGGGGTCGGCGGCGGGTTCGCCGGTACGTGCTTGCGCGTCGGGGTCGGTGGCCGGGGCCTGGGG
>NZ_LAVL01000312.1 GCF_001083785.1 Nonomuraea sp. SBT364
GGTCGGGCCCGGGGTGGGGGTGGCGGCCGCGGGGACGGTGCTGGCATCGGGGGTGAACGCGCTGATACCGGCGTTCAGCGCGGCGATGGTGGCGGTGGTGGCCGGGGCGCTGCTCGCCGCGGCCGGGGGTGTGGGCGAGCGGCTGCGGCCGGGGCTGCACTTCGTGTCGCGGCGCGTGCTGCGGGCCGCGATCGTACTGCTGGGCCTGCAGATCTCGGTGCCTCAGCTGCTGGCGACGGGATGGCGGGCGATGGCGGTCGTGACGGTGGCGACGGGCGTCACGTTCGCGCTCACGCCGCTGATCGGCCGCCGGCTCGGCGTCAGTCCCGGCACGTCGCTGCTGGTCGGCACCGGGGTGTCCATCTGCGGGGCGGCCGCCATCGCGGCCATGCGCGACAGCGCCGGGGGCGACGACGACGAGGCGGCGAGCGCGCTGAGCGTGGTGGTCCTGTACGGGAGCGCGGCCATCGTCGTCGTGCCGCTGCTGGCGTCCCGGCTGGGGCTGTCACCGGAGCAGCTCGCGATCTGGACGGGCGCGGCGGTGCACGAGGTGGCGCAGGTCGCCGCGATCGGGGCCACCACGGGCGTGCTGGCCGTGGCGGTCACGGTCAAGCTCGGCCGGGTGATCCTCCTCGCGCCCCTGGTCGCCCTGGCCTCGCGCCGTACGCGGCGAGCCCCCGCCGCGGAGCCCCGGCCCGGGGGGAAGCCGCCGATGGTGCCGTTGTTCGTGGCCGGGTTTCTCGGGATGGTGCTGGTCCGGGGCACCGGGATCGTGCCCTCGGCCGTGGCGGAGGGGGTGCCCGCGGTGACGAATATGCTGATGGCCGCGGCCCTGTTCGGGCTGGGCACCGGGATCGACGTGCGGAGGCTGCTCCACGGCGGGCGGGCCGTGCTGCTCGGCGGGATCGCCACGGCGCTCGTCGGCGGCATCTCGCTGGCGGGGGTGGCACTGCTGATCTGATCTCCGGGTGGACGCGCGAGCGGTCCGGCCGTAACGTGCTCAGTTTGGAACAAAGTCTGCAAAAGACGCCGTTCTCACTAGGCACTGCCAGGACCACCCGAGGAGCACGAAACCCACCATGCGCGCCACCGCCGACTCCCTTCTCCAGCCTTCCGACGAGGTCGCCCAGGCCCTGGCCACTGGCGCGCCGGTGGTGGCGCTGGAGTCCACGATCATCTCCCACGGCCTGCCGCAGCCGCGCAACCTGGAGGTCGCCCGGGAGCTGGAGGAGATCGTCCGGTCCGCCGGCGCGGTGCCCGCCACGATCGCGGTGCTCGACGGAGTGGCCAGGATCGGGCTGAACGAGGTCGAGCTGGAGCGCATCGCCACCGAGTCCGGGCTGCGCAAGCTGGGCCAGCGCGACCTGCCGGTGGCCGCGGCCCTCAAGGCGAGCGGCGCCACGACCGTGTCGGCGACGTCGTACCTGGCGGCCCGGGCCGGCATCCGGGTGTTCGCCACGGGCGGCCTCGGCGGCGTGCACCGCGGCTGGACCGAGGAGCAGGACGAGTCCGCCGACCTCGACACGCTGGCCCGCACCCGCATCACCGTGGTGTGCGCCGGGGTCAAGTCGATCCTGGACGTGCCCGCGACCCTCCAGCGCCTGGAGACCCGCGGCGTGACCGTGGCCGGCTACCGGACCGGCACGTTCCCCGGCTTCTACCTGCACTCCTCGGGCGAGCCCGTGGACTGGCGGATCGAGTCCCCGGAGGACGCCGCCGCCATCATGCGCGGCCAGGACTCCCTCGGCGGCCAGGAGACCGCGCTCATCGTCGCCAACCCGGTGCCCGCCGGCCAGCAGCTCGACCCGGAGCTGCACGACCGCGTGCTGGCCGAGGCGCTGGCGGCGGCCGAGGCCGGCGGCGTCACCGGCCAGGCGATCACCCCGTTCCTCCTCGGCTACCTCGTGCGCGGCACGTCCGGCGCGTCCCTGGAGGCGAACCTGGCCGCCGTACGCGGCAACACGGCATTGGCGGCACGCATCGCCCTGGCGTGGTCGCGATCGTGAACGACAAGGGGCTCCTGGTCATCGGCGACGTGGTGACGGACGTGGTGGCGATGCACGGCGCCCCCGTCATGTCGGCCTCCGAGATCGCCGCCGACATCGTGCTCCGCCCCGGCGGCTCCGGCGCCAACACGGCGGCCTGGGCCGCCACCCTCGGCGCCGACGTGGGCCTGCTGGCCCGCTGCGGCTACGACAGCAGCGAGTGGCACATCGCCGAGCTGACCAAGGCCGGCGTCCGCCCGTACGTCCGGATCGACGCCGACAACCCGACGGCGGTCGTCATCGCGATGGTCGACAAGACCGGCGAGCGTTCCATGCTCACCAACCGGGGCGCGGGCGGCCTGATCTCCGAGGCCGACTGGGACGACTCCCTGCTCGACGGCGTGGGCCGCCTGCACGTGTCGGGCTACCTGCTGTTCAGCGAGCCCGGGCTGGGCCTGGCCAGGCTCGCCATGGCCAAGGCCGCCGCCGCCGGGATCGCCATCAGCGTCGACCCCGCCTCCACGAACCCGCTGCGCGAGTTCGGCGTCGGCCGGTTCCTGCACGAGTCGGAGATGGCCCACCTGATCTTTCCCAACCGTGACGAAGCTCTCCTCCTCAGCGGCGCCACCTCGCCGGAGCGCGCCGCCGAACTCCTGAGCGAGACGTACGGGACCGCCGTCGTGAAGCTGGGACCCCAGGGAGCCATCGTGGCCACGGGCGGGCAGGTCGTCGCCAAGGCCGACCCGGTCCGGACCGAGACGATCGACTCGACCGGCGCGGGCGACGCGTTCGCCGCCGGATTCCTCGCGGCCACCCTCGACGGCGCAGGCGAGAGGGCCGCACTGGAGGCGGGATGCCGCGCGGGTGCCGAGTGTGTGGCCCTGGTAGGCGGTCGTCCACGGTACGGTTTGGACGTGAAGCGTCTTTACCCTATTCACACCGATTGATAGCTTGCCGCGTAGGCTGCACCAACAGTCACATGCGCCACGTGGTTCACTGGGGAGGATAAGGTCCGCCGATGGAAGTCGAGTCATCGATCTGCCTGAGCGACCTGGTCCCTGCCCTGCGCTGGAGCCGGCCGCAGCAGGTGGCGGAGGCCCTCGCCGACCCGCGCCTGCCCGCCGCCTGGTGGTCCTCGCAGGCGCTGACCCGAGCCCTGGGCACGGCGGGGCTCGACTGGATCTGTGACCGGCTGGCGCTGCTCGCCTCGTCCCGCTGGGACTACCTGCCGCTGGGCGACCTGCTGCCCGCGCTGACGCTGCACCCCATCGACCCGGCCCTCTCGGGCTGGCCCGAGCCCGCCCGCACGGCCATCGCCGGGCTGGGCGGCTGGCACCGGCTGCGCCGCCTGTCGCCCTCCGACCTGAAGACGCCGTCGGCCACGCCCGAGGCGGTGATGGGCACGGTGTTCCGCGAGGTGCTCGGCCATCTGGCCGCCCAGCCGGAGTCGGCGGCCCGAGCCGTCCAGGCCCCCGAGGTCACCCGCCCCGTCCAGCAACGCCGCGACACCCCCGCCC
>NZ_LAVL01000313.1 GCF_001083785.1 Nonomuraea sp. SBT364
GCCCCCAACCGCCCCGCCAGCCGGTACGGCCCGACGGAGGTGGGATCGTCAGGACGCAGCGGCTGCATGAGTCTCCTGTGACGGATGGGACCAAGTCGCCCAGAACCCTAGCGCGGAACACAGCGTCCAAGGTCGTTTCTCCGCGCACGTCACCCTCCCGGCTGACATGCGATGTCAACCCCAGGACTGACGCGCCACTTCGGCCCTGTTCGTAAACTCCCAGCGTGGACACCCTGGTACCGACCTGGCTACGCGCTCTCCCGCCACGCCGGGTGGATCTGATCATCACCGCCGTCGTCACGGCGGCCACCGTGGTGCCCTTGCTGCTGCCGTCCCCCGGCGACTGGTGGCTGATCCTGCTGGCCCTGCTCGCCTCCGTGCCCCTCTACTGGCGACGCGCCGCCCCGATGTGGACCGGCCTCGTCGTCGCCCTCGCCATGTGCGTGCTGGTGCTCTGGGTCAAACCACTGCTCCCCTACGGCCCCCTGGTGTCCGTCTACACCGTGGCCTCGCTGGACGACAAGATGAAACGGCTGGTGTCCATCCCGGTCATCGCCGTCACGGCCACCCTGTCGCTCGCGCTGCCCAACGAGCAGCCGGAGACCTGGCGCTACATGGCCACCGTGCTGGTGGCCGCCTACGCGCTCGGCGTCGGCGCAAGAGCCCGCCGCGCCCACGCCTCCGAGCTGGCCGAGCGCACCCGCAGGCTGGCCCACGAGCGCGGTGTCGCCGCCGCCCACGAACGCACCCGCATCGCCCGCGACGTGCACGACATCGTCACCCACTCGGTCGGCCTCATGGTGGTCCAGGCCGAAGCGGGCCCGGTCGTCCTCAGATCCGACCCCGCCCGCGCCGAAGGCGCCTTCAACGCGATCGGCGACATCGGCCGAGGCGCCCTCGTCCAACTGCGCGGCCTCCTCACCACCCTCCGCGCCACCGACGGCTCACCCGGCGTCGACGCTCTCGGCCAACTCGTGGAGCGCATCTCCGACGCCGGCCTCCACGTCCGCCTCGAGCACACCGGCACCCCCCGCCCGGTGCCGTCCGAAACCGGCGTGACCATCTACCGCGTCACCCAGGAAGCCCTCACCAACGTCCTCCGCCACTCCCCCGCCGACGCCGTCACCGTGCACCTCTCCTGGCAACCCACCACCCTCACCCTGCAGATCACCGAAACCGCCACCACCCCGGCCCCCGCAAGCACACCCGTCCCCGGCCGAGCCGGTCCGGGCATCCCTCACCGGACGGGCGGGCACGGGCTGGCGGGCATGCGGGAGAGGGTCGCGGCCTGTGGCGGCACCTTCGAAGCGGGCCCGGGCGCACACGGGTTCGTCGTCACCGCCCACCTTCCGGTTGGATGACGTCGTGCTGCGTGTGCTCATCGTCGACGACCAGGACCTGTTCCGGGCGGGCTTCGCCATGATCCTCGACGCCCAGCCCGACATCACCGTGGTCGGCGAGGCGGGCGACGGCGCCTCGGCCATCGCCGCCGCCGCCGACCTGTCGCCCGACGTGGTCCTGATGGACATCCAGATGCCCGGCATGGGCGGCGTCGAGGCCACAGAACGCATCTGCGCGACGACCTCCGCCAAGGTGCTCGTCCTGACGATGTTCGACCTCGACGAGTACGTGTACGGCGCGCTCCGGGCGGGCGCGAGCGGCTTCATCCTCAAGGACATCCGCCGCGACGAGCTGGCCCACGCCGTCCGGGTGGTCGCCTCCGGGGAGTCCCTGCTGGCCCCGGCCGTCACCCGGCGCATCGTCGAAGACCTGGTCAGACGCCCCGGCCACGGCGTCGCCCCCCGGCTCGCCGCCCGCCTCGACCGCCTGACCGAACGCGAGGCCGAAACCCTCCGCCTGGTCGCACGGGGCAGCTCCAACGCCGAGATCGCCGCCCAGCTCGTCGTCAGCGAGCACACGGTCAAGACCCACGTCAGCCGCATCCTCACCAAGCTCGGGCTCCGCGACCGCGTCCAGGCCGTCGTCTTCGCCTACGAATCCGGCCTCGTCACCGCCGGCGACTGACCCCCAACCGCCCGCTACGGCCGACGGTTGACCACCCCTCGCCACCGGTTCGGCTGCCCGTGCCTCCCCCACCACCGACACGGCCGGCACCTGACCGGCCCACCAGCGATGCGCCCGGCCCCTGCCCTCCCTGCCAGCGCCACGATCGGCATCAGACCACCCGACCAGCGATGGGTCGGGGCCTGGGCGCCCTGCCAGCGGCGCGATCTGGTCTCAGGGACGAACGCTCGCGTCGAGATCCCGGCCCACGGAGAGCAGTGGACGGTCCCGCCCGCTCGTATGGCCGCCGCTCAGGGATGCCCTCCGGGCGCACGCCGCTCGATGGGACACCGTTCGGGAGGATGCCCCACCAGAGGGCACCCATGGCTTCGCCTGATCCCAAAGAACTCTCAGGGCGTGCATCGCTCGCGAACACACCGCTCGTGGGGAAGGTGCCCCCAGCACTGCTCTCTCGGGGGCACACCGCCGGGGGCGCCGATCGGTGGGGGAGGTGGGGTGGGTGTAGGTCGTGGGAGGGACGCCGGGGATCGGTCTCAGGGGCGACGATTTCGAGGGGCCGCACGGCGGAGGATCGCCGACATGAAGATTTGGCAGGCAATCGCCGCCGCCGCACTGTCGGCGGCACTGTTCCATCTGGGCACCGGGCTGGATCCGGTCCCGTGGGTGACCTGGCTCGCGCCGCTGCCCGTGCTCCTGGTGGCGTCGAGGGTCAAGGGCTGGGCGGCGTTCGGGGCCGGGACGTTCACGTGGGCGGCGGGGCAGGCGGCCCTCTGGCCGTACTTCCTGAACGTCATCGAGCTGCCGCTGCTCATCATCGCGGTCAGTCAGCTGGCGGCGGCGCTGGTGTTCGGGCTGGCGGTCGTGGGGCACCGGTTCCTGCTGCTGCGCGGGCGGCCGCTGTCCGGTGCGGTCGTGGTGCCGGCCGCGTGGGTGGTCATGGAGTACGTGATCTCGCTGGTGATGCCGCACGGGGCGTGGTGGAGTCTGGCGTACACGCAGGCCGAGGTGCTGCCCGTGCTGCAGACGGCGTCGACTACCGGCATCTGGGGGATCACGTTCCTGCTGCTGGGGGTCCCTTCGGCGGTCTCGGCCGTGGTCGGGGCCCGGTCGGCGGCCAGGAACGAACCAGTCGGCCGGCGGGCCGACACAGGCGGCGTCTCCAGCACGCCCGGCCGCACCCCCGACGCCCCCGGCCCCGGCGCCGCTGGCCCGGGGGCCGGAGGCCCGGGTTCCGGCGGCCCGGGTTCCGGCGGCCCGGGTTCCGGCGGTCCGGGTTCCGGAGGTCCGGGGGCCGGGAGTGCGGGGGCCGGGAG
>NZ_LAVL01000314.1 GCF_001083785.1 Nonomuraea sp. SBT364
ACCCCGGAGGCCCCGCCCGCCTGCACGTACGCCCCGGCCGTCTCCGCGGCCGTCAGCGACGTCGGCACCTGCGGCAGCAGACTCCGCTGCAACGTCACCGCCGCCCGATGCTCCTGCGCGTAACGACGCGCGTTGTCCAGCCCCAGCGCCGCCCGCGAAGCGATCTCCGCCAGCAACCGCGTGTCCTCGTCGTCGAACGGGTCCGACCCCACAAGCCGCCACAACGTCACCGCGCCCAGCAACAACCCCCGCGCCCGCAACGGCGCGCACAACATCGCCCGAGCGCCCTCGGGCACCAGCAGCCGCACCAGCTCCGGCCGATCCCCCAGCAGCCCCGCCGCCTCGTCACCCGACATCGACAACAACGACTGCCCCAGCCAGAACTCCTGCCGCTGACGCAACTCAGGGATCGGCGGCAACTCCCACCCCGCCTCGGCCGTCCCCTCGGGCCACGGCCCGCTCACCGCGCACCGGTGGAACCGCAGCGCCATCCCCGCCTCCACCGGCGACGGCTCCTCGCCGTTCAGCACCGCGTCCGCCAGGTCCACCGCCGCCAGGTCCGCCAGATCCGGCACCAGGACCCCCGCCAGGTCCTCAGCCGTCGCCACCACGTCCAGCGACGCGCCGATGCTCGCCGCCGACCGGTACAACAACTCCAGCCGCTCTCCCGGCCCGCCGACCCCCAGCTCGGCGAAGACCAGCAGCACCCCCTTCGGCTGCCCGCCCTCCTCCATCCGGAACGCCGACAGCCACACCCGCCGCTCCTCCCCGCCCGGCTGCCGCGCCCGGATGACCTGCCGCCAGTTCACCAGCGGCTCACCCGTCGCCAGCACGTCACGCAACCGGCGCTCGGCCTCCTTCGCCGCCGGGGCGGCCATCAGGTCACTCAGCCCGCTCCCCGCCGGCAGCGCCAGCCCGCCGCGCCGCTCCGCGAACCGGCCGCTGTCGACGACCCGCAGGTCACAGCCCAGCATCTCGATCCACACGGACGTTCCCAACGGGCCACCTCCCCCTGTTCCGCCCCTTCCCGACCGTCTGCGCAAGAGCCGTGACGCACGGCAATGATTCAGCAGATCTCTGCTGGTGCATTCGGTGGGGATTGTCGGGTTTGTTCGATGAGCTTCATGAACGATCCCGGCGCCTTTACAAAGTAGATCACTTGTAGGCGAAATACACGTCGTCCAGGTCGCCGTGAAACTGGTCGGTCTGCCGGTCGTCCTGGCCGGAATCGACCCGTTTGCCGCCGATCGTGGGCATCCCCTGCGGCTGGATCGCACCCAGCTTCCCCACCTCGTAGGCGGGCGCCACGACCGGCGCCCCGGTCCCCCGGTCGAGCACCCGCAGCTCGAACAGCACGGGCGACACCCGGGCGCACCGCAGCACGTACCAGCGTCCCACCCGCAGCCGCAGCGTCCCGGGACGTACCAGCACCACGCCGGCCCCGTCCGACCAGCGGCACGTGGGCACTCCCCCGTCCACCTGCAGCTTCCACTGCGCGTGACCGGGCCCGGCCAGGCCGTACTGCCACACGTTCATCCCGGCGGCCCGCGACGGCTCGGCCGTCAGCCGGACGGCGGCCCCGAAGGCGAACGGGCCCGGCCCGCCGAGCCGGCCCGGCGCTCGCGGCACGACGATCGCCTGCGGGCACGGAGGCGCGTGACAGGGGCCGGCCGGGAAACGCAGGAACGCCCCGCCGGGGGCCAGCAGACGGCCGCCGCCCGCGGACAGGACGTCGCCGTGCCGCGCGTGGCGCGTGCTGTCGGCGACCACGACGGGCGAGATCATCGCGCCGGTGTAACGCAGTTCGGCGGCGCGGCCCACCCCCGACGGGCCGGCCGCCGCCGTCACGGCGAGCACCGTGACGGCCTGGAGAACTCGTGCCATGACGTCCAGCGCAACAGCGATCGGGCCGTCGCGCAACAGGGCGTCAGCGATTCACGTGCAGCCGGTCGAACTCCACCTGCGGCGTGGCCCCGGCGAAGTTGCCGTCGACCTCGGCGCGTTCGGCCGCGTTCGGGTACGGATTGGTGCAGGAGGTGCCCGCGCTCGCCCCGGACATCAGGTCGGAGCAGCGGCCGGTGCGCCGGTCGGGCAGGCCCAGGATGTGGCCGATCTCGTGGGTGGCGATGCGCAGCGCGTTGTGGCCCTGGGCGGTGGCCTGCCGGCCCATCCAGACGGTTCCCCGGCCCAGGCTGGTGGGCATCGCGCGCGGCCAGCCGTTGTCGGCGTACACGATGAAATGGGCGGGGGTGCCCGGCACCAGCCGGACGTTGACGACGCTGGAGTTCCAGATCTGCGCGGCCTGGTCGACCGCGCCCCGGAACTCGGCGGCCCTGGACGCGTCGTACCTGAGCACCCTGACCGCCTGCGCGGGCGAGCTGACCAGCAGGACGGTGAGCCCGAGGACGAGGGCGAGCAGGGCGCGTAAGGCTCTTGACATGGAGCCTCCTCCGAAAGTTGGGGGTGCTGTCACGGTAAGGCGTGACTGGCCGCCCGGGGACGAATCAATTTGCCCCTATTACGGTGTTATGGGCGGCTGCGCGGGACGACGAGACCCGTCTCGTAGGCGGCGACGACGGCCTGCGTGCGGTCACGCAGCCCGAGCTTGCCGAGCACGCGGCTCACGTGCGTCTTGACCGTCTCCTCCGTGATCGTCAGCCGGGCGGCGATCTCGGGATTGGACAGCCCCTCCGCGACCAGCCGCAGGACCTCGGTCTCGCGCGGGGTGAGCCCCGCCAGTGAAGCGACCGCGCTCTCGGGGCGGAGCCGGGCGAACTCGTCGATGAGACGCCGGGTCACGGCCGGGGCCAGCAGCGCCTCCCCCGCCGCGACGACCCGGACCGCGTCGAACAGCCGCTCGGCGGTCACGTCCTTCAGCAGGAAGCCGCTGGCTCCGGCGCGCAGCGCGTCGTACACGTACTCGTCCAGGTCGAACGTCGTCAGGATGAGCACGCGCGGCCCGCCCGGACCGGCCAGGCGGCGGGTGGCCTCGATGCCGTCCATGCCCGGCATGCGGACGTCCATGAGGACGACGTCGGGGGCGTGCTCGCGGCAGGCCCGCACCGCCTCGGCGCCGTCGGCGGCGGTCGCGACGACGGTGAAGTCCGGCTGGGTGCCGAGCAGTTCGGCGAAGCCGGTGCGGACGACGAGGTGGTCGTCGGCGACGACGACGCGGATCACGCGGCGGCTCCCGGCAGCGTCGCCTCGACGACGAACCCGCCGCCCGCGCCGGGCCCGGCCCGCAGCTCCCCGCCGACGGCGGCGGCCCGCTCCCGCATCCCGGCCAGCCCGTGC
>NZ_LAVL01000315.1 GCF_001083785.1 Nonomuraea sp. SBT364
GGCCCGCCGCCGGGCTGGCCGTCGCGGGCGTGGCCGGGGTCGCGGCGGCCGTGCCCGCGGCGCTGGCGTGGCGGCGGGCCGAGTCCGGCCGCACCGGCGCGCCGTTGCCGGTAGGTGATCAGTAGTACTTGTACCACTTCGTCGCTACCCGGTCGTCGCGGTCGAACACCGACGCGCGATACATGCTGACGGCCAGGTCGCCGTGCTCGGCCTTGCCGCAGGTGTCGGCCCCGGCCAGCTGGTGGAGCTCGTACCGGGCGGTCGGGTCGCCGCCGACGAAGTACTCGGCGCGGGCCTGGTACTTGTCGCCCCGGGTGTCGCAGGCGAACACGGCCGTGTTCTTCCTGGTGAAGCAGGTGAGCGCGGCGCCCTTCGTCTGGGCGCAGGCCACGGACCGCTGCCGGGCGACGGCCGGGGTGACACGGGTCTCGCGCTTGACCGGGTGCTCGGTGACGTTGCGGACCGTGTGCCAGCGGCCCGCCTTGACGCGGTGGTCGCCCCGGTAGAGGGCCGCGCGGAACGTCACGACCTTGCCGATGTGCCGGGTGCCGCGGATCTCGCTCTCGCCCGCCAGGTTGTGGATGACGTGCATGGTGCCCAGGTAGCCGTTCAGGTAGTACTCGACGGCCGGATGCTGCTTGTCGGACGCGGTGTCCTCGATGTAGATGCCCGGGCGGTCGCTCTCGTCGGCGCCGACGCACGCCTCCGCGCCCTTGATGCGCATGCACACCGGATCCTCGGCCGCGGGGGTGGTCACCGGGGCCGCGAGGGCGGGGGCGTCGAGGGCGAACAGGGCGGACAGGGCCAGGGCCACCGCGGTAGTGGTGCGACGTAAGATCACTTCAGCCTCTTCGGTCTCAGCTGTCACATTGGTATGGAATGTGACGCTGCGAATGAGGCATAGGTTCCGGGGGCCCGCGCCGGGCCCCCGGTGAAACGCTATGACCTGCTGTCCGTCCAGCCCGCTTCCAGCACCGCCACCGAGTTCCACACGGTGCCGGGCTCGAAGGCGGCCTGAGCGCCGCCGGGCTCGACGACCACGCTCTCGGTGGCCCGGGTCCGGCCGGTCTCCTGGTCGAAGATCAGCCGGTTCTCCAGGACGCCGTCCTTGAGCTTCTCCTCGACCGCGACCGCGGTGCCCTGGCGGCCCTCGGCATCGGTCACGTTCTCGATGACCTCGACCGAGTCGAGGTCGGCGAGCATCCGGAAGGCGGCGGCGCGCACCTCAGGCGTGACCGGCATGTCCGTGATGAGCCCCGTGCTCACCCGGAACAGCCACGCGTCGGACCCCATCGGGATGCTCGACGTCTCGGTGTCATGCCCCTTGTACGAGCGCAGCAGCCACGCCTTGAGCTCACCCGGATCGGACGGCAGCGCGCGCAACTCCTTCATGGTCACGTTGCGGCCCAGCCAGAACACCTTGTCACCGTCGACCAGCGGCGTGTGGCCCTCGCTCGGCTTGCCCGGCGAGGTGGACAGCCGCATCCCGCCGAGCTTGCGCCAGACCTTGACGTCGATCTCGGTGGGGGAGCCTGCCCGCTGCCAGGCGGCCTCGTCCGCGGCGGTGGCGGGCCTGGCTCCCAGCGACCGGGTACGGCCCCACTGGTCGCCGCCGGTGGCGCTCGGCGTCCACGTTTCGCTCCGCTGCTGGTCCAGGACCAGGTAGCCGCCCTTCGCGGCCTCGAACAGGGTGCGATGCACGGAGGTCGTGTGCCACCAGGCGCCCATCTCGTCGGGCTGGCTGCCGGCCTTCTCGGCGGCGGCCAGCAGCACCTCGCGCGCCGAGAGCCGGACCTTCGCGGCGGTGGGTGTGGCTGTGGCGGTCTGGCCGGGCTGGGCGACGGGGTCGGGGGCGCGCGGCGTGGTGCCGCCGGTCCCGGTCACGACGACGGTCGCCGCCGCCACCGCGGCCGCCGCCCCGGCCAGGCTGATGCCCCACACGGGCCGTACGAGCTTCCGCGCGCGCCGGCGCGCCGGCCGGGGCCGCGACATGGCATATGTGAGCTCCTTCGCCCGGGTGCCCTCGTCGACCGGGACGTCGCCGAGATGTGCGGGCCGGGCGGCACGCAGCTCGTCCATGGGGTTCATGACCACTCCTCGCTGAGGTTGCGCACTTGGGGACGGGACGGTCCGGCCGGCTCCATGGCCTGCTTGAGCCGTTTGCGGGCGCGGTGCAACCGGACCCGGAACGCGGCGGTCGAACAGCCGACGACCCGGGCGGCGTCCTTCGGCGACAACCCCTGCCATGCCACCAGGACGAGGATCTCCCTGTCGTCGTCCGGCAGCGCGGCCAGCGCCTGGAGCACGCCGATCCGCTCCGCCACCTGGTCGGCCACGTCCCCCTCGGTCCAGGCGCGCAACTCCTGCGCGAGCGCCTCACGCCGGGCCTCGGCGCGGATGCTGTCGCGCAGCACGTTGCGCGCGACGCCGAGCAGCCAGGGCAGCGCCGGGTCGGGCACGTCGTCCAGCCGCCGCCAGGCGATCGCGAACGTCTCGCTCACGACCTCGTCGGCCACCTGCCGGCCCGCGCGACTGACCACGTACGCCCACACTCGTTGCCGGCATTCGTCGTACATGCCGGTGAACCGGTGCGTTTCATCCGTCACCGCCCCGCCCCTTCGTTCCGGATGTTCTCTGACACCGGGTAGTGGTCCGAGCCCTCCATTTGTTACCGCATGATGCGAAAGTCAGCCCACCACGCCGAGCAGGAAGGCCACCGGGACCAGGGCGGCGGTGAGCGCCACCGCCCACCAGCGGGGCGCGGGACCGTCCCGCAGCGTGGCGATCCCGAGCGGGACGAGGGCGACGGCCAGCCCGGTGAGTGCGATCAGCGAGATCGGGTCGCTGCTGCCCTTCAGCACGCCCAGCGGCAGCGCGTGCCCGAGGGCCAGCGCCACGCAGCGCACCACCCCGAGCGGCCCGCCGCCGAACACCCTGACCCGCCAGGCCCCGACGGCCAGCACGATCCAGCCGGCCATGATGCACACGTTGACCGCCTTGAACACGTGGAAGGCCCCGTACGTGGCGGCGACGGCCCGCTGCGCCTCCTCCAGCCCTAGCGCGTCCACCATCTGGAAGGCCAGATGGCTCACCCCGGCATGGAACACCCGCCCGAACAGCCCGAGCACCACCAGCGTGACCCCCCAGCGCCCCCACCCGGGCTCCAGCC
>NZ_LAVL01000316.1 GCF_001083785.1 Nonomuraea sp. SBT364
CCTCCCCGCCCTCCCCGTCACAGCAGCAGCCACAGCCGCCACGGAACCCTGACCCACCTCCCGCGACCCCTCAATCGGCCAACACCCGCCCTGACATCGTCAGCCGTGAAAGAAGAACGCCCCACCCCAAGACACAAGCCAGCACCCCCGAACAAGGGCCACGCCTGCTCCGCCCGGACCACCTCACGTCAGCCAGCAGAGAGCGAGACATGTCCGCAAAAGGCAACGACCGAGGCTCGGCCACGCTGTGGGGCGTGGCCCTGATGACCCTCCTCATGGCCGTCGCCACCACCTTCGCCGTGGTGGGCTCCGTCCGCGTGGCACGCCACCGCGTGAACGCCGCCGCCGACCTCAGCGCCCTGGCGGCTGCCAAGCTCGCGCTGATCGACCCGGAAGCCGCCTGTACCCAGGCCGCGGCCATGGCCTCCGAAAACGGCGTCGAGCTGGCGAACTGTACGATCACCGGCGAGGTCGCGGACGTCTGGACCGCACTCCAGATCACGCTTCCCGCCCTCGGCACACGCACCCTCAACGGCAGAGCCAGAGCAGGCCCGGCCCCCTGAAACGCGCAGCAAGGACACCCGTGCCGCCCACGACATCACCTATGCCCGTGTAGCACTGAGCAAAAGGAAAAGCGGAACACGCCGCCGCCGGGCGAACTCCTCAGCCTCACCACCGAACCGAGCCTCGGCAGGCTCGCATTCCCGCAAAGAGTCGAGCGAGAAGCCCGCTCTCAACAACGCGCCGACATAATCTTCGACCGTACGATGAAACCAGACCACATTCCCGCCCATCCATCTGCGGTCCCGGGCGCCTCTGCTGAAATAGTCGTCGACCACCCAGCTCGTACGCGTGCCATCGCTCTGTGAGTCGTAGGCGCTGAGCAGCGGATGTATGACACTGAAGATCAACCGTCCACCAGGCGAAAGACAGTCGCGACAGGCGGCCAGCACCGACTCCACGTCCTCGACATAATGCAGGGCAAGCCGGGAAACAACCAGGTCACACGTACCGGGCGGCGCTGAGAAGTCCTCCATGTCCATCCGGACGACGCGGCCGGCAGTTCCGCGGAGGGATTCGCCGGACGCCGTCACCATGGACGCCGAGCTGTCGACCCCCAGATAGCTCTGGCAGCCCGCGTTCAGCAATTGCAGCCCGGTAGTCGCATCCCCGCAACCGAGATCAATGACCCGTAGCTTGTCGACACTTCCCAGCTCCGCCAGAAATGCCGGCTCTTCCATCACGTGATTGGGGCCGGCAGCGCCGCTGTGCCGATGCCCTAAATACCTGCTGGATATCCGAGGGAGGTCGTAAAAGCGGCCGCCGCGCTCAGGCGTAGTCATGGGCGGCATTCTAAACGCATTGCCAGAATGTGATGTCGAGACGCTGATCCCATTCGCGCTGCCGTTATCGCAGGCCCGGCGATTCCCGTCCTGCTTGGAAAGACGCCCTGCAAGCCGGCGCGTGGACGTACTCGGGTCAGGAGGTGAGGAGGGTGCCGAGGAGGCGGAGGGCGCCGCGCTTGTCCAAGGGCTCGTTGCCGTTGCCGCACTTGGGGGACTGGATGCACGACGGGCAGCCGCGTTCGCATTCGCAGGAGGCGATGGCCTCGCGGGTGGCGGTCAGCCAGTCGGTGGCGCGGGTGAAGCCGCGTTCGGCGAAGCCGGCGCCGCCCTCGTGGCCGTCGTACACGAACACGGTGAGGAGGCCGGTGTCGGCGTGGAGCTCGGTGGACACGCCGCCGATGTCCCAGCGGTCGCAGGTGGCGAACAGAGGGAGCAGGCCGATGGCGGCGTGCTCGGCGGCGTGCGCGGCTCCGCCGAGGTCGAAGCCGTCCTCGGCGAGAGTGGTCACCACGGAGGCGGGGAGCGTCCACCAGACCGCACGGGTCCGCAGGGTGCGCGGCGGTAGGTCGAGGGGCTCGTCGCCGAGCATCTCGCCGGAGTGGAGGCGGCGCTTGAGATAGGAGACGACCTGCCTGGTCACTTCTACGTCGCCGAAGTGGAGGGTGCCGGGCCCCAGAGGCTGGGAGCGGAGGGTGGCGAGGATGGAGATGTCCGTGATGTCGCGTGCGAAGGTCGAATAGTCGGGCTCGGAGCGCGAGACCAGGGCCACGCCGGCTTCCAGGTCGAGGAGCTCCACCAGGTACGTCTCGCCCTGGTGGAGGTAGATGGCGCCGGTGTGGACGGTGGTGTGCGCGGAGGGCTCGTCCACGCTGCCCAGGAGGCGGCCGGTCGACGACTCCACGACGTGGATCGGCGCGCCGCCGCCGCCCCGGATGTCGGCCAGGTCGGTGGCACGCTCGCGCTTCGTCCAGAACCATCCGGCGGGGCGCCGGCGCAGCAGGCCGTCGGTGACCAGGGTGTCGAGGACGTCCGCCGTGGTGGCGCCGAACAGCGGCAGGTCGTCCTCCGTCAGCGGGATCTCGGCAGCCGCGGCGCACAGGTGCGGGCCCAGGACGTACGGGTTGCCGGGGTCCAGGACGATCGCCTCGACCGGCTGGCCGAACAGGGCGTGGGGATGGTGGACCAGGTAGGTGTCCAGAGGGTCGTCGCGGGCGATCAGCACGGCCAGGGCGTCCTGGCCGTCGCGGCCGGCCCGGCCCGCCTGCTGCCACAGGGAGGCGCGGGTGCCCGGCCAGCCGGCGATCAGGACGGCGTCGAGGCCGGACACGTCGACGCCGAGCTCCAGGGCGTTCGTCGTGGCCAGGCCCATGAGGGCGCCGGAGCGCAGGGCCTTCTCCAGGAGCCTGCGGTCCTCGGCCAGGTAGCCAGCCCGGTAGGCGGCGACCTTGTCGGGGAGTGCGGCCCAATCAGGGGTTTCGGGAAGCGCCCACGACAGGGCGTCCGGAGGCACCGTCGCACCGCCGGACGCGCCGGACGCCAGGCCCTTTCGGGGAGTCTCCTGAGCCGCCTCACCCCTCAGCCTGACAACCGGGTCACCGCCCGAATCGCCCCCGGAACCATGCGCGTCGGCAAGCTCGGGACGACCACCGGCGCCGGCCTCAGGGGTGAGGCCGTGACGTGGACCGTAGCCCTTGAGGGTGCCCCGGGCGTTGGTGCGAGAACGGGGGGCGGCGTCGGGCTCGGGGGTGGTGCCGGGACGGAACCCGCC
>NZ_LAVL01000031.1 GCF_001083785.1 Nonomuraea sp. SBT364
GAAGAGCTGGAAGATTCTTCGGAAGCTACGGTGCTGTCCTTCCAAGGCCGGGCACCTGTGCAAGGCCATCGCCGTCCTCCAGAACCACCGCGTTGCGCAGGCGGCATGAGGATGAAAAGCGTTCAGTGTATGACCGCGGTGAGAATGCTGCTTGAAACGTTCGTCCGCCAGGGCTGGGATGAAGCTATCCAGTTCGTCGAACGCCTAGAGGACATGTTTCGCTGAAGCGGTAACCGTCCCAGCATGCATCTCACTTACGTCGGCATGTCGCTGGCAAGTGGGGCGGTCGTCGCCGTCGGCCTGCTCGCGCCGCGACGTCGCTGAAGTCCCTGGCCTAGGTAATCCTGTCCGACCGACGCTATACGCAAGGAACTGCGACGTCAGACGAACCACAATGCCGATGTCGGCGAGTCCCATCAGGATCCTGAGCAGCGAGGTACTTCGGGCAGAAACTTTGCTTTGAGGCGTGCACCAACGCGCCGCGCCACGGCTAGCCGTCTTGCTAACGCGGATGCTAACAACCGCCCTGGACAACCCTGGATGCTCCTGGAGCGAGAACGCTCCAGGAGAGGCTCTAAGTAGGCGTCCATGATGGCGATGGACGTCGGTGGACAATCTCGAAGTCCCTTGTAAACAGAAGGTCAGGGGTTCGATTCCCCTCGTCGGCTCTGCAACCAGAAGGCCCCTGAACAGGCGTTATGCCGTCAGGGGCCTTTGGGTTTTCGATCTTCAAGCGGTGCCTTCGGCGTCTTTGGGAGCCACCGGGGGAGCCACCGGGGGCTGTTTCCCCAGGAGAGCGCTGGAGATGGCTTCGGTCGCTGCGCGGCGGTCGCCTTCCAGCAGGTGTCCGTAGACGTCCTTGGTGATCGCGATGCCGGCATGGCCAAGGACCTCGGACACCACATGCAGGGGAGTGCCCTGGGCGAGCATGAGCGACGCACCGGAGTGGCGTAGCTCGTGCGGGTGCCAGTGGCCGAGGCCGGCCTTTCTGGCCAGCCGGGAGAACGGAACGCGTGTACGCGGAGCATCTCGCTGCACCAGGAGGCGCGGCTGCGATGGTGTTCGCTGAGAGAACCAGATCATGCATATGCGGAGTCTGGCAGTCCCCTGTGACAACTGGTGGCCGAGAGTCGATACGTGGATCTCCACGGGAACAGGGTGGCGTCTCAATGGCTGCCCCGTGACACCTGCTCTTCTGCCGCCTCCAGCCAACGCCGATACCAACGCCCGACCCCGAGCGGATTTCCATCGTCGTCGCAGAGCGGCCAGAATCCACAGTCGCCGGCGGTGTCGTCAGCCCACATCCCGAAATCGGCGTTGACGTTTTCCGGCGGGAAGCCCCGGGCGCCACAAGGAGGCCACAATCAACCGATCTTGCTAACGGCGATGCTGACAAGGTCCATGGACTCCGACGCACACCCCTGAAAGGGGATCAAACTCGGGAAGGCGCGTCAGGGCTCGGTGATGGAGAAGGCGTTGCCGTCGGGGTCGCGGAAGGCGAACATCGGCGGCACGCCCGGCCATGCGAGGATCTCGTCCGTGTCGACGCCGGCGGCCGTGAGGGCGGTGTGCGCCGCCGCCGCGTCATCGGCGGTGAACCGGATCATGATGTGGCCGCGCGTGACGTCCGAGGTGACGTGGTCCAGCGTGACGACCACGTCGTCGCTGCCGGGTGCGAGCTCGATCCACCGCCCGGCCGGGATCGGACCGTCGCGTACGACGGTGAAGCCGAGCGTGTCGACGTAGAACCGCAGCGCCTGCTCCTGGTCGGTGACGGGCACGCTGACGGTGCGGATGCCGGTGATGACCTTTGCCGGCGCGGTCATCGTGCGATCCGGTCGTCGAGGGTGACGGTGACGGTGTCGCCGGCCTGCTTGCCGATGCGGGCGCGGGTGCCGGCGGTGAACGCGAGCTTGTGCGTGCCGTCGCCGAGCGCCATGAACGAGCCCCGGAACGGCTCGCCGTCGACGCGGCCCTGCACCTTCACCAGGCCGCGGGTGCCGAAGAACTCGGCCGAGCCGGGCATCACGACATAGGTCCAGCCGCCCTTGTTCGGGCTCTTGCGCAGCGTCGCGGTGAACGTCTTGTCCAGTTTCGCGCCGGGGGTGGTGTGTCGTGCGGTCATGATGGTTCTCCTCCGTACATGAGTGAGCCGGGGGTGGTGAGTTCCGTGCCGGTCTCCAGCCAGGTCTTGAGCCCGGAAAGGACCATCGGCCAGCCGCCGTAGAGGTGCTCGTCGGCGTCGACGGCGAGTTGGTCGTGCCTGACGACGAGCCGGCAACTGTCGCCGACCTGCTCGATCTGCCACGTCACCCGGCTGGTGCCCTGGGCGGCGATGTCGTCGTCCCAAATGGCGTGGTAGGTCTGCACGAGCCGCCAGGGCGGGTCGACCTCGAGGTTCTCGCCCTCGACCAAGCCGCCGGCCCTGTCGTGGGCGATCCGGTAGGCGGAGCCGGTGGTCCAGTCCGATTCCACGCGCGCGCCGAACTGGAACCGTGCCCGCGTCTTCGGATCGGTGATCGCCTGCCACAGCCGCTGCGGCGTGGTGCGGATGAAGATCTCGAACACCTTCTCCACGCGTGCCTCCAGATCTCGCTTCAGGTCGACGAGGCCGGCAGCCCACGTCTCGGTGTACTTGCTTACCCAGCGGTCGTGGATGAGGCGGATCGGCACGGGGTTCAGGAAGTGCAGCTTCTCCCTGCCCCGCCGCTCCGGCACGACCAGGCCGGCCTCCTCGAGCAGACGCAGGTGCTTGGCCACGGCGACCCTCGTCATCGCGAACCGGCTCGCCAACGCGTTGAGCGACTGCCCGTCCCGCCGGAACAGCTCGTCGAGCAGCTCCCGGCGGGTCGGATCGGCCAACGCCTTGAACGCCAGTTCCATGCGGCCAATATAGGAAACCATTTGGTTTCATGTCAACCGCTCCGGGACGGACGGCCAGGGGCCACGACCGGTCGCTCGCAGAAGGATCCGAGAGGGCAACCCGCGGTTCGCGGTCGTCCCGGCTCACGGCCGGGCGGCGGTCGAGGCTCGTGCGGCACAGCGCGTGGCAATGGCTCCGGTAGAGGAAATCGGCCTGTTGATCGATGGTGCGGAGATTCTGAGGAGTGCCCAGGCCGAGGTGGCCGTGGGCGCGGGGAGCTATGGGCAGGTCGTCCAGGTTCCGGAGGAGCGGTGGGGGATCCATGAGGGCGTCGCCGAGCTGGTGGACGGTGAGTTCGCCCGGCAGCTCGCCGAGCAGGAGGAATGGCCCGAGGTCACCGACTGCGACAGGCTGACGGCCGCCTTCCGCGACCTCGACGTGGCGGGCGTCAAGGGACGTGAGCAGCACCAGCCGCGCTGACGAAACGCGAAACCACCTGCACGTGGACGATTCGCGAACGGCTCGGGCAGACGGACGGGGTCCTGAGGAGAGGCAATCTCTGCAACCCGGCGATGGCCCAGCCCGGGGGCGTCGTCTCCCGTTGCGGTGAGCTGCGCGTCCGCGTCGACGACTTCGGCAGCCGCGACCGCCGCCGGGAGAGGAAGACCGTGTTCGCAGCTCGGGCCGAACGCTTCGCCGAGGACGGGCCCGTTCACCGCCTCACGGGCATCGGGACCGGGCGTTCGCGTTCGGCGACCAGGTGCACGTCCTGGCCGGCGGCTACATCGTCCTCCTCAGCTACGACGGCGCGAACATCGGCGGTGGCGTCCGCGACGCCCCCGGTTGTCAGGTGCCGGACCGGGACGAAGCCGCGCTGCGTAAGTCTCTCGTCCAGATCGCCGGGACTTTCGTGCCGGGCCTTTCCGTCGGTGATTGAAGTACCGACGCAGAAATTCATCGGCCCGCGTCGGCGGATGGAATGTCGGTGGGGGCGGATATCGTCACGCGGCATGAGTGTCCAATACGGATGGTCCGGCCTCTTCCCGCCTGAGGTAACGGCGGAGGAATGGCCTGATCACCCGCAGTTGGGTCCGGAGTACGGTCTCCACCCGCCGGCGAGTGAGGCGGCGGTCGGCCGGCTCGAAGAGCGGCTGGGCATGAGCCTGCCGCCGAGTTATCGCAGCTTCCTCCTGTTCGCCGACGGCTGGGGCGTCGACGAGTATTCACTGCGGCCGGTCGCGGAAGTCGGCCGGCTCCGTGACCTCGAACCCTGGATCGTGGAGTGCTGGTCAGCAGATGCGGGCTGGAGCGTGCCTGATGACCTCTACTTCGTCTATGGGAAGGAACAGGACTGCGTTCATCTGAGGGTTGAGTATCTGCCAGCCACCCTGCTGATCGGGCACTGGGACGACGGGGTATTCCTGCTCAACCCCGAGGTCATGACACCTGACGGCGAGTGGGAGGCCTGGTATCTCGCGCCTTGGCTGGCCGGTGCCGATCGCCACCGGTCCTTCTGGGAACTGATGAAAAGTCAGTTGAGTTAGCTCACGCTGACTGAGTTGGGCCGCGACGAGGACGTACGGCGTTGTTCTGAGAAAGGTGGAATACGATCAGGCCTCATTGTGCGCTTATATCGTTCGGCGGCTGCCGCCTCCTTCGTCATCACGCTCGGTGCGATCATTCTCAGCCTTGTGATCGGCACCGCGACACCCGCGTGGCTGGTCACCATGTGGTACCCGCCGAACGAGGTCGTCGGCGCGTCTCCGCTGGTGCCGGTGCTGGGCGGGCTGCTGCTGGTCGGGCTGGTGAACTCGTGGATGCTGTGGCAGGTGTTGCGTGGACCCGCGACCACGGACGTGCCGATGCGCCGGGCGGCCTCGTGGCTGCGGCTGGTGCTGTACGCCGACGTGGTGTGGCTGCTGATCCCCTCGTTCCTCCCCGGCCCGGTCGAGACGGTCGTCGGGCTGGCGCTCTGGGCGTCCGCGCTCGTTCTGCTCACGGTGGTGCTCACCGGGCCGGGCCGGCCCTTCCGGCTGGCGCTGCTCCTGCTCGGGCTGGCGGAACCGGTCAGGTCGCTGGTGACCGACCTGACGGATGGTTCGCAAATCCTGCGCTTCGTGGTGAGTCCGACCTACCAGGCGACCGCCGTGGCCGCGAGCGTGGCCGCGTCCGTCGCGATGGTGATGCTCCTGCTCGCCCAGCGGCGCGACGGACGCTGGAGCCGGGTGACGCTGCTCATCGGTGCGGGCACGTTCGCGAGCGCGTTCCTGGTGGAGCTGGTGGACAGCCTGACGCGAGGCAGCACGATCGAGTCCATCGCCGAGGCGATGGACGTGCTCCACTTCGTCTGGCTCGCGCGCACCGCGCACGAACTGAACCGTGAGCCGAGGCGGAAGACGCCGCTGCGGGTGCCCACTGCGGTCACCGCCGGGGCGGCGACGGTCCTTCTGCTGATCGTCGTCGGGCCCGACAACCCTCCACATCTCACCTACACCTGGCGGACGGATGCGTTCACGGGCTGTTTCGCGTGGTCGGCCCCGCCGCGCGTCGCGGACATCGCGGTTCATGAGCGCGATCGGGCCTATCTGTGCAGCGTGAACAAGTCGGATCACGAGATTTCGGACCAGGAACTGCTCGGCAAGGGCAATGTGGCGTGCGCCAGGTTCGCAGCCGGGAAGCCGGTCGGGGCTCGGCCGGCGCTGCTCGCGCTGCTCTGCCCGGAGGTCATTGGGCGGAAACATCCGGATCTGTTGGTGTCGTCCGCTCAGATAGCGCAGCAGGAGAAGGAGAAGGAGGACCTCGCGCGCGAACAGCGGGCTCGCGAGGCGCGGGAAGAGGACGCCCTGTGCCGCGACCCGTGGCCCGCGCTGCGTACGCGAGCCCAGGCGACCGCCTCCTACTACGACTGGGACACCCAGCCCTACGGCATCTACGACGCGGAAGCCGACACCTCGGCGGACGCGGAGACCATCTGGGATCTGAGATCGATCGACTCCCTCGAAGTCAGCGGCCAGCTGGCCCTGATCTTCACCCCCAGCCAGGACTGGGCGACCTGCGTCACGGTGAAGGCGCTGCGCTCGACCCCGCCACCTCTGCGACGCAAGGGCTGGGACGAGGTGGTCGAGGCGGACATCGTCAGCGAATCGGGCCGGCTGGTGATGCAGACGCTGTCGGCGAGCAGGGTGCGATTCCCCGATCTCGCGCGCAGCGGCCCCGGCCGTTACCGGCTGCGGCTGTATACGCGGCCGGGCGTGGATCTCATCCTCGTTTATCCGGCCAGGAGGGCCACGTAGTCAGTTCGCGCTGGTCGAGTGCCACCTCGCCTGGTGGCGGGACAGGAGGGCCCGGATGGCGGTGCGGATCGGCTCCGTGGGGGATTCGGGGACGCCGGTGGTCAGGGCGGTGAACATGATGCCCAGCACGCTCATTTCGAGCAGCAGGGCGTCGTCCTGGCTGAACTCGATCCCGGCGGCGTGGCCTTGACGGACGATGAGCCGGCACCGGTCACGCAGGGCGTCGGTCAGCAGCCGCCGCAGCCGTGGGTTGCGGCTGCTCTCCAGGTGCAGTTCGAACAGTGCCAGCGGATCGTGGCGGTCGTCGGCCAGCATCGTCGTCATGACCCCGACCAGCGCTTCTTCCAGGTCGGCCGGTGAGATCGGCCGGATGGTGTAGCCGTCCACGCGTTCGCCGAGCCGGCGGGTGATGCGTTCGACGACCCCGTTGAGCAGTGCGTCGCGGGTGCGGAAGTAGCGCGAGGTGGTGCCGGCCGGCACGGCGGCCGCGGTGTCGACCGCCCGGTGGGTCAGCCCGTGTGACCCCTGCTCGGCCAGCACGGCGATGGCCGCGTCCGCGAGGTGGTCGCGGCGCTGCGGATTAGGCGGTGGCATGGCGCCCCTCCGGGTCGGTGCGATGTGCCGGGCCACACCATTTCACCAGAGCCTGTTCGATGCCGTCGCGGTCACCGGCCCAGGCCACGTACCCGTCCGGGCGGATCAGCGCCGCCTCGGGGCCGGTGGCGCGAAGCGGTCTGGCCGGCCGTACCCGGTTCCGCCGGGAAAGGGGCACCTCCTGGTCGGACAGCAGGACGAACGTGCCCGCGCGCAGCACCTCGTACAGGCGGCCCCGATCCGTCGGGCCGTCCGCGGCGCGACGGCCGGTCAGCGGGTGGGCGCCCGGTCCGGCGGGCGGGTAGGCGAACTCCAGGCCCGACAGGCTGCCGAGGATGCGGCGGCGTCCCGGGCCGGTGTGCAGCAGGGCCGCCATGAAGCGCCGGTTGACCTCCAGGCGCAGGCGGGAGCCGCTCAGCACCAGCCCGGTGAGGTGGTCGGTCATGGCCAGGACGGCGGAGCCGACGGGGTGCCGTTCGGCGTGGTAGGTGTCGAGCAGCCAGGGCGGGGCCCAGCCGCGCAGGTCGGCGGCGAGCTTCCAGCCCAGGTTGACGGCGTCCTGGATGCCGGTGTTCATGCCCTGGCCGCCGATGGGCGAGTTCACGTGGGCGGCGTCGCCGACCAGGAAGACCCGTCCCGATCGGTAGCTGCGGGCCTGGCGGCGTTCGGCGGTGAAGCGGGAGAACCAGCGCGGCTCGCTCATGCCGTAGTCGGTGCCGGCGATCCGCCGGAACGCCTCGCGAATCCGGGCGAACTCCGCGTCGTCCCGCTCTTCGCGCAGCCACGCGCCCACCCGGAACCAGCCGTCACCGAACGGCAGCGTCACCACCACGCCCTCCGTGCCGACCTGGGTGATGGGTGGCGGCTCGGAGGCCGGGATGCGGACGTCGGCCAGGAGCATGGGCAGGCTGTACGCGTCACCGGCGAAGCCCACGTCCACCAGGTCGCGGACGGTGCTGTGGGCGCCGTCGGCGCCGACGACGTACTGGGCGGCCAGCTCCGTACCGTCTTCGAGCCTGAGGCGCACGGATTCGGCGTCCTGCGTGAGGTCGACGACGCGGGCGTGGTGGCGGATGTCCACGCCCAGGTCGGTGGCGCGTCGCCGGAGGAGCTTCTCGGTGCCGTTCTGGGGCACGAGGAGCAGCATCGGGTAGCGCGTGTCGAGCCGGCCGAAGTCCACCCGTGAGGCGTAGGCGGGATACACCGTTCTGAGAGGGTTGCCCCGGGCGACCAGTTCGTCGGCCATGCCCCTGGCGTCGAGCACCTCCAGGGCCCGGGCGTGCAGGCCGAAGGCTCGGGTGACGGTGGATTCGCCGCCGCGCCTGTCGACGACGGTGCAGGAGATTCCGGCCAACGCCAGCTCGCAGGCGGTCATGAGGCCGGCGGGGCCGGCTCCCACGATGATCACGTCGTTCATCGGCATACTCCGTTCGCTACATCTGTATCGCTACGTTTATAGCGTACGTGGCGCGGCCGAGGAGAAGGGGGACGCGATGCCGGGGATCAGCGCAGGTCTGGAAGGTAGGGGCTGAAGTGGTCGGCGACGATCTCCGCCATCGCGGCGGCGTCCCGCGAGCCGTCGACCTCGATCACGCGGATGCCGAGCCGGCGGGCGGCGCGGGAGGCGTCCTCCGCGACGAGGCGGTCCCGGGCGAGGCGGTTGGCCTGGGCGCGGGACGGATCGCTGAGGTGGTGCCCGAACGAGGAGGCTCGGGGCAGTTCCCGGACCTGGTGCAGGCGGAACTCCGGCGTGGGCACCATGACGACCATCCGGCGCGGTGAGTCGATGACGGGGGCGACGAGCTCGGGGCGCAGCCCCCAGCCCTCGGCGATGATCGGGTGGCCGGAGACGAGCGCGCGCAGGTCGTCCAGGGCCCATTCGAACCGGTGCGGGAATCCTGCCAGGGTCTCGGCGGCCATCTCTTCCGGGGGCGTGTGGACCCACACACTGTCCGGGTCGGGCTCGGTGGCGGGTTCGCCGAGGCCGACGCGGCGGGCGATCCGGCGATCGTTGTGACCGCGCGCGTCGTGGTAGTCGTAGTGATAGACGGTGACGCGGTATTGGACGGCCAGGAGCCGGGCCACGGTCGACTTCCCGGCCCACTGGCCGCCGCCGATCCACAGTGCGCGGTGCAACGTGCCGAAGGGATCCCAGACTTCGCTGGTCAACTTGCGTCCTCCTGCGATGAGATGCGGGCGGTCGTTGTACGGTGCGATGAAGGAGGCGACGCTCTATGGCGGACGAGCAGATCACGACCATCGGCGGATGTCACATGTGCAAGCGCACCTTCAGCTTCACCCCGGCGACGGTCATGACGTTCAGGATGGACCCCGAGACCAACCTCCCGCTGGGCATGACGGTGTCCGGCGCCTTCCGTGAGCCGACCCCGGAGGCCAGGGCCAGATCGGTCGAGCGACACCTCTGCCCTGACTGCGTGGACAGGGTCAAGCAGCTCAAACACTTCATGGATCAGCAGTCCACGACGAACTTCGACACCTGGCAACGGGGCGACTCCTAACCCGGGTCGCTGAGCGTGGCGGCGAGGGTGGCGCCGAGTTCCCAGCAGGATTCCAGGTCGTCCTTGCCCGGAGCGCCGATGACCGTCACCGGGCGGTGCGCCCGTTCCCAGCCGAGCCCGGTGGTGATCGACTCCACCGCGCGGACCGCTCCGGCCGTGTCGTTGTTGCCGTGCACGTACAGCGCGTACGGCAGGCGCCGGGTCTCCTCCAGGCAGGGGTAGTAGATCGTGTCGAAGAAGTGCTTGAGCGCTCCGCTCATGTAGCCGATGTTGACCGGTGTGCCGAGGACGATGCCGTCCGACCGGAACACGTCGACGGCGGTGGCGTGCAGCGCGGCGCGGGTGACCACCTCGACGCCCTCGATCTCGTCGGTGGTGGCGCCGCGCCGCACCGCCTCGAAGAGCTCCTGCAGCGCGGGCGAGGCGGTGTGGTGCACGATCAGCAGACGCCGGGCGGTTTGTGACACCCTGCCGATACTTTCATGAGGTCAGGGCCGGATGTTCTCGTTCAGGTGGAACACGTTGTCCGGGTCGTACGTGCGCTTCAGCTCCCTCAGCCGCGCCAGCTTCGCCGGCGTGTAGGCGCGGTGCACGCCCGAGGCTCCCTCGTCGGACAGCGCGTTCACGTACGCGCCGCTCGCGAAGGGCTCGACGCCCGCGGCGTACTTGCGGGCGGCGGTCATCCGCGCGTGGTCGTCGGCGGGGTCCGTCCAGCCCGCCGACGTGTTGAACTCGATCTGCGCGTCGCGGTGGCTGTACGCCGTGTCCTCGTCCGGCACGTCGCCGATCGCGCCGCCGTTCAGGGTCAGCCGCGCCGCCGGGTACGTGCCGTCGCCCCGGTCCAGGAACGCCTCGATCGCCTCGTCGGTCAGCCGGCGGAGGTAGTGGCCCTTCCAGTAGCGGCGGAAGGCATGGCCCTCGGCGTCGTCGCCGGCCGTCTGGAGGGCGAGGTAACTCAGCTCCCGTACGTGTTCCGCGACCGGCCTGCCGATCGACCTGTACGCGGAAAGCAGCTTCCGGCCTTCGGCGGGATCGCCCACCCAGACGAACCCGATCGTCGCCACCGGGCGGTTGTCGCGTTCGGTGACCCGCGCGACGGGTGTCGCCAGGCGGGGCGCCTCGGCCAGGAGGTCGCGCCAGCCGCGCAGCGCCTCGGCCGCGTCGTCGAGTTCGTGCACGAACTCGACCTCCAGCGCCCGGGTCCCCACCGGGTGCAGGCGGAACTCGAACTCGGTGACGACGCCGAAGTTCCCGCCGCCGCCGCACAGGCCCCAGAACAGCTCGGGGTGCTCGGTCCGGTCGGCCCTGACCAGCTCACCGGTGGCCGTGACGACCTCGTACGAGATGACGTTGTCGCAGGTCAGGCCGTATGCGCGGGCCAGCCAGCCGACGCCGCCGCCGAGTGTCAGGCCGCCGACGCCGGTGTGCGAGACGTTGCCCGCGGTGGTGGTCAGGCCGTAGCGCTGGGCCGCGACGTCGAGCGCGCCGAGCAGGGCGCCGCCGCCGACGCGCGCCCGGCGGGTTTCCGGGTCGACGCGGGCCGCGCCCATGGGCGCCAGGTCGATCAGCAGCCCGCCGTCGGTGACCGGCAGGCCGAGCACGCTGTGCCCGCCGCAGCGCACGCCGATCTCCAGCCCGGCGTCGCGCCCGTGCCGGATCGCCTCGATCACGTGCGCGGCCGTGGCGCATCGGATGATCAGGGCTGGTTTGCGGTCGACCATCGCGTTCCACACCATGCGTGCGGCGTCGTACCCGGGATCGCCTGGGCGAAGACTGCGTGTCATGATCACCTGCTTCTGTTCAGGGTCGTGAGGAAGCGTTCTTCGAAGGCGGCGGTGTCGGCGGCGACACCGTACCGGAGCAGGCGTCCGGCGGGCGACAGGATCGTGCGGCCGGCCGAAGGCCCGTCAGGCACCACGTCGACGCGGCCCGTGGCGAAGCGGACGTGACCCGGGTGGATGGCGCTCATCGCGGCGAGCGGGTCCCACCAGTAGAGCAGCCCGGCCGCGATCAGCGGCGCGACCTCGGGATGGGTGGCGATCTCCAGGACGGTGGCGGCCGCCGGGGTGCGGTGGTCGGCGCGCAGCCGGTCGAGGAAGGCGTCGGTGATGAGCACCGCGTTGGCGGCGTCCAGCGACACCATGCGCACGCCGCCCCGGCTGCGGGTGAGCGCGTGCCGCGCGGCGGCGGGGTCGAGCCAGTAGTTGAACTCCTGCGTCCCGTCGAACTCCGGCGGCGTGCCGCAGCACAGGTTCCCCGGCACGCGGACGGCGCCGCCCATCGTGGTCAGCCGGGAGGCGGAGGCGGGCAGGGCGGCGGCCACGTTGCCGAGCGGACCGGTGGCGATGATCTGGGTCGACGGGTCGGCGCGCAGCGTCTTCCTGATGAGCTGGGAGGCGCTCAGCCTGGCCGGGCTCTCGTCGCCGGCGCATCCGGGGGTGGCCGAGGTGAGCACCCGGTCGAAGAGCTGCCGCAGCTCGGCGGGGAAGGTGTTGGGCGCCGTCCCCGTCCGGTCGGCGATCTCGACGTCGGGCAGGCCCAGGCGCTCGGCCAGGCATCTGGCGTGCCGGATCGCCCTGCCGGGTAACCCGGCGCCGTCGTTGGTCACCGTGATGGCGCGTAGGTCGATGCGACCGGCTTTGTGCTCCTGTGAGAGGTAGGCGAGGGTGGCGGCGTCGTCGAAGTCCATGTCGGTGTCGAAGATGACCGAGGGCGTCCGGGCGCCGGCGGCGGACGGCAGGGCGGCCGGGACGGCCATGACCAGGAGAAGGGAAAGCAGGACTCGTTTCACCATGAAGTCACCATGAAGTCGATTCCGGGGCGAGACAGTGCTTTTGTCCCAGTCAACCTCAGACGTGCCGTCTTGTCCGCGCCTTCACACGGGCCGGAACCCGGCCGGCTTTCCGTGGCCGTGAGATTCCGCTCGGTCGGCCCGGGTAGCAGCGGTCGCATGTTGACTTCCGTCGTACGGTCAGGGCTGGCCGCCACCTTCGACCTCGCGGCGCGGCTGCGGCGGGGACGCCCGCTGCATCCCGCCGGGCTCGTCCTCGACGCGCGGCTGCGCCTGCACGGCACCGGCCGGGAGTGGGGGGCGGATTTCCTGGACCGGCGGATGGATCTGGCGGGGATCGCCCGGCTTTCCCGGTCCGTCGGGCTGCCGCCGCCGGTGCCCGACATCCTGGGGATCGCCCTCCGGTGGGAGCAGGCGGCCGCCACGCCCGAGCTGCTCCTGGCCGGCACCGGTCACACCGTGCTGGGCCGCCGCCTGCTCCGGCCGGCCACCGCGTGGGCGCCTGGGGTCTACGGCTCGCTGTTCCCGTACGAGGTGGGCGGCCGGCGGGTGCTGCTCGGGGCGCTGCCCCGGGCGGGACGGCGGCTCCCCGCCCGGTTCGACGTGCTGGCCGATGCCGTGGTGGGCGGGCCGCTGCTGTTCGATCTCCTGGTCGCGGCTCCGTCGGGGCCGTGGAGGGTGTTCGGGCAGGTCGAGCTGACCGGTCCGGCGCGGACGGACGCCGAGCGGCCGACGCGGTTCAACCCCGTCCGGCATCCCATTCCGGGTTTGCGCCCGGCGGGCTGGCTGAGCGACGTGCGGGGGGCCGCGTACGTGGGCGCGCAACGGGTGGCCGGCCAGCCCGCCGAGGAACGGCACCTGACCAGCCGCCATACGTGAATCGCTATCGGTCGATGCTGGATATCGCTATTAGACGCCGCCTGATCACATCTGCTTTGCTCCAGCTCTGACGGACGACACACGAGGATGTGACATGCGATACCTCCATGCCCGCCGCCTTGTGGCCGCACTGGCGATCTCCCTGGTGAGCGGCGGGGTCACGGGCACGGCCTCGGCGGAGACCGGCCAGGTGGCCAAGGAACTACGCAAGCTGGAGGTGTCCTTCAAGGGCCGCATCGGCGCGTACGCCATCGACACGGCCACCGGCAGGACGGTCACGTACCGGGCGCACGAGCGTTTCGCGATGCTGTCCACGTTCAAGGCGCCGCTCTGCGCGGCCGTGCTGCAGCGGGCGCGCACCTCACGGCCGGGGCTGATGGGCAAGGTCGTCAAGTGGACGGCCGCCGACATGAAGCCGAACTCGCCGGTCACCGAGAAGCACCTCAAGGACGGCCTGACCGTCTCCCAGCTCTGCGAGGCGGCCGTCACCCAGAGCGACGGCACCGCGTCCAACCTGCTGCTCAAGCAGATCGGCGGGCCCGCCGGGCTGACGCGGTACTTCCGCGCGCTGAAGGACTCGGTCTCCAGGATGGACCGCCGGCACCCCGAGCTGAACGACTGGACCCCCAAGGAGAAGCGCGACACCACGACACCCGCGGCCATCGCCGCAGACCTGCGCGCGCTCACGACGGGCAACGCGCTGCACGCCAAGGACCGGGACCAGCTCAACGCCTGGCTGCTGGCCAGCAAGACCGGCGCCGAGCGCATCCGGGCGGGACTGCCCAGGAATTGGACGATCGGCGACAAGACCGGCACCAACTCCGACGGGTTCGGCGGCGGGAACGACATCGCCGTCATCTGGCCCGGCAAGGGGGCGGCCCCCATCGTCATGGCGATCTACACGAACCGGACGCCGGGCCTCGCCACCGACAACCGGACCATCGCGAGGACGGCCACCGCCCTGGCCCGCGCGCTCGGCAAGCTCTGACGCCCCCCGGCACTGTCGGGGACCGCCGCTCGTCCGTACGATGGCGGGGTGCGTCGTTCCGTGTGGGACGAGCCGCGTCCTGTCGACCCGCCGCGGCGGGTGTGGCGGGACTGGGTGCTCGTGGGGGTGCTCGCGCCGGTCGCGCTGCTCGAAGGGCTGCTGCGGCCGGACCTGCAATGGCGGGCCGTGTCGGTCGTGGTCACGATCGGGCTGGTGCTGACGCTGCTGTGGCGGCGGACCCGGCCGCTGCTGATGCTGGTGATCGCGTTCGGTGTCACCGGGCTGGCGCCGCTGGTGGTCGGTGGCGATCCGTCCCTGTACACGATGGCCTGTCTGCTGCTGCTGCCGTACGCGCTGGTGCGGTGGGGGTCCGGGCGGGAGGCCGCGGCGGGGCTGGTGGTGATGCTGGTGTCGATCGGGTTCTCGACGGTGCCGGCGCGGACGCCGGTCGCCGACGCGGTGGGGGCGTTCTCACTGATGCTGGCGGCAGTGGCGCTCGGCGTGGCCTTCCGCTACCGGGCGGTGGTGCGCGTGCGTGAGCTCGACCGGGTGAAGCTGCTCGAACGGGAGCGGCTGGCCCGCGACCTGCACGACACCGTCGCCCATCACGTGTCGGCCATGGCGATCAGGGCGCAGGCGGGCCTGGCGACGGGCACGCCGGACGCGGCGGCCGAATCGCTGCGGGTGATCGAGGCGGAGGCGTCGCGGACGCTCCAGGAGATGCGCGCCATGGTCCGGGTCCTGCGCCGGGACGAGTCAGGCGAGGCGCAGCCCACCGGCCATCTTGCCGACCTCGAACGGCTGGCCGGAGACGTACGGAGCGGGGCGCGCGTGGAAGTGGAGCTGATGGGCGATCTCGACGACCTGCACCCGTCCACCACGGCGGCGATCTACCGGATCGCCCAGGAATCGGTCACCAACGCCCGGCGGCACGCCAGGAACGCCTCCAGGATCACGATCCGGGTCACCGGCGAGAACACGTCGGTGCGCCTGTGGGTGAACGACGACGGTGACGCGGGGCCGGCGGCGACACCCGGCTACGGGCTGCTCGGCATGATGGAACGCGCCGAACTGCTCGGCGGAGGCTTCCAGGCGGGGCCGGGTGAGGGCGGCTGGACGGTGTCGGCGGTGCTGCCGCGTACCGGGGCGGCCACGTGAGCATCCGGGTGCTGGTCGCCGACGACCAGGAGATCACTCGCACCGGGCTCCGCATGATCCTCGACGCCCAGCCCGGCATCGAGGTCGTCGGCGAGGCGGCCGACGGGCGGCGGGCCGTGGAGCTGGCGCGGCGGCTGCGGCCCGACGTGTGCCTGTTCGACATCCGGATGCCCTACCTCGACGGCATCGAGGCGACCCGCTCGCTCGCCGGGCCGGACGTCGCCGACCCGCTCGCCGTCGTCGTCATCACCACGTTCGACCTGGACGAGTACGTGCACGCCGCGCTCAGGGCGGGCGCGCGGGGCTTCCTGCTCAAGGACGCGGGGACCGAGCTGCTCACGCAGGCCGTCCGGGCGGCGGCGGGCGGCGACGCGCTCATCGCGCCGAGCGTCACCGTGCGACTGCTGGCCGCCTTCGCCGGCGCGGCCCGGCCGGCGCCGCCCGCCGAGCCGCTCACCGACAGGGAGGAGGAGATCCTGGCCGCCGTGGCGCGCGGGCGCACCAACAGCGAGATCGCCGACGAGATGCGCATCTCGCTCAGCACGGTGAAGAGCCATGTCGCGCACCTGATGATCAAGCTCGGGGTGCGCAACCGCGTCGAGATCGCCATGTGGGCGTACGAGACCAACCGGGCGGGAAACCGGCCGATCGGCTGACGAACCCGTCGTTCTTTCGGCCGTTGAGCGGCCTCGCGGCCCCCGCGCACACTGTGGGACATGAAGGCATACGTCTTACGCTCGTACGGATCGCCCGACGCCCTGGAGCTGACCGAGCTCCCCACCCCGGTGCCGGGTAACGGAGAAGTGCTGGTCCGGGTGCGCGCCACCTCCGTCCAGCCCTACGACTGGCACCTCATGCGCGGGGAGCCGTACATCTCCCGGCTCATGCCCGGCCCCCTGGGGCTGCGCGGACCGAAGATCACAGTGCTCGGCGCCGACGTGGCCGGGCAGGTCGAGGCGATCGGCCCCGGCGTGACCGGCTTCCGGCCCGGCGACGACGTGTTCGCGATGCCCAAGCAGGGCGGCTTCGGCGAGTACGTGTGCGTACCGGAGAACGAGCTCGCGCCGATGCCCCGCGGGCTGTCGTACGAGGAGGCGGCGGCGCTGCCGCTGGCCGCCGGGACCGCGCTGCTGGCCTTGCGCGACGTCGGCCGCGTGCGGGCGGGCCAGCGGGTGCTGGTCAACGGCGCGTCGGGCGGCGTGGGCACGTTCGCGGTGCAGCTCGCCAAGGCGTACGGCGCGCACGTCACCGGCGTGTGCGGGCCGCGGAACCTGGAGCTGGTCCGGTCGCTCGGCGCGGACGAGGTCCTCGACCGCACCAAGGAGGACTTCACCGGCCACGAGGGACGCTACGACCTGCTGGTGGACAACGCGGGCGGCCGGACCGGCGCCGAGTGCCGCAGGGCGCTGACCCGCAAGGGGATCCACGCGCTGGTCGGCGGGCCGGGCGGGCGGTGGGTGCAGCCGGCCGGGCGCATGTTCGCGCTGCTGGCGGTGGCGCCGTTCGTCTCGCAGCGGGTGGCGCTCGTGGACGTGGTCGGATGCCGGGAGATGGGCGCGAACCTGCGGACGCTGGCCGGGTTCGTCGAGAGCGGCGAGCTCAGAGTGGTGATCGACCGGCGCTTCCGGTTCGAGGAGATCCCGGAGGCGGTCAGGTATCAGGAGCAGGGACGCGCCGCGGGCAAGGTCGTCGCCGGTGGATTGTCGGAGCCGTAGGACATGCTGGGCGGCATGACTGACGTGCTGCTGTTCCATCACGCGCTCGGGCTGACGCCGGGGGTGCTCGCCTTCGCCGGCGTGCTGCGGGAGGCCGGGCACACCGTGCACGTGCCCGACCTGTACGAGGGGCGCGTCTTCGACGACCTGGAGGAGGGCGCCGGTCACGCGCAGGAGATCGGGTTCGGCACGCTCGTGGAGCGCGGGCGGGCCGCCGCCGAGGGGTTGACCGGACAGCTGGTCTATGCCGGGTTCTCCCTGGGGGTGGTGCCGGCGCAGACGCTGGCCCGGACCCGGCCGGGGGCGCAGGGCGCGCTGCTGTTCGAAGCCTGCCTGCCGGGCGACGGGTGGCCCGGCGAGGTGCCGGTCCAGGTGCACGGGATGGACGCCGACCCGTTCTTCGCGGGCGAGGGCGACCTCGACGCGGCCAAGGCGCTCGGGGCGGAGCTGTTCCTCTACCCGGGCGACCGGCACCTGTTCGCCGACAGCGGCCTGCCCTCCTACGACGCCGACGCGACAGCGCTGCTCACCGAGCGGGTGCTCGCGTTCCTGCGACGAAAGATGTAGGCCGATCTCCTCAGCCCGCAGGAAGCCCGCGGGCCGGGGAGTCCATAGCGTGGGAGACCTCATCTGGAATGATCGAAATGAGGCTGTCATGGCACCCGGCCGCAAGAACCTGTTCACCGGCCTCGCCGTCTTCGCCGGTGGGCTGCTGCTGTGGCAGTTCGGGCTCGACGTCGAGATCGTGGTGTTCACCCCGTCGAAGATCGGCGTGGTGATGATGGTGCTCGGGGCGGCGGAGGCACTGTGGGGCCTCTACCGGATGCGCACCGGCTCCTCAGCCGTCGATCCCGGCCCGGAGGGGCGGCGCTTGCTGCCGAAGGAGAAGTAGGCGCTCGGGCCGGCGAGGTTGACGAGCGCCACCGAGCGCCACCGAGCGCCACCGAGCGCCACCGAGCGCCAGACGATCACGCTACCGAATGGCGCAGAGCAGGCGGTTGTTGCCGCGCTGCCACAGGGTGCCGGTCTCGCTGAAGCCGGCCTCGCGCAGCGCCGTCACGTGGTGGGTGAGCAGGTTGGACTCCGAGCCGTCGTGCCCCGCTCCGGCGGTGGTCCGCTCGGCGTTGAGCGCGCTCAGGTCGGGGTCGGCGGCGACCGCGTCCCACCAGGTGCGCCAGTCCTCGGGATGGCCGCCGGCGAAGACGCGCTCGGTCTGCTTGTCGTGGATGGCGCGTTCGAGGCGGGCCAGGCCGGGGGTGGCGTCGTCGGAGTCCAGGTGGTCGCCGTTGAGCAGGAGGCCGCCTGGCCGCAGCACGCCCGCCAGCTCGGCGTACATGGCGCTCAGCTCCGGCGGGGCGATCCAGTGCAGTGCGGTGGTGCTCACCGCCGCGTCGGCGGGGCGGTCCAGGCCGAGCGTGGCCGTCCAGCCGGGCGTGCGCAGGTCGGTGGCCACGAACGTCAGGTGCGGGTACGCGGCGCGGCCGAGCCCGAGCAGCAGCGGGTCGGCGTCCACCGCGACCACCCGGGCCTTGGGCAGCCGTTCGAGCAGCCGGGCGGCCAGCGAACCCGGGCCGCAACCGAGGTCGATCACCAGCGGGTCGGGCCTGTCCAGCGCCTCCACCGCGTCGATCAGCGCGGTGAACCGCTCTTCACGGTCGGGCAGGTAGCCCTCCTGCTGGCGGTCCCAGCGCGCGAGCCAGGCGAGTGCGGCATCGTGGGTGAGCACAGTAGGTCTCCCTTGTGACTGTCGTTTATGCTTTCAGCAGTCACAGACTAGAGCGTAAAGGTGTAACTGGTCAATTGAACTTCAACAGTCACACGGACGGAGTCGTCCGGGTCGCCGTCGGGCTGGTCAACAGCCTGACCCCCGGCGAGCGGCGTGGCCGGCCCGCGCCGCCGCCCGCCGACACGGCCGCCGCGGCCACCGAGGGGCTGCGCGACGGCTATCCGAGCCACCGCCCCGCGACCGAGGCCGAGGCGGCCGAGCTGGTCACGGTCGCGCTGCGGCTGCGGGAGGTCTTCGAGGCCGTCGCGACGGGCGACGTGGACGCGGCGGCGCTGCGCGTCAACGACCTGCTGGAGGAGACGCGGGCCAGGCCGATGCTCCAGCGGCACGACGGGGAGCCGTGGCACCTGCACTTCCACGGCCCCGGCGGGACGATGGCGGGCGACTGGGCGGCGAGCTGCGCGACCGGGCTGGCGCTGGTGCTGGGGAGCGAGTTCCACGACCGGCTGGGGGTGTGCACGGCGCCGCACTGCGACCGGGTCTACGTGGACGTCTCGCGCAACGGGACCCGCCGGTTCTGCTCCACTCCTTGCCAGAACCGAGTGAAGACCGCGGCGTTCAGAGCTCGCAGCAAGACTTCCTAGCCCGACACATCGTGAAATATCCGCCCGGCCTGGAGTGCCAGCCGGGAAAGTGGATGCGAATAAGGCTCGTGCGCCCCTCTGACGTGCCAGAATGGCGCCACTGTGACCCCCTCCCCATCATTTCCCGTGAACCTCGTCGGCATGTCCAACGGCGATGTGCTGATGCTGCCCGCCGTGTGGCCGGTGCGCCTCACGCCCGAGCAGCGGCGTCAGCTCGTGGAGCGGCTGCTCGACACCGAGACCGAATGGCCGGACCTCGATCCGTGACGGATCCCCCTGCTCCAGCTCCCCGGGGGCGGCCCGGGGAGCTGGAGCCCGTTCATTCGGCGGCGAGCCGCTCTGCCTCGTCGTGCAGCGCCGCGATCACCATGAGCTCCAGCCGGAACTCGTCCAGATCGAGCGTCGCGAGGTCGTCAAGGACGCGCATGGCGGGCCTCCTTGAACTATGGACGCCCCCCAAGTCACAAAGGTTCACACAAGTCTATAAATGGATATCTCTGACGAGAAATCAGGCGGCGCCCGACAAGTCCGCGTGCCTGTCGCGTTCTATCTGCGCCTGAAGGATCTCCTGACGCTCGTCGCTGATCCTGCGCGACAGGATCATGTACGCGTTCAGCACCTTGGCGTAGGAGCGCCGTGCCTCTTCGAGTTGTTCGCCGAGCCGCTGCGCCCGGCCGGTGTCGCCCTCGCGTAGCGCCTCGGCCAGCAGTTCGCCGGCCTCCTCGACGATCTGCTCGGCCCGCTGCCGGGTCCGGCGCAGCAGTGCGGAGCACTCGAAGAGCTCGCCCAGCCGCGCTGAGGAAACGATGAACTCGGCCGTGTGCACGGCCGACCCGTTGCTCGCCGTCCGCCGGAGATCTGTTTCCATACCCGCCACCTCCACCGTCAAAGGTTGCCTCACTGTAGACGCGCAACCGCGATCCGTGGATCACCGAGGGATTTCGGAGGTACGGGTGTGTGTCCCCGGTGGACTTCTCTTCTCCCGAGGGGGATAACAGCTTCCCTGAAGCCGATTCGGTGGGGGTTGAATACGACGCTTAGTCGTCTTACCTGGGTTTATTGAGGAAATGCGATGTATCACCCAGCTCACCAAATCCGGCGGACCAAGACCGCTGATCCGCCACGCCGCCCGGCACGGTCGTCACATACTGATGCGTGACGGGTGCGGACGGTGATACCCCGGGTGTGGGCGGGCGGTGGCCATGAAGGACGACACGGCGGACGACACGGTGGACGTGAGCGTGGACGTGAGCATCGTGATCCCTGCCCGGGACTGCCGGACCTATCTGGACCGGTGTCTCACCTCGGCGCTCGTCCAGCGGGTCGTCACGGAGATCGTGGTCGTCGACGACGGATCCACCGACGGCACCACCGAGCTCCTCGGCCTCTACGCCGAATACCACCGCGACTGCGTCAAGGTGATCCGCCTGGAAGGCTCGGGCGGCCCCGGCCGGCCGCGCAACGTCGGGCTCGACCACGCGGGCGGCCGTTACGTGTTCTTCCTCGACGCCGACGACTACCTCGGCCCCGAGGCGCTGGAGCGCATGGTGGCCGTGGCCGACGCGAACGGCTCCGACATCGTGCTCGGCAAGATCGTCGGGCACGGGCGGCGGGCCCCCGCGTCGATGTTCCACCACAACGCCGACCGGGCCGAGCTGGGCGCCAGCGCCGTCTACAACAGCTTGAGCTGCTTCAAGCTGTTCCGCAGGGAGATGCTGGAGCATCACCACATCAGGTTCCCCGAGGAGCGGCTGGTCGGCGAGGACATCTACTTCACCGTGCACGCCTACTGCCACGCGGCCACGATCTCGGTGGTCGCCGACTACGACTGCTACCACCTGGTCGCCAGGGCCGACGGCAGCAGCATCATGCAGCAGCCCGACAGCCGCGATCCGGTCGCCTGGCTGTACATGGTCCGCGACCCGATCCGGCTCATGACCGGGCACGTCCCGCCGGGGCCGCTGCGTGACCACCTGCTGCTGCGGCACTTCAAGATCGATGTGTTCCCCCAGCTCGGCGCGCCCTTCCTGGAGGCGGGGGAGGTGCGGCGCAAGGAGATCGCGCAGGCCGTGGCCGCGCTCTGCGATCAGTGGCTCACACCCGGCGTCCACCGGGGGCTGACCGGCACCGACCGGCAGCGGCTGGCGGCGCTCGGCGACGTGGACCGGCTGGCGCGGCTGGCCGACATCGAGTGCGCCACCGTCCTGCGGCGGCTGACCGGGCTGTGCTGGGACGGCGAGCGGCTGGCGATCACGGTGGCGGTCGAGCTGGAGGGCATCGGCGTCCCCGACGCCGTGTCGCTGGTCCTGCGCACCCGGGACGACCCCAGGCGCGAACTCGTTGTCCGGGCGGAGCTGGTCGAGCCCGGCGAGCCGGTCGTCGCCGAGCCGGTGGCCGGTCACGAGGTCGAGCCGGCCGGTCACCGCTACACCGCCCGGGTCGACGTGGCGGCGCTCGGCTCCGGGATCTGGGACGTGCGGGTGTCGGCCGAGCGCGAGGGCGTCCTGCGCACCGGCCGGCTGGGCGCGGACCGCGACGGCGACCTGACGCTCCCGGCGCCCCGGCTGGTCGGAGGGGCGGCCGTGCTGCCGTACTTCACCCGGGACAACGGCAACCTCAGCGTGGACGTCGGCGGATACGTGGTCGGGGTGCCCGGCAGCGTGCGCATCACCAGGACCAGGTGGTCGCTCGGGCGGCGGCTGCTGATCGACGGCGAGATCGCGGTCGCCGGCGGCGTGCCGCCGGAGCCGGCCGTGCGGCGGCTGGTGTGGCGGGAGCGCGGCAGCGGCCGCGAGCGCGCCGAACCGGTGACCGTGCTGCCCGGCGGCGGGTTCGCGGCCGGCCCGGCGGTGGGCAGGCTGCCGCCCGGCACCTGGGATGCCTACCTGGAGCTGGACCTGGGCGGGCCGCCGGCCAGGTTCAGGATCGAGACCGACGCCGCCGCGATCGCCGCGCCGCGCCGCTGGCTCGGCGGGATCGTGCTCCTGAGCGTCCGCCCGTACGCGACCTCCGGGAAGGGACGGCTCAGCACGGTGGTGCGGCAGCTCACGGCGCGGGCGGTGATCCGAAGAATGATGCGCTAATGCCATCCATATGCAGGTGCAAGACGATGACCTAAAGTAGGTACGTTTGTTCTCCTGCATCCGGAGGCTGGGTCGTGCACGTTCCCGATGGCTTCTTCAACGCAGCCGTTTCCGTATCGGCCGGGGTGGTGGCCGCGGCCGGGGTCGCGGTCTGCCTGCGCGGCGCCCGGCGCGAGCTGGACGACCGCACCGCGCCCATGGCCGGACTGGTGGCCGCCTTCATCTTCGCCGTGCAGATGCTCAACTTCCCGGTCGCGGCCGGGACCAGCGGGCACCTGCTCGGCGGGGCGCTGGCGGCGATACTCGTCGGACCCTATACAGGGGTGCTCTGCATGGCCGTGGTCCTGCTCGTGCAGGGGCTGTTCTTCGCCGACGGCGGGCTCACGGCGCTGGGCGTCAACATCACGCTCATGGGCCTGGTGACCGTGCTCGTCGGCTGGGGCCTGTTCCGGGCGATCACCAGGGTCGCGCCGGGCCGGGGCGGGGTGACCGCCGCCGCGTTCGTCGCCTCGCTGGTCTCGGTGCCCGCCTCCGCGCTGGTTTTCACCGTGCTGTTCTGGGTCGGCGGCACCGCGCCGATCGACCTCGGCACGGTCGCGGCGGCGATGGGCGGCGTGCACGTGCTCATCGGGATCGGCGAGGGCCTGATCACCGCGCTCACCGTCGGCGCCGTGCTGGCCGTCCGGCCCGACCTCGTCTACGGCGCGCGCGGTCTGGCCAGGCCGCTGGAGCTGCGCGGCGCGGACGGCACGACCGTCATCACCCAGGAGCCCGAGCGGCCCGCGCCCGCGAAGGGCGGCACGCCGTTCGTGCTCGGCGCGCTCGGCGTCACGCTGGTGCTGGCCGGGCTGGTGTCGTCCTACGCCTCGGCGGATCCCGACGGCCTGGAGTCGGTGGCCGACGACAAGGGCTTCCTCGGGCAGGCGGGCGAGCACCTGTTCGGCACCTGGGCGCTGGCCGACTACGGTGAGGTGGGCGGCATCCCCGTGGGCATCGCGGGGATCATCGGCGTCGGCATCACCCTGCTCGTCGCCGGCGTCGTGGCCTACGCCGCCCGCGGCCGCGACCGCACACGGGTCTGAAGCGGAAGGCGGTGAGAGCCGGTGGGATCCGGGCACGCGCATCGGCTCTACCTGCCTGGCGGCTCGCCGGTGCACCGGCTGCCCGCGCAGTGCAAGCTGCTCGCCGTCGTGGGCTTCGCCCTGGTGGTGGTGGCCACGCCGCGCGAGCGCCTCTGGGCCTTCGCGGCGTACGCGCTGCTGCTGGCCGGGGTGGCGGCCGCGGCCAGGATCCCTCCGGCGTTCGTGCCGAGGCGCATGGTGGTAGAGCTGCCGTTCATGCTGTTCGCGTTCCTGATCCCGGTCATCGGGCTGGGGGAGCGGACCGTGGTGCTCGGGGTGTCGCTGAGCGTGCCGGGGCTCTGGGCGGCCTGGAACATCCTGGCCAAGGCGACGCTAGGGGTGGTCGCCTCGATCCTGCTCGCGGCGACGACCGAGCCCCGGGCGGTGCTGCTCGGGGCCCAGCGGCTGCGGGTGCCGGGGCTGCTGGTGCAGATCGCCATGTTCATGCTGCGCTACCTGGACGTGATCATGGACGAGATGCGGCGGATGCGGATCGCCCGGGAGTCGCGGGGGTTCCAGGCGCGTGACCTCCGGCACCTCCCGGTGATCGCGCGCTCGGCCGGGGCGCTGTTCATCCGCTCGTACGAGCGCGGCGAGCGGGTGCACCTGGCGATGCTCAGCCGCGGCTACAGCGGCCAGATGCCGATAATTGACGATATTTCGGCAACTGCCGCGCAATGGGCGGTCGCGCTCGCCCTGCCCGCCGCGGCCCTGGCAGTTCTGGGGCTCTCCCTGTGACGGAACAGATGCTCAACTCCCTCGAAGTCAGCCGCCTCGCCTACGCCTACCCCGACGGGACTCAGGCCCTGTTCGGCGTGGACCTGACGATCGGGCGCGGCGAGCGGGTGGCGCTGCTCGGGCCCAACGGCGCCGGCAAGACCACGCTCGTCATGCACCTCAACGGCATCCTGACGGCCGGGCACGGCACGGTGACGGTGGCCGGCACGCCGGTGCGCCGCGACACGCTCAAGGAGATCAGGCAGCGCGTCGGCCTGGTCTTCCAGGACCCCGACGACCAGCTCTTCATGCCCACCGTGCGCGACGACGTGGCGTTCGGCCCGGCCAACTCCGGGCTGCGCGGCGAGGAGCTGGAGGCCGTGGTCAAGAGCGCGCTGGAGCGCGTGGGCATGCTGGAGGCAGCCGACCGGCCGCCGCACCACCTGTCGTTCGGCCAGCGCCGCCGGGTCGCGGTGGCGACCGTGCTGGCGATGGAGCCGGAGATCCTGGTGCTCGACGAGCCGTCGTCCAACCTCGACCCGGCGGCCCGCAGGGAGCTGGCCGAGATCCTGCGCTCGCTCGACGTGACCGTGCTCATGGTCACCCACGACCTGCCGTACGCGCTGGAACTGTGCGAGCGCTCGCTCATCCTGTCGGACGGGGTGATCGCCGCCGACGGGCCCACCCGGGACCTGCTGGCCGACGCCGAGCTGCTCGCCCGCCACCGGCTGGAGCTGCCGTACGGGTTCGCTATACCGGCTGCGCAGGAACGTGGATGAGCACCAGCCGGTCGCCCGCCCGCAGCTCGGAGACCTGCGGATCGGTGTAGTTCAGCATCCGGCCGTCGCGCACCACGGCCACCACGATCTCCTCGCCGCGCGCCGGCGGGCCGCCGACCTCGTCCGCGCGCACCGGCCGCTCGTACAGGTCCAGGCCCTTGCCGTAGACGAGCAGGTCCTCGATGAGCGCGCTGACCGCCGGGCTCTGGGTGGCGACGCCGAGCATGCGGCCGGCCGCCTCCGAGGAGGTGATCACCACGTCGGCGCCGCTCTGCCGTACCAGAGGGTCGTTCTCGGCCTCGCGGACGGCGGCGACGATCGTCGCGCCCGGGTTGAGGCTGCGGGCGGTGAGCGTGACCAGGGCGGTGGTGTCGTCGCGCCGGGTGGCGATGATGACCTCGCGCGCCTGCTTGATCGCGGCGCGTTCGAGCACGTAGCTGCGGCTGCCGTCGCCGGTGACGCCGGTGAACCCGTGGGCCGAGGCCTCGGCGACGACGGCCGGGTCGGGGTCGACCACGACGATGGACTCCTTGGCGCAGCCGTTCTCCAGCAGGGTGCGGCTCGCGGCCCTTCCCTTGGTGCCGTAGCCGACGATCACCGTGTGGTCGCGCAACCTGGCCCTCCAGCGTTCGATGAGTATGGCCTCGCGGGTGCGCCGGGTGAGCACCTCCAGCGTGGTGCCCACCAGCACGACCAGGAAGGCGATGCGCAGCGGCGTGACGGCGACGATGTTGACGATCCTGGCCGCCGGCGTGACGGGGGTGATGTCACCGTAGCCGGTCGTGGAGATCGACACGGTCACGTAGTAGAGCGCGTCCAGCAGCGAGACCTCCCCGTCGGCCGAGTCGCGGTAGCCGTCGAGGTCCAGCGCCACCAGCACGAACATGCCCAGCAGCATCGCCAGCGCGATCGCCATCCGGCGCAGCACGGCTCGCAGCGGGCTGAGGCGGGCCTCGGGCAGTCGCACGCCCAGTGCCGACTCATCCTCATGCATACGGGTGATCGTAGTTTGTGCGTGCCCGGTATCAGGGCAAGGGGAAGTACAGTGGCTCATCGAGGAGGGGCCAAATGAAGCTGCGGCTTGCGCGACACGCCCTCGGTGACGCCGTGGTGGTGGCCGTTGCGGGGGAGCTCGACCTGTTCACCGCCCCGTTCCTCCGCGACGAGGTGCGCGACGCGATCAAGCAGGACAGCGCCAGGCTCGTGCTCGACCTCCAGCAGCTGTCGTTCATGGACTCCAGCGGGCTGTCGGTGCTCATCGAGGCCTGGCGGCTGGCCACCGGCGAGGGCGGCGGGGTGTCGCTGGCCGCGCCCCAGGCGCCCGTGGCGCGCATCCTGCGCACGACCGGGCTCGACCGGCGGATCAAGGTCTATTCGGACGTGGACAGCGCCGTGGGGGGAATTTAACCGCCCCCGAGTAGAACTTCATTCGGTTGCCAGGTTAGGGTCCGTGCTATGGACGTGAACGGATCCGCAGCAATCATCTCCGGCGGTGCCAGTGGCCTCGGCGAGGCCACCGCCCGCGAGCTGGCCGGCGCCGGCGCCACCGTGGTCATCGCCGACCTCAACGAGGAGCGCGGCAAGGCCCTGGCCGACGAGCTCGGCGGGGTCTTCGTGAAGACCGACGTGTCGGACGACGAGCAGGTGCAGGCCGCCGTGGACGCGGCCGTGGCCACCGGCAAGCCGCTGCGCGTGCTGGTCAACAGCGCCGGCATCGGCTGGGCCGAGCGCACCGTCAACCGCAACGGCGAGCCGCACAACCCGGCGACCTACCGCAAGGTCATCGAGGTCAACCTGATCGGCACGTTCAACCTCATGCGCATCGGCGCGGCGGCGATCTCGAAGACCGAGCCGGTCGACGAGGACGGGCAGCGCGGCGTGGTGATCAACACCGCGTCGGTGGCCGCGCTGGAGGGGCAGACCGGTCAGCTCGCCTACAGCGCCTCCAAGGGCGGCATCGTCGGCATGACCGTGCCGGCGGCCCGTGACCTGGCGGCCATCGGCGTACGGGTGAACACGATCTGCCCGGGCATCATCGACACCCCCATCTACGGCTTCTCGGCCAATGCCGACGACTTCAAGGCCAAGCTGGTGGCGCCGGTCGTGTTCCCCAAGCGCATGGGCCGCGCCGGTGAGTTCGCCCACCTGGTGCGCTCGCTGGTGGAGAACGACTACATGAACGCCGAGGTCGTCCGCTTCGACGGCGGCATCCGCTTCCAGCCCAAGTAGGAGGGCCCGTGTCCGACGAAGTGCTCGTCGAGGAGTCCGGCGGCGTCGCCGTGCTCACCATCAACCGTCCCAAGGCGCGCAACGCGGTCAACGGGGCGGTCGCGCGGGGCATCGCGGAGGCGCTGGACGCGCTCGACGCCCGTCCCGAGATCTCCGCGTACGTCCTGACCGGCGCGGGCGGCACCTTCTGTGCGGGAATGGACTTGAAGGGGTTCCTGACGGGTGACCTCCCGGTCGTGGAAGGGCGCGGATTCGGCGGCCTGACCGAGGCGCCGCCGAAGAAGCCGCTGGTCGCGGCCGTCGAGGGCTACGCGCTGGCGGGCGGCTTCGAGATGGCCCTGTCGTGCGACGTGATCGTGGCCTCGTCGGAGTCCACGTTCGGCCTGCCGGAGCCCAAGCGCGGCCTGGTCGCCGGGGCGGGCGGCGTCATGCGCCTGCCGAGGCGGATCCCGTACCACGTGGCCATGGAGATGGCGCTGACCGGTGACCACTACCCGGCCTCGCGGCTGTACGAGCTGGGGCTGGTCAACCGGGTCACCGAGCCGGGACAGGCGCTGGAAGGCGCGCTGGAGCTGGCTCGCAAGATCGCCGCGAACGCGCCGCTCGCGCTCGCCGCGACCAAGAAGGTGATCATCGAGTCGCAGGACTGGACGCTGGAGGAGATGTTCAAGCGCCAGGGCGCGATCATCAACCCGGTGTTCGGGTCCAAGGACGCCATGGAGGGCGCGGCGGCCTTCGCCGAGAAGCGCGCCCCCCGCTGGAAGGGCGAGTAAGGCGGCCCCCTCCCGAGCAGGGAGGGGGCTTTTCACGCACTCGGGCTGGTTCGTACGTACGGTAAAAAGGGAGACGACCACCTGGGAGAGCGCATGAGCGACTATTCGAGGTCCCCGTTCGAGTCCGCCAAGCGTGGCGCGGGGGCGCTGCTGTCCGGCGCGCTGGCCGCGTTCCTGCTGATGGTGGGCGTGCTCGCGGTGATGTGGGCAGTGGAGATCGTCGACTACGTCATGCTCGGCGCCCTGGACGGGTTCGGCATCGTCGGCTGGGAGCCGTCGGGGCTGATGGGCATCTTCTTCGCGCCGTTCCTGCACATCGGCTTCGGCCACCTGATCGCCAACTCGCTGCCGCTGCTGATCCTCGGCTTCCTGGCGGCGCTGCGCGGTCTCGGCAAGTTCTTCCTGGCCAGCCTGCTGATCATCGTCATCGGCGGCGTGGGCACCTGGTTCACCAGCCCCGGAGTGATCACCGTGGGCGCCAGCGGGCTGGTGTTCGGCTACTTCGGCTACATCCTGGCCCGGGGGCTGTTCGACCGGCTGGTGCTCGACATCGTCATCGGCATCGGGGTCGGCATCGCCTACTGGTCGATCCTGGCGGGCGTGCTGCCCAACCAGCCGGGCATCTCCTGGCAGGGGCACCTGTTCGGGCTCATCGGCGGCGTGGTCGCGGCCTGGGTGCTGCGCAGGCAGCAGCCCAAGCCCCTCGTCTGACCGGTTTCGTCGCGGACCCCGGGAGGCGCCCGGGGTCCGCGGTGTGCGCTAGAGGCGCTCGACCACGTGGTCGATGCAGGCGGTCAGCGCCTCGACGTCGGCCGGGTCGACGGCCGGGAACATGGCCACCCGCAGCTGGTTGCGGCCCAGCTTGCGGTAGGGCTCGGTGTCGACGATGCCGTTGGCGCGCAGCACCTTGGCCACCTCGGCCGCGTCGACGCTCTCGGCGAAGTCGATGGTGCCGACCACCTGGGAGCGGAACTCGGGGGCGGCGAACGGCGTGGCGAAGGAGGACTTGTCGGCCCACGTGTAGAGGCGCTGGGCCGAGTCGGCCGTGCGGGCCGTGGTCCAGGCCAGGCCGCCGTTGCCGTTCATCCAGTCGAGCTGGTCGGCCAGCAGGAACAGGGTGGCCACGGCCGGGGTGTTGTAGGTCTGGTCCTTGGCCGAGTTGTCGACGGCGACGGGCAGGCTGAAGAACTCCGGCACGTAGCGGCCCGAGCCCGCGATCTCCTCGACCCTGGCCAGGGCGCGCGGCGACATGAGCGCGATCCACAGGCCGCCGTCGGAGGCGAAGCTCTTCTGCGGGGCGAAGTAGTAGACGTCGGTCTCCGACACGTCGACGGGCAGGCCGCCGGCGCCGGAGGTGGCGTCGACCAGCACGAGCGCGTCGTCGCCGCCGACCCGCCGGATCGGCATGGCCACACCGGTGGAGGTCTCGTTGTGGGTGAGGGCGTAGACGTCGATCCCGTCCTCGGCGACGGCCTCGGGGTGGGTGCCGACCTCGGACTTGATCACCGAGGGCTCGCCCAGCCACGGGGCCTTCTTGGCCACGGTCGCGAACTTCGAGGAGAACTCGCCGAACGACAGGTGCTGCGACCGGTCGCGGATCAGCCCGAAGGCGGCGATGTCCCAGAAGGCGGTGGTGCCGCCGTTGCCGAGCACGACCTGGTAGCCCTCGGGCAGCGAGAACAGGTCGGCCAGGCCGGAGCGCACGCGGCCGACCAGGTTCTTGACCGGCTTCTGGCGGTGCGAGGTGCCCATGAGGCTCGCGCCGGAGGCGGCGAGCGCGGCCAGTTGCTCGGTGCGAACCTTCGAGGGCCCGCAGCCGAAGCGGCCGTCGGCGGGCTTGATGTCAGCGGGAATCACGATGTCAGCCACCAGACAAGGGTATCCAGCCGCCGAGATTGCCTGGTCCCGGGTCCGGATGGTGAGAAAGGATGAAACGATCGCACTCTCGGGGCGGATGACGGGTGCGGTACGGGCGAGAGACACAGGCGTGGGCACGGCTGGAGGAGCGTCCAGGTGGCCGATGTGCGAAGCGTTGTCGAGGGGCTGATCCGCCGGCCGGCGTTCTGGCGCGCGGACCCGCCGCTGCCCATCGTGCTCGTGACCGGTCCGGAGGCGTTCGCCACGGTCGAGGCGCTCGCCGAGCCGTTCCACGGCTGCGTGCCGTCGGCCAAGGTGCGCGAGGGCGCCCACGGGTCGATCCTGGAGCTGGTGCGCGCGCTGGCGGGGGAGCAGGGCGACCTCGGCATGCCGCGCGGCGGGTCGCTGCTGCCGCCGCCGCGGTTCCCGCTGGCCCAGTTCGTGGTGTGGGCGAGGGAGCAGCGTGATCTGGAGCAGAAGGGCGCCGCCGGCTGGCCGCCCGACCCGCAGACGCACACCGGCTATCAGGAGTTCAAGAAGCGGCTGAAGGAGTGGCGCAGGGGCAGGCGCGGCGGCGATCGCGGTGTGCGTACGTCGGCCGACTTCCTGGCGCGGGCCGCGACGACGTGGGTGCCCGTCGGGACGCTGGCCGTGTGGTGGGCCGGTGGCTCCACCGATCTGGTCGGCGTCCTCCCGTGGCTGCTGGGCGCCCTGGTGGCGCTGGCCGGCACCGCCGCGCAGGGCGCGCTGTCGATCAGGGGTTCGCTCTTCACCGGCTGGTTCGGCAAGCAGCCGTACGTGCGCAGGAACCGGTTCGAACGGTTGCCGCAGTACGCGCTGCGGCTGGCGGCCGCCGAACCGGAGGAGATCGAACAGCTGCTGGTCCACGCGTTGATGCGGGACCTGCGGGAGGCGTACAAGAAGTGGATCATTCCGTGGCCGAGCTGGGGGCGGGGCCAGTACGCGCTGCTGGCGCTGGAGGCGGCCGATCCGGCGGGGTGCAACGCGCGCTTCCTGCGGCTCGTGGAGGAGACCACGGAGGAGACGGGGCTGCTGCCGCCGATGGTGGTGCTGGCGGCGGTGCCCGCCGTGCCGGCCAGGCAGCAGGAGCGCGCCGCGAAGCTGGACGCGCTGCCCGGGGCGGTCGAGCAGTGGCGGCAGGCGACCCGGCTGCGCGTCCCGGACCTGCGGCTGACCGTGCGCGCCGAGGCGGGGCCGCCGGGCGGCAAGTACGGGCCGGTGCAGCCGCGCCGCCGGCGGGCCACCGGTTACTGGACGGCGATCGGGCTGCTGGTGGCCCTGCCGCTGGCCTGGGCCGTCTGGAGCCAGGTGGACAGGGACGCGCACTGCGGCGGCCTGCGCTGGGCGGAACGGGCCGGGAACGAGTGCGTGGGCATCGTCAACGCCACCGGCGACACGCCTGAGCACCTGTTCGAGGGCGAGGTGCGGGAACTCGTCAGGAAGATCGACCAGAACAACGCGTACGCCACCGCGTCGGGGCTCTATGTCAGCGTCGTCCTGTTCGGCGAGTTCACGATCAGGAAGGCGTGGTCGGACGACACCCGGCTGGCGGCGGCGGTGTCCGAGCTCGCGGCGGTCGAGGAGTATCAGCGGACCGTGTCGAGCACGCCCCGGCTGCGCGTGCTCATCGCGAACGCCGGCGACGACTTCGGGCACGGCCGCAGGACGGCGCGGCTGATCACCGAGCTGGTCGGCCAGGACCCGCACGTGATGGGCGTCGTCGGCATGCCCCGCAGCGTGGAGGGCGTCAGCCAGGCGATCGAGGAACTGCACGCGGCCAAGATCCCCATGGTGGCGAGCACGGCCACCGCCGACAGCCTCGGCCACATCGGCGACCCCGCCGAACCGGGCGGGCCCGGCGACCCGTCGCCGTACTACTTCCACGTGGCCCCGACGAACTTCCGCGAGGCGGCCCTCGGCGCGCGGTTCGTCCGGGACGAGCTGCTCGCGAAGGCGAAGAAGCCGTCCGCGATCATCGTCCAGGACGGCTCGCCCGCCGACCAGTACACGAACAACCTGGCCGACGACTTCGGGACGGCGCTGACCGGGCACGGCGTCGAGGTCCTCGACCGGGTCTCCTACACCGTCCGGGCGGGCGGCATCTCCTCGGCGGCGATCAAGGCGTGCCGGCTCAAACCGGGCGTCCTGGTCTACGCGGGGCGCGCGGCGGAGTTCCGCGACTTCCTCAAGGACGTCGAGGGCAAGGCGTGCGGCGAGGTGAAGGTGCTGGCCGGCGACGACGTCGTCAAGGTGGTGGCCGACCACGGCCGCGAGATCGCCGGGATGCGGCAGGTGCAGGTTCACTACATGGCGCTGGCGCACCGGACGCTGTGGGCGCACGCCGGGGCCGAGCCGACCGCGTTCGTCAGCAGGCTGGTCGGCGGCGCGCATCCGGACGCCGCCGACGACAACCTCATCCTCAGCTACGACGCGATCAGCGTGATCTACCAGGCGGCGGCCACCGCCTACCGGGCCGCCGGGGTGGAGGGGACACCGGAGCCGGGCGGGCTGCCCAGCCGGGGCGACATCCTCTACCGGCTCTCCCGCACGGCCGGGGAGAGCGCGTGGGAGGGGTCCGGCGGGGTCGTCGACTTCGGCGCCATGGATCGGCACGCGCCGATCGGCAAGGTCATCGCGATCATGAAGGTGGGCGGCGGGAGGAGCCACAGCGAGCCCGTCGTCATCTGCGGGACGCTGGACGCCGCCCGCGGCCCCGCCAAGGAGCCGCTGTGCCCGGGACTGCCGGACGTGCCACCCTCGGGCGGGCCGATGGGCCCGTGAGATTTGCGGCACTATGTCAGCAAAGTAGGCGAACGTCGGGGGGCTAGCGCCAGGGGGGCGACGCATGGCCGATGTCCGCACGTTCTTGCAGCACCTGTTCGCCAGGCTCATCCGGCGACCGGCCCCGTGGCGGCACGACCGGTCGCTGCCCCAGGTGTCGGTGTTCCTGAAGGGCCAGGGCGACCTGGAGCCGCTGATCGTGCCGGACGACCAGCCGGTGCCGTACTTCTCGCCGGTCACCTGCTCAAGCGTCCCCGACCTGGTGCGGCAGGCGGCGGGCAAGCTCGGCGAGCGGACCGGCCCGCGGGGGCTGCCCAGGATCAGGTTCCAGCTCACCGGCTTCGTGCTGCTGGTGTTACGGCAGCGCGAGCTCGGCGAGGTCGCCATCCCCGACATGGAGCGGGCGCTGGCCGAGGACCGGCCGGGCCGGGGCGGCCCCGCCGATGACCGCCCGCGCGCGGTCATGCTCGACTACCTGGGCAGGTCGCTGACCGGCTGGATCCCGGCGGCCTCGGTGATCGGCACCTGGCTCGGCCAGGCGACGACGTTGCTGGCCTGGGGGCTGACCGTCGCGGCCGGCGCCGTGGTGGCCGCCGGGCACGCCGCCGTGCTGGCCCGCACCCACGTCCGCAGCGCCTGGTTCCGCAACCAGGAGGCGCAGCAGCGCACCCCGTGGGAGCGGCTGCCCGCGTACGCGAGCAGGCTGGCCGCCAGGGCGACGGACGAGGAGCTGGAGCGTCTGCTGGTCGGCGCCTTCCTGGAGGACCTCAGGCAGGCTTACAGGCGCCGCAGGCTGTTCCTGTGGCCCGCCTGGGCGCGGGCCTACCACTGCGTCGTCTACCTGAGGGACGTCACCGCCGCCGACGCGGCCGTCCTGGCCTTCCTCGGCTGCCTGCACGCGGTGCGCGAGCGGAGCGCGCAGTGGGACCCGTTGCTCGTGGTCACCTCCGGCCCCGACTCGCCCGCGCTGGTGCGCGACGTGCGCACGGTGCGGCTGCCTGGCGGCCCCGGCGAGGAGCACGCCGGCGAGCACGTCCACCACGAGTGGCTGCGCCTGGTGAGTCACCGGCACGGGCCGGCGTACCTGGTCATCGAGGACGTCGACCTCACGGCGGGCAACCAGCGCGTGGTGACGCCGGCGCCGGCGGCGGGGCACAAGCGGGTGCGGGCCTACTGGACGATCATGGTGGCGCTGCTCGTCGTGCCGCTGATCGCGTCCGGCCTGTACGTGTGGAACGCCACCAGGACCTACTGCGAGGCCCCCGACGTGCTGCGGGACGAGATCGGCGAGTGCGTCGGCATCAGCGACGGCGGCTACGTCTTCCACAGCCGGCTGACCGCCCCCATCGCCCGCATCCAGGCGGAGAACGTCAAGGCCGTCGAGAGCGGACGCTATGTGGAGATCGTCTACATCGGCCCGATGACGGGCGGGCCGGACGCCCTGCTGGCCGGCTCGCAGGGCGAGTTGTACGGGATCGCCGCCTACCAGCAGGACTACAACGCCGTGAGCGGTTCCCGGCCCAAGATGCGCGTGCTGCTCGGCAACCCGGGAAAGGCGTTCAGGAAGTCCGTGGAGCTCGCCCGGCAGGTGGTGGACCGGCTGGAGGCGGGCGCGCCGATCGTCGGCGTGATCGGCATGGCGCAGAGCCGGGCGGTCAACCAGGAGGCCATCGCGGTGCTGAACACCGCCGGGCTGCCCGTCATGGTCACCGTCGGCACCGCGGACCAGCTCGGCTCACACAAGCGGGTGCCGGCGCCGTACTTCTTCCGGCTGGCCGCCAACAACGAGCGCCAGGCCAGGGCGTCGGCGGCGTGGGTCAGGGCGGGCACCGGCGAGCTGCCCGCCGCCACGAACGTGACGCTGCTGGAGGACGTCACCGAGGGCGACCTCTACAGCGCCAACCTGGCCGCCGGCTTCCGCGCCGCCTTCGGCGCCGAAGGCGTCACGAGCCTGCCGTACTCGGGGGGCGAGCAGCTCAAGGCTCAGGTGAAGAAGGCCTGCGCGGGCGAGCCCCAGCTCATCTACTACACGGGCAGAGGCGATGACTTCGTCACCTTCGTCCAGGGCATCGACGAAGGGTGCAGCCAGTCCCGCATCCACCGGGTGCTGGCCTCCGACGACGTGACCAAGTACGTCCAGGACAACCACCAGCGGCTCAAGGACCACCCCAACCTGCGCCTGCACTACGTCACGCTGGCCTGGGAGAAGGTCTGGGACTCCATCTCCGCGGGCGAGGGCCGGGGCGGCAAGGCCCAGATCAGCCGCATCCTCAGGCTGATCGGCGCCGATGCGCAGCCGTCGCGGCTGCACGCGATGCTCGCCCACGACGCCGCGCTCGCCCTCGGGCTCGCGATCGGCTCCGCCCCCGGCCCGCTGCCGGACAAGGGCACGGTCCTGTACGGCCTGAGCACGATGGGCACGCAGTACGGGACCACCGGGGTGATCGAGTTCACCGGAGGCAGGGACCCGCACGAGTCGGCCGACAAGCCGGTGATGCTCGTCCAGGTGGGCGAGGAGCTGACACTCGCCGGGATGTGCGGCAGGCTCACCGAGGTCGAGCCGGGCCGGGCCGTCTGCCCGGACGCCGGGCTGCGCGCCGCCCGCTGACGACGAACGGCCCGCCGGTCGTGCCGGCGAGCCGTCCGGGAAGGACGTCAGATGGTGCCGACGACCTCGGTGGCTCCGGGGACGTCGCTGAGCGGACGCGACGCCGGGCCGATGTAGTTGGCGCTCGGGCGCACCAGCCTGCCCGTGAGCTTCTGCTCCAGGATGTGCGCGGCCCAGCCGGCCGTGCGCGCGCAGGTGAACATCGAGGTGAACATGTGCGAGGGCACCTCGGCGAAGTCCAGGACCACCGCGGCCCAGTATTCGACGTTGGTGGCCAGCACCCGGTCGGGCTTGCGGGCGTGCAGCTCCTCCAGCGCCGCCTGCTCAAGGGCCGCGGCGACCTCGTAACGAGGCGCGTCGAGCTCCTTGGCGGTGCGGCGCAGCACGCGGGCCCGAGGGTCTTCGGCGCGGTAGACGCGGTGGCCGAAGCCCATCAGCCTGTTGCCCTTGTCGAGCTCGCTCTGCACGTACTTCTTGGCGTCGCCGAGCTGCTCCACGCCTTCGATCATGTGGAGCACGCGCGCCGGGGCGCCGCCGTGCAGCGGGCCCGACATGGCGCCGACCGCTCCGGACAGCGCCGCGGCCACGTCGGCGCCGGTGGAGGCGATGACGCGGGCGGTGAAGGTGGAGGCGTTCATGCCGTGCTCGGCGGCGGAGGTCCAGTAAGCGTCGATGGCCTTGACATGCTTGGGGTCAGGCTCACCGCGCCAGCGGACCATGAAACGCTCGACGATGGTCTTGGCCTCGTCGACCCGGCTCTGCGGGACCATCGGCAGGCCGAGGCCGCGCGCCGACTGGGCCACGAAGGACAGGGCCATCACGGAGGCACGGGCGAGCTGATCGCGCGCCTCCTGGTCGCTGATGTCGAGCAGCGGCTTGAAGCCGTAGGCGGGGGCCAGCATGGCCAGCGCGCTCTGCACGTCGACTCGGATGTCACCGGAATGGACAGGGATGGGGTACGGCTCCGCCGGGGGCAGGCCCGGCTGGAACTTGTTGTCGACCAGCAGGCCCCAGACATGCCCGAAGGGCACGCGGCCGACCAACTCCTCGATGTCGACGCCCCGGTATCGAAGGGCGCCCCCTTCTTTGTCCGGTTCCGCGATCTCGGTCTCGAAAGCCACTACGCCTTCGAGGCCGGGTTTGAAGTCGGACATTCTCGGCCGCCTCCCTTTCTTGCCATGTTCCGGCAATGCCTTGATGTCGAGATACCGGCCAGTCAATTTAACCCCCTCCCAGCTCGTGCTCGGTCTCGGGACCCGCCGGTAGGCCATAACCGCTGGTAGGGGGCGCTGTGTGGGATCTGCCACCAAGCACGCGAGAATACCGTCTCGTGGATGCCACCTCGCGCCCGCCCTCCTTGGCGGGGCTTCGCCGGACCTATGAGGGCGAACCGCTGCTCGAAGCCGCCGTCGCGGCTGATCCGATCGCGCAATTCACCGTCTGGTTCCAGGACGCGCTCGACGCCGGCCTGCCCGAACCCAACGCCATGGTGCTCGCCACCGCCTCCGCCGGAGGCCGGCCGAGCGCCAGGACCGTCCTGCTCAAGGGCTACGACGAACGCGGGTTCGTCTTCTACACCAACTACGAGTCCCGCAAGGGCCGCGACCTGGCCGAGAACCCGCGGGCCTCGCTGCTGTTCCCCTGGCACCCGCTGCGCCGTCAGGTGCGGGTGGAGGGCTCGGTGACGAAACTGGGGCACGAGGAGTCGGCCGCCTATTTCAACGCCAGGCCGTACGGCTCGCGCATCGGGGCGTGGGCGTCGCGGCAGTCCGCGGTCGTGCGCTCCAGGGAGGAGCTGGACGAGCGCTACGAGGAACTGGCGGCGCGCTGGCCGGAGGAGCCGCCGGTGCCCGACTTCTGGGGCGGCTTCCGGGTGACGCCGGTGGAGATGGAGTTCTGGCAGGGACAGCTCGACCGGATGCACGACCGGCTGCGTTACCGGCGGACCCGGCCGGGGTGGGAGCTGGAGAGACTTGCCCCTTAATGTGCCTTAAGTGACATTCGGGGATTTCGTCAAGCGTCACCTGGTGGACACCCGTCCGCTGTCCGTGCCCGCCTACCGGCGGCTCTGGATCGGCCAGGCCGTCTCGCACGTCGGCCTGGGCGCCACCGTCGTGGCGGTCAGCCAGCAGGTCTACGACCTGACCGGCTCGTCGTTCTGGGTCGGCATGCTGGGCCTGGCGAACCTCGTCCCGCTGGTGATCTTCGGACTGTGGGGCGGGGCCGTCGCCGACGCCGTCGACCGGCGCAAGCTGCTCGTCGCCGGCTCCGCGGTCGCCTGGTCGAGCACCATGCTCATCCTGCTGCAGGCGCTGGCCGGGGTGCCGAACGTGTACGTGCTGCTGGCGACCGTGGCCGTGGGCGCGGCCGGCTTCGCGATCAGCTCGTCCACCAGGGGCGCGATCATCCCCAGGCTGCTCCCGGCCGAGCTGGTGCCCTCGGCCAACGCGCTCAACTCCCTCGTCTACAGCATCGGGGCCGTCGCCGGACCGATGATCGGCGGCATCCTGCTCACCAACGGCGGCTACGCGGCCGCCTACGCGGTCGACGCCCTGCTGTTCACCGCCAGCCTCTACGCCGCCTTCCGGCTGCCCGCGCTGGCCCCGCAGGGGGAGGTGTCCCGGCCGGGCTGGCGGTCGGTGGCCGAGGGGCTGCGCTTCATCGTGACCAGCCCGGTGCTGCTGATGTCGTTCGTCGTCGACATCATCGCCATGGTGTTCGCGCTGCCCAGGGCGCTCTTCCCGGAGCTGGTCGACCTGCGGTTCGGCGGCGACCTCAACGTGCTGGGCTGGCTGGTGGCGTCCATGGCCGCCGGGTCGGTGATCGGCGGGCTGTTCTCCGGCTGGGTCACCCGCGTCACCCGGCAGGGCCTGGCGCTCACGTTCGTCATCGCCGTGTGGGGGCTGGCGGTCGCCGCCGCCGGGCTCGCCCAGCAGCTCTGGCTCGTGCTGCTGTTCATGGCCGTCGGGGGAGCGGCCGACGTCGTCTCCTCGGTGTGGCGGCAGTCCATCCTGCAGCTGTACGCGCCGGACGAGATGCGGGGGCGGATGCAGGGCGTCTTCATGGTCGTGGTCGCCGGTGGCCCCCGGCTGGGCGACGTCCGCGCCGGAGCCACGGCCACCGCCTTCGGCCTCACCACCGCCTGGGTGGGCGGCGGCCTCGCCTGCGCGCTGGCCGTACTCGTCGTCGGCCTGTCGGTGGCGAGCTTCAGAACCTACCGCTCCCGCTGAGGGGCGGCCGCTTCGAGGTGCTACCGCTCCCGCTGAAGGGCAGCCACATCGAGGTGCTACCGCTCCCGCTGAAGGGCGGCCACCTTGAGGTCGGCGAGGAAGCCTTCGTACGCCGAGTCCCGGTCGGGCGCGCGCAGGACGGCCGACGGATGGATGGTCGCCACCGCCGTAGCCCCGCCCAGGGGCACCGGCTCCCCCCGCTGCCGCGTCACCCGGAACGCCCGCCCGAGCAGCGCCCGCGCCGCCGTCGCCCCCAGCACCACGACCACCTCAGGCTCCACCACGGCGAGCTCGGCGTCCAGCCACGGATGGCAGGCCCCGATCTCGGCCGCCGTCGGCTTCTGGTGGATGCGCCGCTTGCCCCGCGGCGTGAACGAGAAGTGCTTGACCGCGTTCGTCAGATAGACGTCGTCCCGCTCGATCCCGGCCTCCTCCAGCCCCCGGTCCAGCACCCGTCCGGCCGGCCCGACGAACGGGTGCCCCTTCAGGTCCTCCTGGTCGCCGGGCTGCTCGCCGACGAGCATGAACGCGGCCCCGGCCGGCCCCTCGCCGAACACCGTCCGCGTCGCGTCGCGGTAGAGGTCGCACCCCTCGCAGCGGGCCGCCGCCTCCCGCAGCGACGTCAGATCCAGGTGACCGGGAAGGAACCGGGCCGCTGAGTTGTTGCCGTCCTTTGACATCGTCGGTCGTTTCTCCCCATAGGCTTTGCCTCTGACTCCTGTGCCCGAAGCGGACGGGCTCAGTCCCGCTACGACCGGCGTAGCATGCAGTTGGGAGGAGCCTTGACCGCACACGGCCTGATCGACACGACGGAGATGTATCTCCGTACGATTTACGAGCTCGAGGAGGAGGGCATCGTCCCCCTCCGGGCGCGCATCGCCGAGCGCCTGCAGCAGAGTGGCCCCACCGTGAGCCAGACCGTCGCCCGGATGGAGCGCGACGGCCTCGTCCGCGTCGAGGGCGACCGCCACCTGTCCATGACCGAGCTCGGCCGCACCCTGGCCACCAGGGTGATGCGCAAGCACCGGCTCGCCGAATGCCTGCTGACCGACGTCATCGGGCTGCCCTGGGAGGAGGTGCACATCGAGGCGTGCCGCTGGGAGCACGTGATGTCGGAGTCGGTCGAGACCCGCCTGGTCAAGCTGCTCGACAACCCCACGGTGTGCCCGCACGGCAACCCCATCCCGGGCCTGGCCGAGCTGGGCGCGCAGGAGTCCGCCGAGCCATCGGGGAGCATGCTCCCGACCATGACGGAGGTGGCAGGGGCTCAAGGAGTCCCCGTGGTGGTGCGGCGAATTAGCGAACAAGTGCAAAGTGATCCCGCTCTGATGCTTAAACTCAAGCAAGTTGGGATACAACCCGGACGCGAGGTGACGCTCGCGGCGAGCGACGACGGTGTGCGGGTGACAGGTGACGGTGACGCGAACGACCCTCTCGCGGAGATCCCGCGTGACGTTGCCGCGCACGTTTTCGTCACCAGGCGCTGACGCACGCGCGGCTGCTTGGTTGAATCCCATCAGGGAGCCCCTCCACTCCCCCCCGGCCAAGACTGTTGCAGGAGCGCCCGTGGTTCGCTTTTCGCGCATGCGTCCCCTAGGAGTGGTCTCCGGATGAAGCGATGGGGGGACGTGTCACCCGACGCCGATCACCTGGCCGCGTCGTCCGTGCTCGACCATGCCGAGATGGCGGTGGTCGTCACGGACAGGTTCAGCAATCTCCTTTACTGGAACCCGTTCGCCGAGCGCCTGTTCGGCCGCCCCCGGGCGTCGGGCCGCGACCCCTCGGCCCAGTCGTTCGGGATCATGGAGAAGGACCACCCGCAGGCCATCGAGCTGGCCAAGCACGTGCTCAAGGGCGGCGTCTGGGAGGGCACGTTCGACGTGCGGCGCGCCGACGGGACCATCCTGTACGTGCGCGCCCAGGCGGTGCCGTTGCGCCACACCTCCGGCTCGGTGACGGGCATCGTCATCACCGCCCGCGAGGCGCTGCGCAGCAATGAGCGGGAGAAGGACCGGTTCGGGCTCCTCGAACGCATCGGCGAGCGGCTGGCGGGCTCGCTCTACGTCGAGGAGACGCTCAAGCGCGTCGCCGAGATGCTGGTGCCGCAGTTCGCCGACCACTGCTTCATCGAGCTGATGGAGGGCGACCGGCTGGTGCGCCGGGTCTCCCAGCACGTGCAGGGCTGGTCACCGCCGCCCGGCACCTGGAAGCCGGTCGGCGCCGAGATCCGCTACCCGGCCGGCCACTACGCCGACGCGGCCATGCGCCGCCAGGAGACGATCCTGGTCGACGACTTCGCCGGCAACAGCTTCCCGGCGCCCTCGGAGGGCAGCGCCCGGCTGTGCGGCGAGGTCGGCATGAACTCCGCGATCGTCGCCCCGCTGTGCGTGCGCGGCGAGACGCTCGGGCTGATGTACCTCGGGCTGTCCAACCTGACCGACCGCCGCAGCCCCCACTACGACGCCTTCGACCGCGACTTCGTCGGCGCCATCGCCACCCGGGTCGCGCTCGCCATCGACAACGCGCTGCTGTTCGAGGAGGAGCGGCACACCGCCGAGTCCTTCCAGAAGCATCTGCTGCCCAGGGCGCTGCCGCAGCTCGACGGCCTGCAGATCGCCGTGCGCTACTACCCGGCCGCCCCGCTCGCCTCGCACGGCCAGGGCATCCAGACCCAGGTGGGCGGCGACTGGTACGACGTGATCCCGCTGTCGGCCGGCCGGGTCGGCATCGTCATCGGCGACGTGGAGGGCCGGGGCGCCAAGGCCGCGGCCATCATGGGCCAGCTCAGAGCCGCGCTGCGGGCCTTCGCCCAGGACGACAAGTCGCCCGCCGACATCCTGGCCAGGCTCGACGAGTGGACCCGCATCATCGCCACTCCCGAGCGCGACGACAACGGCGCCGACGTGAGCATCCCGCCCATCGTCACCTGCCAATACCTGGTCTACGACGCCTGGTCGCGGCAGTTGTCCTTCGCCAACGCCGGTCACGCCCCGCCGCTGCTGCTGCACGACGGCCAGTGCGTCGAGCTCGACATCGAGGAGGTCGGCCAGCCGCTGGGCGTGCGCGCCAAGGGCCTGCACGCCGACCTGGTCTACAAGGAGGAGACGCGCACGCTGCCGCCCGGCGCGGCGCTGCTCCTCTACACCGACGGCCTGGTCGACCGCCGCCCGGCGCGGCTCGGCGAGATGCCCACCGAGGCCGAGACGCTCGGGGTGCTCTGCGAGAAGCTCGCCAAGATGGCCGACGCCGAGGTCGAGCGCATCGCCGACGCCGCCACCGTCGCGGTGCCCGGCGAGATCGACGACGACATGGCGATCCTCGTGGTCCGCTCCAGCGACGCCGACCTCGACGTCGAGGAGCGTACGTTCCCGGCTCAGCCGATCATGGTCGGCGAGGCCCGCCGGATGGCCTCGGAGGCCTTCGAAGGCTGGAACGTGCCTGAGGAGCGGGCCGAGCTGGCCTGCCTGCTGGTCTCCGAAGTGGTCACCAACGTCGTGCTGCACGCCTCCACGGCCAGCGTGCCGCGCCGCGAGCTGGTCGTCGAAGGGCCGCCGCTGCCGTTCGAGGAGTCCTGGGACATGCCGGGCTTCGAGGACGAGGTGGTCGGCGACAAGGAGTTCACGCTGCGGCTGCGGCGCGGCGGCGAGTCGGTCTGGGTCGAGGTCTTCGACCAGGACCTGCGCCTGCCGCGGATCCGCAGCGCGGGCGAGAACGACGAGGGCGGCCGCGGCCTCTACCTGGTCGACCAGCTCGCCAAGCGGTGGGGGTCCCGGCCCACCAGGGAAGGCAAAGCGGTCTGGTTCGAGATTCCCACGCGCAGCCGCTGATGGTTCACTTACGCGCATGGAGCTGGCCTTCGAGCGCCGGGGTTCCGGCGAGCCGCTGATCCTGATCCACGGCATCGGGCACCACTGGCAGGCCTGGTTGCCGGTCATGGACCGGCTGGCCGCCGACCGCACCGTGATCGCCGTCGACCTGCCCGGGTTCGGGCGTTCGCCGGGGTTGCCCGACGGCGTCCCCTACACCGCCGAGTCGCTCGCCGACGCCGTCGAGTCCTTCTGCGCGCTGCTCGGCGTACGGGAGCCGCACGTGGCGGGCAACTCGCTGGGCGGCTACATCGCGCTGGAGCTGGCCTCGCGCGGCACGGCCCGCAGCGCCACCGCGCTGTCGCCCGCCGGGTTCTGGTCCCGGGCCGAGCTGCTCTACTGCCAGGCGGTGCTGCGCGCGACCCGCGCCTCGGCCCGCGCGCTGCCGCCGGAGCAGGCGGGCCGGGCGGCCGAGAGCGCGCTCGGCCGCACGCTGTCGGCCGGGCTCCTGGTGGCGCATCCGTCGCGGCTGACGCCGACCGCCCTGACCGCCGCGTCGCAGGCGCTCGCCGACTCCGCCGGGTTCGACGAGACGCTGGCCTCGTTCCTCGGCCTGATGCCGCCCGCGCCGCCCAAGTCGCCCATCACGATCGCCTGGGGCGAGCACGACCGGCTGCTGCCGCGCCGCCAGGCCGTGCGCGCCGCCCGCTGGTCGGGGCAGCGGGTCAAGCTGCTCAAGGGGTGCGGGCACGTACCCATGAGTGACGACCCGGCGCTGGTGGCGCGGGTGCTGCTGGAGGCTAGCGGAACGTCTGACCCCACAGCAGCAGCATGACGAGCACGAAGACGATCATGATGCCGGCGTAGCCCACCGCGCCGAGCCTGAACGCCCGGCGCACCCGGTTGAGGCCCCAGGCGAACAGCAAAGCCAGAAAAACCAGGAGGATCAGGCCGCTGTCCATGGTTCCCAGTATGCGTCGCCGGCGGGCTAAAAGCCGAAGGAGCGGCCGATGATCTCCTTCATGATCTCGGTGGTGCCGCCGTAGATCGTCTGCACGCGGCTGTCGAGCCACGCCTTGGCCACCGGATACTCGGTCATGTAGCCGTAGCCGCCGTGCAACTGCAGGCAGCGGTCGATGAGCTTGGTCTGCAGCTCGGTGGTCCACCACTTGGCCTTGGCCGCGTCGACCACCGTGAGCTCGCCGGCGTTGAGCGCCACGATGCACTTGTCCACGTAGTGGCGGGCGATCTCGGTCTCGGTGGCCAGCTCCGCCAGGACGAACCGGGTGTTCTGGAAGGAGCCGATGTTCCGCCCGAACGCCTGGCGGCCCTTGCAGTACTCGATCGTCTGCTCCAGCACGGTCTCCGCCGCCGCCACCGCCGCCACCGCGATCGACAGGCGCTCCTGCGGCAGGTTGTTCATGAGCTGGAAGAAGCCCTGGCCATCCTCCGGGCCGAGCCGGTTGGCGACAGGCACCCGGACGTTCTCGAAGAACAGCTCCGCCGTGTCCTGCGCCTTCATGCCGACCTTGTCCAGGTTGCGGCCGTGCCCGAACCCCTCGGCGCCGCGCTCGACCACCAGCAGCGTCGTCCCTCTGGCCCCGGCCGCCGGGTCGGTCTTGGCGACCACGACGACGAGATCGGCGTTGACGCCGTTCGTGATGAACGTCTTCTGCCCGTTCAGCACGTAGTGGTCGCCCTGGCGGACCGCCGTCGTCCTGATCCCCTGCAGGTCGCTGCCGGCGCCCGGCTCGGTCATCGCGATCGCCGTGATCAGCTCGCCGCTCGCGAAGCCGGGCAGCCAGCGCCGCTTCTGCTCCTCGTCGGTCAGGTCCACCAGGTACGGGGCCACGACGTCGTTGTGGAGCGAGAAGCCCAGGCCGGAGGCGCCGTTGCGGATGATCTCCTCGACGATCACCGCGTTGTAGCGGAAGTCGGTGATGCCCGCGCCGCCGTACTCCTCGGGCACCGAGAAGCCGAACATGCCGACCTCCCCGGCCTTCTTCCAGACCTCGCGGGGCACGATGCCGTCCTTCTCCCAGCGGGCGTGATGGGGCACGACCACGCGGGCCATGAACTCCCGCACGGTCTCCCGGAAAAGCAGGTGCTCCTCGTCGAAGAGGTCTCGCCGCATGTCGCCTCCAAGCAGGGGGTGTGGTGCGTTCCAGAATACGATTCTGGCGGGCGGACACGGGTTCATCACAAGTGAAGGCAGATGGGCGTGTTGTGGGGGGTGGCGGCTCTAAGATCTACCTTCGGTTTACTGTGCGATCGGAGTTAGCCGTGAGTCGGTGGCGCAATGCGTGGATCGCCGCATCGATCGGAATAGCGGCCTCGTCCGCCTTCGTCGCGATACCCGCGAAGGCGAGTACGTTCAGCCTCGTCGTCGACTACACGTGCACCGGCGGCATCGCCGGTTCGGCCGAGGTCAAGCTGAAAGCCCGGGTCCAGATCCCGACGGCGGTCCAGGTCGGCAGCATGCTCAAGCTCGGCTGGTCGGTCGAGCACGTGGGCGCGCCGAGGTTCAAGTCGCCCGACTACTACGCCGAGGGCGCCCGGGTCTCGCTCGTGGGCAACGTCAAGCTCGACGGCGCCTGGAACGGCACCCTCGAAGCCCACGGCAGCGAGGACCAGGCGGCTCTCAAGCCGAACCAGCCGCTCGTCGCCCCCGAAGGACTGTCCTCCGAGGCGCACATGACCGAAGAGGGCGTCATCAAGCTCACGCCGCAGGGCATGACGGTCGACTTCGTCCCGCCCGCTGGTGAGATCACCGTCAACAACGACGACCCCCGGGTGAAGTACGACGCCGGGTGGCATTCGAGCGGCCTCACGCCTCCCGAGTACGGCGACCACCTCAGGGACGTCCACACCACCTCCACCCGCACGGACGAAGCGGTCATCCGCTTCCGGGGCACGGGCTTCGAGTACATCGGCCGCGAGATGCCGGGCGTGGGCCGGGCCAGGGTGATCGTCGACGACGACGCCTCGGCGATCGTGGACCCGACCAAGGACCCCAACGGCAACCCGACCAACGCGACCAAGGGCAACATCTCCCTCTGGGAGCGCAAGGACCTTCCCTACGGGGAGCACGTGGTCCGGGTCAGGGCCATCGACGAGGGCAAGGACGTCCACCTGGACGCCTTCAAGCTGCACACGCGCGAGATGATCGACCCGCCGACCGAGCACAAGTCCACCTGCGCGGTCACCAACAACCCGGGCACGGTCGAGATCACCGTGGGCGGCGGCACGTCGTCGCCCGATCCTTCGGAGACGCCCCCGAACAGCCCGGACCCCACGCCGACGAACACCAACACGGGCGACCCCGACCCCACGGCCACGACGACGCCGCCGAACCGGCATGTCCCCTGGCCGAGCGGCAGTCACGTGGGCGTCGTGGTCCCGGGCAGCAGCAAGACCCCGACCCCCACGGCCACGGCCTCGGCCGGCCCCACTGCCACCAACTACAAGGCCGCCCAGGTGGACACCACCCCGCTGGGCGGCGTGGACACCGGTGAAGCGCCCGACCAGGGCACGGGCTCGTACGCGCTGATCGCGGGCGGCTCGCTGCTGCTGATGGGCAGCGCCGCCGGGGGGCTCCTGGTACGGCGGCGCCGCGCCGGACACGCCGGAGGAACGGACCGATGAGCGAGCTGAAGTCGCAGATGTCCAAGGCCACCCCGGCGCTGCTGATCGCCGGGTCGCTGGCCGGGGTGGGCGCCATCATGGTCGGCCTGCTGTCGCTGGCCCCGCCGGTGGACGACGGCTCGGGCCCGGTCCCGATGGCCGCCCAGCAGGGCGGTGACCCGGCGACGCTGCAGTATCAGAACGCGGGCGCGTTCGAGCTACCCCGCGGCGTCGGCCCCGGCGGCGAGAACGTCCCCCTCACCCCGGCCCGCCTCGACGCGCCCCCGCCCCTGCCCGCGGAGGTGGTCGTCCCGGCCATCAAGCCGGCCAAGACCAAGACCAAGACCACCAAGGTCAGGCCGACCCGCATCCGCATCCCGGACATCAAGGTCAACGCCCCGATCAACACGGTCGGCCTCACCAAGCAGGGCGCCCTCGCCACCCCGCCGCTCAGCAAGCCCAACCTGACGGGCTGGTACGGCAAGAGCCCGCTGCCCGGCGAGCTCGGCCCATCGGTGATCAACGGGCACGTCGCCACGAAAAAGGGCGCCGCTGTTTTCAAGCGTCTGAGCGAGCTGTCCAAGGGCGACCACATCTACGTCTACCGCTCCGACGGCAAGGTGACGCGCTTCACAGTGAGCGGCATCGAGCAGGTCGGCAAGAAGACGTTCCCCACCAAGCGCGTGTACGGCGACACGAAGAACGCCCAGCTCAGGCTCATCACGTGCGGCGGGATCTACAACAAGGCGGCCCACAGCTACACGGACAACATCATCGTGTACGCCACCCTGTCCAAGAAGAAGGGCTGATACGGTCTTTTTGGACTTTTACAGGAGATTGACAGGATTAGTCCGTATGATCTCAACCCAACCGTAACCCGCGGCTGGAATCGTGGGACGCCCTGTAGTGACTGTGCTGAAACGGAGAAGGACAGTGCTGACGTCCAAGGCGCGGCGCCGCCTCGCCCTCAAAGTCTCCGCCTCGGGGATCGTAGGCACGTTAGTCGTCTTCGCCGGGGCAGCCCTCACGTTGTCGTCCCCCGCGTCAGCGGCCGCGGACAAGACGCTGAGCATCGTCTACACGTGCTCGGGCGGGCCTTTCACCAACACCTCGCTTACGGTGCCCGTGACGGTGCCGGACACCGCGAGCGGAACCTTCGAGGCGAAGTGGGCCATCCCCGCCTTGACGCTGAAGACGAGCCCGAACGCCGCCGATCAGGTGAAGGTGGGCGGAAAGCTCACTGTTGAGGGCGGCACGCACGCCGACCTGGCCAAGAACGGCGGGACCGTAACCTCGGGTTCGACCGCCGTGCCCACGTTCCAGGTCACCAGCAGCGTCACAGTGACGGCCACTACCGGCGGCAAGGTGACGCTGAAGCCCACCCTCGGGGCGGGCAGCCTGACGCTGGCCTTGGCGAGCAGCACGAACACCGCAGACGTGACCACGTGCCAAACGACGAGCACCACAAGCGTGGACGTCACTGTCGGCACGGACGGCGGTGGCACGGGGACGGACATCATCGAGTACGACTGCACCCTGTCGACCACTGGCGGGACGGACGCCGCTTACCCGGCGACCGTCGACATCAAGGTCACGCCGACCATGCCGACCGGGGCCAAGGCCAATCAGGACGCCTCCATCACCTGGACCGGCACCGTACAGACGACCGGTGACCCGCTGAAGGTGCCCGCCGCCGGCTTCCCCGCGAACAGCAAGATCTTCGCCAGCCTGAAGGCCAGCGGTGCGGGAACGCCGACCACCCCGGTGATCGGCGAGGCGGCGCTGACCGCGACGGCGGGCCAGAGCCTCACGACGCTGCCCACCGTAACCGTCAAGGTGAAGCCCACCACGACCGGTACCGTCACGATCACCCCGGGGGACATCGTCTTCGGCACGAGCGCGACGGCTCCCACGGTGAAGTGCACGGCACCCACCACCGGCCTCAAGACGTACACGTTCACCGTCGCTGCGGCGACCAGCACTCCCACGTCGACGCCGACGACCACCTCCACGCCGACCCCGACCAAGACCACCACGGTGTACCAGACCGTGACTCCGACCAGCAGCCCCAGCAAGACCACCAGTTCGCCGCGCAGTTCGGAGACGCCCAAGGAAGGGGCGGACACCGGGGCCGGGGGGACGATGGGGCCTGATGGGCGGATGTTCCTGGCTGTCGGGTCGGTGCTGATCGTGGCGGCCGGGGCCGGGGGGCTGCTGATTCGGCGCCGCGGCGTAACCAAGGGATGATGGACCCGTGGCGAACCAGTACCCCTACGGCAGCCCGCCCCCGCAGGACCACGGCAGCAAGGTCCTGAGGACCACGCTGCTGCTCGCCGCGGTGGCGGGAGTGGTGACGGTGGTGGCGGGGATGCTGATCGTGCTGGGCTCGCCCGAGGAGTACGGCCTGGCGAGCGAGCGCGACTCGCTGAGCCTGACGGCGCAGCCGTCGGGGCAGCCGGAGCAGGCGATGTTCCAGGCGGGGCCCGACGCGCCGCCGCCGCTGCCGCGGATCCAGGCGGCTCCGGCGATGCTGCCGTCCACGCCCGAGCGGATCGTGATCAAGAAGCTGGGCGTGAACGCGCCGATCAGGTCCGTGGGCCTGGCCAAGGACGGCACGATCCAGGTGCCGCCGGCCGACAACCACAACCTGGCCGGCTGGTACCGGAACATGTCGACCCCCGGCGAGGCGGGCCCGGCGGTGCTGCTGGGCCACAAGGACACGCGGACGCGGCCCGCGGTGTTCAACCGCCTGCCCGAGCTCCGCCACGGCGACGTCATCGAGGTCAAGCGCCAGGACGGCATCACGGCGGTGTTCACCGTCGGCGGCATCGAGCAGGCGAGCAAGAAGACGTTCCCCTCCGAGCGTGTCTACGGCCCGCAGGAGAACGCCCAGCTCCACCTCATCACCTGTGGCGGCGTCTACAACCGCAACACGGGTCACTACACCGACAACGTCATCGTCTACGCGACGATGACGAGCTCCTATCGAAGCTGATCGCGGAGGCGCGCTATGGGCTGGATGGCGAAGCGGAGACTGCGTACTGGCCCCACGGCGGCACTGCCCGCCAAGCCTGAGCGCGCCGAGCTGCTGAGGCTGGTGCGGCTGGCCGACCCGGGTGCGCGCGAGGACGGCGACGACATCGTGGCGGTGGACGTACGGGTGCACGCCCCGGTGGAGGCGGAGCCGGAGCTGGTCGGCGGGGAGCTGGAGCGGGTCTGGGCGTGCCGGGTGTCGGCGGAGGGCCCGCTGCCGTTCGACTACTTCGACCGGTTCCTGGCCGAGGGGCTGGCGTTCCGGCTGGGCGGGCTGGCGGTGTGCCGGGGCGAGGTGGACGATCCGGCCGACGACTCGCGGCCCGGCGGCCCGGCGGTGATCCTGCCGGCGAGGCCGGCGGCGGAGGAGCTGATCGACCTGCTGGAGGGCGAGGTCGAGCAGGAGGAGGAGTTCGTCTTCACGGCCGGCGGGGTGCGGGCGCTGGTGGTGCCGCAGAAGGGTCAGCCGCCCGCCGTGCAGGAGCTGCTGCCGTTCGCCACCGAGCTGACGGCGATCGAGTTGCGCGGTGACGACCAGCTGAAGCTCGGCTCGCTGGCGATGTCGCTGTCGGAGTCGCTGAACGGGCTGGTCGTGGACCGGTGGCGGTTCCGGATCGATCGGGCGGAGGAATTGCTACCCCCGGCGAGGGCAGAAACCGAGTGACGTTCTGTTGTACCCTCTGCCTAAGAACCGAATATTGCTCGGTTTACAGGAGGCACTGTGGCAGAGGCGTACATCGTCGGGGCGGTCCGCACCCCGGTCGGCAAGAAGAAGGGCGGCCTGTCCACCGTCCACCCCACTGACCTGGCGGCGCACACGCTGAAGGCGCTGATCGACCGCACCGGCGTGGACCCGGCGGCGGTCGAGGACGTCATCATGGGATGCGTCATGCAGTTCGGCCCCCAGAGCATGGACATCGCGCGCAACGCCTGGCTGTCGGCGGGGCTGCCGGAGACCACGGCCGGTGTCACGATCGACCGGCAGTGCGGCTCGTCCCAGCAGTCGATCCACTTCGCGGCCCAGGGCGTCCTGTCGGGCACCCAGGATCTCGTCGTGGCGGCCGGCGTCGAGTCGATGAGCATCGTGCCGATGGGCTCGTCGATCACCGCCGCGCTGGAGAAGGGCATGCCGTTCCCGTTCGGCGACAAGTGGGTCGAGCGTTACGGCAAGCAGGAGATCTCGCAGTTCCGCGGCGCCGAGCTGATGTGCGAGAAGTGGGGGCTCAAGCGCGACGAGCTGGAGCGCTTCGCCTACGAGTCGCACCAGCGGGCCGCCAAGGCCATCGCCAACGGCTACTTCAAGGACCAGATCGCGCCGATCAACGGCGTCGAGGACGACGAGGGCCCGCGCCCCGACTCCACGCTGGAGAAGCTGGCCGGGCTGAAGACCCTCAAGGAGGGCGGCCAGATCACCGCCGCCACGTCGTCGCAGATCTCCGACGGCTCCGGCGCGCTGCTGATCGCCTCCGAGCAGGCCGTCAAGGACCACGGGCTCACCCCGCGCGCCCGCATCCACCAGCTCGCGCTGATGGGCGACGACCCGGTCTACATGCTGACCGCGCCCATTCCGGCCACGCGGAAGGCGCTGGCCAAGTCCGGGCTGTCGATCGGCGACATCGACGTGACGGAGATCAACGAGGCGTTCGCGCCGGTGCCGCTGGCCTGGATCAAGGAGCTCGGCGCCGACCCGGCCAAGGTCAACCCGAACGGCGGCGCCATCGCCCTGGGCCACCCGCTGGGCGGCACGGGCGCGATCCTGATGACCAAGCTGCTGCACGAGCTGGAGCGCACCGGCGGCCGCTACGGCCTGCAGACGATGTGCGAGGGCGGCGGCCAGGCCAACGTCACCATCATCGAGCGGCTCTGAGGTGAACCAGGCGCCCCGGCCCGATCAGGCCGGGGCGGCCTCGTCGTAGTAGACGGTCATGAACGGCCACGAGTCGCCGTCGTCGTCCATGTCGTTGTGGAAGACGACGTCGCGGATCTCGATCGCGCCCATCTCCTCCAGGGTGCCGGCCAGCCGGCGCAGCAGCGTCGGCACGTCGCCCTGGTCCTCGCCCGCCGGGTTGTTCAGCGAGAAGTGCCGTGTCTGAAGCTCGGCCATCTACTTCTTTCTTCCCCTCTTCTGCTTGTTGCGGTCCCCGGAGAACTTCTCGGCCTGGCGCTCCTTGGCCTTGGCCCTGTTGAAGATGCTCCGGTCGTACGGCTGGCCGGAGTCCTTCGCGTTGACCGCCGCCTGCTCCTCGGGGCTCAGGTTGGCCTCGCTGTCACTGCGGCCACGTCCGCCTTTGCGGCCGCCGCCGCGCTGGAGGATGCCGGGGGAGCTGTCGAACAGGTTGCCCTGCGGCCGCAGCGGCATCCGGCCGGGCCCGGCCCCCGCCAGCGCCGTGCCGCCCGGACCGCCGGGGCGGCGCAGGTTGTCCAGGATACGGCGCATCGGATCGGTGACCCGGCGGGCCAGGCCGGGCGCCAGCACCCGGCCGGTGCCTTCGGCGGCCTCGCGGTAGATCTTCATGCCCGCCTTCCGGGTGGCGAGCAGTGACGCCGTCGCGGTGAAGCCGGCGAACGGGCCGCCGCTCAGCAGGGCCATCGCGAGCCGGACGGTGCCGACCGCGGCGACCGTGCCCACGGCGATCTTGGTGGCGGTCACCACCGTGGCCATGCCGTCCAGCGCGACGGGCGCCATCCTGGTCGCCGCCGCTGCCTGCGCGAGATGCCCGGAGCTGTTGCCGGTCTCCTGCCAGAGACTCTGCAGTTCGGTGGCCGAGCCACCCTGGTAGACGGCCGCCGAGCCCACCACCGCGGCGTCGGCCTCGGCGCCCGACTGGGCGGCGTGCGCCTGCACCACGCGGGCCGCGTCGGCGTCGAGGCGGACCTCGTCCTCGTCGATGTTGGGGAACGGCAGCCCGGCCAGCTCCAGGACGCCGTGCAGCTCGGGCGGCAGGACTATGCCCATGGGTCCAGCTCCGGCAGCGCGCTGGCCTGTTCGGCGGCCTCGACGTTGTCGGGCACCAGGGCCATGCCGTCACCCACGCCGCCGATCGTCCCCGACAGGGCGGGCACGGTGGTCAGCATGGTGTGGCGGCACTCCACCCAGGCTTTCTCGAACTCGCCGAACAGCCCGTTGTCGCCCCATCCACCGGTCCTGGCGCGCAGCCGCTCCACCGCGGCCTCGTACTCTTCCCCGTGGACGCGCACCCGGGTCGCCTGCTGCCGCAGCGAACCCTTCGCGATATCCATCCCCGTAGTCATGAAGCCGACATTAGCGGTTCATTTGTGACGGATGTAGCCAGTGTGAGTAATGTCGCCAGTCAGTCAAGAAGGCTCCCGAGCCGTTCACGTACGGCGACCGGATCGAGGGCGCGGCCGGGAAAGGCCTGCTCGAACGCGGACCGCAGCAGGTCGTCCGCCTGTCGTTGCGCGTCCTGCCGGGCCTGGCGCACGGCCAGCAGGATTTCCTCGGCGAGCGCCTGACTGCCGTCGCGTACCGCGCGCGCGTCGAGCGTGACCTTCAGCACCCGCCCGTCGGCCGCCGCCGTGGCGCGTACCCGGTCGCCGCCCGCGCCGACGATCTCGCCGAGCCGTTCCTCGCCCTCGGCCAGCAGTTCCTGGACCCGTGCGTCCTGCTCGTCGATCCGGTCCACATCCTGGGGACGGATGTCGCCGGGGTTGAGGTCGAACCCGAACATCACAGTTCCCCCGCATACAGCTCGCGGGCCGCCGACTCCACCCGATCGCGGACGAACCGCTCGTCCAGCGGCTCGGGCAGCGCCCCTGCCACGCCGGCGGCGTCGGCCAGGATGTCGCCGGTGCGCCGCGCGGCGTCATCCTGCGCCGCCTGGATCGCGGCGGTCACCTCGGCGCCCAGCCTGGCCACGTCGAGCCGCAGGGCGCGCGGGTTGAGCTCGACGCTGGTCAGCGCGCCGCGCCCGTCGGCCACGGCCTTGATCATGCCCTGGGCCGCCTCGCCGGTGCCCTCGACGGCGGCGATCTGCCGCTGGGCCTCGCGCAGGTGCCGCATCGCCGTCCGCGTCTGCTCGGCGACCTGGTCCAGATACAGGCGATCCTCAGTGGGGTTTGGCATATGATCATCCCCTTTGTCCGGCTGATGAGTGCTCAACATCTTGACATGCCGACGCCCCGCCCCTCGGTCGAGGGGCGGGGCGTCATGGATTTCTAGCGGCCCTTGGACGGGATGCGCCGCGGCGGCGCGATCGGCCGCTGCGGCAGCTTCGGCATCGGCCGGGGCTGCGGATGACCTGGGACGTTCTTCTTGCCAGAGGAACGAACGCGCATGAGATGGCTCCTTTACGTGATGGCGACGCGGCCGAAGCCGGTTCGCGAGCTCAGCTGCCGCGTCTGCGTGGGCGGATGGGCTGAGTGGCCGGGGCCGGGCGGCCCGGGCGCTGTCACAGGTAAAGGCGCATGTCCCCAAGGTAGAAGCCGCAGCGGCGGGGACGCAACCGATTATCTCCGCACTTTCCATGACGGAAAGTATGTGGTTGACTTTCCATCATGGAAAGTGACTCCGCTCGCATCGCCCTGGAAGGCGTCGCCGAGGTCCGCGCCCGCGTGGCCGACCGGATCGTCAGCCCGTGGTGGTATCACTACGGGTTCGCCGCCGCCATCCTGCTCGCCTACGTCTCGATCAGCTTCAGGTTCGCCTCGTACGGAGTCCCGTTCCTGACCATCGCCGCCGTCGGGCTCACGGTGGCGCTCAAGCGCACGACCGGGATCGAGCCGCGTGCCCCGCGCGCCACCCGCGCGGTCGTGGCCTGGAGCCTCGTGGCGCTGGCGCTGACAGTGGTGGCGATGGCGCTGGAGTGGGGCGGCGGCGTGAAGGGCGCGGTCGCGGTGGCGGGAGTGGCCGTGGCCGCGATCGCCGTGGTCGCTGGTCACCGAACCGACCGGGCGCTGCGCCGCGAGCTGCGGGACGGTCATGACCCCGCCGGCCTTTGACGAGACCATCCACGCGCCGATCCGGCTGCAGATCTGCGCGATGCTCGCCGCCGTGGAGTCGGCCGAGTTCTCCGTCGTCCGCGACAGTCTCGGCATCAGCGACTCCGTGCTGAGCAAGCATGCCAAGGTGCTCCAGACGGCCGGTTACCTCCATCTGGCCAAGGCGCACCGCACCACCTGGCTCTCCCTGACGGCACCCGGCCGCGCCGCCTTGGCCGGTCACCTGGCCGAGCTGCGCCGCATCGCCGCCCAGGCCGGGCTGCAGGGCTGACGGACGAGCGGCGCAGCGGCTCTGGCTCACCCGGGCGTGGGCAGGCGGGCGGGCACGGCGTTGCGCACCTGCTGGAAGATGACCGAGGTGCGGAAGCCGGCGATCTCGCGGCGCTTGCTGAGGCGGTCCAGCAGGAAGGCGTGCAGGTGGTCGAGGTCCTGCACGGCCACGTGCAGCAGGAAGTCGTCGCCGCCCGCCAGCACGAACACGCTGAGCACCTCCGGCAGCTCGGTGGCCGACTGCACGAAGCTGTCGATGACCGCGCGGCTGAGCGGCCGCACCTGGACGGACACCATGGCCTGCACCCCCCGGTTGAGCGCCGCCGGGTCGATGTCGGCGTGGTAGCCCCGGATCACGCCGCGCCGGGTGAGGGCCCGTACCCGCTCCAGGCAGGTCGACGGGGCCACGCCGAGCTGACGGGCGAGCTCGCGGTTGGACTGCCGCGCATCCGTTTGGAGCAGGCGGACGATCGCCGAATCAAGTTCATCCATGCGGGCATTCTGCCCGGAGGATCGGCCATACGTTCGGCTGAGCGGCATCAGCGCCGAGCGGATGAGTACTTTCGGGTGCTATGGCAGAACGTACGACAGGGCTGGGAGTCGGGCAGGGGACGGCGTTGCTCGTGGGAGCGGTGCTCGGGCCGGGGATGCTGGCGCTGCCGCAGCTCGCGGCGGCGGCCGCGGGGCCGGCGTCGGTGCTGGCGTGGGCGGCGCTGCTCACGCTGAGCGTGCCGGTGGCGCTGACGTTCGCGGCGCTGGGCAGCCGCCACCCCGGCGGCGGGGGAGTGGCCGCCTTCACCGGGCTGGCGTTCGGCAGGCGGGCGGCGGCGGTGGCCGGCTGGTGGTTCTTCGGGTCGGTCCCGCTCGGGATCGTCGCGGGGGCGCTGGTCGGGGCCAAGTACGTCGCCGCCTCCTTCGGCGTGCCGCCGCTGCTCGCCGCCGCGGTCCTGCTCGGCGGGGCGTTCCTGGTCAACGCCGCCGGGCTGCGAACCTCCGGGCGACTGCAGGTGGCGCTGGTCAGCCTGCTCGTCGCGCTGCTCGCCGTCGCCGTGCTCACCGCCGCGCCGCACGCCGGGACGTCAGGATTCACCCCCTTCGCGCCGTACGGTGCCGCGGGGGTGGTGAGCGCGGCCGGGGTGCTGATGTTCGCGTTCGTCGGGTGGGAGGCGGCCAGTCATCTGTCGGCCGAGTTCGCCGCGAGAGGCGGCCTGCTCCGGGCCACGGTGGTGACGCTGGCCGTGATCAGCGTGCTCTACCTGAGCGTCAGCCTGACCACGATCGGCGTGCTCGGGCCGGCCGCGGCGACGACGGCGGCGCCGCTGACCGCGCTGCTGGAGACCGGCATCGGCGCGGCGGCCCGGCCGCTCACCGGCGTGCTCGCGGTCCTGCTCACCTTCGGTGCGATCAACGCCTACATCGCCGGGGCCGCCCGCCTCGGTGCGGCCCTGGCCAGGGACGGCGCGCTGCCCGGCTGGTTCGCCGAGGGCGACGGGCCGGGCCGCACGCCGCTGCGCAGCCTCGCGCTGCTCGCCGCGATCACCGCGCCGGTGCTGGTGTGGGCCGTGGACCTGGACACGCTCATGCGGGCCACGTCGGCGTGCCTGGCCGCCGTCACGTTCGCCGGGGTGTCGGCCGCCGTCCGGGTGCTGCCCGCGGGCCGGCACCGCGCGACCGCGCTGGTGGCGAGCGTGCTGTCGCTGCTCGCGCTGGCCGCCTGCGGGGCCTACCTGCTGGTGCCCGCCGTGCTGGCCGGGGTGGCCGTGGTCGCGCTGAAGGCGGGGGAGCGGCGGCCACTGCCACGGTGAAATCTCGTCCACAGGAGCGCAAAGCGCCACCGCCGGGGCAGTACACACCATCGCACGACAGGCGTAGCGTCGGCGGGAGGTGCCATGAGCGAGTACGCCAAGGCAAGGGAGCTCGGTGAGCAGGCCCGCGAGCAGGAGTGGGCCCGCCCGAGCTTCGCCAAGCAGCTGTTCCTCGGAGATCTCCGGCTGGATCTGGTGCACCCGGTGCCGTCGCTGCCCGACGAGGACGCCAAGCGGGGCGAGGAGTTCGTCCGGGCGCTGCGCCGCTATCTGGAGACGCACGTGGACCCGGCGCTGATCGAACGGACCGCGCTGGTGCCGGACGAGGTGGTCAAGGGGCTGGCCGGGCTCGGCGCGTTCGGGATCACGATCGGCGAGGAGTACGGCGGGCTCGGCCTGCCGTACCTGTACTACTGCCGCGCGCTCATGCTGGTCGGGTCGTACTGCCCGGCGCTGGCCACGCTGCTGTCGGCGCACCAGTCGATCGGTGTGCCGCAGCCGCTCAAGCAGTTCGGCACCGAGGAGCAGAAGCAAGAATTCCTACCAAGGTGCGCGCGGGGCGAAATTTCGGCATTCCTGTTGACCGAGCCGGACGTCGGCTCCGACCCCGCCCGGCTGGCCACCACCGCCGTCCGCGACGGCGACGACTACGTCATCGACGGCGTCAAACTGTGGACCACCAACGGCGTGATCGCCGACCTGCTCGTCGTCATGGCCAGGACCGGCAAGAAGATCAGCGCGTTCGTCGTCGAGGGCGACTCGCCGGGCATCACGGTCAAGCGGCGCAACACGTTCATGGGCCTGCGCGGCATCGAGAACGGCGTGACCGAGTTCTCCCAGGTCAGAGTCCCGGCCAGGAACCTGATCGGGCGTGAGGGCGAGGGCCTGAAGATCGCTCTCACCACGCTCAACACCGGCCGCCTGTCGCTGCCCGCCACCTGCGCCGGCGGCGCCAAGTGGGCAGTCAAGATCGCCCGCGAGTGGGGCAACGCCCGTGTCCAGTGGGGCCGCAAGGTCGGCGAGCACGAGGCCGTAGCCACCAAGGTCGCCTTCATCGCGGCGAGCGCGTACGCCCTGGAGGCGGTCTGCGAGCTGACCGCCAGGATGGCCGACGACCGGCGCAACGACATCAGGATCGAGGCCGCGCTGGCCAAGCTATACGCCTCGGAGCTGTCGTACCGGGTGCTCGACGAGCTGGTCCAGATGCGGGGCGGGCGCGGCTTCGAGACGGCGGAGTCGCTGGCGGCGCGCGGCGAGCGCGGCGTGCCGGCCGAGCAGATGCTGCGCGACTCCCGCATCAACCGGATCTTCGAGGGCTCCTCCGAGATCATGCGGCTGCTCATCACCCGGGAGGCGGTGGACGCGCACCTGACGGCCGCCGGGGAATTGATCAACCCGGACGCCACCCGCCAGGAACGCGCCCAGGCGCTCAAGCGGGCGAGCCGGTTCTACGCCCGCTGGCTGCCGTCGCTGGTGACCGGCGCGGGCCAGCTGCCGACCGCCTACGCCGGCTTCGGCCCGCTCGCCGGGCACCTCCGATTCGTGGAGCGGACCAGCAGGAAGCTGGCCCGCGCCACCTTCTACGGCATGTCGCGCTGGCAGGGCAAGCTGGAGCACAAGCAGTCGTTCCTGGGCCGGATCGTCGACATCGGCGCGGAGGCGTTCGCCATGACCGCCGTGTGCGTCAAGGCCGAGGAGGACTCGCGCGACCTGGGCCGCCGGCCGTACGAGCTGGCCGACACGTTCTGCCGGCAGGCCAGGAGGCGGGTGGACGCGCTGTTCGACCGGCTGTGGGACAACAGCGACGCGCATGACACCCGGCTGGCCGGCTACGTGCTCGACGGGCGCTACATGTTCCTGGAGGAGGGCGTGCTGGACCCGTCGATCGAGGGACCGTGGATCGGGGCGCCCGAGGGCGGGGAGAGCGTGCGGAGAAAAATCCTCTGACGCGTGGTCTAGACCGGATCCGCCCATTCTCGGGCCCGAGTGTTCTCAAACCGAGACCGACCGGTATAGACCGGTTGATGAACAGAGGCTTACTCTGACGCACACGTGGCTTCCCATTCCCTGGACGGCGTCCGGTAGCTGGTACGGACCAGCGCGACCCCGTCCCACGAGAAGGCGGTACTGACGGTGAACATGAAACTTGTGGGCGGCGCCGCTCTCGGCCTGGCGACCATGCTGGTCCTGTCCAGCTGCGGCTCCAGCACGCCGGAGACCGGAGGCGGCGACACGGCGGCCGGCGGCGGCCAGGTGACGCTGAAGATGGTCGCCGCCGACTACGGCGACGGCCCCGGCAAGCCGAACTCCGGCCAGAAGTTCTGGGAGGGCGTGGTCAAGGAGTTCGAGGCCGCCAACCCCACCATCAAGGTCGACGTCCAGGTCATCAACTGGAACGACATCGACAAGCAGGTCGCCACCATGATCCAGAACGGTCAGGTGCCCGACATCCTGCAGACCGGCGACTACTCCGGTTTCGTCGCCGACCAGCTCCTCTACAAGGTCGACGAGGTCCTCTCGCCCGAGGTCTCCGGCGACATGCTGCAGAAGTTCGCCGACTACGGCAAGGTCGACGGCACCGCCTACGGCATCCCGTTCGTGTCCTCGGCGCGCGCCCTGTTCTACAACAAGGAGCTGTTCTCCAAGGCCGGCATCGCCGAGCCGCCCAAGACCTGGGACGAGCTCAAGGCCGCCGCCAAGAAGCTCAAGGACTCCGGCGTCAGCCAGCCGTTCGGCCTCCCGCTCGGCCAGGAGGAGGCCCAGGCCGAGTCGTTCCTGTGGATGCTCGGCAACGGCGGCGGCTACAAGGACGCCGGCGGCAAGTGGGCGATCAACTCCCCGCAGAACGTCGAGACCTTCACCTACCTCAAGGGCATGGTCGCCGAGGGCCTCACCACCCCGAACCCGGGCACCAAGGACCGCAAGACGGTCTGGGAGGACTTCGGCGCCGGCAAGGTCGGCATGGTCAACGGCGGCCCCATGTCCATCCCGATCTTCGACGCGGCCGGCCTGAAGGACTACGGCGTCGCGCCGATCCCCGGAAAGGCGGGCCCGCTCGACACCACGCTCGGCGTCATGGACTGGATCATGGCGTTCAACAAGAACGGCCACGCCGCCGAGATCAAGAAGTTCTTCGACTTCTTCTACACCGGCACCGCCGCGCAGAAGATCAGCGACACCTACAAGCTGCTGCCCGTCACCAACGGCGGCATCGAGAAGCTGTCCGGTGACGAGAAGCTCAAGCCGTTCCTCGACGGCCTGCCCAACGCCAGCTTCTACCCCTTCCAGGACCCGAAGTGGGCCGACCTGAACCCGGCGATCAAGCAGACCATCGGCGGCGCCGTCACCGAGGACCCCGCCAAGGTGCTCGGCGACCTGCAGAAGACCGCTGAGGCCAGCTGATCCATCGAGGGTTCGTACGGCCGGCGTCCCCTGCCCGGGACGCTGGCCGTACCGTCATGGAAGGTTCGTCATGAGAAGGTTGCGCGCCCTGGAGCCCCTCGCCTGGGTCGGGCCCGCCGTGCTGCTGATCGCGCTGGTCGTGATCTGGCCGGTCATCGAGATGGTCAGGTCGTCGTTCCTGGAGATCAGCCGGGTCGGCGTGGTCCGGGGATACAACGGCTTCGACAACTACGACAAGCTCTTCGCCGAGAAGGACTTCGCGGACATCATGGCCCGCAGCGTGATCTGGGTCGTGGCGGTAGTCGCGCTCACCGTGCTGATCTCGCTCGCCCTCGCCCAGCTGTTCAACCAGCGCTTCCCCGGCCGCAAGCTGGCCCGCTGGGCGCTGATCGCGCCGTGGGCCGCCTCGGTGCTGATGACCGCGATCGTCTTCCGCTGGATGCTCGACCCCGAGGTCGGCGTGATCAACCAGATCCGGCTGAAGCTCGGGCTGATCGACGCGCTCGGCGGCGCCGACGCCGACCAGCTCGGCGTGGCCGCCACCGCGATGCCGTGGCTGGTGTTCGTGGCCGTGTTCGTGTCGGTGCCGTTCACCACGTACGCGCTGCTGGCGGGGCTGGCGACGATCCCGTCGGACGTGTACGAGGCGGCCAAGATGGACGGGGCCTCGCGGCTGCGCACCTACTGGTCGATCACGCTGCCCCTGCTGCGGCCGGCGCTGACCGTCGCCGCGCTGATCAACGTGATGAACGTCTTCAACAGCTTCCCGATCATCTGGGCGATGACCCATGGTCAGCCCGGCTACTCGACGGCCACCTCGACCATCTTCATGTTCATCCTCAAGAGCTCCGACATCGGCGAGTCCGCCGCGATGTCGGTGGTCAACTTCGGAATGGTGCTCGTGATCACCGCCGTCTTCCTCAAGATCTCCCGCTGGAACAGGGCGGTGGCATGATGGCCGTCAGGCCCGCGCGCCATGCCCAGGCTCAAGACGACGATGGTCGCGGCCGCCGCGTACGTGATCGCGTTCGTCTTCCTGTTCCCCTACCTGGTGATGGTGCTGACCTCGCTGCGCCCGCAGGAATCGCTGCGCGACGCGACGCTGCTGCCCACCGACTGGGAATGGTCGAACCTGGTCACCTTCTGGAGCAGCGGGCTGGCCGGCAACCTCGTCGTCACCCTGCAGGTGGCGGCCGGGTCCACGGTCCTGGTGCTGCTCGTGGCGCTGCCGGCGGCCTACTACACGGCCCGGCACAACTTCCGCGGGCGCACCCTGTTCCTGATCCTGGTGCTGATCACGCAGATGTTCCAGCCCACGGCCATGCTGGTCGGCATCTACCGGGAGTTCTCCCAGTTCGGGCTGGTCGACTCGGTCTGGTCGCTGATCCTGGTCAACGGCGGGTTCAACCTGGCCTTCGCCGTGTGGATCCTCAACGCCTACTTCGCCTCGATCCCGCGCGACCTGGAGGAGGCCGCGTTCCTCGACGGCAACGGGCGCTTCGGCGCGCTGTTCAGGATCACGCTGCCGCTGGCCATGCCCGGCGTCATCACCGCGCTGATCTTCACGTTCATCGCGGCCTGGAACGAGTTCGTGGTCGCGCTCACGCTCACGACCACGCCCGAGAAGCAGCCGCTGACCGTGGCGCTGAACTCCTTCATCGGCCAGTATCAGGTCGACTGGCAGAACCTGTTCGCCGGCTCGGTGATCGCCACGATCCCGGTCATCATCCTGTTCGCGCTCATCGAGCGGAAGGTCGTCGGCGGCCTGACGGCCGGCTCGATCAAGTGACTAGCGCGGCACCCGGGCCACGCAGAAGACGGTCTGGCCGAACGGCGGGCGGATGAACCGCTCGATCAGCCGGGTGGCCGGCACCACCGTGCGGTCGTAGATCTTGACCAGTCGCGGGTCCGGGTAGCCGACGCCACCCCGGCGCACCGCCGCCCACCAGGCGATGCCGCCCAGGAAGTTGATCGGCTTGAGCACGTCGACGTCGAGCCCGGCCCGCGCGACCGTGGCGCGCAGCGTCTTGGGCGTGTAGCGCTGGACGTGGCCGACCTTGCGGTCGAAGTCTCCATAAAGCTGCATGTAGCCCGGCACCCAGATGATGATCCGGCCGCCCGGCAGCGTCACCCGCGCCAGCGAGCGCAGCGCCTCGGCGTCGTCCTCGATGTGCTCCAGCACGTTCATCATGACGACCGTGTCGACCTTGTCCTTCAGCGGGATCTCCGTCGGCAGGCCGAACTGCAGCACGTCGATCTCGTCGCGGCCCTCGAACCGCTTCTTGAGCTGCTCCACGCAGTAGGGGTCGAAGTCGCTGACGACCAGCCGGTCGAGCCGCGGCAGGAACTGCTCGGCGAAGTGGCCCAGACCGGACCCGATCTCCAGCATGGACCGGCCCACATGGGGCGCGACCATGTCGAACTCGTACTGCCGGTAGTTCTTCGCCTCGTCGCCACCCAGGTGGTTTTCCAGGGCCTCGTCACCGGCCGCCGGTTGCACTACACGGTCATACCCTGAAGACATAGTCCCGTTCCTTATGGGGCTCGCGGATCGGCCCGAGTCTAGTGCCCTTCCGCCGGAGGCCGCCCATGCGATGAAATCTCACCTGTCCATGGACGACGACGAGGCCATCGCGCGATCCCTGAAAGGTGACCTGTCCGCCTACGAGGCGCTGGTCGCCCGCTACAGCGCGCTCGCGCACCGCACCGCCGCCCTGCTCGGCGCCCGCGACGAGGCCGAGGACGTGGTGCAGGAGGCGTTCGTCAAGGCGTTCAGGCACCTGCCCTCCTTCCGCCACGGCTCGCCGTTCCGGCCCTGGCTGCTGCGCATCGTGGCCAACGAGACGCACAACCTGACCCGGGCGCGCGGGCGCAGGTCCGAGCTTTCCGTACGGCTGGCCGCGACGGCCGACGTGGTGAGCGGCGACGACCCCGAGGGCTCGGCCGTGGCCACCGACCGGCGGGCCAGGCTCCTGGAGGCGGTCCGCGCGCTGCCCGAGCGGGAACGCGAGGCCGTCGTCTGCCGGTACTTCTTACAGCTGTCGGAGGCCGAGACCGCCCAGGTGCTCGGCTGGCCCGCAGGCAGCGTCAAATCCAGGACCCATCGCGGCCTGGCCAGGCTCAGGAGGGAGGTGGGCGATGAACTCGGCTGAGCACCCCGGCGACCTGGAGGCCGAGCTGCGCGCCCTCGGCGCCTCCCTCGACGTCCCGGCCCCGCCTGCCGACCAGGTGGCGGCGGCGGTCCGCGGCCGCCTCCAGGACGAGCACTCCGGCGCGCGCGCCCCCGGGAAGCGGGCGCGACGGTGGAAAATCGTCGTCGCGGTCGTGCTGGCCGTGGCGGCCGCCACCGCCGCCACGCCGCAGGGACGTGAGGCCGTGGTCGCCGTCCTGCGCCTGGCCGGCGTCGAGCTGCGCCTGGGGAGCACCGCCCCGGCGCCCGTCGTCACCCCCGCCACGCCGCCGGGCGAGCGCACCATGGCCCCGGACGACGTGCGGACGGGCTACCCCACGGCGCTCGGCACTCCCGAACGGGTCACGGTGAACGACGGCGGCCGGGTCGTGTCGATGTTCTGGCCGGGCGGCATCCGGTTCGACCGGATCGACGGGGCCATGTACCCGTACTTCTTCAAGACACTCGGCCCGCCCTTCCCCGAGCAGGTCGAGGTCGACGGCGTCACCGGCTGGTGGGTGTCGGGCGAGCACCCGCTCGGCTACCTCACCCGCGACGGCGGCGCCGAGATCCCGCTGCGCCAGGCGGCATCCACCCTCGTCTGGCAGTCGGGCACCACCGGCTACAGGCTCGAAGGCACCGGCTCCGTGGCGCGCGCGGTCGAGCTGGCCCGCTCACTCCGGTGACGCCAGCCAGTCGTCGATCTCCTTGAGCAGCTCCTTGCGCACCGCCTCCGGCGCCGCCGACGACCTGATCGACTGCCGCGCCAGCTCGGCCACCTCGGCGTCGCTCAGCCCGTGCACCTCGCGCGCCAGCTCGTACTGCCGCAGCAGCCGCGCCCCGAACAGCAGCGGGTCGTCCGAGCCCAGCGCGATCGGCACCCCGGCGTCGAACAGCCTGCGCAACGGCACGTCCGCGTCGCTCTCGGCCACCCCGAGGCCCACGTTGGACGTCGGGCAGATCTCGCAGCAGATCTGCCGGTCGGCCAGCCGCTGCATCAGCCGCCGGTCCTCCGCCGCCCGCACGCCGTGCCCCACCCGGTCGGCCCCGAGGTCGTCGACGCACTGCGCCACGCTGCGCGGCCCCAGCAGCTCGCCCCCGTGCGGCACCGCTAGCAGGTCGGCCCGCTTGGCGATCCGGAACGCCCGCTCGAAGTCACGCGCCTGGGCGCGCCGCTCGTCGTTGGACAGCCCGAACCCGACCACGCCCTTGCCCGCGTACTGGGCGGCCAGCCTGGCCAGCGTGTTGGCGTCGAGCGGATGCCGGGTCCGGTTGGCCGCCACGACCACAGCGACGCCCACGCCCGCCGCCCGCGCCGCCTGCCCGGCCGCGTCGAGCACCAGCTCCAGCGTGGCCGTCAGCCCGCCGAACCGCTGCGCGTAGCCCGACGGGTCCACCTGGATCTCCAGCCACCGCGACCCGGCCGCCGCCTCGTCCTCGGCCGTCTCGCGCAACAGCCGGTAGACGTGCTCGGTGCGGCTCAGCACCGACCGGGCGATGTCGTACAGCCGCTGGAAGCGGAACCAGCCACGCTCGTCGGTCGCCCGCAGCTTGGGCGGCCAGTCCTGCTCCAGCGCGTCGGGCAGGTGCAGGCCCTGTTCCCTGGCCAGCTCGAGCAGCGTCGTGTGCCGCATCGATCCGGTGAAGTGCAGGTGCAGATGGGCCTTGGGAAGCGTGTGCAGGGACCGTGCCATCGCCATATCTTGCCACCGGCCCGCGCCGGCCGGTGGCCGGTCAGCGCGCCTCGGCCAGCAGCTTGCCCAGCCTGCTGACGCCTTCCACCAGATCGTCGTCGCCCAGCGCGTAGGACAGCCGGAAGTAGCCCGGGGTGCCGAACGCCTCACCGGGCACCACGGCGACCTCGGCCTCCTCCAGGATCAGCTCCGCCAGCTCCGCCGACGTCTGGGGCCGCCGCCCGCGCAGCTCCTTGCCGATCAGCTCCTTGATCGTCGGGTATGCGTAGAACGCCCCCTTAGGCTCCGGGCAGAACACGCCCGGGATCTCGTTCAGCATCCGCACCATCGTCTGACGGCGGCGGTCGAACGCCTCACGCATCCGCGCCACCGCCGACAGGTCGCCCGAGACCGCCGCCAGCGCCGCCATCTGCGCCACGTTGGAGACGTTGGAGGTGGCGTGCGACTGCAGGTTGGTGGCCGCCTTGACCACGTCGGACGGCCCGATCAGCCAGCCGACCCGCCAGCCCGTCATCGCGTACGTCTTGGCCACGCCGTTGAGGATGACCACCCGGTCGCCCAGCTCCGGGACGGCCGTGGCGATGCTGGTGAACTCCGCCCCGCCGTACGTCAGGTGCTCGTAGATCTCGTCCGTGACCACCCACAGCCCGTGCCCGGCCGCCCAGCGGCCGATCGCCTCGGTCTGCTCGCGCGAGTGGACGGCGCCCGTCGGGTTGGACGGCGAGACGAACAGCAGGACCTTCGTCCGGTCGGTCCTGGCGGCCTCAAGCTGCTCCACACTCGCCAGGTAGCCGGTCGTCTCGTCGGTGACCACGTCGACCTGGACGCCCCCGGCCAGCTTGATCGCCTCGGGGTAGGTGGTCCAGTAAGGCGCCACCACGAGCACCTCGTCGCCCGGGTCGAGCAGCGTCGCGAACGCCTGGTAGACGGCCTGCTTGCCGCCGTTGGTGACGAGCACCCGCGAGGCGTCGGCGGCGTAGCCCGAGTCGCGCCGCGTCTTGTCGGCGATCGCCTGCTTCAGTTCGGGCAGGCCGCTCGCCGGGGTGTACTTGTGGAAGCGCGGGTTGCGCGCCGCCTCCACCGCCGCCTCGACGATGTAGTCGGGCGTCGGGAAGTCGGGCTCGCCCGCTCCGAAGCCGATGACCGGCCGGCCGGCCGCCTTCATCGCCTTGGCCTTGGCGTCCACGGCGAGAGTCGCGGACTCGGAAATCGCGGAGATCCGTGCGGACACACGGGGTCGGGTGGACATGTCCCCATGCTGTCACGCCGCCGTGACCTGGGCGATCGCTTATGGTTCGACGTGGCGGGGAATCACCCGTAGACTTCCGCAAGGTCGTGCCGCCGCATCGGGAGTGCGGTTCGGTCCAGGCAGTGAGTCAATCAGGGTAGTGTGGTTGACGACATAGGGCACTGGCGCAATTGGTAGCGCACCGGTCTCCAAAACCGGCGGTTGGGGGTTCGAGTCCCTCGTGCCCTGCGAGTGCGGTCCGCGCAACGAAAGGCGTGTAAGCGCGCCGCAAAACTGCGTTGGATACGACAGATTCAGGTGAGGACTGTGGCGATCGACACGCGCGGCGAGACCGCAGGCAAGCCTAGCGGTGAGAAGAAGAAGCGTACTTCTCCTGCCCTCTTCTACCGCCAGATCATCAGCGAGCTGCGTAAGGTCATCTGGCCGACACGCAAGGAACTCGTCACCTACACCGCGGTCGTTCTGATATTCGTTGCGATCATGGTCGCGATCGTTTATGTGCTGGACGCCGGTCTCGGATGGGCCGTTCTGGAGATCTTCGGCTGATTCTGACGCCGCCGGTGCCCGCCTGACGCAGTCGCCGTTCGATTCGACGAAAGAGGAAGAGCCACCGTGTCCGAGTCTTCAGTGCCGGCTGACGAATCCCGCGAGGAGTGGGACCGCGAGCCGGAAGAGGCCCTCGAGGCCGCTGAGGAGACCGTCGACGACGTCGCGGAGAGCGACGCCGAGGCCGAGGCCGACGAGTCCCCGGCTGCCGCCGACGAGTCTCCCGCCGTCGACGACGAGGGTGACGCTCAGCCCGACGTCGAACCCGACGTCGACCCGGTCGAGGAGTTCAAGCGCGGCCTGCGCGGGCTCCCCGGCGAGTGGTACGTGATCCACTCCTACGCCGGTTACGAGAACCGGGTGAAGTCCAACATCGAGAGCCGCAACGTGTCGCTCAACATGGAGGACTACATCTACCAGGTCGAGGTGCCCACGCACACCGTCCAGGAGTTCAAGAGCGGCAAGAAGGTGCCGGTCAAGGAGCGCGTGCTGCCCGGCTACGTGCTGGTGCGCATGGAGCTGACCGACGAGTCCTGGGCAGCCGTGCGCAACACCCCCGGCGTGACCGGTTTCGTGGGCCTGTCCAACAAGCCCAGCCCGCTCAGCCTCGACGAGGTCGCCAAGCTGCTCGCCCCGGAGCCCACCGAGGAGAGCAAGAAGGCCACGACCAAGGCCGCCAGCGGCCCCACCGTCGAGTTCGAGATCGGCGAGTCGGTCACGGTCATGGACGGCCCGTTCGCGACGCTGCCCGCCTCGGTGAGCGAGATCAGCCCCGAGTCGCAGAAGCTCAAGGTGCTCGTGTCGATCTTCGGCCGGGAGACCCCGGTGGAGCTCTCGTTCAACCAGGTCTCGAAGATCTAGGACGATCACCTACACTTAGACGTTCGGTCGGCCGCCTGTCGCGAGGGCGGCCTCCGACATGTCCGGGCGCATCCGCGTCCGGACCGCATCGCAATCAGGACCCGGAGAAGGACACATGCCTCCGAAGAAGAAGATCGCGGCGCTGGTCAAGGTTCAGCTTCCCGCTGGCCAGGCCACGCCCGCCCCGCCGGTCGGTACCGCCCTCGGTCCCCACGGCGTCAACATCATGGACTTCGTCAAGCAGTACAACGCTGCCACCGAGGCCCAGCGGGGCAACATCATCCCCGTCGAGATCACCATCTTCGAAGACCGCAGCTTCACCTTCATCACGAAGACGCCCCCGGCGCCCGAGCTGATCAAGAAGGCGCTGGGTCTCGACAAGGGCAGCGCGGTCCCGCACAAGGACAAGGTCGGCAAGCTCAGCCGCGACCAGCTGCGCAGCATCGCCGAGACGAAGATGCCCGACCTCAACGCCAACGACATCGAGGCGGCCGAGAAGATCATCGCCGGCACCGCCCGGTCGATGGGCATCACCGTCGCCGACTGACACTTCCCCGATTCGTGGGAGGGCCGCCCGCCGGCCCGCACACCACAAGGAGACAGACATGAAGCGCAGCAAGGCGCACAAGGACGCGGCCGCCAAGGTCGACAGCGACAAGCTCTACAGCCCCGCCGAGGCCGCCAAGCTGGCCAAGGAGACGTCCACCACCAAGTTCGACGCGACCGTCGAGGTCGCGCTGCGGCTGGGCGTCGACCCTCGCAAGGCCGACCAGATCGTGCGCGGCACGGTCAACCTCCCGCACGGCACCGGCAAGACCGCCCGGGTCCTGGTCTTCGCGACCGGTGACCGTGCCGAGGCGGCCCGCGAGGCGGGCGCCGACATCATCGGGGCCGACGAGCTGATCGACGAGATCGCCAAGGGCAACCGGCTCAACGAGTTCGACGCCGTGGTCGCCACGCCCGACCTCATGGGCAAGGTCGGCCGCCTGGGCCGCGTCCTCGGCCCGCGTGGTCTCATGCCCAACCCGAAGACCGGCACCGTGACGCCCGACGTCGCCAAGGCCGTGACGGAGATCAAGGGCGGCAAGATCGAGTTCCGCACCGACCGGCAGGCCAACCTGCACTTCGTCATCGGCAAGACGTCGTTCGGCGAGCGTCAGCTCATCGAGAACTACGCCGCCGCCCTGGACGAGGTGCTGCGTCTCAAGCCGTCGGCCGCCAAGGGCCGCTACGTCAAGAAGGTCACCTTCTCGACGACGATGGGCCCGGGCGTCCCGGTCGACCCCAACGCCACCCGCGGCCTCACCGCGGACCTGGAGGCCTGAGCCTCCACGCCGGAAGCGCGCTCTCCCTTCGGGGCGGGCGCGCTTTTCGTATGTCCGGGCATGCGGACGGGCGGGTACGAGCGTGTACGGGCGCGTTGGGGCCTCAGGGACGCCCCTGGGTTTTCCCCGAGATGTCACGGGAAGACGCCACGGCGATACTCCCGACACGTAGGGTCGAATCATGCTGAAGCGCAGGTTTTCTCTCGCCACCGCCGCCGCCGGTGCCACTCTCGTCGCGGTCGCGGTCGCCGGTTGCGGAACGAACGCGCAGCCCCTCCACGTGAATCTGGCCGCCTCCGAGGTGCTGGCGCAGGCCGCGCAGCGGACGGCGGACGTCAGTTCCTACACGGTCGACGGCATCGTCAACATCTCGCACCCGGAGCAGGGCGCGGGCAAGGTGCAGGGCCGCATGCTCTACCAGAACAAGCCCGAGCTGGCCGTGGACCTCACCCTCGACAGCGCCGACCTCGGCGGCAAGGGCCTGCCGGGCGGGGCGCGGGCGGTGCTGCAGGGCGGCACCGTGTACGTGAAGGTCGAGGCGCTCAACAAGATGCTCGGCGCCACCAAGCCGTGGATCAAGGTCCCGCTCAACGAGATGGGCGAGCAGGGCCAGGTCGACCACATGCTGGGCCAGGTCCAGCAGTTCGACCTCGCCAGCGTGACCAAGATGGTCACCGCCTCCCAGAACGTCAAGGCCGTCGGCACCGAGAGCGTCGGCGGCGAGGACACCACCCACTACAGCGGCACGTTCCCGGTGGACGCGGCCGTGCAGCAGCTCCCCGCCGACAAGCAGGAGCGGGCCCGGGAGGGCCTGGCCGAGCTCAAGGACATCAAGTTCGACATCTGGGTCGCCGCCGACGAGCTGCCCCGCAAGCTCACGATGAGCGGCTCCAAGGAGGGCGGCACGATGGACGCCGCGCTGATGTTCAAGGGCTTCAACGAGCCCGTCGACATCCAGGCGCCGCCGGCCGACCAGGTGGGCGAGCTGCCCAAGAGCACGACCAACTGAGAGCGATTTGGAAACTCGGCGGCCAGGCCGTAGTCTGGTCGTTGCCGAAGACCGCCGGTCGTCGTCAGGTGCCTCAAAAGCCTGGCGACCGAAGGATCCACGACATCGTGGACGGCCCGCGCAGGTGTGATACGAGTTTCCTCGCATGGAGTGATCCATGTGGATGAGCCCCGTGTGCGCCCCTGCGCCCGGGGCCGTTCTCATTTCTGACCCTTCGCCGGTGGCACATCTGGAAGGAGGCCCATGGCGAGGGCGGATAAGGCGACAGCGGTTGCCGAGCTCAAGAGCGAGTTCGAAGGCAGCGCTGCAGCCGTTCTGACCGAGTACCGCGGTCTCACCGTTGCCCAGCTCAAGGAGCTGCGCACCTCTCTCGGTGAGAATGCGAAGTTCGCCGTGGCGAAGAACACCCTGACCAAGATCGCGGCCACCGAGGCCGGTCTCGCGGGCCTCGACGGCCTGCTCGCCGGTCCGACCGCGATCGCCTTCGTCAACGGCGACGTTGTCGAGGCGGCCAAGGGTCTGCGTGACTTCGCCAAGGCCAATCCCCTTCTGGTGATCAAGGGCGGTGTCCTCGACGGCAAGACGCTGGACGCCTCTGAGATCACCAAGCTCGCCGACCTCGAGTCCCGCGAGGTTCTCCTCGCGAAGCTGGCCGGCGCCATCAAGGCGAAGCAGAGCGCTGCTGCCGCGATGTTCGCCGCGCTGCCGACCAACATGGCCCAGCTGGCCGACGCTCTTCGCGCCAAGCGCGAAGAGGCGGGCGAGTAACACGGGGATTGCCGCAACACCCGCGGTCCCGTTCCTAATTTTCGCAAGTCCTAAACGGAGGAAACATCATGGCGAAGCTCAGCACCGACGAGCTGCTCGACGCGTTCAAGGAGATGACCCTTCTTGAGCTCTCCGAGTTCGTGAAGCAGTTCGAGGAGGTCTTCGACGTCAAGGCCGCCGCCCCCGTCGCGGTCGCCGCCGCCCCCGCCGCCGCCGGTGGTGGCGAGGCCGCCGCCGCCGAGGAGCAGGACGAGTTCGACGTCATCCTCGAGGCCGCCGGCGACAAGAAGATCCAGGTCATCAAGGAGATCCGCGCCCTCACGTCCCTCGGCCTGAAGGAGGCCAAGGACCTGGTGGACGGCGCTCCCAAGGCGGTCTTCGACGGCAAGGTCAACAAGGAGCAGGCGGAGAAGGCCAAGGCTGCCCTTGAGGGCGCCGGCGCTTCGGTCACCGTCAAGTAGTTCGTACGCAGAAGGGGCGGTCACACCCAGGTGCCGGGTGTGCCGCCCCTTTCGCATGCCTCCAGAAGCGCCTGTATGGCCGTCTGAGAGACCCGGGGGAATCCGCCGGGTTATGATCCGGCGACCGGCCTGGAAGGGGGCAGAACGTGGCTGGCATATCCGCTCGCCTCCTCAACCGGCTGCTCGCCGCCGCGGTGGCACTGCTGGCCGCGGCCCTCGCCTGGCTCGTCGTCCAGGACCGTGACGCGCAGGCGGCCTGGGACGACCGGCAGGCGGTGCTGCTGGCGGCCCGCACCCACGCGGTCAACCTGCTCTCCCTCGACCACGAGACCATCGACGCGGACGTGGCCCGCATCCTGGCCACCTCGACGGGCGCCGCGCGGGCCGAGTACGAGGCCGGCGCGGACAAGCTCAAGAGCACCACGAAGGCCGACAAGGTCGTCCAGGAGGGCGTCGTGCGCGCCACCGGGCTGGTGTCCATCGACGGAGACGCCGGGGGCGACGGGGACGACGGGGGCACAGCCAGGGCGCTCGTGGTCGCCGATGTGGAGATCCGCTGGGACGGCTCCGACAGCCCGCCGCAGGAGCGGTTCTACCGGTGGCAGATGGATCTGGCGAAGGTCAAGGGCGTGTGGCTGGTGTCGAAGGCGGTGCAGGTGTGAGGCGGGCCGCGACCGTGCTGCTGGCGGTGCCGGCGCTCGCCCTGGGCGTCGCGTGCGCGATGCTCCTGCTCGACCTGAAGGCGCTGAGCGACAGCGAGAGGTCGGGTGCCGAGGCGATGGCCGCCGCCCGGGCCGTCGCGCCCGATCTGCTGTCGTACGACCACCGGACGATCGAGCAGGACCTGGCGCGGGCCGGCCGGCACACGACCGGCGCGCTGACCCGATACTACCGGGAGCTGTCGAGCACGCTCGTGGCCAAGGCGAAGGCCCAGAAGACGGTGCAGACCGTCTCGGTCGCGGCCGCCGCGGTCGAACGTGCCGAACCCGGGCGAGTCGAGGTTCTTCTCTTCGTGAACACGGGTACGGTCAAGGAGATCACCGGGAAGGCCGAGCCGCAGCAACAGGTCAGCCAGAACCGCGCCAGGTTCGTCATGGTGTGGCAAGATGCCCGCTGGCTGGTGGCCGACCTGTCGACCTTGATCGGCAGCGCCTGACGGCTTGGGCGTGGCGCGTCCTTCAATTGTTATCAAAATTCAGGTTTGGCGAAGGCTTGGAGATGGGTATCTCCGTCACTGCTACACCGGTTGTCGGCATGGGTTCGACCCTCGGTGTGACGGAGCGTTAACCGCCCCCGTTCGCGGGTATCGTCTTGGGCCTGGCGGTAGGCGACCGATCACACAGGGGAGAAAACCCAGCGTCCGGGCCCTAAGTCGGCTAAAAGTCGGCCTAACGGGCTTGACGTTTCCGCTCGGACGGGCGATGCTGCGACCAACGTGGAGCATGCAGCGAGAGCGAAGTGGACAGGCGTGTGCCGTTCGGCTACACTGCCCCTTTGCGCTGCCCTTTGACGACCCGCTCCGCTGCTCACGTTGCGAGGTTGTCTGGCGTGCGTGTAGTCAGTCCGCCGCGAGCCCTCGGAAGGACATCTGTTGGCAGCCTCGCGCAACGCCTCCGCCGTACCCGCCGGTCCCCGTCGCGTCTCTTTTTCGCGCATCCAGGAGCCCCTCGAAGTTCCTGACCTTCTCGCTCTGCAGACCGAG
>NZ_LAVL01000317.1 GCF_001083785.1 Nonomuraea sp. SBT364
GGGGGGGCGGCGGTCGTCCGGGGGGCGGGGCGGGGGGGGGGGGGGGGGGGCCCCCGCCCCCCCGGGGGGGCGGGCCCGGGGGGCGGGGGGGCGGCGGGGGGCGCTCGCGCTGGCGGCCGTGATGCCGGCCCCGCCGATGATCGCCCAGGTCGGGGTCGGGCTGGCCGACCTGCTGCTGCGGCGGGGCGAACCGGCGCGGGCGGCGGAGGGTCTCGGCGCGGCCCCCGCCCTGCGCGGCGGCCCCGACGACCGCCACCCCGACGTCGTACGCCTGACCCGCACCCTGAAAGCCTCCCCCGCCCACCGGGCCGCCTACGAACGCGGCCGCGCCCTCGACCGACCCGCCGCCCTCGCCACCCTCCAGAAGGCATGACGCACCAGCGGATCAGCCCCGCGCCGCCGGGTCAGGCCCGGGTGGACTGTTTGCGGCGCCGTTCCACGTAGACGTCGCGGCAGTCCGCGCAGCAGAAGGCGTGCAGGACGCCGTCCTCCTCAAGGGTGACCGCGTCGTCGTCCAGCGGGACGAGCACGCCGCAGAGCGGGTCGCGGGCGGCCGTGCCCGCCGCCAGGGCGTCCCGCTCGGGCGCGTTCATCAGCTCGATGATCCCCTCGGACGTGGTGGCCGCGCCGTCCAGGCCGATGCCGCCCTCGGGCACGCCGAGCACGTGGACCTGCACGTCCGGGTCCCGGCCGTCGGACTCCTTGAGGACCTTGGTGGCGTACGCGATCACCGCCTCGCTCATGTCCTTGCGCCAGGGCCCGGGGACGTGCACGCGGACCAGGTAGCGCGGCCGGTCGGCGGGGACGAGGGCGCGTTCGGCGGCCACCCACACGTCCGGCTCGTGCACCACCACCTGGAACATGGACCGGAACACGTGCGCGGTCCCGGCGCCGATCAGCTCGCCTCCGCCGGTGAGCTCGTGGAGGGAGCCGAGCCGTTCGGCGACGAGACGGCGGTCGGAGTCGAGGGTGCCTTTGGGGACGAAAAGTTCGATGAACATCATGCGGCCCAGCGTCCCGCCCGGCCCTGCCAGGTGACTGCCAGAGGGCTGCCAGAGGGCTGCCAGATCGCCGCCGGGCGGCTGTCAGGAGGGCCGGATGATGGCCATCCGGGTGACGGTCAGCTCCTCGATGGCGAAGCGGGGGCCCTCACGACCGGCGCCGGAGTCCTTGACGCCGCCGTACGGCATGTTGTCCGCCCGGAAGCCCGGCACCTCGTTGACCACCACTCCCCCGGCGTCGACGCGCTCGATCGCGGCGAACGCGGTGGCCAGGGAGCGGGTGTACACCGAGGCGTGCAGGCCGTACCGGGAGGCGTTGACGGCGGCGAAGGCGGCGTCGAGGTCGGGCACCGGGCGGACGCACACGACGGGACCGAAGATCTCCTCGTCCCACACCTCGGCCCCCTCGGGGACGCCGGCGAGCACGGTGGGCGCGATGGCGCGGCCGTCGCGGACGCCGCCCGTCACGAGCCTGGCCCCCGACCGGCCGATCCGGTCCAGCACCCGGTCCGTGGCGGCCGGGTCGATGAGCGGCGCGACCCTGGTCTGCGGCGAGCGGGGGTCGCCGACGGTCACGTCCTTCATGCGCGCGGCGAGCAGCGTCAGGAACTCCTCGTGCACCGGCTCCTCGACCAGCACCCGCTGCACCGAGATGCACGCCTGGCCGGAGGCGTAGTAGCCGCCGCGCACCACCGCGTCGGCGGCGGCCTCCAGGTCGGCGTCGGCGGCGACGACGAGGGCGGCGTTGGAGCCGAGTTCGAGCAGCACCTTGGTGGGGGCGGCGGCGCGGGCGATGGCGTGCCCGGCGGCGGCCGAGCCGGTGAACGACACGGCGCCGATCCGCCGGTCCTCCACCAGGGTGCGGCCGACCTCGACGTCGCCGGTGACGAGCTGCACCGCGGCCGGCGGGAGGGCGCCGGACGAGCGCAGCAGGTGGACGAGCCAGAGCGTGGCGAGCGGGGTGGCCGGGGCGGGCTTGACGATCACCGGGCAGCCGGCGGCCACCGCGGGCGCGATCTTGTGCGCGGCCAGCAGGAGCGGGTAGTTGAAGCCGGTGATGCCGACGACGACGCCGATCGGCCGCCGGGTCCAGAACCCGATCAGGCCCTCGCCCGACGGGAGCAGGTCGAGCGGGACCGTCTCGCCGTGCAGCCTGGCCACCTCCTCGGCCGCGGTGGCCAGGGTGACGATCGTGCGCGCGACCTCGACCCGGCAGTCGACCAGCGGCTTGCCGGTCTCCAGGACGAGCAGCCGCTCGAAGTCCGCGCGCCGCTCCCGCAGCGCGTCGTGCGCGGCCATGAGGGCGGTGCGGCGGGCGTGCGACGGCAGCGCCGCCATGGCCGGCGCCACGGCCAGCGCCTCGTCCAGCGCCCGGGCCGCGAGGGCGGCGTCCCCAGCCGGGCCGCTCGTCACGGCCGAGCCGTCGTACGGGAAGATCACCTCAGAGGTGGCCGGTGCTTCCACCCAGCCGTCGCCGATCGGCAGACCGGCGGGCCAATCCGCCTGAAAAGTCATGCTATTTCCCCCAATTTCGTGCTGGTCGTTCACCGCAGGGCGCTCGGGAACACGTCGAGATAGGCGGGCGCGCCCTCCCTGCCGGTCGCGGCCAGGATGGCGTGCGCGACGGCGCGGCTGAACACGTCGGCCGCGGCGGACAGCAGGTCGTGCACGTGCGCCTCGCCCGTCCCGAACACCTCCGGCTCCTGTCCCGGCGCGGGCCTGTCGCAGGTGGCCAGGCCGAACACCGTGTCGCCGTCGACCATCGTGTGCGCGGGGCGGATCGCCCTGGCCAGGCCGTCGTGCGCGACCCCGGCCAGCTTGCCGCACTGCGCCTTCGTCAGCGTGGCGTCGGTGGCGACGACGCCGATGGTGGTGTTGAGCGAGGTCACCTTCGCCCGCTCCCAGGCCGCCACGTCCCCTTCCGAGGGCGGCCGCAGGTGGTCGAACTCGCCCGGCAGCCCGTAGCGGGTGCCGGACAGCATCCCGCTGCCCGGGTCCAGCACCGAGCCCGCCGCGTTCACGACCACGAGCGCGGCCACGGTCACGCCCGCGTCCAGGACGGCACTGGCCATCCCCACGCACCCCCCAACA
>NZ_LAVL01000318.1:0-2500 GCF_001083785.1 Nonomuraea sp. SBT364
GGGTGGGAGACCTCATCTCAAGGCGAGCTTCCCGCTTAGATGCTTTCAGCGGTTATCCCTTCCGAACGTAGCCAACCAGCCGTGCACCTGGCGGTACAACTGGCACACCAGAGGTTCGTCCGTCCCGGTCCTCTCGTACTAGGGACAGCTCCTTTCAAGTCTCCTGCGCGCGCAGCGGATAGGGACCGAACTGTCTCGCGACGTTCTAAACCCAGCTCGCGTACCGCTTTAATGGGCGAACAGCCCAACCCTTGGGACCTACTCCAGCCCCAGGATGCGACGAGCCGACATCGAGGTGCCAAACCATCCCGTCGATATGGACTCTTGGGGAAGATCAGCCTGTTATCCCCGGGGTACCTTTTAGCCGTTGAGCGACACCGCTTCCACATGCCGATGCCGGATCACTAGTCCCAGCTTTCGCTCCTGCTCGACCCGTCAGTCTCACAGTCAAGCTCCCTTGTGCACTTACACTCGACACCTGATTGCCAACCAGGCTGAGGGAACCTTTGGGCGCCTCCGTTACTCTTTAGGAGGCAACCGCCCCAGTTAAACTACCCACCAGACACTGTCCCCGATCCGGATCACGGACCAGAGTTAGACGTTCAAAACGACCAGAGTGGTATTTCACCAATGACTCCACCCGAACTAGCGTCCGAGCTTCCCAGTCTCCCACCTATCCTACACAAGACGCTCCAAACGCCAATGTCAAGCTGTAGTGAAGGTCCCGGGGTCTTTCCGTCCTGCTGCGCGTAACGAGCATCTTTACTCGTAGTGCAATTTCGCCGGGTCTGCGGTTGAGACAGCGGGGAAGTCGTTACGCCATTCGTGCAGGTCGGAACTTACCCGACAAGGAATTTCGCTACCTTAGGATGGTTATAGTTACCACCGCCGTTTACCGGCGCTTAAGTTCTCACCTTCGCTGTGTCACCACAACTAAGCGGTCCCCTTAACGTTCCGGCACCGGGCAGGCGTCAGTCCGTATACATCGTCTTACGACTTCGCACGGACCTGTGTTTTTAGTAAACAGTCGCTTCCCCCTGGCCACTGCGACCCCCACCAGCTTCGGAGGCACGCTCCTACACCGGCAGAGGTCCCCCTTCTCCCGAAGTTACGGGGGCAATTTGCCGAGTTCCTTAACCACAGTTCACCCGATCGCCTTGGTATTCTCTACCTGACCACCTGAGTCGGTTTAGGGTACGGGCCGCCACAACACTCGCTAGAGGCTTTTCTCGGCAGCATAGGATCATCCACTTCACCACAATCGGCTCGGCATCACATCTCAGGATATATACGAGGCGGATTTGCCTACCTCGCTCCCTACATGCTTACCCCAGGACTACCATCGCCTGGGCTGGACTACCTTCCTGCGTCACCCCATCGCTTACCTACTACCCGATCGGATCGAGCGTTCACTCTGACCCCAAGCCCGAAGGCTACAGGCGAGCTAAGGACTCTTAGCATCACGAGGTTCAGTATGGGCGCGTTAAAGCGGGTACGGGAATATCAACCCGTTGTCCATCGACTACGCCTGTCGGCCTCGCCTTAGGTCCCGACTTACCCTGGGCGGATTAGCCTGGCCCAGGAACCCTTGGTCATCCGGCGCGAGGGTTTCTCACCCTCGATTCGCTACTCATGCCTGCATTCTCACTCGCACAGCCTCCACGACTAGATCACTCTGCCGCTTCACCGGCTGCACGACGCTCCCCTACCCATCAACCCCACATAGGGGTCAATGCCACGACTTCGGCGGTGTACTTGAGCCCCGCTACATTGTCGGCGCGGAATCACTTGACCAGTGAGCTATTACGCACTCTTTCAAGGGTGGCTGCTTCTAAGCCAACCTCCTGGTTGTCTCTGCGACTCCACATCCTTTCCCACTTAGCACACGCTTAGGGGCCTTAGTCGGTGATCTGGGCTGTTTCCCTCTCGACTACGAACCTTATCGCCCGCAGTCTCACTGCCACGCTCTCACTTACCGGCATTCGGAGTTTGGCTGACGTCAGTAACCTTGTCGGGCCCATCGGCCATCCAGTGCTCTACCTCCGGCAAGAAACACGTAACGCTGCACCTAAATGCATTTCGGGGAGAACCAGCTATCACGGAGTTTGATTGGCCTTTCACCCCTACACACAGATCATCCCCCAGGTTTTCAACCCTGGTGGGTTCGGTCCTCCACCCAGTCTTACCTGAGCTTCAACCTGCCCATGCGTAGATCACTCCGCTTCGGGTCTACAGCATGCGACTCAAACGCCCTATTCAGACTCGCTTTCGCTACGGCTCCCCCACACGGGTTAACCTCGCCACACACCATAACTCGCAGGCTCATTCTTCAAAAGGCACGCAGTCACATCACAGCCGGAACAAGTCCAGCTAAGCTCCTACGGCTTGTAGGCACACGGTTTCAGGTACTCTTTCACGACCCCTCACCGGGGCACTTTTCACCTTTCCCTCACGGTACTCGTGCACTATCGGTCATCAGGGAGTATTTAGGCTTACCAGG
>NZ_LAVL01000319.1 GCF_001083785.1 Nonomuraea sp. SBT364
GTGTATAAGAGCCACCTCCCCCGCCGCCATCGCCATCCGGGTCGACGGGCCCCGCCTTTCCCCAGGCCGGCAGCTTCCTCCGGGATGTCCGGGACGCTTCGCCTGTTCCTGGCCCGGCTCGGCCAGTCGATCGGCGGCCGCGCGTCTGCCGGCGTCGTCACGCCGCCTGCACTCCTGGAGAGCCTCGTACGCGACACGCCGATGTCTGCCGATCAGCCGGAAGGGGATGACCGTGACTCCGCGCCCTCCGGCCGCCTGGGCCAGGATGAAGGCGCACAGGCTCACGGTCCGGCCCGCCATTTCAGCGTCGATGATCCCGGCAGCAGGTCTCCTGGCCGGCCCCCGAGTGAGCTCCTTCCACAGTTACGACAGACACCTGCCGTGCGGACACCTGATGGGACACAGCGATGCGACACACCTCCCCCTTATCGGCGGCCCTCGCCGCCGCCAGGCTCCCACCGGCGCGGCTCCCCCCGCCCGGTTCGATGGTCGCGGTCGCGAGGTGGCGGCTCGCGGAAGGCATCGGGGCGGTGCTCTCCGTACGGCACAGGCGTGACGGCGTGCCGGCGTCGGACGTCGCCGTGGCGGTGCGCTCGGAGGAGGGCGCCTGGCTCGACCTGGGCGTCACCTCCGGGTCCGGCGGCTATCCGGACGTCTTCTCCCGCTCCCCCGGCCTGCCGGACGCGACGCCGCTCGGCGTGACCGAGACCTGGATCTCGGACGCCCGCTTCAGAGGCGGCGCCGGGACGTCGCTTCGCCTGCTCGAGCTTCAGCTTGCCGGCTCCGTCACGTCAGTCGTCTGCGAGACGGCATCGTCGCGAGCCGAACAGGAGATCTCTCCGCTGGGCCTGTGCCTGGCGGGCGTCCTGGGCGACGAGCCCGCGAGCGTTCACCTGTACAGAGGCGCGGAAAGGGTGGACAGCATCCCTCTCCATCCCGCGTGGACGCCGCGGACGAGCGGGCTATAGGCCGGCGAGGGTCTCAATGACGCGGGCGACCTCGGCGGGGGCTCGCAGGTGGGCGCCGTGGCCCTGGCCGCGCAGGGTGACCCGGCGGGGGTGCGGGAGGCGGCGTTCGAGGGCGTCGAGGCGGTCGCCCAGGTGGGCGGGGCTCCGGTCGCCGCCCAGCAGGACGACGGGGGTCTCGATGGCGGCGTACGCGTCGAGGCGGTCGCCCAGTTCGTCGATCGCCTCCAGGTCGTCGATCTGCCGGGGCACCAGGGCTCGCATCCGGGGCGCGGCCGCGACGTACAGGCCGATGAGGCGGGAGGCGAACGGCGGCACGCCGACGACGTCACGGACGAAGATCTCGATGGCCTTGCCGGGACGGCCGGCGTCCACGGCGGCGCGGGCGCGGACGGCGGCCCGGCCGCCGAGCGGGAGGCCGGTGACGACCGGCGGCTCGTAGAGGACCGCGCCCGCGAACGCGCCGGGGGCGGCGGCCATCGCCTCCAGAGCGGCCACCCCGCCCGAGGAGTGGCCCACGAGCAGCACCGGCCCGCCGAGCGCCGCCGCCGCGGCGAGAACGTCGCCGGCCTCCTGGGCCATCGTGCAACGGGGGCGCAGGTCGGGACGGTACTGCCTGCGGTGCAGCCGTACGACGCGGTGGCGGGGGCTGAGCAGGCGGGCGACCTTGTGCCATTGCGAGCCGTCGTCCAGGCCCGCGTGCAGGACGAGGACGGCCGGGCCCCGGCCTTCGTCGGCGGCGCGGACACCGGCGCCGTCCGCCGTCGGGATGGTGAGCACGGATGCCTCCTTAGCAACGCTAAGGGCGACTTTAGCACTGCTAAGGTAGCGAGTCGATGGGCGAGAACAGGCGGGGCGGGCTGTCCCCACAGGTGCTGGTCGAGACCGCGTTGCGGCTGCTGGACGAGGTCGGGCTCGACGGGCTGACCGTGCGCAGGCTGGCCTCCGAGCTGGGTGTGCGCTCACCGGCGCTCTACTGGCACATCCGCACCAAGCAGGAGCTGCTGGACGGGATGGCCGACGCGATCGTGCTGGCGGCGGGCATGGGGCCGCCGGGCGCGGGCGAGACCTGGCAGGAGTGGCTGGCCCGGCGCGCCCGCGCCTACCGGCGCTGCCTGCTCGCGCACCGCGACAGCGCCCGGATCGTCGCCGGGGCCACGCGGCTCGGCGCGCAGACGGTCGCGATGTTCGACGAGGAGCTGGCCGAGCTGACCCGGCGCGGGTTCGGGCCGGTGCTCGCGTTGCGGGCGATCACCCATGTCACTCACTACGTCAACGGGTTCGTGCTACAGGAGCAGGCCGTGCGTCCCGAGGGCGGCGAGCCCGCCGGGCCGCCCGGCGACACGCTGGCGGCGGCCCTGCGCGAAGGCGGCAGCCCGCTGGGCGACGAGGCGTTCGAACACGGCCTGCGCACGCTCGTCTCGGGCGTCGAGGCCGTCCTGGAGCAGGGCGGGCGGTAGGGCCCGTCAGGGAGCCGGGGGCAGGGCGGTCAGCCCGGCGCCGACGAGGCCCGCCCGGTCGGTGAGGGCCGCCAGGCGGATCGGGGCGCGGCGCGGGCCGGGCAGGGCGTCGGCGCGGTAGGCCAGGCGGAGCGGGCCGAGAAGGAGGGGGCCGAGTCTCGACACGCCGCCCGCGATCACGATCACGTCCGGGTCCAGGAGGTTCGCGGCGCCGCCGAGCACGCGGCCCAGGAGGGTCGCGGCGGCGGTGATCACCTGGCACGCGCGTGGATCGCCGGACCGGGCCAGGGCGGCGACGGCGGCCAGGCCGAGCCGGTCGCCCGTCAGCTCGCGGTAGGAGCGCTCGATGGCGGGGCCCGAGGCGTGGGCTTCTACGTGGTCCGCCGCGCCGCACGAGCACCTGCGGCCGACGGGCCCGCCGACCGCAGAGGCGGGGGCGGCCGGGGGGGGGGGCGGGGTCCTTTTCACAACTCCTCGCCCCCCCGAACCCCGTATCAACCGTCTCCGTTGGTCTCTTCTCGAAAACAAAAAAGCGCCTTCCGCAGCGCCTGAGCCTCGTCGTCGCCGAGGTTCAGCGGTTGCATGAGCC
>NZ_LAVL01000320.1 GCF_001083785.1 Nonomuraea sp. SBT364
GCTCTGCGCCGGGGTCGTGGGCAGGGGGCGGAGGGACGGTTTCCACCCAGGTGGCGAGCCTGTCCTTCTCGTGGAGAAGGTTGCGGATGTCCCCCTCGGCGTACTCGAACTCCGGCGACCAGAACAGGGCGTCGAACGGGCACACCTCAATACAGATCCCGCAGTACATGCACAGCGCGAAATCGATGGCGAACCGGTCGAGGACGTTGCGCTGCCGGGGACGGCCGCCTTCAGGGGCCGGGAGGGTCTCCTTGTGGGAGTCGATGTAGATGCACCAGTCAGGACACTCCCTCGCACACAGCATGCAGGAGGTGCAATTCTCCTCAACCAGGGCGATAACGCCGCGGCTGCGTGGCGGAAGGGCGGGCCTGACCTCGGGATACTGCTGGGTGACGGATTTGCGCAGCATGTGGCGAAGGGTGATGGTCAACCCCTTTGCCAGCCCTACGCCGGGAAACCGCGCCATGGTTCAACATCATGACGCACTTGGCCGCGCAGGTGAATGAGCAAGCGCATTGTCCCCAGGTTTTCCACAGCTATCCACAGGCTGACGGGAAGTTATCCACAAGTCAGCGCCATGCCGGATTTGTGCAAGTAGGGAGCGATAGTCTCTCGCCATGTCGTACGGCCATCCGATCCGCCCCGGCGCAGGGGCCTGGACCGCCTCCGTGGTGTGGGCGGTCCTGTCGCTGATCTCGTGTGGTCTGGCGACTCCGTTCACGATCGGGTTCGCGGCATTCTGGCTGAGGAGCGTGTGGCAGTTCGTCGCCGCGTGCGGCTACGGCGTGTGCATGGGCGCGTTCGTGATCTCCCTGATGTCGTACGACCAGGTCGAGGACATGCCCGAGCCGCTGGGCACGATCGTCTCGCTCATGTTCGTGGGTGCGTGGGTGAGCGGGGTGATCCATTCGGGCATTCTCGTGCCGGCGATGGCCAAGGCGCGTAACTACCGGCCCGTGCAGACCGGCGTCCCGTACGCACAGCGCGGCCCCGCCCACCACCAGCGAGGGCCGGTGGCGCACGGGCCGTCCCTCCATCAGCGCACCACCTCGCCCTCCTACCAGCACCGCCCCGGCGAGCCCGAGTGGATCGGGCACTACCGGGTGCTGCGACCGCTGGGGCGCGGCGGGCAGGGCGCCGTCTATCTCGCGACCGCGCCCAACGGCGTCCGCGTGGCGGTGAAGGTGCTGCACGACCTGGTCGACGAGACGGCCCGCGCCAGGTTCGCCAGGGAAGTGGACGCGGCCCGGCGGGTGGCGACGTTCTCCACAGCCCGGGTGCTCGACGTGAGCATTTCCGGGCAGTTCGCGTACATCGTCAGCGAGTACGTGGACGGCCCGTCCCTGGAGCAGCTCGTACGCAACCATGGCCCCCGGGATGAGGACAGCCTGACGCGCCTGGCGTTGTCCACAGCCGGTGCGCTGGCGGCCATCCACAAGGCGGGGGTCGTCCATCGTGACTTCAAGCCGAGCAACGTGCTGATCGGCAACGACGGGCCGCGAGTCATCGACTTCGGCATCGCGCGGGCGCTCGACCAGGTGACGATGACGTCCGGGAAAATGGTCGGCACACCGCCGTACATGTCTCCCGAGCAGTTGTCGGGTGAGCAGGTGGGGCCGGCGTCGGACGTGTTCAGCTGGGGCGTGACGATCATGTTCGCGGCGACGGGGCGACCGGCGTTCGGGGAGGACAGCGTGCCGGCGGTCTTCAACCGGGTGCTTACTGTTCATCCGGATTTATCGCCATTACCGCCGTCTCTTCGCAGCGTCGTCGGCTCCTGCCTGGCCAAACGCCCCGACGACCGTCCCGCCGCCTCGGACGTGATGCTCGCCATCGTCCACTGACGCGTGAGGCGTCATGAGGATGCCGGCGGGCATGGCCGCGGTGTTGTCGTACTGGGCCGTACGCCGATCGTCTTGTTCAGTGAGGGATCGCTGGCGAGCGCGCTGAAACAGGGCGTTCGCGCAGCGTACGCCGCATGCTCGTGCGGCGTGCCACGGACTGGACTCAGGGAGAATCCATGAATCCGACACTGAACACCATCGACATCATCGTCTCGGACATGGAGGCGTCGATCGCCTTCTACGCCCGGCTCGGGCTGGAGTTCAAGCTCGACGCCAATACGCCCGAGCACGCCGGCTGCGACCTGCCGGGCGGGCTGCACGTGATGCTCGACACCGAAGGGTTCCGCACGCCGCTCCTGCCTGGCTGGAGCGCTCCGACCGGTGGGCCGCGCACCTTGCTGTGCTTCGAGTTCGACTCGCCGGCCGGGGTGGACGCGAAGTACGCCGAACTGGTCGGGGCCGGCTACCGGGGGATCGCCGAGCCGTTCGACGCGTTCTGGGGGATGCGCTACGCCACGGTGGCCGATCCGGACGGAGGCGGGATCGACCTCTACGCCTCGCTCCCTACGACCTGACCGCCCACTGCCCCGCCCACGGCCCCACCCAGGGGTCCCGCCATGGCCCACCCAGGGGTCCCACCGGCCTGCGCGATGCCGACGCTGCGTTCACCGGCGTGGTTGAGGGGGTGCGGCGCCCTCAGGATCGGGACCTCCGGACCGGTCCTCAGGACCGGAGCCCTCACAGGGCGGCGCCCTCGGGGCGGTGCGCTCGGGGCGGCGCGCTCAGGGCGGCGCGCTCAGGGCGGTGCGCTCGGAGGGGCGCCCTCAGGGCGGTGCCATGGAGGCGGTGCCTTGGGGCGGTGCGCTCAGGGTGCCGCCCTCGGAGCGGCGCCCTCGGAGGTGTTCATAGCGGTGCTCAGGGTGGGGCCCAGGAGCGGAACCCCCGACGGGACCCAGGACAGGGCCTCAGGGCGGCCCTCGGGGCGGAAGCCCAGGACAAGGGCAGGAAGGGATGGGTCAGGGTGCCGGGGCGAGCGGGCGATCAGGGGCCCGGACTGCGGGTGGGAGGCAGTCGAGAGGCTCAGGCTACGGGGCGAAGAGGCGGGCAGGGGTAGCGCAGGCCCTGGAGGAGGGGTC
>NZ_LAVL01000321.1 GCF_001083785.1 Nonomuraea sp. SBT364
AGCCAGGGGCGGGGCTGCTCCGGCACGCCTGCCAGGCGGGCGGCTTCGATCAGGGCGTCCGCGAGGATCGACAGGTCGGTGACCGCCGACTCCTCGGTGGGCTGCGGCGGCGCGGGGAGGGCACGGCCCAGGGAGCGCCAGTCGACGTCCACGATCCTGACGCGCGCGGGGGCGTGGTGCGGAGCCCAGGTGGGGCCGGTGAGGCCGGGATGCACGGGTTGGCCCGGCGCGTCGAGGCGGCCGGCGGAGCCCGGGTGCCGGGGGGCGGAGCCGGCTGACGGTGTGTGGAGGGGTTCGGGGGCTCGGCCGCCGACGCGGGCCGTCTGGACGGCTGTGGCGGGGCCGGCCCCCGACTTCACGTAGCAGCGGCCGGGGGTGGACTTGGAGATGTGAGCCGCGTCCGGCAGGTCGATCACGTCGGCGGACTCCGCCGGCTCGGTGACGCGCAGGGCGATGCGGAGTGAGGTGTTGGCCTGGATGTCGGCCGTCACCACACCGGCCGGGCGCTGCGTGGCGAGGATCAGGTGGATGCCCAGGGACCGGCCTCTGCGGGCGATGTCGACCAGGCCCGTGACGAAGTCGGGCAGCTCCGACACCAGGGCCGCGAACTCGTCGATGATGAGGACGAGCCGGGGGAGCGGGTGGCCGGTGTAGTCCTCGATGTCCTTCGCGCCGGCGGCGAGGAGGAGGCGTTCGCGGCGGCGGATCTCGGCGCCGAGCGATTCCAGGGCCCGCTGGGTGAGGTGGCCGTCGAGGTCGCTGACCATGCCGACCGTGTGCGGGAGGCGGGTGCACTCCTTGAAGGCGGCGCCGCCCTTGTAGTCGATGAGGACGAAGGTGAGCTGGTCAGGCCGGTTGGAGACGGCCAGGGAGCAGATGAGGGACTGCAGGAGCTCCGACTTGCCCGCGCCCGTGGTGCCCGCGACGAGGCCGTGCGGGCCGTCGAGGCTGAGGTCGACCGCGAACGGGCCGTCGGGCCCGGCGCCGATCAGCGCGCGGGTGGTGCCCTGGTCGAGCCAGCGGCTGCTGAGGTCGCGGCCGGAGGGGGCGCGCAGCCCGAGCAGGTCGAGCAGACGTACGCTCCCCGGGAGCTGGGCGGAGGTGTCTTCCCTGCTCACGTCGCGGATGGGGGCCAGCGCCCTGGACAGGCGGTCGCACCAGGAAGGCGACACGAGGTCGGCCAGGACGGGGCCGATCACGTCGAGCCCTCCGCCGCGCAGGTGCACCCTGCCGTCGGGGGCGCAGGCGGCGACCGTCGCGCACTCCTCGGGCAGCAGCCGCTCGTCGTCGTCGAGTGCCAGCGTGTAGACGCCCGCGCGGGGGCCCTGGCGCAGGACCTGGGGCATGCTGGGCAGGCCGCGCAGGGCCTGTGCGCCGTCGAGGACGACCAGCACGTCGTAGGGGCGGACATCGTAGGTGGAGAAGGCAGGCGGCTCCGGGCCGCCCAGATCGTCCCAGCCGGTGGGGATCTTGCCGAGCTCGGGGATCGCGGTGTTCTGGCGTTCGTCGATGAGCGCGGCCAGCTCGCCGACCCGGTGCGCGGCGGACTCGGGGTCGGCGCCGACCAGGGCCACGCACTCCTCGCCGCCGCGCGGGGCGCAGTGCGGCAGCCAGCGTGCCCAGCCCCAGCGGCGTTCGCCGTCGGCGTGCGCCGAGATGATCACGATGGCGAGGTCGCGCGGGCTGTGCAGGGTGGCGGCCTGGCCGACGAGCCAGCCGGCCAGGCCGGTGGCCGTGTCGCGGGGGCCCGTGACGCCGGCGACGCCGAGCCGGCGCATGGCCAGCGCCACGGGGACCGCGCGGCAGATCGGCGGCTCGATGGGGCCGCCCTGCTCCTCGGTGAGGTCGAGGTTGGCCGGGAGGTCGGCCAGGCCGACCCTGAGCCGGAGCGCGTCGTCGTCGTGGACGCGGCGCTCCCACAGCCGCCGCCGGGGGCCGATGGCGGTGAGGAGCACCTGGGCCGGGTCGGGCGCGTCGGACCTGCGCAGCAGCTCGTCGTCGGCCCTGGCCCGCTCGACGGCCTCGTCGTAGGCCTCCAGCCGTTCCTTGTACTCCTTGAACGCCTTGCGGTGCTGCTTCTTGCCGTGGCGGCGGTCGCTCCACCACTGGCCGATCATGATGACCGGCGTCATCAGGGCGAAGAGCAGGAAATACCACTGCTGGAGGACGTAGGCCAGCGTCACGCCGATCACCGCGGGGAGGAACGCGGCCAGCAACTGCAGGCGCATGCCCTCGGCGCGTGAGGGCTCCTTCGGGCGCTTGAACGTGCGGCGGACCTCGGGGCGGCCCAGTCGCGGCGGCCGGTTGTAGGCCACGCCGCCTTCGAGCCTGGGGGTGAGGTGGGCGTCGCGGGGCTCGATGGCGGTCAGCGTGAACAGGGACGAACCGCAGGACAGCAGCGCGTCGTCCGGCCAGTCGACGGCGTCGGTGAGGGGCCGGGCGGCGAGCTCCGGGCCGTCGTCGAAGGACTCGGCGGCGAGCTCGGCCGCCTCGCGCTCGGCGACCCGGGCGGTGAGCTCGGCGACCTCGTCGGCCCAGCGGCCCTTGAGCTTGAGCTTCGGGGCCTGGCCGGCGCTGGCGCGGCGGGCGCGCTCGGCCGTGATGGCGTCGGGGGTGACGCGGATGGTCACCGATTCGGGGGCCAGCGCCGGGTCGGCCACGGTGATCGCGCACATGGGATCGGAGCCGATGACGTGGACGCCGAGCCCCAGGCGGTGCACCGCGCCTGCGGCCGGGCCACCCACGACACGCACCTCCGCCACCCCGCCGGGCTCCTCGACGATGGTGGCGCGGGCGAGGTGGGGATCGAGGGTGACCTTGTCGCCGTCGTGCAGCACCGCCTTGGCGGGGGCTCGCGGATCAAGGGGGCGGCCGTTGCGCCACAGGGTGAGGGCTTCGCCGCCGGGCCGGTGGGCGCCGCGGGCGGGCGGGGGGCGGTGATCGTCCCAGGAGG
>NZ_LAVL01000322.1 GCF_001083785.1 Nonomuraea sp. SBT364
ACCTCAACCTCCCGCCCCCCTGCGGACGCCGCTCCTGCGGATGCCCACCCCCTTCCGCACGCCGGGTCCTCTGCGGACGCACGCTCTCCTGCGGAAGCTGGGTCCTCTGCGGATGCCCGCTCTCCTGCGGACGGCCCCTTCCCTGCGGACGGACGCGTCTCTGCGGACGTCGGGTTTCCTTCGGATGCCCGCTCCCCCGCGGACGTCGGTGCCAGCGGAAGCGCCCCGCCCTCGGCCGGCACCTCCAGCCATGCGGCCGATGGACCACCTGGATCAGACCCCACAGCGGCCACCCCCGAGGAGCCCCCGGCCGAAGCCTTCTGGACCGACATGGGCCGAACGGCCTACCACGAGAACCCGGACCGCTTCGCCCAAGCCGCCCTCGCAGACGACTTGGCCTACTTCCGCCAGAGCCTGACCGACTTCCAACGCCTCCACGCCCAATGACGCCATAGCGACAGCACCCCCGCCATGCCCTTGCAGTGGTAGTGCGGTGCCCTGCCGCGCCCCCGCCGTGCTCGTGCAGTGGTGCGGTGCCCCCGCGGTGCCCCCGCGGTGCCTCGCGGTGCCCCTGCAGTGCCCCTGCAGTGATGCGGTGCCCTTGCCGTGCCCTTGCCGTGGTGTGGTGCCCCTGCTGTGATGCACAGCCCCTGACGATGGGTGCTGCCTTCGTGGTGGGGCGGTGGGATGGCCCGGGGGATCGGGGGACAGGGAGGGCTCTAGCGACCCTCTGGAAGGGCGGCCTGGACCGGGGTGATGGTCCCCGTGGTGACGAGGAGGCCGCGGCCGGGGGGACCGCCGGATACGCCGCGCGGCAGGCGGATGGTGAACAGGTCGCCGTCTGCCTGGCTCTGAACCGACAGTAGGAGGCCGGTGCGCGATTTGCGGGCTTCTGCGGCGAAGCCCCGGTAGGCGACCGTCAGGTCGCTGGTGGTGCCCGCGATGAGGAGGCCGTGGTCGCCGTCTCTGCCGGTGCGTAGCTGGTCCTCCAGGGCGGTGCCGAGGGGGCCGTCCGGGTTGATCAGCTCGGCGTCGTCGATCAGGAGGACGTAGTGGCGCAGTTCGGCGACGAGCTCCTGGAGGTTGGTGGCGTTGGCGTCGAGAATGGCCACGGCGGCGTCGAGATCACGCAGAGGGCTCCGCCTGGGCGCGATGGCGATCACCGGTGTGCCCGCATCGATCAGGGAGTGAGCGGCGGTCATCAGGACAGAGGATCGGCCGGACCGCGCGGGCCCGGCGATCACCGCCGCGGGACCGTACGCCATCAGGTCGAGGCCGACAGGGGAGAGGGCGTCGCCGCCCGCACCCACCAGCGCCCAGAGCGGGGACGGCGGGCTGAAAGCCGGGTCCAGTGCCAGTGCCTGGCCGGCGGTGATGCGCAGCGGCAGGGCGTCCACGCGCAGGGGTGGCTCGCCCGCCCAATGCCACGCTCCCGGCCCCGCGGGAGCACCCCGCTTGTGGGCCGGGCCGGAGCGGTGGGAGCTGTCCGGACGTCTCGGGGACGACAGGGCCTGCGAAGAGGCGTCGGCGGCCGTCGACGCCCCCTCCGACATCGACGCCCCGTCCGGCGTCGAAGCCCCACCCGCTACCGAAGTGTCCCCGGGCATCGACGCATCCTGTGGCATCGAGGTGCTCCCGTGGATCTGGGTGCCCCCAGGGGGTGAGGTGCTTCCGGGGGGCGAGGCGTCTCCGGGGAGTGAGGCGTCTCCAGGGGGCGAGGTGCTGCCCGAGGGGGAAGCGTTGCCGTACGGGGCGGCATTGGGCTGCGGTGCCGGGGACGGGGCCGCGTCAAAGGCGGGGTGAGGGGACGGGACGCGCGCCATGTGGGGATGCGTGAGGTGGTCGGCGGACGGGATGGGCGTGGCGCGGGCGAGGGACTGGAGGACGGCCACCTGGGCGGGACCGGCCGGGTCGGGGCTGAGAAGGGCGATCTGGTGCTCGACGATGCCGTGCTCGCCCATGGACAGGGCACGGCCGGGGGGCATGGACGAGGGCAGGCCCTTCAGGGGGAAGCCGGCCAGGCCGTAGTCGGACGGGTCGGAGAGGCGCAGGAGGAGGCGGTCGTCGAAGACCGTCGAGACCTGGCCGAGCAGGGACGAGCGGTCGCCGGTGACCACGCCCCGCAGCCCCACCGCGGGGCCCTCGCGCAGGAGCTGGAGCAGGGATTCCAGCAGCCGGCCGTAGTCGTAGTTCTCGAACGCCGCGACGTAGCCCTCCCAGCGGTCGAGCATCAGGACCAGCCACGGGAGGCGGTGGCCGGCTTGGCGGTATTCGGCCAGCGAGGCGTGGCCGGCCTCCGCGAGGAGCTGCTGGCGGCGGCCGACTTCCGTACGGAGGCGGGTGAGGAGGCGTTCGACGCGGTCCAGTTGGTCGCGGGTGACGACGGCGCCGCAGTGCGGCATCGCCACGAGGGGGAGCAGGGCGCCGGAGCCGCAGTCGATGGCGTGGACGTGGACGTCCGACGGGAGGGTGTAGGCGGCGATGGCGCCCGCGATGGTGCGCAGGGCCGTGGACCTGCCGCTGCGGGGCGCGCCCGCGATGAGCAGGTGGCCGCCGTGCGCCAGGTCGAGGGTGAGCGGGCGCCGGTCCTGAGCCCAGGGGCGGTCGGTCATGCCGAAGGGAAGCGGTTCCAGCTCGCCGGACCGGGGGTTGCCCGGCGATCGGGATCCGTAGGGCTCCACGAAGGTGGTGACGGCCGGCGGTCCGGTCAGCGGCGTCGCGCCGGGCGAGCCCGGGGATGGTGTCGCGCCGTTCGGGATCGCCGCGGGTGGGGTGGGGTCGTACGGCCCGGCCATGGG
>NZ_LAVL01000323.1 GCF_001083785.1 Nonomuraea sp. SBT364
CGGGGCCGCCGTACGGTCAGCCGGTCCAGCGGTCCAGGTGCAGGACCTCGTCCAGCGGCTGACGGCGGGCCGGCCTGAACGTGTCGCCGGTGTAATAGGCGGTCGGGATCAGGGCGCCCTGGCGGACGTCGCCGGGAAGGCCCAGCAGCTCCGCCACCTCGCTCTCGTACGCCAGGTGCAGCGTGGTCCAGGCGGTGCCCAGGCCGCGGGCGCGGGCGGCCAGCATGTAGCTCCACGCCGCCGGCAGCAGCGAGCCCCACAGCCCGGCCTGACTGCCCTGCGGCAGCTTCCCGTCCGGCACCCTGATGCAGGGCAGCACCAGCACCGGAGTTCACCCATGTGCTCGCCCAGGTACGCCGAGCTGGCCGACACCCGCTGCTGCGCCTCCGCCCGCGCCGGATCGTCCTGGAACAGGTTCCCGGCCGACGAGCCCGACGCGTGGTACGCCCGTACCGACCGGCCGTAGTACTCACCGATCCGGGCCCTGGTCTCCGCGTCGGTCACCACCACCCACTCCCACCCCTGCCGGTTCCCGCCGGTCGGAGCCTGCAGGGCGATCTCCAGGCACTCCCGCACCAGCTCCAACGGCACCGGCCTGCCCAGGTCCAGGCGCTTGCGTACGCTCCGGGTGGTCGTGAGCAGCTCGTCGATTCCTAGCCTTTGTGTGGTCATGACGGCATTCATCCCCAAACGCCCTCCCACCGAACGATCCCCCCCTTCCCACGGGGTTGCGTCCACGGAAGTGGTGTATGAGTTTGACCTGGTCAACAGGCGTGGCGTCGTGAAATGGTGACGGCCATCGCGTGATCCTTCGAAGGCGCAAACCCAAGATCGAAGGAGGCACGTGATGGCCGCGGACAACAGTGTGACGCCCGAGCAGTGGCTGGCGAAGCAGATCCAGACCGGGGACCCCGACTTGTTGCGATCCATGGTGAAGACCATGGCCGAGTCGTTGATGTCGGCCGAGGCAGACAACCTGTGCGGGGCCGGCTACGGCGAGCGCAACGAGGAGCGGACCAACCGGCGCAACGGCTACCGCACCCGCGACTGGGACACCCGTGCAGGCAGCATCGAGCTGGCCATCCCGAAGCTGCGCTCGGGCTCGTACTTCCCCGACTGGCTGCTGGAACGCCGCCGCCGGGCCGAGCAGGCGCTGATCAGCGTCGTGGCCACCAGCTACCTGCTCGGAGTCTCGACCCGCCGGGTGGACAAGCTGATCGAGCAGCTCGGCATCAAGCACATCTCCAAAAGCCAGGTCTCGCAGATGGCCAAGACGCTGGACGCCCAGGTCGAGGCGTTCCGCACCCGCGCTTTGGACGCCGGCCCGTACACGTTCGTGTGGCTGGACGCGCTGACGCAGAAGGTGCGTGAGGGCGGCCGGATCATCAACGTGCACGTCCTGGTCGCCACCGGGGTGAACGCCGACGGCCGGCGGGAGATCCTCGGCCTGCAGGTCACCAGCACCGAAGACGGCGCGGGCTGGCTGGCGTTCCTGCGCGATCTGGTCGCCCGGGGCCTGTCCGGGGTGCAGCTGGTGATCTCCGACTGCCACGCTGGGCTGGTGGCCGCGATCGGCGCCACGCTGGCCGGCGCGTCCTGGCAACGCTGTCGCAGTCACTACCTGCGCAACCTGCTGACCTGCGTCAGCAAGTCCGCGCAGCCGTTCGTGGCCACCCTGGTGCGCACCATCTTCGACCAGCCCGACGCGGCCTCGGTGCGCGCCCAGCACGCCTGGGTGGTGCAAACGCTCGAGGCCAAGCACCCGGCCGCCGCCGAACATCTGGACGCCGCCCGAGAGGACTTGATCGCCTTCGCCGCCTTCCCCCGCGAGATCTGGCCGCAGATCTGGTCCAACAACCCGCAGGAACGGCTGAACAAGGAGATCCGCCGCCGCACCGACGTGGTGGGCATCTTCCCCGACCGCCCCTCGATCATCCGACTGGTCGGCGCCGTGCTGGCCGAGCAGACCGACGAGTGGGTCGAAGCACGCCGCTACATGGGCCTGGACGTCCTGGCCAAGGCCCGCGTCCGAGTGATCGGTGGCGACACACCCGCCCAGAACACTCTCCCGCAGACACTTACCGCTTAACCTGCAGAAACAGGATCGCGCGAGGAGCGATTCATACACCACGTCCGTGGACGTGACCTTCCCACGGACCACCGCCCAGGCGCTTGAGGGAACCCTCAGACGCTGCGACCCCTCCCGTCCGCCCCTACGGAGAAGCGCACCGCCCAAGCCCCCGAAAGGCCGGGCAGCCTCCCCGGAACGCACACCCCGCCTGGAAGGACGGCCCATCCAGGGGGGTTGGAGGGGACCATCCGGCGGACCTCGGAAGCGGCCGACCCCGCCCGGCCACGCCCCTCCCGTGGGCGGCCCCGCGGCGGATGGCCCCCAAAAGGGACAGCCCTCCCAGGACCTCCCTCACGAGAGGCGCTCCCAAGCAGGCCCACCCCCGGAGGCAGGCCCGCCCGGAGACGGATGCCCCTCCCGGGGGGCAGCCCGATGAGAGGCAGCGTCCCTCAGGAGGGGCACCTCCCTGGGAGGGGCAGCCTCAGCCACCTCCCCAAGAGGGGCCACCTCTCCCAGGGCGGGACGCCCGCCCGGAAGGACGGCCCACCCGGAGGGGGCTGCCCCCCCAGAGGAGCCGCCCACCCGGAGGGGACTGACCCTTCGGAGGTGATGAACCGTCCGGACGGACGGCACCGCCCGGGCAGGGCAGGCCCCCGGACAGGACAGCACCGCCCGGACG
>NZ_LAVL01000324.1 GCF_001083785.1 Nonomuraea sp. SBT364
GAGTCGGGGTGGGCGTAGGGGTGCCGCCACCGCCGAAGTCCACGTCCGAGCAGGTGTAGAAGGCCTCGTTGCTGCCGACCACGCGCTGCCAGATCGAGTAGAGGATGTGCCTGCCGCTGCGCTGGGGCAGGTTGATGGTCCAGTTGGTGAACGTGGACGGGTTCTGGCCGTTGAACGTCCTGAGGTGGACGAGGTCCGACCACTTGAGCGGCATGGTGGGGTTCCAGCCGTCCCGCGTGATGTAGAACTCGAAGTTGCTGTTCGAGTGCGGCGCGGATGCGTGGTAGGTCAGCGTGAAGCTGCCCGGTCGCACCTGGGTCGCCGGCCAGTCGGCCCGCTGCAGGTCGAGCCCGCGATACTTCTCGCGGCCCGCGCTGCAGAGCTTGCCGTCGGGGATCAGCTGGCGGTGCCGCCCGCCCGCTTCGAGAAGCGAGACCTCGTTCCAGTCGTAGAACGCCTGGGTGCCGCTGGCGGCCACGGCGGCCTTGCAGGCGGCGGACTTCGGCGTCTCCGGGCCTTCGTTCTTGCAGACGTAGACGCGGCTGGGCGGATTGGACATGGTGCCGTGGGCGTTGGCCGCGGAAGCCGGTAGCAGAACCAGCATCCCGGTGGCGGCCGTCATGGCGGCGATCGTGCTCTTGCGCACCTGTGCTCCTGGGGGGATGAGACAGGAATAAAAAGGAAACCTTCCTAAGAGTTAACGATATTTGACGGGTGCGCAAGCTGTCCAGGTCAAGACGGTCAGCGCGGGCGGACGCCGTCGATGGCGATCCCCAGCAGGCGCTCGGCCTCGGCGGGGCCGTCGGGGTCATGCTCGGTGGCCAGGGAGATGGCGCTGACGAGTTTGAGCAGCTGGACGATGGTGATCCCGGGGCGCACGGCCCCGGCCGCCCGGGCCCGGACCAGGAGCTTCTCACCCGCACCGGTGATCAGGTCGTGGCAGGTGCCGCCGAGGGCCGGGTCGCCGCCGCCGCGCATCAGCGAGGCGCCCAGGCCCCGGTTGGCCACGGCGTGGGCGCCCACGGCGCGCAGCCAGGCGAGCAGGGCTTCTCCCGGGTCGGCGGCGGCGAGCAGGTCACCGGCCTTGGCGCAGAGCGCTTCCACCCGATCCTTGAAGACCGCCTCCAGAAGCGCCTGCCGGGCCGGGAAGTGCCGGTGCAGGGTGGCCGAGCCGACTCCGGCGCGGCGGGCGATCTCCTCCAGGGACGCGTCGGCGCCCCGCTCGGCGATGAGGGCGCCGGCGGCGGCCACGATCCGGTCGGCGTTGCGGCGGGCGTCGGCGCGCAGTTGCTGTCGGGGTGACACGGCGACTCCTGATGACTTGCCAAGTGGGGTGGTCCTCCATATCGTAGCGGCCATTAACCGGAGGGGCACCCCACTTAGGAGACGCACGTGACACCGACGAACAAGAACGTCGTGGTGGTAGGAGCGACCGGCCTGCAGGGCGGGGCCGTGACGCGCCACCTGCTCCGCGACGGATGGCGGGTGCGGGCGCTCACCCGCGACCCGGACGGGCCCCGCGCGCAGGAGCTGGCCCGGGCCGGCGCGCGCCTCGTGCGGGCGCGGATGGAGGACGCCGACTCCCTGACCGCCGCCGCCGAGGACGCCTGGGGACTGTTCAGCGTGCAGCCCACGGTCGGCTCGCCCGGGACCGCGCCCGGCTTCACCACCGAGGACGAGGTGCGCTGGGGCGTGCACGTCGCCGAGGCCGCGCACGCCGCCGGCGTCGGGCACCTGGTCTTCACCTCGGTCGCCGGCGCGGACCGCCACCCCGGGGAGAAGGTGCCGGCGAACCTGGTCAGCAAGTGGCGGATCGAGCGGCGCATCGCCGAACTCGGCCTGCCCGCCACGATCCTGCGGCCGGTCTCGTTCATGGAGAACTTCACCGGCGGCTACGCCCTGCGGGACGGAACCCTGTCCACCGGGGTCGCGCCGGGCACCGTCCAGCAGCTCATGGCGGTCGACGACGTCGGAGCCGTCACCGCGCTGGCCTTCTCCCGGCCGGCGGAGTGGATCGGCCGCGCGGTCTCCCTGGCCGCCGACGAGCTCACGCCGGTCCAGGTCGCCGAGGCGATCGGGACGGCCCTGGGCATCTCGCTGCCCTACGTCCAGATCCCGATCGAGGCGATCCGGCGCGTCAACGAGGACTTCGCCTTCGCCAACCAGTGGCTCGACGAGCGCGGCTACCGTGCCGACATCGCCGCCACCCGGCGGATCCTCCCGGCCGCGATGGATTTCCGGACCTGGCTGGAGCGCACCGGCGCGGCCCAGATCGCCGGGTTCCTGGGGTTGCGGGCGTAAGAGTTGACGAGTTCACCCGGCTGTGTCATCCTGAAGGCGGCACCGAGGTTGACGCTTATAGTACGTGTGGACATCCGTTTCTAGTTTGCGTTATGCTGCTCCCTCGCGCTGTCTCGCGACGCCCCGGATCTGTCCGGGGCGTTTGGCATGCGCGCAGTCCGATTCCATCCGTGCCCTCCGGAAGGACATCTGTTGGCAGCCTCGCGCAACGCCTCCGCCGTACCCGCCGGTCCCCGTCGCGTCTCTTTTTCGCGCATCCAGGAGCCCCTCGAAGTTCCTGACCTTCTCGCTCTGCAGACCGAG
>NZ_LAVL01000325.1 GCF_001083785.1 Nonomuraea sp. SBT364
GGGGGCGGGGGTAGTTAAAAAAGAGAGGGGGGGGGGGGGGGGGGGCACCCCCGCGCCCCCCCCCCCGCCCCCCCGGGGGGGGCGGGCGCGGGGGCTCCCCGCCCGCCCCCGGCTCCCGTGTGCGGCGATGATGGAGGCATGCCTTCGACCTTCACGCTCTCGGCCACCGTCCTCGACTCGCCCGACGCCCGCGCTCTGGCCGGCTTCTACCGGCGGCTGCTCGGCTGGGAAGCGGAGCAGGACGAGCCCGGGTGGGTGACGCTGCGCGCCCCCGGCGGCGGCGCCGGGCTGTCCTTCCAGACCGACGAGGGCTACGTCCCGCCGGTCTGGCCCCCCGCTCCCGGCCGCCAGCGCATGATGGCGCACCTGGACATCGAGGTGAGCGACCTCGCGGCCGCCGGCACCCTGGCCGAGGAGGCGGGCGCCAGGCTCGCCGATCACCAGCCACAGGACGACGTCCGCGTCTACCTCGACCCGGCGGGTCACCCGTTCTGCCTCTGGACCCGCGGATGAAAGTTTCACATGCACTCCGATAGTTTCTGTTCGCCACCTGCGCCGATGGCGCCGCGCTCTTCCTGGCATTGACCGCGCTGCCGCATGTCAATACCTTCCCCGCAAGGGTCCCGGGCTGGTGAAACTTTCGGGATCGGAACTTCGCGGAGGTAGGTGCTCGTGCTCTCGACATCGCTCAACAGATCCGGAGCCCGGATCAGAACCCTCACGGCGGCGGCCGCGCTCGCGCTGCTGACCGTGTTCCTGGCTCCCGCAGGCCCCGCCGACGCCTCGGCGGCCCTGCGTCAGCACGCCGCCGCGCGCGGCAAGTTCATCGGCGCCGCCCTCGCCACCGGCCCGCTGTCGAACGAGACCCAGTACCGCAACATCGCGGCCACCGAGTTCAACCAGATCACCGCCGAGAACGCGATGAAGTGGGACGCCACCGAGCCCAGCCAGGGCCAGTTCAACTTCTCCGGCGCCGACGCCATCATGGACTTCGCCGAGCAGAACGACCAGCAGGTCCACGGCCACACGCTCGTCTGGCACAACCAGACCCCGAACTGGGTGCAGAACCTGTCGGCCACCGCCATGCGCGAGGCGATACGCAACCACATCGACGCGGTCGCCGGCCGCTACGCCGGCAACCCGTCCCTGGTCTCCTGGGACGTGGTGAACGAGGTCTTCGACGACAACGGCAACATGCGCACCTCGTTCTGGTACAACACGCTCGGCCAGAGCTACATCGCCGACGCCTTCCGCTACGCCCGCGCCGCCGACCCCGACGCCCGGCTGTGCATCAACGACTACAACGTCGAAGGCATCAACGCCAAGAGCACCGCCATGTACAACCTCGTCCGGTCGCTGCGCCAGCAGAACGTGCCCGTCGACTGCGTCGGCTTCCAGAGCCACCTGGCCATCCAGTACGGCTTCCCGAACGACCTGCAGCAGAACCTGCAGCGCTTCGCCGACCTCGGCGTCCAGGTGCGCATCACCGAACTGGACGTCCGCATGCAGATGCCCCGCGACTCCGCCAAGGACACCACCCAGGCGACCTACTACCGCAACGTGGTGAACGCCTGCCTCGCCGTCACCGCCTGCGCCGGCGTCACCATCTGGGGCTTCACCGACAAGCACTCCTGGGTGCCCGACACCTTCTCCGGCGAGGGCGCCGCGCTCATCTACAACGAGAGCTACCAGGCCAAGCCGTCCTACACCGCCGTGCACGACGCGCTCGCCGGCGGCACCAGCAACGACACCACCCCGCCGACCGCCCCGGGCACCCCGGCGGCGTCCGGCGTCACCAGCAACTCGGCGGCCCTGTCGTGGTCGGCCTCCACCGACTCCGGCGGCAGCGGCCTGGCCGGCTACAACGTCTACCGCGAGCAGGGCAGCACCGACACGCTGCTCGGCCAGTCGTCCACCAACTCCACCACACTCACCGGCCTGTCGGCCGCCACCGCCTACCAGGTGTACGTGCGCGCCCGCGACGGCGCCGGCAACCTGTCGACCCCGTCGCCGACGGTGACCTTCGAGACCACCACGGGCGGCGGCGGCCCCGGCGGCCCCTGCACCGCGGCGGGCACCGTGCAGACCCAGTGGAACAGCGGCTACGTCGTGCAGCCGGTGACGGTCACCAACACCGGCTCCTCGCCGGTCAACGGCTGGACGGTCACCTTCACCCTGCCCGCCGGCCACACCCTGACCGGCTCCTGGAACGCCACCCTGACCACCAGCGGGCAGACGGTGACCGCCAAGAACGCCTCCTACAACGGCACCCTGGCCGCCAACGCCAGCACCAGCTTCGGCTTCCAGGTCAGCCGCCCGAACGGCAACACCCAGACCCCCTCGGGCTACACCTGCGCCTCACCCTGATCTCCGCGCGGGCCGAGGGAGGATCGGCACCGGGAGCCGTACGGCCCGCGCGGCCCACGGGCGCGCCCCACACCGGGGGCGCGCCCGCCCCGTTTCTGAACCCCGTGCCCGCCCGTACCCGGAAGGTTCCTCTGGATGATGGGCGGGGGCGGGGTTCAGAAACGGGG
>NZ_LAVL01000326.1 GCF_001083785.1 Nonomuraea sp. SBT364
CCCGTCGGCGGCCCCCGCCCCACGCCGGGAGGAGGCCGGGGGCGATGGGCGGCTTTCGGCGTATCGGGCGCCGGAAGGGGTGGTGAGTGCCGCCGGGGATCTGTGGTCGCTCGGGGCGGTGCTGTTCGCGGCGGTGGAGGGCGGGCCGCCGGCGCCCGGGGCATCGCTGGCCAGGGCGGGTGTGCTGGCGCCGGTCCTGGTCGGGTTACTGTCCGGGGACCCCGCCCGGCGCCCGGCGCACGGGCTGCTGCGGCAGGACCTGCTGGCCGCGCTGGCGCACGCGGATTGAGATAGATCGCGAATTGGAACCGCGCCGGTGGGTCCAATCGTTGGACCCACGACGCACAATGTGGGAGAGGCGGGGCGTGGGCCCCGCGTTCGGAGGAAGCTGAGGATGTCGCCAATCACGAAGTACGCCATCGGCGCAGGCGCCGCCGTCTTGCTCTCGCTGTGGTTCTTCGGCCCCGGGTTCGTGACCTTGCTCGTCATCCTCGGTGTGGTCGCCGCCCCGGTGGTCGGCTACCTGATGCTCGACCCGTCGCAGCGTGAGCGGCTCAAGCGGGCGCGCCGGCGCGGCATCGGCCGCTGAGCCGCCATGACGGCGGGGGCCTCAGGCCTCCGCCGTCCGGCCCGCCACCCTGAGGGTCACCCGGCGTTCGACGTAGAACGACAGGAACGGCACCGTGCCGCCGAGCATCACGCCCAGCATGTACTGCCAGGTCCAGCGGCCCTTCATGCCCAGGTTCAGCACCGCGACGAGGTAGAGCATGTAGAGGCCGCCGTGGATGGGCGCGATGACCTTCGACAGCCCGTCGACGCCGAAGCCGTAGCGCATCACCATGGCGACGCAGAGGATCAGGAGCATGACGCCGACGACGTAGGCGAGCACCCGGAAGGGCTTGAGAGCCGATTCCACCGTTAACCTTCCAGAACCATCTCGGGGGACCTGGCAGACCGGTCCCGATCCGTTCGCACCGCGTCGCGTACGAAGTGGAACCACATGAACACGGCGAATCCCGCGAAGATCCACCAGTTGGCGGCGTAAGCCAGGTTACGCCACGTCAGCGTGCCTCCGACCACCGGCGGCGACACCTCGACCGGCTTGAGGGCGCCGGCGGCGGGCTGGGCGACGACGAAGCCGTTGCGCACCTTCTGCCCGCTCCACAGGTTGATCAGCTCGCCGGTCGACACCGTCTGTACCTGGCCCGCGGGCAGGCCTTCGGGGCGTCGCTGGACGCTGTCGGTGCCCTGCGGCGGGCGCAGCCTGCCCTGGACCGAGGCGCGCCCGGACGGCACGGCCACGCCCGGGTCGCCGGCCTGGGCCACCCAGCCGCGGACGACCGGCATCAGCGTGCCGTCGTCGAGCCGGAGCGGGGTGAGGACCCAGTAGCCCTCGCCGCGCGAGACGTTGCCGCCCGGCGCGTCGACGTGCGGCTGCCGGTCGGCCACCAGGAGCTGGCGGCCGGCGTCGTAGACGCCTTCGACGGTGACCCTGCGCCCGACGGCCGCGTTGAGCATGTGCCCGCCCACCTCGGCGAGCGTGGTGACGCTCACCGGCGCGGGGTCGGTGGTGGCCTGCGGCTTGCCCGAGTCCTGGAACACGCCGAGCTGCCAGCGGCCCAGCAGGATGAACGCGGTCACGACCACGATCGTGAGCAGGTGCAACCCCATGACGCGCAGCGAGAACAGGGTCTTGAGCATGCTTCCAAGCTATCCGCCCGGTGGGCCGGTCACGTAACCAGCCCACCCGTGGATCACGCGAAAAGGCGCAAAAGCGGCAGGCGATCCCGCTAGGCTGCTGCGCATGTCTGACCAGCATATCGACCCCGCGGGCAACACTCAGCAGTTCCGCGCGTTCGCGCAGCGGTCCGAGCAGGAGTCCAAGGTGACCAAGAAGTCGCCCGTCCTGCCGATCGTCGCCGTCGTCGTGGTGATCGCCGTCATCGGTGTGGCCGCCTTCCTGCTCCTGCGCTAGCCGCCCGCGCCGGCCCTCCCCGCCACTGGCCGTGGCGGGTTCTCGTCGTGTCCGCGAGCCGGCTCAGTGACGTGAGCGGACCACCATCGCGCTGCCGCCGCCGCGCCGGGCAGGCTCGGCGACCGCCTGGATCCGGTCGCGCCCGAGGAACTCCAGCGCCGTGGCCGCGCCGATCTCCGGGTTCAGCACCAGGTCATGCCCCCTGGCCTCCAGCTCCTTCTCGTACGCGTCCAGGAATCCCTGCTCGGCCTGCGTCTGGGCGGTGTTGCGCTGGGTGGCGCGCGGGGCGGCGAGCGCCTCGGGCAGCCCCATCCCGAACTCGTACCGGTTGACCAGGATCTGCAGCACGGTCGTGATGATCGTGGAGCCGCCCGGCGAGCCGAGCGCCATGACCGGACGGCCGTCGTCGAACACCAGCGTCGGCGCCATCGACGAGCGGGGCCGCTTGCCGGGCGGCTCCACGATCATCACGACCGTGCTGCAGATCCTGGTCAACCGGTACGAGTTCGGGATGGGGCTGCCC
>NZ_LAVL01000032.1 GCF_001083785.1 Nonomuraea sp. SBT364
TACAAGGAGAGGCCGTCAGACAAGTTCTACGCCGGTCCGGTGGGCTGGGAGTGGATATTAAGGGAGTGGCGGTGGGTGTGGTCGGACAGGGCGGTCGTTCCGGTCGGTGACAAGCCCGGAAGGACCCCCCCCGCCGGCGCCGCCGGTCGTCAGCCTGGCGGGTTACCCGCCGGTCCGCCACGCGGCGGACGGACGGTGCGGAAGGAGGCGTCGACGAGGCCGGCGCGGTGGGCGACGACGGCGGCCTGGATGCGGTTGCGCAGGCCGAGCTTCTCCATGGCGGCCGCGATGTGGGTCTTGACGGTGGTGACGCCGACGTGCAGTTCCTCGGCGATCTCGGCGTTGGACAGGCCGGTGCCGACCAGGGCGAGCACCTCGATCTCGCGCTCGGTGAGGCCGCGCGGGGCGGGGGCGGCGGCTTGTTCCTCGGCGTCGAGGAAGCGGTCGACGACGCGGCGCAGCACGGAGGGGGCCAGCAGCTGCTCGCCGGCGTGGGCGCGGCGGACGGCGTCGACCATGCGCTCGGGCTCGTCGTCCTTGACGAGGAAGCCGACGGCGCCGGCGCGCAGGGCCGCGTACACGTTGGAGTCCTCGGCGAACGTGGTGAGGACGACGACACGGGTGGCCGGCCGGGCGGCGAGCACGCGGCGGATGGCCTCCAGGCCGTCGACGCGGGGCATACGCAGATCCATGAGGATGACGTCGGGCAGGAGGCGCTCGGCCAGGCGCACGGCCTCGGCGCCGTCGTCGGCCTCGCCGACCACCTCCATGTCGCTGTTGGCCTGCAGCAGCATCCGCACGCCGGCGCGGACGAGCACCTGGTCGTCGGCGATGAGGACGCGGATCACGCGATCCCCCTGGCGGCGGGCAGGTTGGCGGCCAGCACCCAGCCGCCGTCCTCGTCGGGCCCGGCGGTGAGGGTGCCGCCGACGGTTCTGACGCGTTCGCGCATGCCCGCGAGGCCCCGCCCGGAGGAGGGCAGGCGCTCGATGCCGGTGGGCGGCCGGCCGTTGCGGATCTCGACGGCGAGGCTGTCGCCGGCGGATCGGACGGAGACGCGGACCTCGGTGCCGGGTCCGGCGTGTTTGAGCACGTTCGTGAGGCCTTCCTGGACGATGCGGGCCGCCGAGGTGCGGGCGACGAGCGAGGTGTGGTCGGTGCCGGGGTCGAGGTCGAGGTCGACGACGAGCCCGGCGGCGGACATCCGCTCGGCCGCCTCGCGGACCACGTCGGCCGGGTCGGCGAGCAGGTCGGGCTGGCGGTCGGGGTCGCGCAGCAGGTCGATGAGGCCGCGCAGGTCCTCCAGCACCTGGTGGCCGGTCTCGCGGATGTCGGTGAGCGCGTCGGCCACCGGGCCGTCGGGGGCGGTGTAGCGGGCGGCGCTGGCCCGCAGCACCATGGCGCCGACGTGGTGGGCGACGATGTCGTGCACGTCGCGGGCGATGCGCTCGCGCTCGGCGAGCTGGTCGGCGCGGACCTGCGCCACGGTGAGCCGGGTCGACTCCCGTACGCGGAGCCGTTCGGCCGCGGCGGCGGCCTGCTTGATGCCCAGGTAGCGGCCGATCGCGACGGGGGTGATCACCAGGGCGCAGAGCACGGCGGCGCGGAAGCCGGTGACCTCGGTGCCGGGGCCGACGACGGCGATGGCGGCCAGCAGGCAGGTGGCCAGGTAGGCGACGACGGTCCAGGTCCAGGAGGCCACCCGCATCGCGAACACGCTCAGCGCGATGAGCGTCAGCACCAGGCAGCTGTTGACCACCTCGGGCAGGTAGGTGTCGGCGGCGACGAGGACGATGCCCTGGAGGAGGAAGACCAGCCCGGGTAGCCGGCGGGCGACGCCGAGCGCGAGCCCGGCCCCCACGGCGAACAGGCCGATGACCCAGGCGGGGTGGCCGCCGCTGTGCCAGCTCGTCCAGGTGCTGAGCACGGTCTGGGCGACGCCGCCGGCGGCCAGCAGCACGTCGGGGGTGATGTCGCGCTGTTCGAGCTCGCCGATCGAGCTGCGCAGGTAGCCGCCGACGATCACCGGGAAGATCGTGATGCCGGCGGCGTACATCCACGAGTTGGCGGTGAAGGCGACGCCGGGGTCGGCGAGGTTGACGGCGGTGGCGACGCCGCTGGCCGCCATCGCGATGATCACCGATCGCCAGCCGGCGCTGTAGGCGGTGACGCCGACGGCGACGAGCAGCAGCACCTGGGCGGTGTTGGAGCTGAACGCCCCGGCCTGGTCGGTGCAGGCCAGCGCGGCCGACAGCCACAGCGCGGTGGGCAGCGGCCAGCGCCGCACGAACCCCATGGGCGCGCCGACCAGCAGCGCCAGGGGCCCGACCGTGTATGCGGGCGGCAGGTCGCCCATCCGCGCCTGGCCGGACATCAGCAGGTCGAGGCTGACTCCGGCCGCGGCGAGGAGCAGGTCGAGGGGCGCGCCGCGCCAACGCCAACTCATGAGGTCAAAGGTATCCACGCCGCACTCGTGGACAGTCCTCCCGGCGGAGGATGGCGCCTCCTCCAAGTGGCCGGATCCGCGGCCCGATGACGGACTCCCCTGTGCGATCTTCCCCGTACCGTCGGTGCATGCCCAACGACAGCGCACTGTTCCTCGGTCAGTTCCTGCGTGCACCGGCGACCATCGGCGCGTTCGCGCCCAGCTCCCAGCGGCTGGCGGCGGCGGTCTGCGCGCCGGTGCCGGAGCGCGGCGAGCCGACCGTCGTCGAGCTGGGGCCGGGCACCGGCCCCTTCACGGCGGAGATCCAGCGCAGGCTCGCCGGCCGGGGTCACCACCTGGCCGTGGAGCTGAACGAGCCGATGGCCACGCTGCTGGCCGAGCGTTTCCCCGCGGTGGACGTGGTGAACGGCGACGCCGCCGAGCTGGCCGGCCTGCTGACGCAGCGGGGGCTGCGGCAGGCCGACGTGGTGGTGAGCGGGCTGCCGTGGGCGGCGTTCCCGACGGAGCTGCAGCTCGCGCTGCTGGGCGCGGTCACCGCGGCGATGAGCCCGGCGGGGGCGTTCACCACGTTCTCCTACATCCACGCGATCCCGCTGAGCTCGGCCCGCCGGTTCCGGTCGCTGCTGTCGGAGCGGTTCGAGGAGGTGGTGGCGGGACGCACGGTGTGGCGCAACGCTCCCCCGGCGTTCGTCTTCCACGCGCGCCGCCCTCGCCCGCCGGCAGAACTTCCTTCTACGATGATGTGATGGACTTCACCCTCCCCGACACCGCCCTGGACGTGCAGCGCGGCGTGGCCGCCATCTGCTCCCGCTACGACCTGGACTACTGGCAGCGCTGCGAGAGCGACAAGCGGTGGCCGCAGGAGGTGTGGGACGAGCTGGCCAAGGGCGGCTGGCTGGGGCTGGCGGTGCCGGAGCGGTTCGGCGGCGGCGGGCAGGGGCTCCTGGAGCTGGCCGTGGCGACCGAGACCATCGCGGCCTCGGGCGCGGCGGGCGGCTCGGCCTTCACGTACGTGCTCACGCCCGGGTTCGGGGCGCTGACGCTGAGCCGGCACGGCAGCGCCGAGCAGCAGGCGGAGCTGCTGCCGGGCCTGGCGTCGGGCGAGGTGGAGACATGTTTCGCGCTGACCGAGCCGGACGCCGGCTCCAACGCGCTGGCGATCACGACGTCGGCCCGCCGCGACGGCGGCGACTACGTGATCAACGGGCAGAAGATCTGGATCACCGGCGTGCAGCGGGCCACCTGGATGCTGCTGGTCACCCGGACGATCCCGGCGGCCGAGGCGCGGCCGCGCAGCGCCGGGCTGACGGTGTTCCTGGTGAACGTGCCGGAGGCGGTCGCGGCGGGGCGGCTGACCTACCGGCCGATCCCCAAGCTGGGGGCCAACACCACGCCGTCCAACATGGTCTTCCTCGACGACCTGCGGGTGCCCGCCTCGCGGGTGGTGGGGCGGGTGGACGAGGGCGCGGCCGTGCTGTGGGACATCCTCAACCCCGAACGCGTCCTGCTGGCCGCCTCCGCCCTGGGCGGGGCCGAGGTGGCCTTGCGCGTCGCGGTGGACTACGCGAAGGAGCGGGAGGTGTTCGGCCGGCCGATCGGCGCCAACCAGGCCATCGCCTTCCCGCTCGCCCAGGTCAAGGCGAAGATCGAGCTGGCCCGCCTGATGATCTACAAGGCCGCGTGGTCGTTCGACCGGCGGCTGCCGTGCGGCACCGAGGCCAACATCGCCAAGCTGACCGCCTCGCAGGCGGCGTGGGAGGCGGCCGACGCCGCGTTCCAGACGCACGGCGGGATGGCCTACTCGCTGGAGTATCCGGTGGCCAGGCTCCTCACCGACGCCCGGATCGGGAAGGTGGCACCTGTGACCGAGGAGCTCCTGCTCAACTACCTCGCGACTCAGGTGCTCGGCCTGCCCCGCGGGTTCTGACCCGCGGGCCGCTGCTTCGTCCCCCCAGGCGGCGTTCTCGGCCCCGGCGGACAGGCCCTGGGTCTGTCGCCCGCTGGCAGTCCGCTACCCGGAGGGCGGGGGTGAAACCACTGCTCCACCGAAGGACGGGGGCCGCTTCTCGCGCAGCGCGCGGACGCCCTCCGCCACGTCGGGGCCGGTGAAGCCGAGGAACTCCATGGCCAGCGAGGCGTCGAAGGACGGCCCGGCCAGGCGCAGCCAGTTGTTGAGCGCGTACTTGGTGAGCCGGATGGCCTCCTGCGAGCCGGCGGCGAGCCGGACGGCGAGGCCGAGGGCCGTCTCGTGCACCGCGTCGTCGTCGACGCAGAGGCTGACCAGGCCCATCCGCTCGGCCTGCTCGCCGGTGACGGGCTCGCACAGCAGCAGGTGGTACTTGGCCTTGGCCAGCCCGCACAGCAGCGGCCAGATGATGGCGGCGTGGTCGCCGGCGGCGACGCCGAGCCTGGTGTGGCCGTCGATGATGCGCGCGGTGCGGCCGGCGACGGACACGTCGGCCAGCAGGGCGACGGCCAGCCCGGCGCCGACGGCGGGGCCCTGGACGGCGGAGACGATCGGCTTGGAGCAGTTGAGCACGTTGTAGACGATGTCGCGGGCCTCGGTGAACACGCGCAGCCTGGTGGCGTGGTCGCGGGTCATCTCCTCGATCATGGACAGGTCGCCGCCGGCCGAGAACGCCTCGCCCTCGCCGCGCACCACCACGGCCCGCACGGAGTCGTCGCGGTCGACGTCGCGCCAGATCTCGGCCAGCTCGCGGTGGCCGGTGAGGTCGACGGCGTTGAGCTTGCGGGGCTCGCTGATGGTGATCCGCAGCACCCCGTCGGCGGGGGTGTCGGTCTTGAGCCGCTCGTAGGTCACAGGAACTCCCTCAGCCGCCCGGCCACGTAGTCGCGCGCCTCGGCGGCCTGGTCGAACAGGCGCGGCAGGCCGAAGAAGCCGTGCACCGCGCCGTCGAACCTCTTGACCTCGACCGGCACGCCCGCCTCGGCCAGCCGCCGGCCGTAGCGCTCCCCCTCGTCCCGCAGCACGTCGCAGCCGGCCGTGACCACGGTGGCGGGCGGCAGCCCTTCGGCCGAGGCCAGCCGCAGCGGGGACAGGCGCGGGTCGGCGCGGTCGGCGTCGCCCGCGTACTGCCGGACGTACCAGTCCATCTCGGCGGCGTCGAGGCCGTAGCCCTTGGCGAACTCGGTGTAGCTGGGGGTCTCCGGTGAGGCGTCGAGGACCGGGTAGACGAGCACCTGGTGGGCCAGCCGCAGCCCGGCGTCACGCGCCTGCCAGGCGGCCACGGCGGCCAGGTTGCCGCCCGCGCTGTCGCCGATCAGCGCCACGCTGCCGGTGCTCTGGTAGAAGGCGGGCCTGGCGAAGATGTCGCGCAGCACGGTCCAGGCGTCGTCGGCCGCCGCCGGGAACGGATGCTCGGGGGCGAGCCGGTAGTCGACCGAGACGACCACCGCGCCGGTGCGGATGGCCAGGTCGCGGCCGAGCGCGTCGTTGCGCTTGACGCTGCCGAACACCCAGCCGCCGCCGTGGAAGTAGACGAGCACGGGCAGCGGCTCGTCGCCCCGGTCGGCGCGGTAGATGCGGATCGGCACCTCCCCGGCCGTCTCGTCGCGGACGAAGGGCAGCTGCGGCAGCGGCCCGCGATGCTCGGCGAACCCGTCGACGGCGCGCAGCTCCTGGATCTTCGCCAGGTCGAGCGTGGCCAGGTCGGTGTCGAGATCCGACGGATAGGCGGCGACGAACGCCCGCGCCTGGGGGTGCAGCGGCATGATCCGAAGCCTAGCGGGCCGCCTCCACGAACGCATCGAACAGGCCGTTGTCGTCGCCGCGTTCCGGATGCCACTGCACACCCACGGCAAAGCGGTGCCCCTGCAGCTCGACGCCCTCGACGATCTGGTCCTCGGCCCAGGCCACGGCCAGCAGCCCGGTGCCGAGGCGGCGCACCGACTGGGTGTGCGGGGCCACGACCTCCACGTGGTCGCCGACCGCCTTGCCGAGCTTGCTGGACACGCTGACCTGGATGCGGTGCCGGGCGCCGGGCTCGCCGTGGCGCTCGCTCTCCAGCATCTCCGGCAGCCACGGGATGAGGGTGCCGCCCTGGGCGACGTTCAGCACGTGCATGCCGCGGGCGATGGCCAGGACCGGCACGTCGGCCCGGACCGCCGCCCTGGCCAGGGCCAGCTCGAACCGGTCGCGCTGTGGCTGCGGGGCGGGCACCCGCTCGTCCTGCTCGTCGCCGTAGGCCGAGGCGGCGACCTCGACGCCGCCGGTCAGCACCACGCCGCGCAGCCCGCGTACGTAGTCGTCGATCGCGTGCGGGGCGAGCGGCGGCAGCACCACGGGCGCGCCGCCGGCCCGTTCGACCGCCTTGGCGTAGGCCGGTGGTGACAGCACGGCCTCCCGGACCCAGACATCCCAGCGGGCGGCTTCGAAGTAGGCGGTGATGCCTATCAGCGGTCGGGACATGCGATCTCCAGGGGGCGCTATCTCCAGGTGGCGTCGCCGGTCGCGGCAGCCACATGCCCATCATGACGCACACCATTTCGCCTATGTCGCTTCTCCCACAGATCTCCTCGCTCCTGCCCGTCTGACGTTCTCCCGCTCCGGGGGGATCTGCCGCCGCACTTCGGAAGGGCGATACGAATAGAATTATTATTCACATTTAACGACCGAAATCCTTTTAGCGCCGAATACAGCTAATAACCTGCCCGTCACGGATAGTTCAGATCCGCACCTCATTGGGGCGAATCGGTTGTGAGGTCCAGGAGGTGGTGTAACACTGGATTTCGAGCGATCGGACGTGCCGGGGTACTCCGGACGCTCGTCACCCGGAGCCGTCAGGGAGGTGGGACGACACGACCGGAATGCGTTTCCGGTCAATAGGACGGGTTGGGTATATGTCGTTGAATCCGCGCCTGGTCAAAGAGAGCTTCTCCATCATCGAACCGGTGGCCGGCAAGGCGGCCGCCTACTTCTACGGCCGCCTGTTCGCCGAGAACCCGCACTTGAGGGGCATGTTCCCGCCCTCGATGGACGTACAGCGGGACCGGCTCTTCCATGCGCTGACCCGCATCGTGTGGAGCCTGGACAGCCCGGACAGCATGGCGTCATATCTCGGACAACTGGGGAGGGATCATCGTAAGTACGGCGTCATCGCCGACCACTACACCGCCATCGGCTCGGCCCTGCTGGCCACCGTGCGGCGCTTCGCCGCCGACATCTGGACCAGCGAGATCGAGGCCGCCTGGGTGGCGGCGTACGAGGCGGCCGCCACGCTCATGATCGAGTCGGCCGAGGCCGACGCGGGCGTGTCACCCGCGTGGTGGCTGGCGGAGGTCGTCGACCACGAGCGCCGCCGCCCGGACATCGCGGTCGTCACGCTGCGGCCCACGCAGCGCCTCCCGTTCACCGCCGGGCAGTACGTCAACGTGCAGACCGCGCGCTGGCCCCGGGTGTGGCGGACGTTCAGCATCGCCAACGCGCCGCGCGCCGACAACACCATCCGCCTGCACGTGCGCTCGGTCCCGGGCGGCTGGGTCTCGACCACGCTGACCAGGGACACCCGCATCGGCGACAGCGTCATGCTGGGGCCGCCGATGGGCACGCTGGCCGCGCCCGGGAACGACGCGCGTGACCTGCTGTTCGTCGCGGGCGGCACCGGCCTGGCGCCGCTGAAGGCGATCATCGAGCAGGTGATCGCCTCCGGCCGGCGCCCGAACATCCACCTGCTGTACGGCGCGCGGACCTCCCGCGAGCTGTACGACCTGCCCGACCTGATCAGGATGGAGGCGGCCTTCCCCTGGCTGCGGGTGCTGCCGGTGGTGTCGGACGAGCCGGGCTACGAGGGGATGCGCGGGCGGCTGCCCGAGGTGACGCAGCGCTTCCACTCCTGGGCCGAGCACGAGGTGTTCGTGTGCGGCCCGGCCGCCATGGTGAGCGAGACGGTCCGGCGGCTGCAGGGCGACGGCGTGCCGCTGTCGCGCATCCACCGCGACGTGGTGCACGGCGAGGGGTGAGTCACCGGAACGCGGCGGCGGTCTCCTCGTCGTTCGGCCAGAACGTCTCGATGGCCAGCTCGGAGACCGTCACGTCCACGGGCGTGCCGAACGTGGCGATCGTGGTGAACATCGACAGCACCCGGTCGCCGTCCCGGATCCGCAGCGGCATCAGGATGTCGGCGGGCCCCGGCGCGTGCATCACGTTGAGGTCCACGCCCGGGTAGGTGTAGGCGGCGAGCTCGTCGTGCAGTTCGGCGAGCCGCCCGCTGCCCGACACCTCCGCCTGCCTGCGCAGCCGGTGCAGCAGGTGGGCGCGGACCTCGGGCAGGTTGACGAGCCTGCCGCCCATCGCGTCGGGGTGCAGCGACAGCCGCATCACGTTGACCGGCTCGGCCAGCAGTTCCTCCGGCACCCCCGCCATGAACATCCCGGCCGCCGCGTTGGCCGCCACCAGGTCCCAGCCGGCGTCCACGACCAGCGCCGGGTACGGCTCGTGCCCGGCCAGGATCTTGTCCAGCGCCTGCCGTACCAGCTCCAGCTCCGGCGCGCGCACCTCGCGCTCCGGGAACACCGGCGCGAAACCGGCGGAGACCAGCAGCCGGTTGCGGTGCCGCAGCGGCACCTCCAGCTCCTCGGCCAGGCGCATGACCATCTCGCGGCTCGGCCGGGCGCGCCCGGTCTCCAGGAAGCTGACGTGCCTGGAGGACACGTCCGCCTCGATCGCCAGGTCGAGCTGGCTCACGCGGCGCCGCTGACGCCACGAGCGCAACAAATCACCAAACGTCTCTTCTTGTACGGCAATAGCTCCCATATCAGGAACCGTAGTGGCTGGCGGGAAGTGTCTCGATTACCTCCTGGGTAACCGTGCGGCAAATCGCCCAGTCCTCGCCAGTGCCCGCCCATCGCCGGGAAGCGCGTGGCACGATGGCCGGAAGCGAACATGGGAGCGATGCCATGACTGACGCAATGCTCGCGATCGGCACCCGTAAGGGCCTGTTCCTCGCCCGCTCCTCCGGCGGGAGCGCCTTCGAGGTCGAGCCGATCCAGTTCTCCACGGTCGCGGTGCACGCGGTGGCGATCGACACCCGCGGCACGACCCCTCGCCTGCTCGCGGGCATCGAGTACGGCCACTTCGGCCCGTCGGTGCTCTACTCCGACGACCTCGGCAAGACCTGGCAGGAGGCCGACCGGCCGCCCATCGCCTTCCCCGAGAAGACGGAGGCGACGCTCACGAGGGTCTGGCAGCTGACCCCGTCCCCGTCGGAGCCCGGCGTGGTCTGGGCGGGCGCGGAGCCGGGCGCGCTGTTCCGGTCCGAGGACGGCGGCGTCACCTACAGCCTCGTCGAGGGCCTGTGGGAGCACCCGCACCGCCGGCACTGGCAGCCGGGCGGCGGCGGGCTGTGCCTGCACACGATCATCTGCCACCCGGCCGACCCGCGCGTGATGGCGGTGGCGGTCTCGGCCGCCGGCTTCTACCGCACCGCCGACGGCGGCCTGTCGTGGGAGGCGGCCAACCAGGGCATCCGCGCGCCCTTCCTGCCCGAGGGGCAGCAATACCCGGAGTTCGGCCAGTGCGTGCACAAGGTCGCCATGCACCCGTCCCGGCCCGGCCGCCTCTACCTGCAGCACCACTTCGGCGTCTACCGCAGCGACGACTTCGGCGGCACCTGGACCGACATCGGCTCGGCGCTCCCGTCGGACTTCGGCTTCCCGATCGTGACCCATCCCGCCGAGCCCGACAGCGTGTACGTGCTGCCGCTGCACGCCGACCTGGACCGGACACCGGTCGGCCACCGCTACCGCCTCTACCGCAGCGACGACGCGGGAGGCGCCTGGCGGCCGCTGGAGCGGGGGCTGCCCGAGGGCCCGGTCTACGCGACCGTGCTGCGCGACGCGATGACGTTCTCCGAGGCGGGGCTGTTCTTCGGCACCCGCGACGGGGAGGTGCACGGCTCGCGCGACGCCGGCGAGAGCTGGGAGCCGATCGCCCGGCACCTGCCCGACGTGCTCACCGTGCGCGCGGCGGTGCTGTGATCCATGGCCAAGTCCGTGACCATGGTCGTGTTCGTGCTGCCCGCCTCGCTGCGGCGGTGGGTGAGCGGGCGAACCGAGGTGAAGGTGTTCGCGGTGGGCGCCGATCATGAGTCGCCGCCCACCCTGGGCTCGGCCCTCGACATGCTGCGCCGCACGCATCCGCTGCTGGAGGAGCGGATCCGCGACGACTACGGGCGCATCCGCCGCCACATCAGCATGATCGTGTGCGGCGAGAACTCCCGCGGCCTCGGCGGCCTCGACTGCGCGCTGCCGCCGGGCGCCGAGGTCTACGTGCTGCCGGCCCTGGCCTGAGCCGTCACGGGGCGACGCGGCCGTTGGCGACGAAGGCGGCGTGGGTCAGGGGCATGAGCTCCGCCCACACCGCCTCCATCCGCTCGGCCACCATCTCGATCTCACGCTGCGGGAACGACGGCACCCTGGCCTGCTCGTGCTGGGTGCGCAGCGACAGGAAGTGCATGAGCGAGCGGGCGTTGCAGGTCGCGTACATGGTGGAGAACAGGCCGACCGGCAGCACCGCGCGGGCGACCTCGCGGGCCACGCCCGCCTCCAGCATCTCCTCGTAGGCGGCGTAGGACTGGCGGTAGGCGCTCTCCATCTGCTGCGTGACGAGCTTGTGCTGCTCCGGCGTGCCGTCGACGAACACGTAACGGCCCGGCTTGCCCTCCTGCACCAGCTTGCGCCCCTCGCCCGGCACGTAGAAGGACGGCTGCAGCTCGCGGTAGCGGCCGCTCTCCTCGTTGTAGGACCAGCCCACCCGGTGCCGCTGGAACTCCCGGAAGACGAAGATCGGCGCGCTGACGAAGAACGTCATGGAGTTGTGCTCGAACGGGCTGCCGTGCCGGTCGCGCATCAGGTAGTTGATCAGCCCCTTGGACCGCCCGGGGTCCTTCTCCAGCTCCGCCAGCGACTGCTCGCCGGCCGTGGACACGCGTGCCGCCCACAGCACGTCGGTGTCGGACGCACTGTGTTTGACCAGCTCCACCGTCACGTCGTCCAGAAACCGCACTCGAGGATCCCCCTCCGTCTCGACACAGGCCGCCCGCCATCGTACGCCCGCCGCGCCCCGGTCAGCGGCGCGGCGGGCGGGTACGGCACACCGGTCAGCAGCGGCCCGCCGGCCGGTGGCGGGTGACCAGGTCGGTGTCGGCGGCCCGTGCCTTCGTGGGCCGCCCGCACGATGCCCGCGGTGGCGTCGCCGTCCGCGCTCCGCAGCCAGACCAGGTACCGGGACGTCGGGACGGGCATCGCCGCGGGGCCGTGGCGGGACGGGTCAGAGGCGGTAGACGCGGCGGGCGTTGCCGGAGCCGATCATGCAGGCGATCCTGGCCGCGTCGGCGGCGCTCCATTCGCCGTCGTCGAGGCGGGCCTTGAGGGCACGGCCGAGACCGAGGCGGAAGTAGAGCGCCCCGAGCAGGCACGTCTCGGCCACCCCCCGGCAGCCCGACCCGTACAGGATCTTGTGGAAGGGGGCGAGCTCCAGCAGTTCGGCGATGACGGCGCCGGAGCCGGAGCCGGTACGGGCGAGCGCGGGGCCGCAGTCGACGTACACGTGCGGGAAGACGTGCGCGAGGTGGGCGGCCTGCCGCTGGTACGGGTAGCAGTTGAGCAGGATGACCGGCACCCCGATCGGCTGCAGCGCGCGGATGAAGCCGGTGAGCGCGGCCGGGTCGGCGCCGCGCAGGGCGACGGCGGCGTCGCCGGCGCCGGTGTGGAACTGCATCGGCAGGCCGCGTTCGCGGGCCACGTCGGCGGCGGTCCAGAGCAGGTGGCGCAGCAGCACCGGCTCCGACAGCCGCTGTTTGGGGTCGGACAGCCGGCGGTTGGCGGCGGCGATGACCGAGCCGCGGCTCGGCCTGGACGCCTCGAAGCCGAGGCCGAGCCGTGCGGCGGCGGCGGTCTTGAGCCCGACGGCCCGGGTGGCCCGGGCGGCGAGTTCGTCGCCGAGGCTGTCGAGGTAGTCGAGGGCGATGTTCGCGGTCTCGGCGACGTCCTGCTCGATCTGCTCCAGGCGGACGATCTCGTCGGCGGCGGCCGCGCCGGCGCGGCCCATCTCGCCGGCCGACAGCAGGTCGAGGCTTTCCACGCCGCTGTCGACGAGGAAGGCCACGATCCCGGCGGCGCGCAGCAGCAGCCGGTTGACCTCGTCGGGCCCGAGCTCGGCCCGGCGGGCCAGGTAGAGCGCGGGGGCGGCGTGCGGCTCCAGCCCGAGCACCGGGGCGCACCAGCGGCGGATGGCCGCGCCGGCCGGGGTGTCGAAGTGGGTGGTGCCGGGCGGCGCGGGGCTGGTGTCGTCGTTGATCAGCAGCTCGAACTGCGCCCTGGACAGCTCGTCGCGGCGCACCCCGTGGCAGGCGTGGTCGACGAGCGGGGCGAGCAGGGCCTCACGCACCGTGTCGGGCAGGTCTACGGGGAGCATGCGGGGAACTCTAGGGGCTCTCCGCACACCCCCGCGGACGTTTTACCGACGAAGGGGCCTCACCTGCGGGAAAGCCGCAGCACGTTGGCGATGACCTTCGCGCCGGCGCCTCCTTCGGCGGTCAGGATGGACTCGGGGTGGAACTGGACGGCGAAGCGGCGGTTGGCGGTGTCCTCCATCGCCATGACGTTGCCGTCGGGCGTGACGGCGGTGGCCTCGAAGCCGACGACGCCGGGCACCTTGGCGTGCAGCGAGTGGTAGCGGGCCGCGGTGAACTCCTCCGGCAGCCCGTCGAGCAGCGCGCTGCCGCCGAGCCGGGAGACGCGGCCGCGCTTGCCGTGCTCGGGGTGGTCGAGCAGTTCCAGCGAGCCGCCGGCCTGCTCGACCATGGCCTGCAGGCCGAGGCAGACGCCGAAGACCGGCAGGCCGCGCGCGTAGATCTCCTCGATCAGCGCCGACATGCCGAAGTCGGAGGGCCAGCCGGGGCCGGGTGAGAGCACGACGAGGTCGGGCCCGATCTCGTCGATCATGGACGTGGGGAAGCCGTGGCGCAGGGTCACGACGTCGGCGCCGTCCTGCCGGAAGTAGTCGGCCAGGGTGTTGACGAAGGAGTCCTCGTGGTCGACGAGCAGCACCTTCATGCCCAGGCCGGGCTGCGGCCTGGGCTCGGCGACCGGCTCCGCGCCGGGCTGGTTGACGGCGGCGAGCGCGCCGAGCAGGGCGCTGGCCTTGAGCTCGGTCTCGCGCTCCTCGGCCTCGGGGTCGGAGTCGAACAGCAGTGTGGCGCCCGCCCTGACGATGGCGACGCCGTCCTTGATCTGTGCGGTGCGCAGGGTGAGGCCGGTGTTCATGGAGCCGTCGAAGCCGATGAAGCCGATCGCGCCGCCGTACCAGCGGCGGGTGGTGGCCTCGTGGTCCTCGATGAACTGCATGGCCCAGGTCTTGGGCGCGCCGGTGACGGTGACGGCCCACATGTGGGTGAGGAAGGCGTCGAGCGCGTCGAACTCGGGGCGCAGCCTGCCCTCGATGTGGTCGACGGTGTGGATCAGGCGGGAGTAGAGCTCGATCTGGCGGCGGCCGATGACGTTGACGCTGCCGGGGACGCAGATGCGCGACTTGTCGTTGCGGTCCACGTCGGTGCACATGGTCAGCTCGGACTCCTCCTTGACGCTGGACAGGAGGGTGCGGATCGCCTCGGCGTCCTCGACCGGGTTGCGGCCGCGGGCGATGGTGCCGGAGATGGGGCAGGTCTCGACGCGGTCGCCGGTGACGCGCACGTACATCTCGGGTGAGGCGCCGACGAGGTGCTCGCCCTCGCCGAGGCTGATGATGAACTCGTACGGCGCCGGGTTGCTCTTGCGCAGGCCCCGGTAGAAGGCGGCGGGGTCGGCGCAGGTGGCGTGGAAGATCTGGCCGGGCACGACCTCGAAGAGGTCGCCGCGCTTGAAACGTTCCTTGGCGGCGGCGACGACCTTGGCGTACTCGCCCCTGACCGGGTCGGCGGGCACCTCGGCCGGGGTGACGGGCGGGGTGGAGTCGCCGGTGCGCTCCAGGCCGCGGGTGGTGGCGCCGTCGACGGTGAACTCGTAGCGCAGCTCCCGGCAGGTCTCGCGCTGCCGGTCGATGACGACGAGCCGGTCGGGCAGGTGCAGGACGAGGTCGCGCTGGTCGTCGGGGCGGACGAGCTGCTGCCTGATGGGCTCGAACTGGAAGGCCAGGTCGTAGCCGAAGGAGCCGTAGAGGCCGAGGTGCGGGTCGTCGCCCTTGAAGGCGGCGATGACCTCGCGGATGGCGGTGAAGACGGTCGGACGGCGGCTGCGCATCTCCTCGGGGAGCAGGTCCTCCGATTCGGGGACGTACACCTGGACGAGGTCGGGCGTGGGCTCCTCGACCGGCTTGCCGGCGGCGAGCAGGCAGGAGGCGACGGCGGGCAGCACGACCCGGCCGCGCGCGTTGAGCGCCCTGGCCGAGATGACGCGGCCCCTGGCGACGAGCTCCAGGCACGGGTCGACGTAGCCGAAGGCCCATCGGCTGTAGCGGCCCGGGTAGTCCATGCCCGAGGAGAAGGCGCCGCCGCGCCGCTCGCCCAGGGCCGTCACGATCTCCTCGAGCGCGTCTTCCGACACCTCGCGCACCTCGCGCTCGACGCCGACGCCCCCGGCGGTGGTATATCCGCTCGTCTCCACTGCTGCCCCTTTGAAAGTCACAAGCCCCGGGGGCGGACACGACAAAGGCCGCCAACCGGGGCGGCCGTCCGTTTGAGTATGCGAATCCCGCGCCGCCTAGGAGCGGCGCCACCACTGAAGCCGGGCGCGATTTCGCATGGGCACAGGCTACTCCGTCCTATCAAGATCGCGCAATGCGACACGCCTTGCATTTACAATACAGTGTTGTACTGTATTGGAATGATCGGCTCGCTGCCCACCACCCGGCCCAACCCGTTCGACCCGCCCGAGGCGCTGGCCGAGATCCGCGCCGGGGAGCCCGTCACCCGGCTGGGCTATCCCGACGGCCACGAGGGCTGGCTCGTCACCGGCCACGCGCAGGCGCGCGCCGTGCTGGCCGACCCGCGCTTCAGCTCACGGTCCGAGCTGCGCCACTCCCCCGTCGCCGGTCCCGCCGCCGGCGGCACGCCGCAGGCGGCCCCGCCCGGCATGTTCACCTCCATGGACCCGCCCGGCCACACCCGCTACCGCCACCTGCTCACCGGCCAGTTCACCGTACGCCGCATGCGGCAGCTCACCGGCCGGATCGAGGAGATCGCGACCGGCCTCCTGGACGCGATGGAGGCCGGCGGCACGGACGCGGAGCTGGTGGAGGCGTTCGCCCGGCCGCTGCCCGCGCTGGTGATCTGCGAACTGCTCGGCGTGCCCGACGACGGCCGCGACCGCTTCCAGGAGCGGGCGCGGGCGCTGTCCGGCCTGGAGGTGTCGCGGGAGGAGCAGATCGCCGCCTACCTGGCGCTGCGCGAGGTGATGCGCGAGCTGGTGGCGGCCAAGCGCGCGGCGCCGGCCGACGACCTGCTGAGCGGCCTGATGGCGAGCGACCTGACCGACGACGAGCTGGCCGGCATCGGCTTCACGCTGCTCGGCGCCGGGCTCGACACCACCACCAACCAGCTGGCGCTCGGCGCGTTCGCGCTGCTGTCCAGTCCCGGCAGGGCGCGGGCACTGAGCGAAAGCGAGAGCGCGGGCGAGGTCGTCGAGGAGCTGCTGCGCTACCTGAGCGTCATCCCGTTCCTGCTGCGGGTCGCGCTGGAGGACGTCGACCTGGACGGCCACCCGATCAAGGCCGGGGAGACGGTGACAGTGTCGATCCAGGCCGCCAACCGCGACCCGGACCGCTTCGCCGATCCCGACCTGCTGGACCTGAGCCGTCCCTCGGGCGGGCACCTGGCGTTCGGCCACGGCATCCACCAGTGCCTGGGCCAGCAGCTGGCCCGGGTCGAGCTGCTGGCGGGGCTGCCGGCGCTGTTCGGCCGCTTCCCCGGGCTGCGCCTGGCGGTGCCGCCGCGCGAGGTGCCGCTGCGCACCGACATGCTCATCTACGGCGTGCACGGCCTCCCGGTGACCTGGGCGTGAGCGGCGTCCAGCGGCCGGCCGGGCGGCCACGCAGCCAGGAGGCCGACGCCGCCATCCTCGCCGCCGCGCTCGACCTGCTCATCGAGCGCGGCGCGGGCGAGACCAGCATCGAGCGGGTGGCGCAGCGGGCCGGCGTCACCCGCGCCACCGTCTACCGCCGCTTCCCCGGCAAGACCGACCTGCTGGTCCGGGCGGTCGCGGTGGCGCACCACGACGAGGAGCCGCCGCCCGCCTGGCGGGACGTCGGCCACATGCTGACCGACTGGGCGGCCTACCTGTCCGTGCCGCGCCACCGGCGCCTGCTGCGCCGCCTGTACGGGTCCGTGGACGACTATCCGGAGCTGCTGTCGGCCTACCTGGCGGCCAACGGGGGCCTGCGGGCCTCGGCGGTGCGCGACACGCTGCGGCGGGCGGCCGAGGCCGGCCGGCTTCCGGCGGAACGCGACCTGACGGCCGTCCAGCAGCTGCTCAACGGGGCGATCCTGCACCATCTGGGATTCCACCCCGACGGCGGCGATCCCACCGCGATGAAGGCGTACCTGGTCACCATGCTTGAACAGGTGGGATACCGGGCCACCTGACAGGAGCGCCGGAAGGATCTAGGTTGGGCAGTCATGGAGCGGCCCTTGGCGTGGCGGTCGGTCACGACGATCGCGGTCCTGCTGTCCGGCGTTCTGCTGGCGGTCAGCGGCGGCTACGGATACCACCGTGACGAGCTGTACTTCCGCGTACTGTCACAACACCCCGACTGGGGGTACGTGGACCAGCCGCCGCTGACGCCGATGCTGGCGCGGCTGGCGATCGCGGTGTTCGGCGACACGCTGACCGCGATCCGGGTGCCGCCCGCGCTGTCGATGGCGCTGCTGGTGGTGCTGGTGGCGCTGATCGCCCGCGAGCTCGGCGGCCGGGGCACGGCGCAGGCGCTCGCCGCGCTGGGCACCGCGGGCGGCGCGTTCACGCTGATCGCCGGGCACGTGATGCTGACGCTCAGCTTCGACCTGCCGCTGTGGGCCGGAGCCCTGCTGTTCATCCTGCGGGCGCTGCGGCGCGAGGAGCCCCGCTGGTGGCTCGCGGCGGGCGCGGTGATCGGGGTGGCCAGCTACAACAAGCACCTGATCGTGCTGCTCGTGCTGGGCCTGGCCGCCGGGCTGCTCACGGCCGGGCCGCGCCGGGTGCTGGCGAGCCCGTGGCTGTGGGCGGGCGCGCTGGTCGCGGCCGCGGTGGCGGCGCCGAACCTGGCCTACCAGATCACCAACGGGTGGCCGCAGCTGGAGATGGCGGCGGCGCTCAGCGAGAACAAGGGCGCCGAGATGCGGGCACTGTTCGTGCCCATGCAGGTCGTGCTGTTCGGGCCGGTGGTCGCGGTGATGGCCGGCTACGGCTTCGTGCGGCTGTGGCGCGACCGGCGGGTGCGGGCGCTGGCCGTCGCCTACCCGGTCGCGGCCGCGCTGACGCTGATCAGCGGCGGCCGGTTCGACTACGCGGCCGGGCTGATCCTGCTGCTGTTCGCGGCGGGCTGCGTGTCCGCCGAGGAGGCCGGGCGGCGGCGGGACGCGTGGGTGTCGCTGGGCGTCAACACCGCCGGCTGCGCGCTGTTCGGGCTGCCGCTGATCCCGCTGACGGTCCTGGCCGCCACGCCGGTGCCGGCGGTCAACGAGGTGACCCGTGAGTCCGTCGGCTGGCCCGAGCTGAACGCCACCGTCACCGGCGTCCTCGCCACCCTCACGCCGGACGAGCGCGCCCGCGCGGTGGTGATCGCCGGCAACTACGGCGAGCACGGCTCGCTCGCGCGGGCGGGCGTCCCGCGCGTCTACGCGGGCCACAACCAGCTCTGGGAGTACGGGCCGCCGCCCGAGAGCGGGGACGTGGCGATCCTCATGAACATCGGCAGGCGCCTGCGTGACGGGCAATTCTCGCAGTGCGAGGAGAAGGGGCGCGTCGGCAACGCGGCCGGGATCGAGAACGAGGAGCTGGGCATGCGGGTCTGGCTGTGCCGCGGCCTGGAGCAGCCATGGAGCGCCACCTGGCCTAGATGGCGACATTTCAGCTGACCAGATTACATTTCATAACTTGTCAATTTTTGTTGGAGGATGCCCCTTGCATTCCCAACACGATCTCTTCACTCTTCTCCACAGAGGCGTAAAGATCACCTCTGCACCATCGCGGTGAAGGAGAGCTTGTGCCGAGCACCCCCCGTTGGCGTGCGCTCCTGGTGGGAGCAATCGCATCCTTGAGTCTCGTCGTCCCGCAGGGCGTGGCCCAGGCCGCGCCCGATCCGGGCAAGATCAACCAGTCCGTCCAGGCCCAGCTGGACGGCGACGGCAAGGCCACCTTCTGGGTACGGATGAAGGGCGAGGCCGACCTCAGCGGCGCGCGCCGGGCCACCGCCAAGGAGGTCAAGGCCGAACGCGTCTACGAGGCCAAGACCGCGCGGGCCAAGACCTCGCAGGCGGCCCTGCGCAAGCTGCTGGAATCCAACGACGCCGACTACACCCCGTTCTGGATCGTCAACGCGGTCAAGGTGACGGCCGGTCCGAAGCTGGCGGCCGAGATCGCCAAGCTCCCCGAGGTGGACCGGATCGACCCGATCCGCACCGTGGCGCTGCCCAAGCCGGTGCCCGGCAAGGCCGAGGTCAAGGTCAACGCCGTCGAGTGGAACGTCGACCGGGTCGGCGCCCCGCGCGTGTGGAGCGAGCTGGGCAACCGCGGTGAGGGCATCGTGGTGGCCAACATCGACAGCGGCGTCCAGTTCGACCACCCGGAACTGGCCGCGGCCTACCGGGGCAGCAGCCCGGACGGCTCGGTGCGGCACGACTACAACTGGTTCGACCCGGGACAGGTCTGCCCGAGCGCGGCCCCGTGCGACAACAACGGGCACGGCACTCACGTGATGGGCACGATGGTGGGCGCCGACGGCATCGGCGTCGCCCCGGCCGCCCGCTGGATCGCGGCCAAGGGCTGCGAGACCAACTCCTGCACCGACGCCTCCCTGCTGGCCGCCGGCCAGTGGGTGCTCGCGCCGACGGACCTGAACGGCGAGAACCCGCGCCCGGACCTGGCCCCGGACATCGTCAACAACTCCTGGGGCGGCGACGGCTTCGACCCCTGGTACAAGCCGACGGTAGAGGCCTGGGTCGCGGCCGGCATCTTCCCCATGTTCGCCAACGGCAACGAGGGCCCGGCCTGCGACACCAGCGGCTCCCCCGGCCAGTACCGGGTCAGCTACAGCGCGGGCGGCTTCGACGTCAACAACGCGCTGTACGCGCGCTCCAGCAAGGGTGAGGGCGAGGACGGCGAGATCAAGCCGAACATCGCCGCCCCCGCGGTGAACGTGCGCTCGTCGGTGCCCGGCGGCTCCTACGACTCCTACACGGGCACGTCGATGGCCTCGCCGCACGTGGCGGCCACGGTGGCGCTCATCTGGTCGGCGGCGCCGCGCCTGCAGGGCGACGTCGACGCCACCCGGCCGCTGCTGGACAGCACCGCGATCGACGTGGACGACACCAGCTGCGGCGGCACGGCGACCGACAACAACATCTGGGGCGAGGGCCGGCTCGACGCCTACGCCGCCGTCCAGGCCGCGCCGCAGGAGAGCCTCGGCGGGCTGACGGGCACGGTCACCTCCGGCGGCGCGCCGGTGGCCGGGGTCACGGTGACCATCGAGGGACCGACCGCGCGCAGCGCCGTGACCGGCCCGGACGGCACGTACGCCGCCGTCCGGCTGCTGCCGGGCGAGTACCGGGTGCAGGCGGAGAGGTTCGGCTACGACACCGCCACGGCGGCGGTGACGGTGGCCGGCGACGCGACCGCCACGGCGGACGTGACCCTGGTCAGGCAGCCCACCGGCGTGGTGTCGGGCACCGTGAGCACGGCCGGGACGGCCGAGCCCGGCGCCCGCGTGACGGCCAGGGGCACGCCGCTCAGCGCGGTCGCCGACGCCTCGGGCCGCTACGAGCTGGCGCTGCCGCACGGCGACCACGAGCTCGACGTCACCCCGGCCTCGCGGTGCGCCAGCCCCGCGTCCGTGCCCGTCACGGTGGCCGGGGACCTGACCAAGGACATCGAGCTGCCGCTGCGCAGCGACGGGTTCGGCTACACCTGCCGCAGCGCCCCGGCGCCGTACGTGGCGGGCACCGACAAGCTCGCGCTCACCGGCGACGACGAGGCCGCCCAGGTGACGCTGCCGTTCCCGGTCCCGTTCTACGGCACCGGCCAGAGCCGGGCGTGGATCGCGACCAACGGCTTCGCCACCTTCGCGGCCGACCGGGTCGTGGCGGCGGGCAACAGCCGGCTGCCCGCGACGGCCACCCCGAACAACGCCGTCTACCCGTTCTGGGATGACTTCGTGGTCGACGCCCAGAGCGGCGTCTACACCGGCGTCACCGGGACGGCGCCGCACCGCGCGTTCGTGATCGAGTGGCGCAACGTGCGGTTCTACGCCGACGCCACGCAGCGGGTGTCGTTCTCGGCCCTGCTCGGCGAGGACGGCACGATGAGCTACCGCTACAAGGACATCGAGAGCGCCAGGGACCAGGGCTCGGCCGGCACCGTCGGCATCGAGAACGCGGCCGGGAACGACGCGCTGCAGTACCTGTACGAGGAGCCGGCGCTGGCCACCGGGCAGGGCCTGACGTTCAGCGCGAGCCGCCACGGCCTGGTGACGGGCGTGGTCACCGACGCCAACGACGGCGACCCGCTGCCGGGCGCGACCGTCAAGGTGGGGGACGTGGCGACGTTCACCACCGGCGCGGACGGCTCCTTCTACGGCCAGCTCCTGGCGGGCGACTACGAGGTCGTCGTCTCCAAGGAGCACTACGGCACCTTCACCCAGGCGGTCACCGTCGCCCCGGCCACGGTGACGAAGGTGGACACGGCGCTGGTGACCGGCCGGGTGGCCGCCTCGACGGCCGAGGTCACCGTGGTCATGCCGGCGGACGCCTCCAGGACGAAGACGCTGGAGCTGACGAACCTGGGCTCGCCGACGCCGTACACGGTCACCACCGATCCGGCGGACGGCTGGCTCGGCGTCACGCCCGTGTCCGGCGACCTGGCCAAGGGGCAGAAGGCGACGCTGGAGGTGACGGTGTCGAGCGCGGGCGTGACGGCCGGCACGACCCGCGCCGGGAAGCTGGTCATCAAGTCCGCCAGCGGCCGGCAGCCGGTCATCGAGGTCGCGGTGACGGTCGTGGTGCCCAAGCATCAGGTGGCCGTCGACGTGGGCGCGAGCCGCTCGTCCACCGACGCCGCCGGCGACGCCTGGACGCCCGACGCCCGCTACCGCCAGGGCGGGCACGGGTACGTGGGCAGCGGCACCCGCGAGCGCGACACCCGCAGGAGCATCGACGGCACCGAGGACCAGGCGCTGTTCCGGACGGCCCGTGAGGGCATGCTGGAGTACCGCTTCGACAACGTGCCGGCCGGGGTCTACACGGTCGAGCTGGACTTCGCCGAGATCCGCAACATGGACATGGGCCGGCGGGTGTTCGACGTGCTCGTCGAGGGCCAGCTCGCCATCCCGGCGCTCGACCTGGCCCTGGAGGCGGGCACGTACACGGCGGTCAGCAGGCAGTACACGGTGCGCGTCACCGACGGCCAGCTGAACGTGCGCTTCGCCGCCCGGCAGGGGCCGACGATCGTGAACGCCATCCGCGTCTCCGAACGCCCCGACAAGACGTCGCCGTGATCACCCCGTGATCACGGGTTGACGCGATCGTGAACGCGGATGCCGCCCTGGCTGTCACAGCCGGGGCGGCATCTGTTACTGGTGACATATGCGACGTGTCCGGATCTATCGTGACCTTCCTGTGGAGATGCCCGACGGCGTGGTACTGCTCGCCGACCGGTACGAGGCCGCCGGGGGCGGTCCCGCGCCGGTGATCCTCGTCCGCTCCCCCTACGGCAGGCGCGGCGTGTTCGGGTTCGTGTACGGGCGCGGCTTCGCCCGCAACGGCTTCCACGTGGTGATCCAGAGCTGCCGGGGCGGTTTCGGCTCCGGCGGGCTGCTCGACCCGCTCGGCGACGAGCGCGACGACGGCCTGGCGACGCTCGCCTGGCTGCGCGAGCAGCCGTGGTACGGCGGGTCGCTGGCCATGTTCGGCCCCTCCTACCTGGGCTACACGCAGTGGGCGGTGGCGGCCGAGGCCGGGCCCGAGCTGAAGGCGATGGCCACGCAGATCACCGCCTCCCAGTTCCGCGACGCCGCCTACGTCGGCGGGGCGTTCGCGCTGGAGTCGGCGCTGAGCTGGACGACGCTGACCGACGCGATGTCGCGCCGGTTCGGCGGCGCGGCCGCCCCGCTGACCGCTCCCCGCACGACCCGGCGGGCGGTGCTGTCGGCGCTGTCGGGGCGGCCGGTGTCCGAGCTCGACCTGGCCTCGGCGGGCCGCCCGCTGCGCTTCTACCGGGATCTGCTGGCCCACCACGCCGACCCCGCCGTGCCGTACTGGAACAAGCGCGACTTCTCCCCCAGGGTGGGTGAGGTGGAGGCGGCGGTCACCATGCTCGGCGGGTGGTACGACGTCTTCCTGCCGTGGCAGCTCAAGGACTACCTGGCGCTGCGGGCGGCGGGGCGGCGGCCGCAGCTGACGATCGGGCCGTGGTGGCACGTGGACGCGCGGCACGGGCGGGTCGCGATGGCCGAGTCGCTGGCCTGGTTCCGGGCGCACCTGCTCGGCGACCCGTCGGGGCTGCGCGAGCAGCCGGTGCGGCTGTACGTGACGGGGGCCGGGGAGTGGCGCGACTACCCCGACTGGCCGGTGCCGGGGACGCGGCAGGTCCGGTGGCATCTGCGCGAGGGTGCCCGGCTCGACCGGGAGCCGCCGCGCGAGGACGGGACGGACCGCTTCCGCTACCACCCCGACCATCCGACGCCGGTGATCGGCGGGCCGGTGCTGCTGGCCGACTCCCGGCCGCGTGACCAGCGTCGCCTGGAGGCCCGGCGCGACGTGCTCGTCTACTCCTCGGCCGCGCTGGAGTCGGACGTCGAGGCGATCGGGCCGGTCGGCGCCGAGCTGTTCGTCCGCTCCAGCACGCCGTACGTGGACGTGGTCGTGCGGGTGTGCGACGTGCACCCGGGCGGCCGGTCGATGAACGTGTGCGAGGGCGTGCGCCGGCTGGGCCCGGACCTGCCCGATATGGTGGGTGACGTGCGGAGGGTGCTGGTGGATCTGTGGCCGGTCGGCCACCGGTTCCGGCGCGGGCACCGGATCCGGGTGCACGTGGCCGCGGGCGCCTATCCGACGATCGCCCGCAATCCCGGCACCGGCCGGCCGCTCGGCGAGGGCGGGCCGATGGTGGCCGCCGACGTGGAGGTGTCCCGCTCCCCGGAGCATCCGTCGGCCGTGATCCTGCCGCTGTGCGCGCCGCGCGGCTGATGTCGCTGGTCCTGCTGCTGCAGGGCCGGGGCGGGATGACGGCGGCCGAGCTGGCCCGCGAGCTGGAGGTGTCGGAGCGGACCGTGCACCGCGACGTGCTGGCGCTGTCGGAGGCGGGCATCCCCGTCTACGCCGACCGGGGGCGCGGCGGCGGCTATCGGCTGCTGGAGGGCTACCGCACCCGGCTGACCGGGCTGGACCGGGCGGAGGCCGAGGCGCTGTTCCTGTCGGGGGTGCCCGCCGCGCTGCGCGAGATGGGGCTGCAGGAGGTGGCCGCGACGGCCCGGCTGAAGGCCGCCGCCGCGCTCGCGCCCGGCCTGCGCGACGCCCCCGCCACGGCCGCGCAGCGCTTCCATCTGGACGCGCCGGGCTGGTTCGCCCCCGGCGACCCGCCGCCGGCCGCGCTCGCGCCGCTGGCCAGGGCCGTGTGGAACGACTGCACGGTGACCGCGTCGTACCGGGACCGGGTGCGCGAGCTGGAGCCGTACGGGCTGGTGCTGAAGGGCGGCTCCTGGTATCTGGCCGCGCGCTCGCGCGGGCGCTTCCTCGTCTACCGGGTGGACCGGTTCGGCGCGGTCGAGCAGGGCGGCGGCGGGTTCGACCGGGACCCGGGCTTCGACCTGGCCGCGTTCTGGGCCGGGCAGTCCGCCGAGTTCACCCGCTCGCTGCTGCGCGAGGAGGTCACGCTGCGGCTGAGCCCGCGCGGCGTGCGGCTGCTGCGGCACGTCGCCGACCCGGCCGCGCTCCCCGGCGCGCTCGCCTCGCTGCGGCCCGACGGCACGGTGCGGCTGGCCGTCGAGTCGGTGGAGGTGGCCTACTCACAGGTGCTGCGCTTCGGCCCGGAGGCCGAGGTGCTGGGCCCGCCGGAGCTGCGCGCGCTGGTCGCGGAGGCGGCGGCCCGGACCGCGGCCCTCTACCGGTAGTCCCCGGGTGACGCCTGCTTGCCGCCCTCCAGCACCTCGGTGATGTAGCGCCACACCTGCGGCCTGCTGCCGTCGGCGTCGGTGAACCCGTACGCCAGCGCGAGCTCCTCACTGGAGACGCTCCTGCCGGACCAGCGGCTCCGGCCGGGGTCGGTGGCGAGCGCGGCGACCGCCCGGCCCGCGTACGCCGGCGTCTCCGACACCCCGAACGCGGGATCGCCGGCGACGGCGTCGCGCCAGGTCTCCTCGGTGACGCCGAAGTTGTCCAGCATGGCCTCCGAGCGCAGGAAGCCCGGGGTGAGCGCCACCGCCGTGCCGCCGTGCTCGCGCAGCTCCCGGGCCTGCGCGTACGCCAGCCGGTTGACGGCCGTCTTGGCCAGGTCGTAGAAGATCGAATCGCGGTAGCGGGTGGCGTTGAAGTCCCAGGTGCCGTCGGTGACCTCCACGACCAGGCCGCCCGGGTGGCGGATCAGCAGCGGCAGCAGGTGGTGGCTGGTGATGAGGTGGGTGTCGATCGCCAGCCGGAGCAGGCGCAGGCCCTTGTCCAGGTCGTGCTCCCAGACCGGGGTGCGCCACTGCCACAGCGCGTCGGCGCCCCAGATGTCGTTGACCAGCACGTCCAGCCGGCCGTGCTCGTCGCCGATCCGCCCGGCCAGCGCCTCGACCTGGGCCGGGTCCAGATGGTCAACCCGGACGGGGATGCCGGTGCCGCCGGCGGCGGTCACCCGCCCGGCGGTCTCCTCGATGGTCTCGGGACGGTTCATCTCCGAGCGCCGCTCGCGGGTCGACCTGCCGGTGCAGTAGACGGTCGCGCCGGCGGCGCCCAGCTCCACCGCGATTCCCCGTCCCGTGCCGCGGGTCGCGCCCGCCACCAGAGCAATCATGGGGTCAGCCTGCCCGGGAAAGAGGACATCCTGTGTCATGTTTTCCCCGTTCGGCGCGGGGAGACGACCATTCGCCGATCGGTGACCTGACCGGATTTACGGGCGTCGTTAATGTGCCGGGCAGAGCTGCTTCTCCTCACTGTCATAGGAGATCGCCGTGCCCGATGAGAAGAGTGACCGCAGCCCCTGGAACTGGCTGCTGCTCGTCCCCATCGTCATCCCCCTGCTCCCCTTCCTGTTCAACGCCGACGAGCCCCGGCTGTTCGGGTTCCCGCTGTTCTACTGGCTGCAGATGGCCTTCATCCTGCTCGGCGTGGGCACCACCACGCTCGTCTACCAGATGACCAAGCGCGGCAGGAGGCGGCCGTGAGCGGGCATGTGACCGAGATCGTCGTCTTCACCGTGCTGTTCCTGCTGGTGAGCGGCATGGGCTTCGTCGCGGCGCGATGGCGGCGGCCGGCCGACCTGGCCAGCCTGGACGAGTGGGAGCTCGGCGGGCGCAACTTCGGCGCGTGGATCACCTGGTTCCTGGTGGGCGGCGACCTCTACACCGCGTACACGTTCGTGGCCGTGCCGGCGCTGCTGTTCGGCGCGGGCGCCGCCGGGTTCTTCGCGGTGCCGTACACCGTGATCGTCTACCCGCTGGTGTTCCTGGTGATGATCCGGCTGTGGTCGGTGTCGCACGTGCACGGGCTGGTCACGCCGGCCGACTTCGTGCGGGTGCGGTTCGGCTCGCCGACGCTGGCGCTGCTGGTGGCGATCACCGGCATCGTGGCCACGATGCCGTACATCGCGCTGCAGCTCGTCGGCATCGAGGCGGTGCTGAAGACGATGGGCATCGCGGGCGGCGGCTTCCTCAGCGACCTGCCGCTGATCATCGCCTTCGTCATCCTGGCGGCCTACACCTACCAGTCGGGGCTGCGGGCGCCGGCGCTGATCGCGTTCGTCAAGGACGTGCTCATCTACGTGGTGATCATGGTGGCGATCATCTACATCCCGGCCCGGCTCGGCGGCTGGGACGTCATCTTCGGGCGGGCCGCGGAGAAGTTCGCCGCCACGCCGGCCCCGAACGACGGGGTCCTGCTCAACGCCAACAACCAGCTCCAGTACGTCACGCTGGCCCTGGGCTCGGCGCTGGCGCTGTTCCTCTACCCGCACAGCGTCACCGGCGTGCTCGCCTCGCGCAACCGCGACGTGATCAAGCGGAACATGTCCGCGCTGCCCGCCTACAGCCTGCTGCTCGCGCTCATCGCGCTGCTCGGCTACATGGCGATCGCGGCCGGGGTCAGACCGATCGGCACCGACGGCAACACGGTCGTGCCGGTGCTGTTCGACCAGATGTTCCCCGACTGGTTCGCGGGCGTCGCGTTCGCGGCGGTCGGCATCGGGGCGCTGGTGCCCGCCGCGATCATGTCGATCGCCGCGGCGAACCTGTTCACCCGCAACATCTACCGCGAGTACCTGAACAAGAACGCCACCGACGCCCAGGAGGCGAACGTCAGCAAGGTGACCTCGCTCGTGGTGAAGGTCGGCGCGGTGCTGTTCATCCTGGGCATCGATCCGCAGTTCTCCATCGACCTGCAGCTCATCGGCGGCGTCATCATCCTGCAGACGCTGCCGTCGGTGGCGATCGGGCTGTTCACCCGCTGGTTCCACCGGGGCGGGCTGATCGCGGGGTGGATCGCCGGCATGGGCACCGGGATGGTGCTGCTCTACAACATCTCCAACCCGGTGACCGACCACGAGCACTTCGGCGGCTCGGCGTTCCAGCTGGCCAAGCTGGGGCTGGACACGAAGATGACCGTCTACGCGGGGTTCCTGGCGCTGATCGTGAACCTGGTGGTGTCGGTGCTCGGGACGCTGGTGGCGCGGGCGATGCGGGCGCCGGACGGCGTGGACGGCACCAAACCGGGCCATTACACGGCCGACGAGGGCGACCCACGGGTCAAGGATCTTGACCTTTCCGGCTCCACATGACATTTTAGGCTAAATCGTAATAAAGGTGACGTTGGGGTTAATATCCCCGCACGGTTAGTCTCCTGCCACTGACCGCGAGTCAGGGGGCCGGTTCGGCGCCCCTGGCTCCTTATGTGGACGCGGAGACACCGATGACCACCCCCCGAGACACCGGGCGGCGCACCGATCGCAGCCCATGGAACTGGCTGCTGTTCGTGCCGATCGTGCTGCCCCTGCTGACGTTCCTGTTCAACTCGGACGAGCCCCGCCTGCTGGGCTTCCCGGTGTTCTACTGGCTGCAGATCGCCTTCATCGCCGTCGGCGTCGGCTGCACCACGCTCGTGTACCGGATGACGAAGTGAGCGCGCACACGACCGAGCTGGTCGTCTTCACGCTGCTGTTCCTGCTGGTGAGCGGCATGGGCTTCGTCGCCGCCCGGTGGCGGCGGCCCGACAACATCGAGTCGCTCAACGAGTGGGGGCTGGGCGGGCGCAACTTCGGCACCTGGATCACCTGGTTCCTGGTGGGCGGCGACCTCTACACCGCCTACACGTTCGTGGCCGTGCCGGCGCTGATGTTCAGCGCCGGCGCGCTCGGCTTCTACGCGCTGCCGTACACCGTGATCATCTATCCGCTGGTGTTCCTGGTGCTGGCGCGGATGTGGTCGGTGTCGCACGTGCACGGGTTCGTCACGCCGGCCGACTTCGTCCGGGCCCGGTTCGGCTCGCCGACGCTGGCGCTGCTCATCGCGATCACCGGCCTGGTGGCGACGATGCCGTACATCGCGCTGCAGCTCGTCGGCATCGAGGCGGTGCTCAAGACGATGGGCATCACCGGGCACCTGCCGATCATCATCGCCTTCGCCATCCTGGCGGCCTACACCTACCAGTCGGGGCTGCGGGCGCCGGCGCTGATCGCGTTCGTCAAGGACACGCTGATCTACGTGGTGATCCTGGCGGCCGTGATCTACATCCCGGCCAAGCTGGGCGGCTGGGGCTCGATCTTCGACGCCGCCCAGGCCAAGTTCGCGGCCTCGCCCAACCCCGCCGACGGGATCACGCTGAACGCCTCCAACCAGCTTCAGTACATCACGCTGGCCTTCGGGTCGGCGCTGGCGCTGTTCCTGTACCCGCACAGCCTCACCGGGGTGCTGGCGTCCAAGAACCGGGGCGTGATCAAGCGCAACATGTCGGCGCTGCCCGCCTACAGCTTCCTGCTCGGGCTGATCGCGCTGCTCGGGTTCATGGCCATCGCGGCCGGGACCAAGCCGGTCGTGGGGGCCAACGGGAAGGCCGACACGAACACGATCGTGCCGGCGCTGTTCGACCAGATGTTCCCCGACTGGTTCGCGGGCGTCGCCTACGCCGCGATCGGCATCGGCGCGCTGGTGCCCGCCGCGATCATGTCGATCGCCGCGGCGAACCTGTTCACCCGCAACATCTACCGCGAGTACCTGAACAAGAACGCCACCGACGCCCAGGAGGCCAAGGTCTCCAAGCTGGTGTCGCTGGTGGTCAAGGTGGGCGCGGTGCTCTGCATCCTGATGCTCGACCCGCAGTTCTCCATCGACCTGCAGCTCATCGGCGGCGTCATCATCCTGCAGACGCTGCCGTCGGTGGCGCTGGGGCTGTACACGCGGTGGTTCCACAAGGGCGGGCTGATCGCCGGGTGGGCGTTCGGGCTCGGCGCCGGCATGTGGATGCTGTACCTGATCCCGAACCCGGCCAGCGGCAAGGCGCACTTCGGCGGGTCGGCGTTCTCGCTGGGCAACTTCGGGTTCGACACGAAGATGACGATCTACGCGGGCTTCCTGGCGCTGGCGGTGAACCTGATCGTGGCGGTCCTGGGGACGTACCTGTTCCGGGCGCTGAAGGTGGCCGACGGCAAGGACGCGACCTCCCGGGACGACTACTTCGCCGACGAGGGCGACCCGAAGGTCAAGCCGATGGACCTGACGGGGACGCACTGACCCCCGGCCCGCCTCCTCACCCGGAGGCGGGCCTCTCGTCCCCTGCCAGGTATGCGGGGTTGGCGACCTCCAGCTTGGCCCGCACGGCCCTGGTCAGCAGGTCCGTGAGCCGGTCGTCGCCGTCGAAGCGGCCCTCGCGGATCGCCCGGGCCAGCTCGGCGTCGTCCGCCACGCCGAGCCCGGCCAGCCGGGCGGCGTGCTCCCCGGCCTGGGCGGGGCCGAGCCGCAGCTCCCGCTCGACCATGGCCAGCACGTTGACCGCGACGCGGGCGTGGAAGCGCGTGCGGCCGTCGACGGCGGGCAGCACGTCGGCGGCGAGGAAGTCGCGCACCGCCGCGACCAGCTCGGCGGCCGAGGGAGCGTCGTGCGGCGCGCGCTCATCACCTGTCATGAGTCGTATTCTTCCCGAACCGAACCGTTGACCGCGCAATCTTTTTCGGCTGGGATCGGGCCATGAGCTTCGCCGTCCCCGACAGCGTCCGGCCGGTCCGCGACGCCGTCCACGCGTTCATGACCGAGCGGGTCGAGCCGTCGGAGCGGGTGCTGCACGAAGGCGGGGAGGCCGCCGCGGCGACCCTGCGCGAGCTGCGCGAGGAGGCCAAGAAGGAGGGCCTGTGGGCGCTCGGGCATCCGCGCGAGCTGGGCGGCGGCGGGCTGCCGTTCCTCGACTACGTGTACGTGAACGAGGTGCAGGGGCGCAGCGAGTTCGGGCAGCTCGTCCTGGGCACGTTCACCCTCCAGGACTCGCTGATGCTGCACGAGCACGCCTCCGCCGAGCAGCGGGAGCGCTATCTGATGCCGCTGGTGCGCGGCGACATCTCGCCCAGCTTCGCGATGACCGAGCCGGACGTGTCCAGCAGCGATCCCACCCAGATCATGACCACCGCGGCGCTCGACGGGGACGAGTGGGTGATCAACGGGCACAAGTGGTTCACCACGGGCGCCTCGCAGGCCGCGTACACGACGGTGATGTGCCGCACCGAGGGCGGCCAGGCGCCGCCGCACCTGGCCTTCTCGATGATCCTGGTGCCGACCGGGACGCCCGGCTACAACATCGTCCGCGAGACGCCGGTGCTCGGGCTCGGCGGGGCGCACTGCGAGGTGCGCTACGAGGACGTGCGGGTGCCGGCCGGGAACCTGCTCGGCGCCAGGGGGCAGGGGTTCGTGATCGCGCAGCGGCGGCTGGGGCCGGGGCGGATCTTCCACTGCATGCGGTGGCTGGGACAGGCGCAGCGGGCGTTCGACCTGATGTGCCGGCGGCTGCACGAGCGGACCGCGTTCAGCGAGCCACTGGCCAAGAAGCAGCTCATGCGGGAGCACGTGTTCGACTCCTACGCCGAGATCCAGGCCGCCCGGCTGCTCACCCTGCACGCGGCGGAGGCGGTGGACTCGGGCGGCGACGCGCGGGTGGAGATCGGCGCGATCAAGGTGGTGGGCGCCCGGATGCTGCACAACGTGATCGACCGGGCGATCCAGGTGTACGGCGCGGCGGGGCTCACCCCGGACACGCCGCTCGACCGGATGTACCGGCACGCGCGCGCCGGGCGGATCTACGACGGGCCCGACGAGGTGCACATCGACTCGGTGGGGCGACGGGTGCTCGGGGTGTACGCGGCGGGCGGCAACTGGGAGTTCGGACTGCGATGACCGATCCGGACGCGATCGTGCGGGAGGTGTTCGGCGCTGCAGCGCGCGTGGCGTCCCGGGCCAGGCTGTCCGGCGGGGCGTCCCGCGAGACGTGGTCCCTGGACGTGATCGACGCCGCCGACCGGCGGCACGAGCTGGTCCTGCGCCTGGGGGGCACGGGTGACGCCCTGGCCGATCAGATCGGTGGCCGGGCAGGCGGCGGACCGGCCGGTGAGGCGGCGCTGCTGCGGGACGCCCGCCGGGCCGGGGTGCCGGTGCCCGGGGTGGTGGCCGCCACGGACACGTACCTGATCATGACGCGCGTCGAGGGTGAGACGATCCCGAGGCGGATCCTGCGCGACGACCTCTACCGGGAGGCCCGGCCCAGGCTGGCGGCGCAGTGCGGGCAGGCGCTGGCCGCCATCCACCGGATGCCCGTCCCCGCCGGGGCCGTGGCCGATCCGCTGCGCCGGTGGCGGGACGTGCTTGACCTCACCGGGCAGCCGCATCCCGTGTTCGAGCTCGCCTTCCGGCGGCTGGCAGGCACCCGCCCGGCCGCCACCGGGCGCGTCCTGGTGCACGGCGACTTCCGCAACGGCAACCTGATCGTCGGCCCGGAGGGCGTGCGGGCGGTGCTCGACTGGGAGCTCGCCCACGCCGGCGACCCCCTGGAGGACCTCGGCTGGCTGTGCGTCAAGGCGTGGCGGTTCGGCGCGGCGCCGCCCGTGGGCGGGTTCGGCCACTACGACGACCTGGTCGGCGCGTACGAGAAGGCGGGCGGCCACCCCGTCGACCGGGACGCGCTGCGCTGGTGGGAGACGTTCGGGGTGCTGAAGTGGGGCGTCATCTGCGTGATGCAGGCGATGCGGCACCTGCGCGGCGGGGAGCGGTCGGTGGAACTGGCGGCGATCGGCCGGCGGGTGTGCGAGAACGAGTGGGATCTGCTGGACATGCTGGACTGACATCGGCGCGATGCTCGTTTAGCGTCGGATCATGACGATCAGGCCCAACAGCGGCACCGGCACCGGACCCATCACCCCCGACGGCTCCTCCGTGAACTTCTACCGGCTGGTGCCGGCCCGCGGCGAGCCCGAGATCGTCGCCGGGGTGGTGCCGCCCGGCGGCTCGATCCTGGACCTGGGCGCGGGCATCGGCCGGATCGCGCACCCGCTGATCGAGCTCGGCTACGAGGTGGTCGCGGTGGACGAGTCGGCCGAGATGCTGGCGCACGTGCGCGGCGCGCCCACCGTGCGCTCCCGCATCCAGGGGCTGGACCTGGGGCGGCGCTTCGACGGCGTGCTGCTGGCCTCCCAGCTCGTGCACACCGCGGACGAGGAGGGGCGGCAGGGCCTGCTGGAGACGTGCGCGCGGCACGTCGCGCCGGACGGGTCGGTGGTGATCCAGTGGACGCCGCCGGAGCGGCACGACGCCTGGGAGGTGGGCCGGGGCCGGACCGACGGCGGCCTCCGGCTGGAGCTGGCCGCCCTGGAACGGGTCGCGCCCGGGGTGTTCGACGCGACCATGCGCTACTCGCACGAGGGGAACGTGTGGACGCAGTCGTTCACCTCGCGGCGGCTGAGCGACGAGGACCTGGCCGAGGCGCTGGCGGACGCCGGGCTGCGGCTCGACAGGTTCCTCACCGAGGACCGGACCTGGCTGAGGGCCGCTCCGGGCGGCTGACACACTGGGTCGTCAGGAGGTGGTCATGTCCGAGGAGTACGACGTCATCGTGATCGGCGCCGGTCCGGCCGGCGAGAACGTGGCGGACCGGGCCGTGCGCGGGGGGCTGTCGGCGGCGATCGTGGAGGACCGGCTGGCGGGCGGTGAGTGTTCCTACTGGGCCTGCATCCCCAGCAAGGCGCTGCTGCGGCCGGTGGAGCTGGCGGCCGACGTCGGGCGGGTGCCCGGCCTGTCGCTGGGGCCGATCGACGCGGCCGCGGTGCTGGCCCGGCGCGACGAGGCGGTGTCGCGCTACGACGACTCCGGCCAGGTCGGCTGGATCGAGGGGCTGCCGGCCGCGTACGTGCGCGGGCGCGGCCGGCTCGACGGCCCGAAGCGGGTGCGGGTCGCCATGCCCGGCGGGGCGGAGCGGGTGCTGACCGCGCGGCACGCCGTCGTGCTGGCCACCGGCACGACGGCGTCGGTGCCGCCGGTGCCCGGCCTGCGTGAGGCGCGGCCGTGGACCAGCCACGAGGTGACCGCGGCCACGTCCGTGCCGGAGCGGCTGGTCGTCATCGGCGGCGGCGTGGTGGCGTGCGAGATGGCCCAGGCCATGCACGGCCTCGGCGCCCGGCGGACGACCGTGCTCGTGCGCGGCGGCGGGCTGCTGGAGCGGATGGAGCCGTTCGCGGGCGAGCTGCTGGCCGAGTCGTTCGCCGCGGCCGGCATCGACGTGCGCACCGGCACCGAGACGGTGCGGGTCGAGCGGCCGGAGCCGGATGGGCCGGTGACGGTGCACCTGCCGGAGGGGCCGCCGCTGGAGGCCGACGAGCTGCTCGTCGCGACCGGCCGCCGGGCCGCCACCGAGGGGCTGGGACTGGACAGCGTGGGGCTGCCCGGCGGGCCGGTCGAGGTGGACGACAGCCTGCGGGTGCCGGGCACGGACTGGCTGTACGCGGTCGGCGACGTCAACGGGCGCAACCTGCTCACCCACATGGGGAAATACCAGGCCAGGGTGTGTGGTGACGTGATCGCCGCCCGCGCCGGGGGGTCGCCCGACGACCTGCCCGCGCTGCGGGCGAGCGCCGACGGCTTCGGGGCGCCGCAGGTGGTGTTCACCGACCCGCAGATCTGCGCCGTCGGCCGGACCGAGGCCGCCGCCCGGCGCGACGGCTTCCGGGTGCGGGTGGTGGAGTACGACCTGGCGTCGGTCTCGGGCGCCTACCTGCTGGGAGAGGGATACCGGGGGCGGGCCAAGGCGGTCGTGGACGAGGACCGGCGGGTGCTGCTCGGCCTCACGTTCGCCGGGCCGGGCACGGCCGAACTGCTGCACGCGGCGACGATCGCGGTCACCGCCGAGGTGCCGCTGGAGCGGCTCTGGCACGCGGTGCCGGCTTTCCCCACGGTGAGCGAGGTCTGGCTGCGGCTCCTGGAGGCGTACGGCCTCTGAAGTCCTGCGATTGCCGGTAATTGCTGGTAATTACTGGAACTGTTGGTACAGTCGCGCCATGAGTGACCGGCTGGACGATCTCGAAAGGCGGATCGACGAGCTCCGGGCCGGTGTCCGTACGGCGATGCGCGGCCGGGACACGGCCTCGGCCCGCACCCTGCGCGCCGAGCTCCGCACCGCGGAGCGCGCCTGGGACGCGCTGGTCAGCACCCCCGGTGAGCCCGCGAAGGCGGCCTCGCCGGGGCGCGGCGACGGGCTGCGGCTGGTCACCGTGCGCGAGCAGGTGCACCAGGCGCTGGCGCTGCTGGACGCGCCCGCGCAGGCGCGGCTGATCGTCGCCGTGAGCCAGGCGTTCTTCGCCGGCACCCTGCGCAGTGCCCAGCTCACCAGCCTGCGCCGCGACGAGGAGCGCTCGTTCCGGTCCTCGCCGTACGGCAGGCCGTACTACCTGTGCGCGGCCCTGACCGACCGCCTCTCCCCCGCGCGCGCCCTGCTCACGCTCAGCACCTGGCCGGTGGAGCGCCGGGTCGTCGGGCCGCTCAGCCCGCGCGTCGACTTCCTGACCGGCGCCGTCCGGGTCGCCGGGCGCCTGGAGGAGCTCGGCGAGCCGCCGCCGGAGGCCGAACGGCTGCTGGCCAGGATGGCGCGCAACATCCCGGGCGCCGGCGGCGACGGGCTGGGCCCGCCCGACCCGGCGCGGGTGGCCGGGGCGGCCCGGCGGGAGCTGGCGGTGCACGCGGCGCGCGACGCGCGGGACCGGCAGGAGCTGGCCGGTCGCGCGACATCCCAGCTCGGTGACGTGGCAAGACTGTTCGGCGCCGCTACGCTGAACACCGTCGCAAGATCAGGAGACCGATGAACCGGCTTGACGCGTTGCGCGGCACGACGCCGCCGAAGCCGCATGACGCCCGGGCGATCGCCGCGCTGGCGGCCAACCCCGGCTGCGCCCGCCGGGCGCTGATGGACGGCGCCGGGATCGACAAGGGCGCCGCCGCGCGCCACCTGGGCTTCCCCGCGCCGTTCGGGCAGTCGCCGTTCGCGATCACGCGCGGCAACGCGTTCGAGGCGCTGGTGAAGGCCGACGGGTGCGCCGAGCTGCTGCGGATGCTGCGCGAGCTGCTCGGCCTGCCGATCGCCGAGGTCGCCTACCACGACGTGGAGAACGTCGGCGCGCACCTGCGTCACACCCACACCCGCGCGCTCATCGACCGCGCGGTCCGGGACGAGGACGCGGGCACCGTCTACGACCATCCGCTGTTCACGCTGGAGATCGCCGGGCACACCGCCTATCTGGAGCCGGACGTGGTGGCGTTCCAGCTCGGCGGCCGCTTCCACATCGTGGAGATCAAGTCGTTCGCGGTGATCGACGGGCAGGCCGACCCGGCGGCGGCAGCGGCGGCGGCCCGGCAGGCGGCCGTCTACGTGCTGGCGCTGCGCGGGCAGCTGGAGGAGCTGGGGCACGACCCGCTGCGCGTCTCGCACGAGGTGGTGCTGGTCTGCCCCGAGAACTTCGCCAACCGGCCCGTCGCGACGCTGGTCGACGTGCGCAGGCAGCTCGCCGTGCTGCGCCGCCAGCTCGCCCGCATGACGGGCCTCGACCGGCTGCTCGACGCGCTGCCCGAGGGGCTCACGTTCGACCTGATGCCGGACGCCGACGGGCTGCCGTCCCGGCCGGTGGCCGAGCTGGCCGACGCGGTGCGCGGGGCGGCGGCCCGTTACGCGCCCGACTGCCTGTCCACCTGCGACCTGTGCTTCTTCTGCCGTGACGAGGCCCGCCAGGAGGGCGCCTCCGACCTGCTGGGCCGGCACGTCCGCGACGAGCTGGGCGGCGTCGCCTCCGTCGGCGAGGCGCTGGCCCTGGCCGACGGCGTGCGCGCCCCGGCCGACGGCCAGGAGGAGATCGCCCGCCTGCTGCGCGGCGCCGAACGGCTGCGCAGGGAGTGCCTGACGTGAGCCTGCTCACCTCGCTGGCCCGGCTGCGGGCCGTGGAAGCGGGCCGGGCGCAGCCGATCGCGACCGTGCGCCACTGTCACCTGTCCGAGCGGCCGATGGTGTTCATCCCGCTGAAGCTGTCCGGGGAGGCGGCCGCGCCGCTGGCCGCCATGCTCGGCACCGACCGCGACGCGCCCCGGCTGCTGGTGGTGACCCAGCCGCGCAACCGCGACCTGCGCTTCGCCTGGGCGGCCGAGCTGGCCGGGGAGCTGGTGCCGTACATCGGCAGCTTCGCGGGCAGCACCGAGACGGTGGAGCGCAGGAACGCCGACCCGTACGAGCGGGCGCTGGACGCGCCGCAGCTGCTGCTGCCGAACCGGGCGGGCGTGGCGTTCACCCGGCTGCTGGGCCGCTCCACCCGCTTCCGCCGCACCGACGGCCCGTACCCGGTGCCGCAGGGGGTGCCGCTGCTGGGCCGCTGGCTGACGTACTTCGCCGAGCGGGCCGCCCACCCGGGCTCGTCGCTGACCATGGCCGCGACGGACGAGCTGGGCCGGCACTGGGCGAGCGGGCAGAGCGCGCTGGAGGACGCGAACCTGGCGGCGCTGGTCGCCTGGATCACCACCGGGCCGGCCGACGACGCCGAGGACCCGCTGATCTGGCCGCCCGCCGGCCCGGCGACCGATCCCGGGTTCGACGCCGAGGTGCTGGCGCCGGCGATGGAGAGCGAGTCCGCCGAGCGCATCACCGAGGCGCTGCGCACCCAGCTCGCCCCCACCTGGCGGCTCATGTGGCAGGCGGTCGACCTGCTGCGCGCGCTGGAGCCGGGCGCGTCCGTCGCCCAGCGGTGGGAGCAGGACCGGGCCTCGTTCAGCGGCATGGCCGCGCAGATCGGTGAGGGCGCGCCGCCGCAGGCCCGGCGTGACGGCGCGGTGGCCGCCGCCGCCCGCCTGGCCCGCATGGAACGCGCCCAGGCCGCCTACGACGTGCAGCGCGCCTACGACGACCCGCTCGTCATGGCCGAATACCGGCTGACCGGCGAGGCGTTCGCGGGCGAGGTCGTCGAGACCGTCCCGGACAACACCGAGGGCGAGGGCCGCTCGCGCAAGCTGCGCCCGCTCGTGGTGGTCAAGACCGACGATCCGGTACGGATCCCGCCCGGCACGGCGCTGGGCACGCCGCAGCGGCGCGGGCAGGGCGCGGAGCTCGTGTCGGCGGACGGCGGCCAGGTCACCCTCAAGATCACCAAGGGCATGGGCCGGGGCAGGACGCCCACGCCGGGCGCGGTCCCGGAGACCGGCGAGCGGGTCTGCTACACCTCGCTCACCGACGACTTCCAGGGCGCGCCGGCGCTGCCGGAGGCCGAGGCCACGCCGTGGACGCACGGCGGGCCGCCGCCGGCCTACGTGCCCGCCGACGAGGACGCCCGGGAGGAATGGTCGTGACCGAACCCACGCCCGAGCAGGTCATCAGGGCCGTGCTCGACGACCTGCCGCGCCACCGGGGCGTGGTGGTCGACTCGCCGCCGGGCGCGGGCAAGTCCACGCTGGTCGTCCGGGCCGCCGCGCACCTCGCCGCGACCGGCGAGCCGCTGATGATCGTCGCGCAGACCAACGAGCAGGTCGACGACCTGGTGACGCGCCTGTGCGACAAGCATCCGGACCTGACCGTCGGCAGGCTGTCGGCCGGCGGCTACGTGGCCCCGGCGCGGCTGCTGGACCTGCCCGGCGTCACCGTCGGCACCCGCGTCCAGGACCTCGGCGACCCGGACATCGTCATCGCGACCGCCGACAAGTGGGCGTGGATCGCGGGCCGGACGTGGCCGTGGGCGATCGTCGACGAGGCCTACCAGATGCGCTCGGACAAGCTGCTGCGCATCGCCGGGCTGTTCGAGCGGGCGCTGTTCGTGGGCGATCCGGGGCAGCTCGACCCGTTCTCGATCGTCGACGGCGACCGGTGGTCCGGGCTGTCGTGGGACCCGCTGCAGAGCGCGGTGTCGGTGCTGCTGCGGCACAACCCGGACCTGCCGGTGCACCGGCTGCCGGTGTCGTGGCGGCTGCCCGCGTCGGCGGCGCCGGTGGTGTCGCGGGCGTTCTACCCGTTCACCGGGTTCCGCTCGGGCACCGGGCCGGGCGAGCGGCGGCTGGAGCTGGCCACCGGCGGCATGGGCACCGTGCACGACCGGGCGCTGGAGGAGGCCGCCCACTCCGGGTGGGCGCTGCTGGAGCTGCCGAACCGGCACACCGTGCGCACCGACGGCGAGGCTGTCGAGGCGGTGGCGCTGCTGGCCGCGCGGCTGCTGCAGCGCGGCGCGGTCGCGGGCTCGGAGCAGGGCGAGCGGCCGGTGACGGCGGACCGGATCGCCGTCGGCGCGGCGCACCGCGACCAGGTGGCGGCGATCCGCGCGGCCGGGCTGCCGCCGGAGATCACCGTCGACACCGCCAACCGGCTGCAGGGCCGCGAGTACGACGTGACGATCGTGCTGCACCCGCTGTCGGGGCGGCGCGACGCCACCGCGTTCCATCTGGAGTCGGGGCGGCTGTGCGTGCTGGCGTCACGGCACCGGCACGCCTGCGTGGTCGTGGCCAGGGCGGGCATCGCCGAGCTGCTCGACGCCCATCCGTCGGCCGAGCCGGTGCGGCTGGGCGCGCCGGTGAAGTTCCCCGACGGCTGGGAGGCCAACCAGGCGGTGCTCGACCACCTGGCCGGGCACCGGGTCCAGACCGGATCCTGACCTGCCTGACCTGCCTGACCTGCCTGACCTGCTCAGACTTGGCGCCGCCACACGTCGATGACCATGACGGGGCGCATGCCGGCCGACTCGTACAGGCCCAGGGCGGGCGTGGTGTTGTTGGAGTCGACGTGCAGGATCGTGCCCTTGCGGCCTCGGGCGGCGTCGGCGGCGAAGGCGTGGCGCAGCAGGAACCTGCCCAGGCCGCGTCCCCGGAAGGCGGGCAGCACCGCGAGCGTGGCGACGTAGCCGCAGCCCTCGTCGGCGGCGAACTGGTCGTTGCCGATGCACACCGCGGCCGGCTCGCCGTCGACGCTGACGAGCGTGAGCTGGCTCCAGTCGGTGGCGTTGTGCGCCTGGCGGCGCTCGTACCAGTGGTCGTAGCCGGAGGGGGTGAAGCCGAAGTGGTCGGCGAAGCCCTCCTGGTGGACGCGGTGCGCCCGGCGGCGGACGTCGTCGCTCTCCCCCGTCTCCAGCGTGAGGCCGGCCGGCACGGGCGGCGGCTCGACGGGGCCGTCGAAGTCGGCGCGCATCCGGTAGAAGCTGGTGCCGGGCTCGAAGCCGTAGCTCCGGACGAGTGCCCGCTGGGCCTCGTCGGTGCGGTAGACGCCGACGTCGGCGGAGGCCGAGGCGTGGCCGCGCGCGCGGCCCAGCTCCGCGGCGCGGCCGAGCACCAGCGGCCACAGCCGCTCCGCCAGCCCCGTCACGCCGGGGCGGACGATCACCTCGACGTCGACCACGTCGCCGTCGCCGGAGGCGCACGCCCACGCCCAGCCGTCCGGCCGGCCGTCGGCGCCGCGCGCCAGCCAGCCGTCCGCGCCGAGGTCGAAGGCAGGCTCGGCCAGCTCGCCCAGGACGTCGTCGAGCGTCACGTCGGGCACGCCGAGCACCGCGACGTCGCGCGCGACGATGAGCTCGTGGATCGCGGCGGCGTCCTCGCGACGCGGCCGGCTGAGGGTGTGCATGCCGCGATTCTTCACAAGTAGCCTGCCGCCCGCCTCTCATTTTCCGGCCGGGGCTACTCTGAGAGCGTGCCCGGTAAGACACCTCTGACCGTGGACGTCGTCTCGCGTGACGCGACGACGACCCGAGTCGCGCTCAGCGGCGACCTCGACTACGACAGCGCCCCGGAGCTGGCCGAGCTGTCGGACGGCGACTGGCGGCGGCTCGACCTGGACCTGTCGGGGGTGACGTTCGTCGACTCGTCGGGGCTGGCCGCGCTGGTGCGCCTCTGGCAGCGGGCCGGCGACGCCGGGGCCGAGCTGCGTCTGGTCGCGGTGACGCCTTATCTGCGCGGGCTGCTCCGGATGACGGCGCTCGACCGGCTGTTCGGGCTGCCGCCCGGCTGAGCGGATCTTCCTTACTTGCCGACCGGCTAGTAGCACTCGTAGACTGGGACTCCAACACCCCCGGACAGTCAAGACAGGTGCGTTTTGCGGGAAGACACCCGGTCCCGGATCCAGGAGATCGCGCTCGGCCTCTTCATCGAGCAGGGCTACGAGGCGACCTCGCTGCGGGAGATCGCCGAGCGGCTCGGCGTCACCAAGGCCGCGCTCTACTACCACTTCAAGACCAAGGACGACATCGTCGCCAGCCTGGCCGGCCTGCGGGTGGCCGAGCTGGAAGAGCTGCTGGAGTGGGCCAGGGCGCAGCCGAAGACTCCCGGGATGCGGCGCGAGCTGGTGCTGCGTTACGCCGAGCGGCTGCGGCACCCGCGCTACCTGGAGGTGGCCCGCTTCCTGGAGCGCAACCAGACCGCGCTGCGCGACCACCCGAAGATCCTGCGGCTGCGCGAGGTGCTGCTGGAGATGGTCTCGGCGATGAGCGAGCCGGGCACCCCGGCGGTCACCCGGGTCAGCCGTTCGATGGCGCTGTTCACGCTGCACGCGCCGAAGTGGATCCGGCACGACGAGACCATCACCGAGGAGGAGGCGGCCGCGGCCTCGCTGGAGGTGGCCCTCCGGCTCCTGGAGCCGGCCGACTGAGAGCCGGTTTTCCGCCGCCCGAGCAGGGCGGGACCGGCTGTGCCCGGCCCGTCCCGGATTTGGCCGCCGGATCTTGGGCAGGGGGCTTGCAGGGTCGAGACGGGAGGAGACGCCGTGGAGGCGACGATAGCGCTCCGGCTGCCGAGGGACGCGGCGAGTGTCCCACTGATCAGGCGGTTGTTCGACGGCACGCTACGGTCTCTGGGCGTCGAACCGCAGATTCGCGACGACATCGAGCTCATGCTCTCCGAGGCGTGCTCCAACGTGATCAGGCACGCCGAGCCCAGCGACGAGTACATGGTCAGCGCGGGCGTCCACGACGACCTGTGCGTGATCCGGGTGGTCGACACCGGTGACGGCTTCGACCCGGAGGCCGTCAAGCCCTCATCGCCGGGCGCGGAGCACGGGCGCGGCCTGCAGATCATGCGGGCGCTGGCCGACGACGTGCGCTTCATCAACAAGCCGGAGGAAGGCGCCGTGGTGTGCCTGGAGAAGAGGCTGCGCTACAGCCCGGGTGCCGCGGGGCCGCACTTCATGGCGTCATGACTCCCTGGCCGTCAGGCTCGCCAGCAGCGCGAGCCAGATGAGCACGACCACCGAGATGAGGACCACGGCCAGGAACGACAGGGAGAAGGCGATCACCAGCGAGGCGATCGCGCTGAGCAGTGCCCACATCTGGAAACAATTGCCCGAATAACATCCTTTGATGCAGTTTCAGCCCGGTCAGTTGGGCGTTATAGGACGATATTTCGCCCTTACCTGGTGGCGTCGAGACGGCCGGGCAGCAGGTCGAGCCGGCGCAGTATGACGCCCTCGCGCAGCGCCCACGGGCACACCTCCAGCCGCTTCACCTCGAACAGGTCCATGACCGCGTCGGCCACGACCGCACCGGCCGCGAGCTGCTCGGCCCGCCCTTCCGACACCCCGGACAGCGCCGCCCGCTCGGCCGAGCCCATCGTGGTCAGCTTGACCGCCCAGTCGGCCATGTCCTGGCGCGTCAGCGAGCGCGGCACGTACACGCCATCGCTGCTGGGGGCGGCGCCCGCGATCCTGGCGAGCTGCTTGAACGTCTTGGAGGTGGCGACCGCGCGGTTGGGCTCGCCGAAGCGGACGACGTCGCCGACGGTGCGGGCCACCTCGGCGCGCACGTGCCGGCGCAGGCCCCGCAGCTCCTCGGCGTCCGGCGGGTCGGCGCGCAGCCGGTCGCGGGTCAGCCGCCCGGCGCCGAGCGGCAGCGACACCGCGACGTCGGGCTCCTCGTCGACGCCGCAGGCGATCTCCAGCGAGCCGCCGCCGATGTCGAAGGCCAGCAGCCTCCCCGACGACCAGCCGAACCAGCGCCGCACGGCCAGGAACGTCAGCCTGGCCTCGTCGCTGCCGGACAGCACCTCGATGTGCACCCCGCAGCGCTCGTCGATCGCGGCCAGCACCTGCTCGCCGTTGGCCGCCTCGCGCACGGCGGAGGTGGCGAAGGCGACCAGGTCCTCGACGCCCTTGTCCTCGGCCAGGCGGACGGCCTCCCCGACGAACGCGCCGAGCCGCTCGACACCCTCTTGGGACAGGTGGTTGCGCTCGTCGAGGTGCTCGGTCAGGCGCAGCTCCTCCTTGTGGGAGAAGGCGGGGATCGGCCGGGCGCCGCGGTGGGCGTCGACGACGAGAAGGTGGACGGTGTTCGAGCCGATGTCCAGCACGCCGAGTCGCATGGCAGGAACGCTACAGGAACGCTACGGGAACGCTGCACGGACGCTACAGGTCCGCCCGGCGCACGGCGAAGCGGAGCCCGACGTGGTCGAGCGAGGCCGGCAGCGGGCCTTCCAGCCGCACCGAGGCGGCCACCTCCCGCTCCCGCAGGAACGCTCCCAGCAGGCCCGCGGCGGTGAACAGCACCAGGTCCCGGCCGGGGCACCGGGCGAACCCGGCGCTGAACGGCACCCCGGTGCGCGCGTCGCCGCCCGCCCAGGCGCCCGCGCCGTCCAGGGGCTCGCCGTCGGCCCAGGCGTCGTCGCCGGTCCACAGTTCGGGCCGGTAGTGGTCGCCGGCCTCGGCGCGGTTCACGTACGGGCTGTAGATCACCACGGCGCTGCCCCCGGGGACGCCCCAGCCGGTGGGGCCGGTGGTGTCGCGCAGGATGGCGAGGGTGGTGGGCCAGAGCCGCACCGACTCCAGGACCGCCGCCCGCAGCCGCCCGGCGTCCGGCGGGCCCGGCCTCGGCGGGGCGGGGTGGGTGGCGAGCAGCGCGAGGGCCCGGTAGGCGGCGATGGCGGCGGCGTCGAAGGCGAACAGCCAGTGCGGGACCTGCCCTTCGGGGCACACGTCGGCACCGGCCGGGGTGGCGGCCAGGGCGGCGGCGAGGCTGCCGGGCTCGGCCCGCGCCAGGTGCCGTGCCAGCCTGCGCCGGAAGGCGGCGTACACGTCGGTGCGGCGGCCGCGCAGGGAGGACCAGTTGGCGTCGCCGCGCAGCCGGTCGAGCATCCGGGTGAGGGTCACGTCGTCGCGGGCGCCGTCGCCGAGCACGACCCGCCGGGCCAGCCGCCAGAACGCGGCGTGGAACGCCTTCCAGGTGAGCACGCCGTCGTACGGCAGCGTGGCCGCCTCCTCCTCGGCGGCCCGGGTGAAGGGGCGCGGGTCGGAGCGGAGCACGCGCTCGTTGAAGTCGTGGCGCCGCTCGCGCAGCTCCGGTTCGGGCGTGATGAGCACGCCGTCCGGCTGGAAGTGGCCGAGCGCGCCGCGTTTCTCCCGGCTGGCCGGGGTGAGCGAGCGGTCGTGGAGCACCCGGCGGACGTCGGCGGCGGACAGCACCAGCACCACCCAGCCCCGCAGCGGCACCCGTACGAGCAGCGGGCCGTCGCCGTGCCGGGCGCGCAGCCGCGCGAGCAGCCGGACGGCGCGGTCGTCGGCGCCGGTGAGCGCGGCGAGCCGCACCATGAGCGGGCGGCGCACGATGACGCCCTGCGCGACCGTCGGCGCCGCGAGCGTCAGGCCCAGCCGCAGGGTCTCGGCGGCGCTCGCGCGGGGCAGCCGCGTGATCGTGTGCATGGTGGGGCGACTACCCTTCCAAGAGGCCACGACACACGTGAAGGGGGGCCGTGATGAGCGCGTGCTGCGGTCCGAGCCGTGAAGGGGCCGGGGAAACTGTGATGCCGGTGATGCCGGTGGCGCCGCACGAGGTGCTGACCGTGCCGGTGCGGCGGGAGCCGCCGCGCGGGATGGTGCGGATCCCCGGCGGCGAGTTCTGGATGGGCGGCGACGACGCCGACGGCCGCCCCGAGGACGGCGAGGGCCCGGTGCGCCGGGTGCGGGTGGAGCCGTTCCTCATCGACCCGGCGTGCGTGACGAACGCGCAGTTCGCCACGTTCGTCAAGGAGACCGGCTACGTGACCGAGGCCGAGCGGATCGGCTGGTCGTTCGTGTTCCGTCAGTTCGCCGGCCGGGGTGTCCTGGACGCGAGCGTGCCGGGGGCGCCGTGGTGGGCCGGCGTGGAGGGCGCGAGCTGGCGCTCGCCCGAGGGGCCGGGCTCCTCGGTGGGCCACCGGCAGAACCACCCGGTCGTGCACGTGTCGTGGCACGACGCGAGCGCGTACGCGGCCTGGGCGGGCAAGCGGCTGCCGACCGAGGCCGAGTGGGAGCGGGCCGCGCGCGGCGGCCTGGAGCGGGCTCGCTACCCGTGGGGCGACGAGCTGGCGCCGAAGGGGCGGCAGCGGTGCAACATCTGGCAGGGCGCCTTCCCGTCGGCGCCGAGCAAGGGCACGATGCCGGTCAAGTCGTTCCAGCCGAACGGCTACGGCCTCTACAACGTGTCGGGCAACGTGTGGGAGTGGACCGCCGACTGGTGGGGCGTGGAGTGGGAGCCGTACGCCGACAACCCCACGGGGCCGGCGGAAGGCGGGTCGAAGGTGATCAGGGGCGGCTCGTACATGTGCCACGACTCCTACTGCAACCGTTACCGGGTGGCGGCGCGCACCGCCAACACCCCTGACTCCGCCACCGGGCACACGGGTTTCCGCTGTGCGGCCATAGTCTGATCGCATGTCCCGAACCCTGCGACTGCTGATCACCGGCGGCGGCACCGGCGGTCACACCTATCCCGCTCTGACGACCCTGACGGCGTTGCGGCGTCATCAGGTCCCGCACGACGTGCTCTGGGTGGGCACCGCCGGCGGGCTGGAGGCCCGCATCACGACCGAGCACGGCATCCCGTTCAAGGCGATCACCACGGGCAAGCTGCGCCGCAGGCCCAATCTGCGTGAGCTCGGCACCAACATCGCCGACGTGTTCCGCATCCCGGTGGGCGTGTTCCAGGCGATCGGGCACGCCGCCCGCTACCTGCCCGACGTGGTGCTGTCGACCGGGGGCTACGTGGCGGTGCCGATCGGGGTGGCGGCCAAGCTGATCCGCCGGCCGCTGGTCATGCACGAGCAGACCACGGTGGTGGGGCTGGCCAACCGCATCCTGTCCAGGCTGGCGACCCGGATCGCGCTGTCGCACGAGTCGTCGCTGGAGCACCTGCCGGCCTCGGCGCGGGCCAAGGCGGTCGTGACGGGCAACCCGGTCCGGCCGGAGCTGCTGCAGGGCAACCGGGCGGCGGCCTACGACCTGTTCGGGCTGACGTTCGAGGTCCCGCTGATCTACGTGACGGGCGGGGCGCAGGGCAGCAAGCAGATCAACACGCTGATCGCCGAGCTGCTGCCCCGGCTGCTGCCGCACGCCCAGGTGGTGCATCAGTGCGGGCCGGCCTGGATCGAGCAGATGCGGGCGGTGGAGCTGCCGCCGGGGCTGGCCGACCGTTACCATCCGGTCCCGTACGTGGGCGCCGAGCTGCCCGACCTGTACGCGGCGGCCGACGTGGTGATCGCGCGCAGCGGCGCCGGCACGGTGTCGGAGCTGACCGCGATCGGCAAGCCGTCGCTGCTGATCCCGCTCATCCCGACCGGCGGCGACGAGCAGCGCAAGAACGCCGCCTACCTGGTCTCCTCGGGGGCCGGGCGGGCGCTGCTGGAGCCGAGGCCGACGGCCGACGACCTGTTCGGCGAGCTGATGCCGCTGCTGACCGACCCGGAGCTGCGGGCGGCGATGGCCGGGGCGGCCCGCAAGCTGGGCCGCGTCGACGCCGCCGACGTCCTGGCCGACCTGCTGCTGCGCACGGCCCAGGGCGTCGGCTAGGTCGCCCGCGCCGGTCAGGGCTCCAGATGGCGGAAGGCTTCGTGGGCGGAGCTGAGGCTGCGCCGCAGCGCCTGTTCGAGCTGGTCGGCGTCGCGGCTCAGCCGCTCGATCTCCGGCACGGCGAAACCGTCGGCGCCGGACTCGGCCACCAGTTCCTCATACTGGTGCAGCCGCCCGCGCAGTTCCTCGATCTGGTGGTGGGCGCGGAAGGCGCGCTCGGCCTCGGCGACGTTGGCGGCGTAACGTTCCAGCGCCTCGACCCGGGCCACGACGGCGTCCTCGCTGCTGTCGAGCGCCCGGGCCAGCGGCTCGGCCACGGCTGCGACCTCGGGGGTGACGGCGCCGGTCACGGTCCTGCGGTGCTTGGTGCGCAGCGCCGACAGCTTGGCCAGCAGCCGGGCGATCTCCCATTCCTGGGCGGGCAGCATCACCGAGTTGCGCACGTCGTCGAGCAGGCCCTCCATGTTGACGGCCGACCCGGTCACCGCCTTGATCGCCTTCTGGGCGCGGACCAGCAGCCGGCGTGAGGCCTCGTCGAGGTCGTCGGCCAGCACGTAGCGGCCTTCGTACCAGCGCAGTTGCTCGTAGATCTCACGGTCGACGACCGTCTCGTCGTCCTCGTCGGCGAGGTCGGTGCGGATGAAGGCGGCCACCAGGACGGGGATGCCGATGAAGATGAGCAGCAGCCCGATGCCCCCGCGCATCACGCCCAGGCCCATGAGGACGGCCCCGGCGGCGACCACGGCGATGATCATGCCCACGGCGGGGCGCTTGGCGGTGGGCGGCGGCGGTGGGACCCAGCCACGCCGCATCTTGATCAGAACCTTCCCGCTGTCTCTGATCAGTTGCGCGTCTTCCGGCGGTACCCCCGGATCCACCACCACTTCCACAAATCGGGATCCTAGGGGAATTCCTCAATGACGGCTTCATTCTCGCGATCGTTATCGGTAATTACGCATTTCACTCGCGTAAATGCCGGAATGCCTCATACGCGGATGTGACGCTGTCCCGCAGGGCCTGTTCCAGGCGGCCGGCGTCCTCGGTGAGGCGGCTCAGCTCGGGCACGGCCGAGTCGTCCGCCCCCGACTCGGCCAGCAGTTCCTCGTAGCTGGACAGCCGGGCGCCGAGCCGTTCGATCTGGTCGCGGGCGCGGAAGGCGCGCTCGGCCTCGGCGACATGGCCGGCGTAACGTTCCAGCGCCTCGACGCGGGCGAGCACGGCGGCCTCGCTGCTGTCGAGGGCGTGGCCGAGCGGCTCGGCGACGGCGGCCACCTCGGGGGTGATCCCCTCGGCCACCACCTCCCGGTGCTCCGAGCGCAGCTCCGACAGCTTGGCCAGCAGGCGGGCGATCCCCCACTCCTGGGCCGGCAGCATCACCGCGTTGCGCACGTCGTCGAGCAGCCCTCCGGCGTTGACGCGCGAGTCCATGACGGCGTCGACGGCCGCCTGGGCGCGGGTCATCAGGGCGCGGGCGGCCTCGTCGAGGTCCTCGCGCAGCACGTACCGGCCGGCGTAGCGGCGGGCGCTGTCGTACACCTGCCGCTCGACCTCGTGCCGCCGCTCCACCTCGGCGTCCGGGCGGGGCTTGGCCAGCACGCCGACGACCAGCAGCGCGGCCAGCGTCATGACCGCCACGAACGGGGTGTAGCGGCCGGCGTGGAAGAACCACAGCCCGGCGGCGACGGCCAGCAGCGCCGAGACGGTCGCCATCACCCTGGCCGCCAGGCCGAGCGCGGGCGGGCGGCGGCGGTGCGCGGGGGCCCAGCCGGCGCGGACACGCAGGAGCAGCTTGCGGTTGTCGCGGAACAGGTCGGCGGTCTCGGCCGGAACAGTGGGCTCGACTATCACCTTCGCAGGACGACCGGGCACATTATGGATCCTATGTGGCGCTCTGTCCCGGCGTCAGCTCTCCAGGTAGCGGAACGCCTCGTGCGCGGAGGTGACGCTGCGCCGCAGCGCCCGCTCCACGTCCTCGGCGTCCTCGGCCAGCCGCTCGATCTCGGGCACGGCCAGCGCGTCGGCGCCGGACTCGGCCAGCAGCTCCTCGTAGCGCGGCAGCCGGGCGCGCAGCTCCTCGATCTGCCCCCGGGCGTGATAGGCGCGCTCGGCGTCGGCGACGTAACCGGCGTAACGTTCCAGCGCCTCGACGCGGGCCAGCATGGCCGCCTCGCTGCCGGCCAGGGCGTTCTCCAGGGGGCGCACCACGGCGGCGACCTCCGGGGCGACACCCCGTTCCAGTAACGCGCGGTGCTCGGCGCGCAGCGCCGACAGCTTGGCCAGCAGGCGGGCCAGCTCCCACTCCTGCTCGGGCAGGATCACCGCGTTGCGCGCGTCGTCGAGCAGCCCCTCGGCGTTGACGTGGGAGCGCAGCACGGTGCCGATGGCCCGCTGCGCCCGGGCCAGCACCCGCGCCGCGTCCTCGTCGAAGTCGCCGGGCAGCAGGTAGCGGCCCGCGTACCAGCGCGCCTGCTCGTACACGGCTCGCTCGTGCGGCCGGTCGTCCTCGGGCACCTCGCTGATGCCGGCGATCTTGACAAGGACGATCACCACGAACATCGCCAGCACCACGAACCCCAGTGCCGCCAGCGAGGTGTCCAGCAGCACGGCCATGACGGCGACGACCAGCGGGGTGGCGGCCAGCAGCACGACGCTCGACGGCCCGCGCCGCCGCTCCGGCGGCACGGCGGGCGGCGGCACCCAGCCCGACCTGATCCTGGACAGGAGCGCGCTGCTGGCCCGCAGCATCCCGGCGACTTCCGGTGGCACGGTGGGATCGACCACCACACCCACGCCCTGTCTCGGCACCCTGGCGCCTCCAACACTCGCAATGCCCGAATTTTACGTAACATTCCGCCGAAACGCAGCCTCGGGTTGGCGCGGGCTCACTGACGGCCGGGGCGGACCAGTCCCGTCTCGTAGCCGAGCACGACGAGTTGCGCCCTGTCGTGCACGCCGAGCTTGGCCATCATCCGGTTCACGTGCGTCTTGACCGTGGCCGGGCTCATGAACAGCTCCCCGGCGAGCTGCGCGTTCGTCAGGCCCCGGGCCACACCCGTCAGGACCTCGCGCTCGCGGGAGGTGAGCGGGGCGAGCCTGGCGGGGCTGAGGTCCGGCGGGCGGGCGGTGAACTCCTCGATGAGCCGCCGCGTGACGCCCGGCGACAGCAGCGCGTCGCCGCGCGCGGCCACGCGCACGGCGTGCCGGATCTCGGCGGGCTCGGCGTCCTTGACGAGGAAGCCGCTCGCCCCGGAGCGGAGCGCCTCGTAGACGTACTCGTCGAGGTCGAAGGTGGTGACCACGACGACGCGGGTGCGGGTGGCGACGATCTCGCGGGTGGCCGCCAGGCCGTCGAGGCCCGGCATGCGGATGTCCATGAGCACCACGTCGGGGTCCAGGCGGGCGGCCTGCCGCACCGCGTCGCGTCCGTCGGCGGCCTCGCCGACTACGGACAGGTCGTCCTCGGGGTCGATCAGCGCGCGCAGGCCGGCGCGGACGAGCGGCTGGTCGTCGGCGAGCAGTACGGTGATCACGCGGGCAGCCAGGCGTCGACCCGGAACCCGCCGGCCGGGCGATCACCGGCGCTCAGCCGCCCCCCGGCCGCCCCCCCCCGCTCGGCCATGCCGACGAGCCCGTGCCCCGGCGCGCGCCCCGGTGTGTGGCCCTGTGCCTGCCCCCGTGCCTGACCCTGTGCCTGACCCTGTGCCTGACCCTGTGCGCGCCCGTGGGGGGCACGGCTGCCGGTGCCGTCGTCGTCCACCCGGACGGTGACCGCGTCCGGGCCGTAGGTGAGCGTCACGGCGGCGGAGGTGGCGGCGGCGTGCCGCAGCGTGTTGGTCAGCGCCTCCTGGACGATCCGGTAGACGGCCAGGTCGACGACGGGCGGCAGGTCCCGGCGCTCCCCGGCGACCTCCAGGGTGACGGGCAGCCCGGCGCTCCCGGTGAGCGCCGCGAGCTGCGCCGTCCCGGGCAGCGGCTGCCGTTCTCCCCCGGAGGCGGGCGGCCCGGGTTCCGCGGCGGCGGGGCGCAGGACGCCGAGGACGGTCTTCATCTCGGTCAGGGCCTGGCGGCTGGAGGCGCGGATGACCCGCAGGGCGGCCGCGGCCTCCGGCGGGCCGCCGGTCCGCGCGACCGCCTCGGCGGCGACGGCGGCGTGCAACGCGATCACCGACACCGTGTGCGAGGTGACGTCGTGCAGCTCCCTGGCCACCCGCAGCCGCTCCTCCTGGGCGCGCCGCAGCGCCTCCTCCTCGCGGGTGCGCTCGGCGTCGGCGGCGCGCCGCTCCACCTCGGCGGTGTGGTCGCGCCGGGCCCGCGACACCTCGGCGGGCTGGGCGACGACGAGGACGAGCAGCGCCCAGATGACGGCCCCGACGGCCCGGTCGAGTGAGGGATGGACGGCCACGCCCGCCGCCGGCAGCGCGGCCAGGAACGCGGCCCCGGCCCAGCCGGCGACGCGGTGACCGGCGCAGATCGCGGCGAACACGGCGATCAGCGCGGGCGCGCACCAGAACGCGTAGGCGTATCCCTGCACGAAGCAGAGCGCCGCCGCCCCGGCGCAGGCGACGAGCGCCGCCACGGGGGCGCGCGGCAGCCAGGCCAGCCCGAGCGTGGCGACGGCCAGCAGCACCCAGCCGGCCAGGTCGAGCGGCCGGGCGTCCGGCTGGTTGCCCGCGGCCAGGACGGTCGAGTAGAACACCACCACCGCCATGCCGCAGATCAGGGCGACCGTCTTCATACGGGCACGGTAACGCGTTCCCGATCGGCGGGGCGATGCTCCCGGCGCGGTATCCCGTGTACGGCGAGCGCGGCAGCCACGGCGGCCAGGGGGATGGCGGGCAGCACGTACCGGTGGTCGAAGTCCAGCGCGGCGACCGGCGCGACGAGCAGGAACACGGCGAACGCCAGCGGCAGCAGCGCCGCCGGCCGGCGGCCTGCCGACTCTGCCGCCCGCCGGCGGCCTGCCGACCCCGCCGCCCCGGCCAGCAGCATCACGCCGAAGAGGGTGCCGTGCAGGAACCACGGGTACGGGTAGGCGGCCAGGATCGACGCGAACGGCTCCACCGAGCGCATGCCGCGGATGTCGCGGTCGTACTCCGCGCGCACCTTGTCCACCAGCGGGCCGGCGGGCAGGGTCCAGGTGCCGTACGGGAAGCGTGAGGTGGGCGTCATGCGGTCGGGGTGCGGCACGGGCTCCCAGGTGAAGGCGAGGGCGGTGTCCGCGGCGACCTCGGCCAGGTAGTCGAGCGGCTGGTCGGCGATGGCGCGCAGCGCGAAGGACCGGGCCAGGTCGTTGTGCGCGAACCTGCCGCCGGGCAGCCGGTTGAGCGAGGCCTGGGGCGCCCACACGTACTCGGAGGCGGCGTCCAGGACGGTGCCGTTGGGGCAGAGCCGGGCCTGTTCGGGCGGCGGCTCGATGACGGAGCAGTCGGCGAACGTCATGGTCCGCGCCCAGAGCGCGACGCCGTCGGACACGCTGAGCGCGAGGCGCCCGTGGTGCTGGGCGTACCAGCCGGCGTAGCCGAGCAGCGGCAGCGCGCCCGCCAGGGCGAGCGCGACGACGCCCCGCCACGGGACGCGCCGCAGCAGCAGCCACAGGACGGCCAGGCCGATCAGCGGCGCGGCGGCGGTGCGGGTCAGCCCGGCCAGCGCGAGCAGCAGCCCGGCGGCCGCGGCGGCCCACCAGGTGACCTCCTCGCGCCACAGGAGCACGCAGAGCGCGGCCACGACGAGGGCGATGACCTGCAGGTCGGACAGGATGGCGTGCTCCAGCCTGACGAACGACGGGTCGAACAGCACGGGCAGCGCGGCGAGCGTCGCCCCCCAGCCGGGCAGCCCGCGCCGGCGCAGCAGGGCGTAGATCATGACGGCGACGCCGAGCCCGATCGCGTGCTGCGCCCCGGCGATCAGCCGCACGCTGCCGAAGGGCCGCATCAGCCACAGGAACCAGGAGTAGCCGGCGGGGTGGAAGGCGGCCCCGGGCCGCATGTGCACGGCCGTGTCCAGGTACGTGAAGGAGTCGTACCAGTACACCATCGCGGTGTCGTACCCCAGCATGACCAGCACGCGCAGCGCCGCGGCGAGCACGAGGACGACGGCGAACAGGCGGTGCGCGGCCATGGACGGCTCCCCCGGACGGGCCGGGGCGGATCCCGGCCGGAGGGGACGCAGTCCAGCGCCCGGCCCATAACCCGGGCGTCACCTCGAATGGTTACGCCCGCGTTATGCCCCTAAAGTCACACTGTTCGTCACTTAAGGATCTATGGGGGCATGGTGCGTGTCTTGATCGCCGAGGACGAGCGGATGCTCGCCGACTCGATCGCGGAGGGCCTGCGGGACGAGGCGCTCGCCGTGGACGTCGCCTACGACGGGGAGGCGGCGCTGGAGCGCCTGGGCGTCCACGACTACGACGTGCTGATCCTGGACCGGGACCTGCCGGGCAGGCACGGCGACGAGGTGTGCTCGGCCGTGGTGGAGCGCGGCTGGCTGGTCCGGGTGCTCATGCTGACGGCCGCCTCCGACGTGCGCTCCAGGGTTGCGGGGCTGTCGCTGGGGGCCGACGACTACCTGCCGAAGCCGTTCGCGTTCGAGGAACTGCTGGCGCGGGTGCACGCGCTGGGGCGCCGGGCCAGGCGGGCCGATCCGCCGATGCTGGAGCGGGCCGGGGTGCGGCTGGACTGGGCGCACCGGCAGGTGTTCCGCGAGGGCCGGTACGTGCCGCTGGCGCGCAAGGAGTTCGGCGTGCTGGCCGAGCTGCTGCGCGCGCGGGGGGCCGTGGTGTCGGCGGAGGAGCTGCTGGAGAAGGTGTGGGACGAGCACATCGACCCGTTCACCAACACCGTGCGGACCACGATGATGAAGCTGCGCAAGAAGCTCGGCCAGCCGCAGGTCATCGAGACCGTGCCGGGAGCGGGGTATCGCATCCCATGAGCGTCCGCATCCGTTTCGCCCTGGCCTGCGCCGGGGTGTTCCTCGTGGCGGGCGGGCTCGTGCTGGCGGGCGTGTACGTCGTGGTGCAGCGGAGCCTCGGCTACCGGTCCGGCCTCATCACCCCGGCCTACGTCGAGACCGACGCCGGGGCGGCCGGCCGCTACACCCCCGTCTACGAGTTCACCCGGGACCGGGTCATGCACGTCCGCGCCGTCTACGAGCGCGACACGCTGGCCAACGTGCGCACCGTCGGCGCGCTCGTCCTGCTGGCCGGCACGGGCGTGGCGGCCGCGCTCGGCTGGCGGGCCGCCGGCTGGGCGCTGCGCCCGGTCAGGCACGCCACCGAGACCGCCCGGCGGGTCGCGCAGAGCCACGACCTGACCGAGCGCATCGGCTGGCAGGGGCCGCGCGACGAGGTCGGGGAGCTGACCGACATCTTCGACACCATGCTCGGCCGCCTGGCCCGCTCCTTCGACGGGCAGCGCCGCTTCGTCGCCAACGCCTCGCACGAGCTGCGCACGCCGCTGACGATCAACCGGACGCTGGTGGACGTGGCGGTGCGTCGGCCGGACGCGACCGACGACGTCAAACGGCTCGGCGAGTCGCTGCTGCTGGTCAACACCCGGCACGAGCGGCTCATCGACGGCCTGCTGGCGCTGACCGAGGGCGAGCAGGCGGTGCTGGACCGGCGGCCGTTCGACCTGACGGACGTGGCCGAGCACGTGCTCGACCAGGCGGCCGCCGAGGCGCTGGAGCGGGAGGTGACGATCCACCGGCTGCTCGACGCGGCGCCGACCGCGGGCGAGGCGGTGCTGGTGGAGCGGCTGGTGCAGAACCTGGTGGAGAACGCGATCCGGCACAACCACCCCAAGGGCGAGGTGTGGGTGACGACACGGCAGCGGGCCGAGCGGGTGGAGCTGGTCGTGGCCAACACCGGGCTGCAGGTGCCGCCGTACGAGATCGAGACGATCTTCGAGCCGTTCCGGCGGCTGCACGGCGACCGGCTGCGCTCCGAGCGGGGCAGCGGGCTGGGCCTGTCGATCGTCCGGGTGATCGCCGAGGCGCACGGCGGCACGGTCGTCGCCCGGCCCCGCGAGGAGGGCGGGCTGACCATCACGGTCGAGCTGCCGGTCGCCTAGGGGCTGTGGATCTTGCGGAGCACGTCCTCCGGGATGCCCGCCTGGACGAGACTCTCCCAGCTCTCGAACCGCTCGGCGATCATCGACTCGACGAGCGGGCGGAGCAGGGCGTGCTCGGCGCCGCCGTGCAGCAGCTCGCTGAGGATGCGGCCGCGCTCGGCGAACGGCAGCGTGCCGCCGTCCAGCGTGACCGCGTGCGCGATCAGGCCGAGTAACCGGCCGCCGCCGGAGATGTTCGCGGCGGTGACGGCGCCGATCGCGTCCAGGTAGAGGGCGACGCGCTCCCCCGGGTCCGCCGGGCCGCCGGTCAGCAGCTCCTGCACCAGGTGGGTGGCGCTGACCACCTGACCCGACGGCCGCAGCACGAGCGGCAGGTCGGCGTCGTCGGCCAGCAGGTCGGCCAGCAGGTCGGTGTCGAGGCTGAGCAGGTAGGGGCGCTCGGCGAAGGCCCGGGTGCGGTGCCGCAGCACGGCGGCCCGCTGCCGCATCCGGTGGTCGAACCACCAGCTCAGTCCCTCAGCCGCGGGCGGCTCGGCCAGGGCGGCCAGCAGCACGTCGCGCTCGCCGCCCGCCGACACCCGCTGCGCGGGCAGCGCGGCCAGCAGGCCGCTCCAGCCGTCCTCGCCGAGCTGGCTGCGCCACAGATGCGCGTACGACGTCCACCGGGCCAGGTGGTCGCCGTCGCCCAGCAGGTCCGACACGCGGACCGGCTCCCCCGCGGCGGCCGTGTGCAACAGCGTGAGGTTGGCCGAGTAGGCGGCCAGCCGCCGCGTGACGGGATGGCGCACGGGCTCGAAGGCGGTGAAGGAGCGCCGGCGCCGATCGTGCAGCGACTCGCGCAGCAGCGCGGCGAGCAGGCCGGCCGCGCGGGCGCGGACGTCGGCGGGCAGCGCGGTCATCAGCTCGACCGCGAAGCCGATCGCCGGCCCGCGCTCGGCCAGGCAGGAGAACGAGGCGACGGCGTAGAGCAGGTCGTCGTCGATGTCCTGGGCGGGGGCGGCGGCCAGCTCGCTCTCCATCAGGTCGTGCCGCCGCACCAGCTCGCGCACCGCGTACACGGCCAGCCAGCCGACGAGGAACTCGCCGAACGTGGCGTGCAGGAACTCGTAGCGCGGCACCCGGTCGCCGGGCTCGGTGCGGTGCACGAAGAAGAAGCGCCGCGTGGCCCGGCGGGCCCAGTTGACGGTGCCTCCGGCGTCGCGGCGCGCCTGCCCGCACACCGCCGCCAGGTCGGCGTCCAGCGCCGCCTCCGCCGCCACCGGCCGCCCGCGCGCGAACATCGACAGCGCCACCACGCCGAGCTGCACCAGCTCCCGGTCGACCAGGGCGCGCTGGCGGGCCGGGGGCAGCCCGCCGGCCGCCGCGTCCTTGGCCACCTCGCGCTGGGCGAAGTCGCGGATGAGCGACTCGTACAGCTGGGCGCGGCCGATGCCGGTGCCGTCCGGCCGCACCGGGTCGCCGGTGGCGTCGTGCATCGCGAGCAGCAGCAGGAGCAGCGGCTGGGTGGCGAGCTCGCCGTGGGCGAGCGCCGCGTCGGCGGCCAGCGGCACCCGGTCGTGCCGGGCCAGCAGCGCCCGGTTGGTCTGGTCCCAGATGTCCAGCCAGCGCCGCACCTGGTCCTCCTCGAACGGCTGGAGCTGCAGCGCCAGCACGCCCTCGGGGAACCTGACCTGGCCGGCGAGCACGGTGCGGCCGGTCACGATCACCGCGACGGGCCGGCCCACCCGGTACTGCCCGGCCTGGAACTCCTGGATCTGCTCCAGGTAGTCGTGGCGGCTGGAGATCAGCTCGTCGAACCCGTCGAGCATGACGACCGGCAGCGCCCCGCCGGCCGCGTCGACCAGTTCCTCGAAGCGCACCTCCTCGCCGAGCACGTTGCGCAGGCCCTGGTCGATCTGGGAGATGACGGTGGACTCGGCGACGACGTGGCGCAGCTCGACCCTGATCGGCAGGAACTCCGACCCGGCCAGCCGGGCGGCGAGCACCTCGGCCAGCTTGGTCTTGCCCGCGCCCGGCTCGCCGAGCACGACCAGGGGCGCCTGGGTGGCGCCGAGCGAGGTGAGGTGGCCGACCAGGAACGCCTCGGCGTCCGGCAGCCGGCGGCGGTCGTTCCACCAGCTGCGCGTTGCGGGCGTGGCCTCGCGGGTCATCTCCGCGACCCGGCAGCGGGGGCTGATGTAGCCCTCGCCGAGCAGCGGCAGCGTGACGTCCTCGGGGGCGGTGCCGCCCGCCATGAGCGGCTGGTCCAGGGCGGTGGCGGCGAGCCGCACCAGGTGGATCATCGGCCGGTCGCCCACCCGCGGCGGGGCCAGCTCGGCCAGCAGCCGCGCCACCCGCGACAGGCCCGCGCCGAGCGGCGGCGTCGCGGTGACCAGGCTCCACATGCCGAACTCGGGGTTGTCCCGGCTGAGCAGCCGGAAGTCCTCGTCGTAGATGCGCAGCGCCTGCGCGGCGGGGCCGTCGGCGAGCAGGATCGGCAGCCGGGTGCGGTCGCCCGCCGGGAGCTTCTCCCACACGGGCAGTCCGCGCGCGTAGGCGGTGAAGGCGTCGGACATCCGCCGGTAGACGTGCTGGACGGCCTGCCGGGTCTCCTCGTACGGGCGGTGCGGCTCGGGCATCGGCAGCCTGGTCAGCAGCAGGCTCTCCACCAGGGCCGCGAACCGCTCGGCGGGCCCGCTGCCGGGGTGGCCGGAGTGGTCGAGCGACTCCAGCCCGATCGGCAGCCGCGCCTCGCCCAGCGCCTCGAAGTACGCCGACACCACGATCACCGCGTGCGCCGCGGCCAGCCGCTGGGTCCGGTCGAACCGGTGACCGCCGCGGCCGCTCATCCGGCGGACCACGTCCTCGGTGTAGCGGACCACGTCGGCGCGCAGGTCGAGCAGGCCCATCGGCAGCCGCGCTCCGCCGGCCAGCGCCCAGCCGGTCAGCGACACGGTCGAGGCGAGGTCGACGAGCTTGACGAGCCGGCCCTGCTCGCAGCCGAGAATCTTCAGGGCGTCGGCGTAGCTGAGGATGTCCGTCATGCGCGTCTCCGAAGAGCGTGAGAAGTCCTATCATGACGCTTTTCGTGGTGATTTATTGGGAAAATCACCGTCCGGTGACAGCCTCGGCGATCTCCGTCAGCGCGGCCGGATCCTCGATCGTCGACGGCACCCGGTAGTCACGCCCGGCCGCGATGTCACGCATGGTGCCGCGCAGGATCTTGCCGGAGCGGGTCTTGGGCAGCCGGGCCACGACCACGGCCGTGCGGAAGGCCGCCACCGGGCCGATCCGGTCGCGCACCATCGCCACCAGCTCGCGCTCGACCTCGGCCGGATCGCGCGCGGCGCCCGCCTTGAGCACCACGAAGCCGACCGGCAGCTCGCCCTTCAGCTCGTCGGCCACGCCGATCACCGCGCACTCCGCCACGTCGGGGTGGGCCGCGACGACCTCCTCCATGGCCCCGGTGGACAGCCGGTGCCCGGCGACGTTGATCACGTCGTCGATGCGGCCCATCACGTACAGGTAACCGTCCTCGTCCAGGTAGCCGCCGTCGCCGGTCAGGTAGTGGCCGGGGTAGCGGGTCAGGTACGACTCGGCGAATCGGGCGTCGTCGCGGTAGAGGGTGGGCAGGCAGCCGGGCGGGAGCGGGAGGCGTACGGTGACCGCGCCCTCGACGCCGGGCGGGCACTCGCGGCCCTCCTCGTCGAGGATGCGCACGTCGTAGCCGGGGACGGGCTTGGTGGGCGAGCCCGGCTTGATGGGCAGCTCCTCGATGCCGACGCAGTTGGCGGCCACCGGCCAGCCGGTCTCGGTCTGCCACCAGTGGTCGATCACCGGGATGCCGAGCAGGTCGCCGGCACAGTGGTAGGTGTCGGGGTCGAGGCGTTCACCGGCGAGGAAGAGGTAGCGAAGTGCCGACAAGTCCCACTTTTTGGCGAAATCCCCGGATGGGTCTTCCTTTTTGATGGCGCGGATCGCCGTCGGGGCCGTGAACAGCGTCCGCACCCCGTACGCGGACGCCACCCGCCAGAACGCCCCCGGGTCCGGCGTGCCCACGGGCTTGCCCTCGTACAGCACGCTCGTGCACCCCGCCAGCAGCGGCCCGTACACGATGTAGGAGTGCCCGACCACCCACCCCACGTCGGACGCCGCCCAGTAGACCTCCCCCGGCGCGGCCCCGTACACGTGCGACATGCTCCAGTGCAGCGCCACCGCGTGCCCGCCGTTGTCGCGCACCACGCCCTTGGGCATGCCGGTGGTGCCCGAGGTGTAGAGGACGTACAGCGGGTCGGTCGCCGCCACGCTCACACACCCGGCCGGCTCCGCCGCCGCCACCGCCGGCTCCCAGTCGAGGTCACGCCCCTCGGTCAGCTCCGCCCGGCACTGCGGCCGCTGCAGGATCACGCAGCGGGCCGGGCGGTGCGACGCCTCCCGCAGCGCCGCGTCGAGCAGCGGCTTGTACGCGACGGTCCGCGACGGCTCGATGCCGCACGAGGCCGACAGCACCACCCTGGGCCTGGCGTGGTCGATCCGCACGGCCAGCTCGCTGGCGGCGAAACCGCCGAACACCACCGAGTGCACCGCCCCGATCCGGGCGCAGGCCAGCATCGCGAACACGGCCTCCGGCACCATCGGCATGTAGATCACCACAGTGTCGCCCGGCCGCACGCCGAGCTCCCGCAGCATCCCCGCCGTCTTCGCCACCTGCCCGAGCAGCTCGTCGTAGGTGTAGCGGCGCACGGTCCCGGTGACGGGGCTGTCGTGGATCAGCGCGTCCTGACCGCCCCGGCCGGCGGCCACATGGCGGTCGACGGCGTTGTGACAGGTGTTGAGCCGCCCGCCGGCGAACCACCCGCCGTCGGCGGCGACGCTCGCGGGCGGCACGTCCCAGTCGATCGCGCGCGCCGCCTCGCGCCAGAACTCCCCGGGCTCCTCGATGCTCTGCCGATAGGCAGCCTCATAACCACGCACTTCCCGATCAGACCAGGCGGTTCCCGGCTGTGCAAGCCCTTCGGCGCCGAGGGCCGGAGAGATCGAGAACAAGGGCGCCCGTCCCCTTCCCTCCCGCCGCCGCGGGCCGCCGGGCGGCCTGCCGCGGGCCGCCGGGCGGCCTGCCGCCGGGGGCTGGCATGGTGGCCGGGTGAACGATGACCTGATTCTCTCCGTCGTGACGGGCTCGCGGGCGTACGGGCTGGAGACCGCCGCGTCCGACACCGACCGGCGGGGCGTGTTCGTGGCGCCGACGGCCGAGTTCTGGCGGCTGGACAAACCGGCGACGCACCGCGACGGGCCGCTGCCCGAGCAGTTCTCGTGGGAGGTGGAGCGGTTCTGCCGGCTGGCGCTGGACGCGAACCCGACGGTGCTGGAGTGCCTGTGGTCGCCGATCGTCGAGGTGGCCACCCCCGAGGGGCGGCGGCTGCGCGAACTGCGGGGCGCGTTCGTGTCGCGGCGCGCCCACGAGACGTTCGCCGGCTACGCCGACGCCCAGTTCCGCCGCCTGGACCCGGCGGCGCCGAAGTGGAAGCAGGCGATGCACATGATCCGGCTGCTGATCAGCGGCCTGCACCTGATGCGGCACGGCGAACCGCTGGTCGAGGTGGGCGCCCACCGGGACCGGCTGCTGGCGGTCCGGCGCGGCGAGCTGCCGTGGGAGCGGGTGACCGCCTGGCGTGCCGAACTGGCCGCCGAGCTGGCCGTCACGGAGTCCGTACTGCCCGGGAAGCCGGACCGGGCGGCGGTGGAGGCGTTTCTGATGGACGTGCGGAAGGAGCACCTGTGAAGCTGCCCGGCTGGCTGGCGGAGATCCCCGGCGAGCAGCCGCACCCGCTGACGTTCGCGACGGTGAGCGGCGCGCACCTGTACGGGTTCCCCTCGGCCGACTCCGACGTGGACCTGCGCGGCGCGCACGTGCTGCCCGTCGAGGAGGTCGTGGGCCTGACCACCGGGCCCGAGACGCTCGACCGGATGTGGACGCGCGACGGCGTCGAGGTGGACCTGGTGACGCACGACCTGGCCAAGTTCTGCCGGCTGCTGCTGGGGCGCAACGGCTACGTCCTGGAGCAGTTGCTGTCGCCGCTGGTCGTGGTGTCGTCGCCGGTGCACGAGGAACTCGCCGCGCTCGCGCCCGGCTGTGTGACGCGGCACCACGCGCACCACTACCTGGGGTTCGCGCGGACGCAGTGGCGGCTGTTCGGGAAGACCGGTGAGCTGAAGCCGCTGCTCTACACGTTCCGGGTGCTCGCCACCGGGCTCCACCTCATGCGGACCGGCGTCCTGGAGGCGGACCTGACCAGGCTGTACGCGTACGTGCCCGGCTACCTGCCGGACCTGGTCGCCGCCAAGCGGGAGGCCGAGCACGGCGCCGCGCCGCGGGTCCCCTCGGCGGAGGCGGACGTGGCGCGGCTGACGGCGGAGCTGGAGGAGGCCGCGACGGCCACGCGACTCCCCGAGGCCGCGACCGCCCACCGCGCCCTGCACGACCTGGTGGTACGCACCCGCCTGTCCCGCTGAACCGGCGCCCGGCGGCCTGCCCCGTGGGGCGTCCGGTGATGGGGTGGGTCGCGGGAGGTGTTCGCGCGGGTCAGTCCCCCCGGACACGGCCGCGAACGCCAACCGCCTCCCACCGGCGAGCACGCGAGGGGAGGCCGCGCGCCTTCGCCAAGCCGATCCGCCGTGGGCTCGCCCGCGAAGGTCAAGCGGTGAGCCTGCCGAGAAGCAGCTCCGCGTCCTGCTCGGTGACGGTGATGCCGATCCAGTCACGGAGCCCGTCGGCGAGCTCCCGGGCGGTGGCGGCGCCGAGGTCCCCGGCGCGTACGCGGGCGTGGCCGTCCGGGGAGGCGATCGTCCGCTGGGCGAGCACGTGGCTGACGAACGGCGAGCGCGGATGGGTGGCCACGTAGTGGTTGGCCATCTCGAAGTCGGCCGGGTAGTGCGGCTCGTCCTCGCGGAAGGCGTACAGCTCGGCGGAGCCCGCGTGCAGCACCCAGAAGCCGTCGTCGAGGCTCAGCCGCCACCGCCACTCCCCCAGCTCGGCGTGCGCGCCGTCGGCGAACGGGAGCGGCTCCACCAGCCCGTCGCCGCCGAACCCGGCGTCGGCGAGCCAGCGGGCCCCGCCCGCCCCGACGGTCAGGACGGCGTGCGAGCGGGGCAGGTGCGGGCGGCCGAGCCGGATCCTGGCCAGGTGGCGCGTCACGGCGAAGCCGAGCCGTTCGAGCGCGGCGGCGAGCAGCAGGTTGTGCTCATGGCAGTAGCCGCCGCGCCGCCCCCCGACGAGCTTGTCCTGGACGGACTTCAGGTCGATGGGGACGCCTTTGCCGAGTACGGCGTCGAGGTTCTCGAACGGGATGGCGGTCACGTGCGCGCGGTGCACCGCCCGAAGCGTCTCCGGGGTGGCGTCGCGGGGGCCGTCGTGGCCGATCCGGGTGAGGTACGCCTCGAGGTCGAGGTGGTCGATGTCCCAGTTCATGCGGTCAAGGGTGCCGGTCGTGGCGATGGCCGCGCATCACACGTCCGCGGGGGCCGCCGACAGGACGAGCCGCACGGCGAACAGCTCGTAGCCGGCCCGTTCGAACGTCCTGGCCATGGGGACGTTGCCGGCGTCGGTGTCGGCGGCGATCCGCCCGGCGCCGCGCGCGGCGTGCGAGCGGGTGATCTCGGCCAGCAGGTCGGCGGCGTAGCCGTGCCCCCGGTGGGCGGGCAGGACGCCGAGGTAGCCGACGACGGGCCCCGCCTGGTTGGCCGACGGCAGCGCGAACCCGGCCAGCTCCCCGTCCGGCGTGTACGCCAGCCGCCACCAGGACCGCTCCCCCGGCATCTGCAGGTAGGCGTCGAGGTCCTCGCGGGCGACGGCCGCGGCGTCCTTGACGAGCAGCGACTGGCGGGTGTGGTGGTCGAGGCTGCCCTCGACGACCAGCCGGAACGCCTCGGCGAACGCCTCGTCGTCCGGCTCCTCGCGGAACTCCAGCCGGCCCGACGGCCCGGGCACCGGCACGCCGGGCTTCCACGCGTAGCGGAGGCGTTCGAGCTCGTCGGTCAGCCCGGCGCGGCCACCGGCCTCCCACCGCCAGCCGAGTGCGGCGGTGACGGCCGGGTAGTCGCGCCACCCGGCCGGCACGAACACGTGGTAGGCGGGCTTGGCGCCGAACGCCTCGTGGGCGCGGCTCAGCAGTTCGCCGGCCAGCGCGACCCGGTCGGGCACGGACGGGTGCACCCAGACGCAGTCGAGCGCTTCCGGCCCGCCGGTGGGGAATCCCCACCACACGGCGCGGGCCAGGATCTCGCCGTCACGCTCGGCCACCCAGATGCGGTCATACCGGTAGTGTCCATCAGCGAGGAAGGCCCGCAGCCGGTCCGGGTCGGCCCAGCTCACGGGCTCGTCGACGACGCACGCGAGCAGGCGGCCGAGATCGCCCTCGGTGGTGGAGCGGAAGAGCATGGATGATCCCCCAGAAGATCGGACAGGATGGGTCGATGGCCTCCTACGATGACACGCTGCCGCTCCAGCCGCGCATCCGGCTGCCGTCCGACGGGGAGCTGGCCGCCGCCGTGCCCGGCGCCCCGGGCGGCGGCGACCCCGGGGAGGTGCTGCGCGCGTGGGCGCTGACCTGCCGCGACCTGCTCGGCGGCGAGGAGGGGCTGCTGCTGGACCTGGTGCGCCGGTTCCTGGCGCGCGAGCCCGCCGGTGAGCCGCCCGCCGCGCTCGCCCGGCTCGGCCTGGTACGGGGGTCCGCGCCGTACGAGCTGACGCCGCTCGGCCTGTGGACCGGCAGGCAGCTGATCGCGGAGGTGACCGGGCAGGAGGTGCCGGTCATGGGGTCGCTGGCCGGGCGGGACGCCGCCGCGCTGCTGCACGGCCTGCGCTCCTACCCGGAGCCGGAGCGTGAGGAGGAGCTGGCCGGCTGGCTGAAGGGCCGCGACCGGGCGGCCGCCGCGGCGGAGCTCGCCGCCGTGGCCGGCGAGGTGAGCCCGCTGGCCCGGGCCGTCGGGATCGAGCTGCTCGCCACCCGGTTCGGCGAGGACGGCCGCCGGGCCCTGGAGACACTGCTGGCCGAGCCCAGGACGGGCGCGGTGGTCGCGGCCAGGCTGGGCCGCGAGGACCGGCGGCCGGACTCGGGCGAGCTCGCCTGGGTGCTGGTGGACATGGCGGCGGCGCTGCTGGAGTTCGGCGGCGAGGCGGACGAGGTCGTCGAGTCGGTGGCGCTCGGCCTGGACCCGGAGGAGCAGGCGGGCACCGTCGCGCTGCTGGCCCTGGCCGACCACCCCGGTGCGGAGGCGGTGCTGCGGGTGTTCATCGACCACCATCCGGACGGCCGGGTGTCGGCCGCGGCCCGCAAGGCGCTGCGCCGCCTGCACGGGCTGGCCGAGCGCCGGTAGGGTTGTCCGGGATGACGAAACACACGATCTCCGCACCGACCGGCACGATTCTCGGCGACTCCTACGCGTGCGACTGCGGCGTGCCGCTCGCCGGGCGGATGGCCGCCGAGTTGCACGCCGCCGAGAACCAGCTGTGCACGGCCTGCCTCGGCTCGGCCCAGGAGGAGCTGGCGCCGGGCCTGACGCACGGCTGCCCGTCGTGCGCCGGCACGGGCGGCCGCCGCGAGCAGATGACCTGGCAGCTGGCCCACGCCGAGGCCGAGGAGCGCATCACGATCACGATGGTGCGGGGCGTGGTGTCGGGGTTCGACGGGCCGTTCCGCCTGTCGGACATCGCCGACACGATCCGCGACGGGCTCCGGCTTCCCGCCGGGCGGCTCCCGGTGGGGCCGCGCGTGCGCGACCTGCTGCTGGAGATGCAGATGGCCGGTGAGATCACCATGCTGTCGGCGCCGGACGAGCTGCTCGACGGCACCGACGTGGTGCTCTACCGCGACCCGCAGTGGCAGCGGGCCGGCACGCTGGGCCTCTGAGCGCCGGCGGTCATACGCGGCACAGGATCTCGCCGTGGGTGATCGCGAGCCAGGCGTCGTCCGAGGCGGCCCACTCCAGCCAGCCGCCGGACATGCGGCGCAGGTCGTCCTCGGTGGCCGCGCCGGTGGTGAGCGCCTGCGCGGCCATGGCCGAGCGCATGATCCGCTCGGCCCACATGCCGCCCCACCAGGCCCGGTCGTCCGGCGTGGCGAAGCACCACGTGGAGGCGGTGGCGGTGACGTCGGTGAAGCCCGCGGCCCGGGCCCACGACAGCAGGCGCCGCCCGGCGTCCGGCTCGCCGCCGTTGGCGCGGGCCAGCTTCTGGTAGAGCTCCATCCAATCCCGCAGCGCGGGCAGCAGCGGGTACCAGGCGAAGGCGGTGTAGTCGCTGTCGCGCGCCGCCACGTAGCCGCCCGGCTTGGCGACCCGGCGCATCTCGCGCAGCGCCAGCACCGGGTCGCCGACGTGCTGCAGCACCTGGTGGGCGTGGACGACGCAGAAGGTGTCGTCGGGGAAGTCGAGCGCGTGCGCGTCGGCCACGCGGAAGTCGGCGTTGATCACTCCCCTGGCCCGCAGCTCGGCCTCGGCCAGCGCCAGCGCCTCGGGCGTCACCTCCGAGACGGTCACCCGGGACACCCGCCCGGCCAGGTCGGCGGCGATGGTGCCGGGACCGGAGCCCACGTCGAGCAGCGTCATGTGCGGCTCCAGGTGGGGCAGCAGGTAGGCGGCCGAATTGGCGGCGGTGCGCCACCGGTGGGAGCGCAGCACCGACTCGTGATGACCATGGGTGTAGACGGCGTCCATCGGGCACTCCTCAGGTCGTGATCGTTGCCGGAAGGCTAGCATTCGTCTCGCCATTCAAGAAGGATCGTCTCATCATTCGGGCAGGATTACCGGGCGGACAGCGGGTAGCTGGTGGGCTCCACCGATGAACAAGGAGCTCACCATGGCCAAGACCGTGGCAGATGTGATGACCGCACACCCCGCCAGCATCGAAGGGGACCAGCCGGCCAGCGCCGCCGCCGCGCTCATGCGCGACAACGACACGGGCGCGATCATCGTCAACGAGAACGGCCGGATGCGGGGCATCGTGACCGACCGCGACCTCGCGGTCCGGCTCGTCGCCGACGACAAGAGCCCGCAGACGCCGGTCAAGGAGGCGTGCTCGTCCGAGATCGAGGCGATCGGCCCCGACACCAGCATCGAGCAGGCCGTCCAGCTCATGCGCTCGCACGCGGTGCGCCGCCTGCCCGTCGTCGAGGACGGCCGCGCCGTCGGCATCCTCAGCATCGGCGACCTGGCCGTCGAGCGCGACCCGAACTCGGCGCTCGCCGACATCTCGGCCGCGGAGGGCAACCGCTAACGTGGGTCCGTGGTCACAGTCGAGGACGTGCGGCGGCTCGCGGCGACCCTCCCGAGGTCGTCGGAGCACCTGATCAGAGACCGGGTCAAGTTCCGCGTGGGCGCCATCGTCTACCTGGCGTTCTCGCGCGACGAGACGGTGATGGGCTTCGCCTTCCCGAAGGAGGAGCGGGCCGCGCTGGTCGCCGCCGAGCCCGCCAAGTTCCTCCTGCCGCCGGAGTCCGACATGCGCTTCAACTGGGTCTGCGCGCGCATGGCCGAGCTCGACGACGCCGAGATGCGCGAGCTGGTCGTGGAGGCGTGGCGGATGGTGGTGCCGAAGAAGGTCTACGCGGCCTACACCGCCTGAGATGATGCGTTCATGCATTTTCAGCACGAGAGCGCCATCTGGCGGGACTTCCCGGAGCTGGTCCCCGGCACGATCCTGGCCGAGGGCATCACCCCGGACGCCGTCGTGGACGGCCCGCTGCTCGCCCATCACGCGGCCGCGGCCGAGCGGCTGGCCGGCGGCGCGGAGTCCGAGCTGCCCGAGATCCGGGCGTGGCGGCGCGCCTTCTCCCGCATGGGGCTCAAGCCGACGCAGTACCGGTGCGCCTCGGAGTCGCTGCTGCGCCGGTTCAAGAAGGAGGGGGCGCTGCCGCGCATCCACCCGCTGATCGACCTGTGCAACGCGGTGTCGCTGGCGTTCGCGATCCCGGTGGCGGTGTTCGACCTGGCCCGGGTCGAGGGATTCCTGGAGGTCCGCCACGCCTCGGGCGAGGAGGAGTACGTCACGCTCGCCGGCCAGGCCGAGCACCCCGAGCCGGGCGAGGTGATCTTCGCCGACGGCGGCGGCCACGCGCACGCCCGGCGCTGGACCAACCGGCAGAGCGGCCTGTCGGCCGTGCGCGGCACGACGGCCTCCGTCCTGATCGTCGCCGAGGCCCTGCACCCGACGGCCGCCGAGGACGTACGCAAGCTCACCGAGGTGCTCTGCGGCGAGCTGAGCACCGCCTGGGGCATCACGCCCGCCGCCGCGGTGCTCGGCCCGGCCTCGCCGCGCCTGGACTTCTGAGACCTGCGCCTGGACTTCGGAGACCTGCTCCTACTGACCGCTGAGACCTACTCGACGCAGTCGTGCAGGTGCTGGACCGTCCTGGTGATCCGGTAGCTCTTGTCGATGGTGACGACCGCGTTGCCGGGGCCCCAGTCGATGTTCTCGCACGTGTCGGCCGAGCTGACCGGGCCGAAGTCCCAGGCGTCGTGGACGAGCTTGTTGCCGGAGACCTTCCACTTCGGCCCGGAACGCCACTGCAGGAACAGCGTGTAGTTGCCGCCCGCCAGCATGTTGTCGGTCACGGTCACGGCACTCAGGTTCTTGTCGACCAGGTTGACCGGGTCGGAGTGCTCGGGGGCGTTGCGCTGGTCGATCGTGTTGTGGTCGAAGACCAGGCCGCTGCAGACGATGCCGCCGGGGCAGTACGCCTGGATGCCGTCGGAGTGGCTCGTCGGCGGGCCGCACAGGTTCACGTACGAGTCGCGGATCGTGACGTTCTTGCCCGACATGCGAAAGCCGTCGTCGAAGCCGCGCACCTCGATGCGGGTGGCGGTGAAGTTCTTCTCGCCGACCGCCGGGTAGATCCGGCAGCCCTTCTCCGGGCCGACCGTGGAGTCGGTGATGGTGAACGAGCCGCCCGTCTTCCAGTTGGTGATCAGGCCGTCGATGCGGCTGTTCCTGATGACGACGCCGGACGCCTCCACGGTCAGGTCGCCGGTGATGTGCACGCCGTCGAGGACCTGGCCGGGCTTGGCGGCGGTGAAGTCCCCCTTGATCGTGGACAGGCGCAGGGAGTCGGGCACGCCGGTGCAGGCGGGCGTCGGGTGCGCGGGGAGCTCACAGCCGGGACGGCCGGGCGTCGACGGCCCCGGCTCGGTGGGACCGGGCTCGGTGGGGCCGGGGTTCGTGGGCTCGGGCTTGGTCGGCTCGGGCGTGCCGGTCGGCCGGTCGGTCGGGGTCCGCGTGGGGCTCGCCGTGACCGTGGAGGTTCCGGTCGGCGTCGCGGTCGGCGACCTGGTCGGCGATGACGTGGGTGACTTGGTGGGTGACTGTGTGGGGGTGACCGTGCGGGTGGGAGACGGGCCGGGTGCCGGGGCGCCCGGCCGGAAGACCACGTCGACGAGATAGTTGTGGCCGGCGCTCGTCCGCCTCGGGAACGCGCTCGCGCCGTAGGCGTACGCGCCGTTCCAGGCGGTCACGCCGAGCGACTCGGTGCCCGGGAGATAGCGGCGGAAGTAATGCCGGGCGACCGCGTAACGGCCGTCGGGCGCGTGGTAGGAGACCACGTACGACCGGCCGGCCCGCAGGGTGACGGGGTGCGGCAGGCGCACCTCCTGCCAGCCCGAGGCGGTCTCGGCGCCGAACGGCACTCGGGCCAGCCGGTTGCCGGCGGCGTCCCAGAGGCCGGCGGTGTGGCCGGCGGCGGCGCGGCGGTGCTTGTAGAAGCGGACGGCCACGACGGACCCGGTGCGCGACGGGGTGAAGCGCATGCCCAGCTCGACCGGCCGGCGGTCACGGGCGAGCCTGACCGGCACGACGCTGGTCGGCGACCAGAAGCTCTCCTCCTGCGCCGCGGCCCGCTGCTGCACGGGGGACGCCGGCGCCGGGCCGGCGAGCGCCGCGAGTGCGGCGAGCGCGGCGGCGGCGGCCGTCAGGGTGCGGCCGAGCGATTTTCGATGGTTCTCGCGCGGGTGCGGTGAACCGTTCACGAGGACGCCTCCAGTAAGAAAATCCCCCGATCAACGAACCGGCCCCATGCTGCCAGGGCCGCCCTGCGCTCCGGGCACTTTTCCGCATTTTTCAGTTATGTAAATGAGATAGCGCAGAAATAGGTCCGTTGCCCGGCCGGGATTGCAGACGGCCCCAAATCCGGAAATGTCATTGCCTGGCGGACACGGATTGATCACTATCGGGATCATGACACGCGACTGGGTGAGCTGGCACGACGACTACGACCGGCCGAGATCCGGCCTCAGGCGGCGCCTGGCCGTGGTTCAGCGCGCGATCCGCACCGCCCTTGACTCGGGCGCGGAGCGGGTGGTCAGCCTCTGCGCCGGCCAGGGCCGCGACCTCCTGCCGGTGCTGGCCGCCCATCCCCGGCGCGGCCGGGTGCGGGCCCGGCTGGTGGAGCTCGACGAACGCAACGCGCGGCTGGCCGAGGAGCGGGCGCCTGCCGGGGTGGAGGTGGTGTGCGCAGACGCGGCACTCACCGACGCCTACGCGGGCGCCGTACCGGCCGACCTCGTGCTCGCCTGCGGCCTGTTCGGCAATCTCAGCGACGCCGACGTCCGCCGGACGATCTCCGCGCTGCCCCAGCTGTGCGCGCCGGGGGCGACGGTCGTCTGGACCCGGCACACGCACGAGCCCGACCTGGTGCCGTCCATCTGCGGGTGGTTCGAGGAGAGCGGGTTCGACCGGGCCGCGCTGGAGACGGCGGAGTTCGGCGTGGGCGTGCACCGCTACGCCGGCCCTCCCACGCCGCTGCGGCCGGGCGAGCGGATGTTCACCTTCTTCCCGCAGGGGCCGCGCTTTCAGGAGAGCCCGCGGTAGAGCCCCTTGGCCAGGTTCGTGATGCGGCGGACGGAGCTGCTCCAGGTCGCGCCCGCGGGGTGCGCGGTCAGCACCGCCATGACGTAGCGCTCGTCCTTGCCCACCAGGCCGGTCGTGTGGAGCACCGGCCTGCCGAGGTCGGGGATGCCCGAGCCGCGCGAGCGCAGCGCGACGGCCGAGATGGAGGCTCCCTGCGCCCGCGCGTCGCACCGGACCGGCGGCACGGTGCCGAACCCCGACCAGCCCTGCTTGACCGCGAACGGCCGCGGCACCGCGTCCGGGATGCCGAAGGTCTGGTCGAAGCCGTCGCTGCCGCACGGCGCGGCCTTGCGCAGGTGGCCGAGTATGGTGTCGCGGACGCGCGGCTCGGCGGTGTCGAGCAGGTAGCGGTAGGTGCGCACGATGTCGTGGACGCTCAGCGACACGTAGCCCCAGAAGCCGGGGTGGGTGGCGGGCGGCGGCGTGGTGTCGGGCAGGCGCAGCTTGCGCGCCATCCGGGTGACGATCGCGCCCTTGCCGCCCCGGTCCCACAGCGTGGAGGCGGCGTCGTCGTCGCTCTGGCGCAGCATCACCTTGAGCAGCCGGGCGTCGGCCGGGGAGACGTCCTCGCGCCGCTCCAGGAAGTCGATCGCCATCAGGATCTTGATCACCGAGGCGGAGCGGAACTTGCGGTGCGCGTAGCGGGTCGCCACCGCCTTGCCCGCCTTCCGGTCGAAGACCAGCCACGAGGCCGTGGTGCCCGCCGGGACCCTGGGCGGCGCGGCCTGATGCGGCCGGGCCGGCGCGGGGACGCTCGGCGTCCCGGGGGCGCTGCTCGCCGACGCCGGCCCGGCCGAGGGCCCGGCGACGCATCCTGCTGCGAGTGGTACGGCTGCCGCCACGGCGGCCCACGGCTTCATACGCATCCGACATACCTATCAGAGTCTTGACGCGTCCACAGAAACGGAGATAAACAAAGGGGAAACCAACCCGAAACGGTGGTGAACCCACATCATGTACGCCGAGGAGCGGCAGCAGGAGATCCTCCGCAGGGCGCGCGCGGCCGGCCGCGTCGACGTGGTGTCCCTGGCCGGCGAGCTCGACGTGACGACCGAGACCATCCGCCGCGACCTGACCGCGCTGGAGCGGGCCGGCGTGCTGCGCAGGGTGCACGGCGGCGCGATCCCGGTGGAGCGGCTCGGGTTCGAGCCCGCGCTGGCCGCCCGCGACGAGGTGCTGACCGCCGAGAAGGAACGCATCGCCAAGGCCGCCCTCGCCGAACTGCCCGAGGACGGGTCGGTCATCATCGACGCCGGCACCACCACCGGCCGCCTGGTGGGCGTGCTGCCCGCCGACCGGGAGCTCACCGTGGTCGTCAACTCGCCGCCGCTGGCCACCGCGCTGGCCGCGCGCGCCAACCTCAACGTCATCATGCTCGGCGGCCGGGTCCGCGGCCGCACGCTGGCCACGGTGGACGACTGGGCGCTGCGGCCGCTGTCGCAGCTCCACGTGGACGTCGCGTTCATGGCCACGAACGGCTGCTCGGCGGCGCGCGGGCTGACCACGCCGGACCCGGCGGAGGCGGCGATCAAGCGGGCGATGATCGGCGCCGCCCAGCGCAGCGTGCTGCTGGCCGACCACACCAAGTTCACCAACACCTACCTGGCGTCGTTCGCCACGCTCGCGGAGATCGACGTGGTGATCACCGACACCGGTCTCGACCTGGCCCACGCCGCCGAGCTGTCGGCCGCGGGGCCGGAAGTGGTCCGGGCATGAGCGGGCCGGAGCGGCACGGAAGGGGGCGGCGGTGATCCTCACGCTGACGCTCAACCCGAGCCTGGACCGGACCATCGAGATCGGCGGGCTGGCCCGGGGCGCCGTCATCCGGGCGGCGGCGGCGCGGCTCGACCCCGGCGGCAAGGGCGTGAACGTCTCGCGGGCGCTGCTGGCCAACGCCGTGGCGTCGCGGGCGGTGGTGCCGTTCGGCGGCGACGAGGGGCGCCAGCTCGTGCACCTGCTCGGCCTGGAGGGGCTGGACATGGTGACCGTCCCGGTGGCGGGGCGGACCCGGTCCAACGTCACGCTGGCCGAGCCCGACGGCACCATCACCAAGATCAACGAGCCGGGCACCGCGCTGTCGCCGGACGAGCTCGACACCGTCGCCGACGCCGTGCTGGCCGCCGCGCACGAGGCCGACTGGGTCGTCGCCTCCGGGAGCCTGCCGCCGAGGGTGCCCGCCGACGTCTACGCGCGGCTGTGCCGCCGCTTCGCCGGGGCCGGGATCCACGTGGCGGTCGACACCAGCGGCCCCGCGCTCGCCCGCGCGCTCGGCGCCGCCCCGGCCCTGGTGAAGCCGAACCTGGAGGAGCTGGCCGCCGCCACCGGCATGGCGATCCGCTGTCTCGGCGACGTGGCCGAGGCCGCGGGCAGGCTGCGCGCCGCCGGCGCCTGTACCGTCCTGGCCAGCCTCGGGGCCGACGGCGCCGTGCTCGTCGAGGACGGCGGGATCTGGTACGGCGAGGCCGCGGTGGCCGGGCCGCGCAGCTCGGTCGGCGCCGGCGACGCGATGCTGGCCGGCTTCCTGGCCGCCGGCGCCCGCGGCGAGCGGGCCCTGGTCGAGGCGCTCGCCTGGGGCGCGGCCGCGGTCGGCCTCCCGGGCAGCCGCATGCCGGGCCCCCCGGACATCCACCGCGACGCCGTACGCACCTGCGCCCCGGACCCGTCGCGCCCCCTCACCTCCACCG
>NZ_LAVL01000327.1 GCF_001083785.1 Nonomuraea sp. SBT364
CTCCATGAGTGGCCCCTCCGAAACCGGAGCCCCACCCCCGGGGAACTGTCCCCTCCGGGACTGGAGCCCGCGCCTCCTCTGGGGTGCCCTCCCCCTCCGGAACCGGAGTCCGTGCCTCCTCTGGGGTACCACACCCCCACCGGGACCGGAGTCCGCATCTGGGGAGCCCGCCCTACCGGGACCGGAGTCCGCGCCCGGTGAGCCCCCTCCAGGGATGGCCCCGTCGGGGCTGGAGCCTCCGCCTCCCGGGGAAGCCCCCGCCCTCCGGGACCGGAGCCCGCGCCCGCTTGGAGAGGCCCCTCCAGGGGCGGCTTCCTCCGGGACCGGAGTCCGCGTCCGCTTGGGGAGGCCCTTCCAGGGGCGGCTTCCTCCGGGGCCGGAGTACGCGTCCGCTCGGGGGGCCCGTTGGGGCCCGCCTTTCGGGGGAGCCTGTCTCCTCTGTGAGCCTGGCCCCCTCGGGCCGGGAGTCTCCGCCCCGAGAAGTCCCGTCCCGTCCGGGACCAAGCCCGCGCCCGCTCGGAGGGCCGCCCGCTCAGGGCCCGCCGCCTTCGGGAGCCTGCCCCAGGGCTGGAGGCTCCGCTCCTCCGGTGAGCCCCCCTGAGGGCCAGGCTTCCTTGTGGGCTCGGTTCCTCGTGGTGCGCGGCTGCTGGGGCGGCGCGCTGTGTGGCGGGGGCTGTGGTTGTGGGGTGGGTCAGGTGCCGTGACGGGCCAGGTGGTCGGCCTGGCGGACGGGCTCCGGGAGGCGGAAGCGGGGGGACAGGCGCAGGACCTGTTCGGTGACCGTGTCGAGGGTGATTCGATGGCCCTGGGAGACGTACACCGGCTTGGTGCCGGCCCGGGTGCGCAACGCCCGCCCCACCGGCGTACCGTCGAGGACGATGGGCGACCACGAGCCGCGCGCCGGAGCCGGAGCGTCGTGCGTGCCCACGAACGGCGTCTTGCCGACGCCCAGCGACGGCAGCCCGGTGAGGACGCCCAGGTGGCAGGCCAGCCCGAAGCCCCGCGGATGCGCGAGCCCGTACCCGTCGCAGACCAGCAGGTCCGGCGTGACGGTGAGGCGTTCGAGGGCCTCCACCAGCGCGGGCAGCTCGCGGAATGCGAACAGCCCGGGCACGTACGGGAACGCCGCCCGCCCGTGCACCACCACCCGCTCCACCACGTCCAGCGTGCCGGCGTCGAGCACCACCACAGCGGCCGACAGGGCGTCGTCGCCGTGGTAGTGGACGTCCAGGCCCGCGACCGTCGTGAACACGTCCGGCCCGGTCAGCTCGACGTGAAGCCGTAGCCGCTCCTGGATCGCCTCCGCCTCGGCGACACTGCCGGGCCACGAGTGAAGCTGCTTTACACGCACCCGGCCTAACCTATGGCCTTTCCACGAACCCGCGACGCACGTCCCGTCGCCCGGCAGGCGGGCCTTCCCGATGGGCGGGATCCGGATCCGCATACCGATACAAGGTCGAACGAGAGCCCGAACGGGAGGAAGTTCTGTAGTGTCGGGATTCGTGAGCGATGTCTTGGTTCTGATCGGGCCCGGGGCGGCGGTGGACGAGGCTCTGCTGGGGGAGATCGCCGAGGGCGAGTTCACGGCACTGGGCGTCCGCGGTGTGATCACCTACGCCCGTGACGCGGCCGCCGTCCGCGCCCGCACCGTCAGGCGCCGCGCCGCCTCCGAACGGGCGGTCGTGATCATCCCTGGGGCCGACGAGGGCATCCGGGGCCTGATGCGGGAGCCGCTCGGCCTGGTGGTCTGGCTGGACATCTGGCGCGCCGACGGCGTCGAGGTCGGCGACGGCGCCACACACATCCACGGGCGCGGGCTCGGCGGCCTGTCCTGGGCCATCCGCCATGCCGTCCACCGCCTGCGCCACCCCCGCCGCCGCATCCCGTACGGCGATCACCAGGATCAGTGGGGCGAGCTGCACCTTCCCCCGCCCTCGCCCGAGGCGGCCGGCCCGCCCCCGGAAGCCGCCGGCCCGTCCCCGGCCGGTGGGGAGGACGGCCCGCTTGCGGCCGGTGGGGAGGCCGGTGCGTCCGCGGCCGGCTCGGCAGCCGGGCTGCCGGTGGTCGTGCTGGTGCATGGCGGGTACTGGCGGTCGGTGTGGGGGGCCGACCTCATGGAAGGGCTCTGCGCGGACCTCGTGGGGAACGGGTTCGCGGTGTGGAACCTGGAGTACCGGCGGCCCGATCTGCACGGCTGGGACGCCACCACGGCCGACGTGGCAGCCGGGATGGACGCGCTGGCCGGTGTGGACGCGCCGCTCGACCTGGACCGGGTCGCCGTCGCCGGGCACTCCGCCGGTGCGCAGCTCGCCCTGCGCGCCGTGGCCGACGGCGCCCGCGTCAGGGTGGCGGTGTCGCTCGCCGGTGTGCTCGACCTGGTGGAAGGCGGCAGGCGCTGGATCGGTCAGGGCGCCGTCGCCGACGCCCTGGGCGGCCTGAAC
>NZ_LAVL01000328.1 GCF_001083785.1 Nonomuraea sp. SBT364
TCCGGCCCCTACCCCGCACAGCCCGCCGGGCCCCGGCCGGCGCAGCCCGGCGGGCCGTATCCCGGTCACCCCACCGGGCCGCAGCAGGGGTATCCGGCGGGGCCACAGCAGGGGCCGTCGTACGGGGGGCGGCCCGCGCCGGCGCACCCGCAGGACGACCCGCCCGGCTCGTTCACCCGGCGGCTGCCCTACACCCCGGACATGCTCCCCGACGTGCCCGTGTACGAGGCGCGGGCGGCCAAGTCCGGATGGTGGTGGCTGATCCTGGTGTGCGGCGTCGCCCTGCTGGTGGCGGCCCTCACCGTGGGCTTCCTGCTCTGGGTGAACAACGGCACGTAGCCGTTGGTCACGCCCGAGTGCTGTCCATGATCCAGTTCGTCTCCCAGGTCCGCTCCCCGTCCACCGAGAACGCCTGCTCCCACCGGCACGTGTCCGGCCCCAGGATGGTCCAGATGAAGCGGCACCGCACCGGCGTCCCCTCGTGGGAGTCGTCGGCGTAGAACTCGCCCCGGTCGCCGTCGAAGCCGCCCACCATCGGCGGCAGGTCGAGCACACCCCGGGCGCTGCTGGCCCAGTAGATCGCCCACTGCCGCGTCTCCGGGTTGTACAGCCGCACGGTCAGCCCGCTGAACCCCTTGGTGGGGAAGGTGATCTCGTCGAAGCTGGCCGCGCCGCCGAAGTGCCGGGTGGCGACCGACCGCCCGGGGAACTCGTCCCAGGTGTCGCTGCCGGTCAGCGGCTTGACCAGGCGCCGGTTGAGCACGTTCCAGGTGCCCTCGTAAAAGTCGAAATCGTTCATGCCCGGCACCGTACGGCCGGGTCACTGACAGGTAGTGTCAGCGATGTGCGAGCTTCCCGCCTGGTGTCGATCCTGCTGCTCCTGCAGACGCGCGGCCGGATGACGGCCGGGGAACTGGCCGGCCGGCTGGAGGTGTCGGTGCGGACGATCTACCGCGACGTGGAGTCACTCCACGCGGCCGGCATCCCGCTCTACGGCGACGCGGGGCCGAAGGGCGGCTACCAGCTCCTCGACGGCTACCGCACCAGGCTGACCGGGCTGACGACGGAGGAGGCCGAGTCGCTGCCGCTGGCCGGGCTGCCGGGCCCGGCGGCGGAGCTGGGGCTGGGCGCCGTGGTGACGGCCGCGCAGCTCAAGCTGATGGCGGCGCTCCCCGTCGAGCTGCGCGACCGGGCCGGGCGCATCCGGGAGCGGTTCCATCTCGACGCGCCGAGCTGGTACCACGACCGCGAGCCGGTCACCCATCTGCCCGCCGTGGCCGAGGCGGTGTGGAACGAGCACCCGATCCGGGTCCGCTACCGTCGCTGGCGCGCTCCGGAGGAGGTGGAGCGGAGGCTGGAGCCGTACGGCCTGGTCGTCAAGGCGGGCCGCTGGTACCTGGTGGCCCGGTGCGGCGAGCAGGTGCGCACCTACCGGGTGTCGCAGATCCTCGACCTGCACCCGCTGCCGGGCCGGTTCGCCAGACCCCAGGGGTTCGACCTGGCGGCCCACTGGCAGGCGTACCTGACGGAGTTCGAGACCCGGCTGCGGCGCGGCGAGGCGGTGCTGCGGCTGTCGCCGCGCGGGCTCGAACTGCTGCCCGGCCTGATGACGCCCGGGGTGGCGGCGGCGGCCCGGGAGAGCGCCGAACCGGACGCCGGCGGCTGGACTCGGGTGACGGTGCCGATCGAGTCGATCGAGCACGCGACGGGCGAGTTCCTCAGGCTGGGCGCGGACGCGGAGGTGCTCGGCCCGCCGGAGCTGCGCGAGCGGCTGCTCGCCATCGCCGAGCGGCTGGTCGGTTTCTACCGCGCCGGTTAAGCGGCCTGCAAGCGCCCCGGGACAGACTGCCCCAAAGGATCGACAACCGCTTCGGGGGCGACATTGCGCATGCTGGTGATGGTGCTGGCCGCCTGGCTGTTGCCCCAGCCGGTCGCCGGGCCGCACGTCACGCAGCCCAGAGCGGCGATCACCGCCACCGTCCGCGACGACGGCACGGTGGCCGTGGTCGAGGAGCACACGATCACGTACCCGCGCGGCGGGAAGGGCGCGTACGTGGACATCCCGCGCGCGCCGGAGGTCGTCGTGGAGGACGTCTCGGTGCGCGAGAACACGCCGTACGAGCGCGTGGCCCCGGCCGAGCCGGACACCGGCGGGCGCGCCGGCACGTTCAGCGAGCGGGCCTGCGGGAGCGACGGGCCGCACCGCGTCGTCTGGCACCTGGCCGCCGCACCCGGCGCCACCAGGACGTTCCGGCTCGGCTACACGCTCAGGAACGCGGTCACCGTGCACGGCGGGCACGCCTTCCTGTACCTGCCGGTGCGCGGCACGCACTGGCGGGGCGGCGTGGACCTGCTGGAGGTGACGGTCCGGCTGCCGGGAGCCGCCGCGGCGGGCGCGCACGAGGCGTTCGGGCAGCCCGCGAGCCGGCTGGCCCC
>NZ_LAVL01000329.1 GCF_001083785.1 Nonomuraea sp. SBT364
GTTTGGGGGTAAGGCTCCCGGTAGACGACCGGGTTGATAGGCCGGAGGTGGAAGCACGGTAACGTGTGGAGCTGACCGGTACTAATAGGCCGAGGACTTGACCACAAAGCATACTTTGAAAGTTTTTGCTCGCGTCCACTATGCGATTCTGAAACAGCAAGCGGTTTTGCTTGTCAGTTTCATAGGGTTACGGCGGTTATGGCGGGAAGGAAACACCCGGTTACATTCCGAACCCGGAAGTTAAGCTTCCCAGCGCCGATGGTACTGCACTCGGGAGGGTGTGGGAGAGTAGGTCACCGCCGGACAATCTTTCGTGAGAGGGCCCTTTTGACACCTTGTGTGTCAGGGGCCCTCTCCGTGTTTCTCTGTGCAGGGGGTTCCCGGGGTGGGAGCCCCTTTTTGCGTTGTTTGCGGGCTTTGGGGCGGGACGGTTTACGGGGTTGTGTTGTGGGTCTCCGGTCAGCCGGGGGCCTTTTGGTATTCCAGAGCTACGAAGGCAACGTGCGTTCGGCCCTCACAGAGGGCGGGCTCCGGGCCCTGCGGATCTCGGCGTTCCGGGGCCGGCGCTGTCGGCTCGTGAGCCGGCTTGTGCCGGGACCCTGCGTTCCCCGTGACGGGAGTACTGCGTACCTGCTGCCCGTCACGTATGGGATCGGCTGGCTCTGAGCGGGTCAGGACGAATCGGTGTCGATGAAGCTCACGGCGTTCTTGCTGGCCACCGAGGTCCACGGGACGATGATGACCGCGCCGTCGCGCTCGTACACCTGGCCTCGGTCGGCCTCGGTGCCGTACTTCAGGGGGAGCGTCGCGAGGGCCTGGGCCTTGCCGGTGGCGGGGTCGAAGCGGACGAGGCGCGGGGGGAGCGTGCGCCAGTCGCCTACCTCCAGGGCCAGAAGGCCCTGCTCGTCGGCGCGGATATAGGACAGGGGCGTGTCGTGGGTGCCGGTCGACTCCCAGAGGCGGCGGCCGGTCTTGATGTCGAAGGCGAGAGCCTTGTTGCGGTAGCCGCCGCCGTCGTCGGGCATGTGCTCCAGCTTGGTCGCCAGGTAGAGGCGGTCGCCGTGCACCGCGTACGTGCGGCGCTCGTGGCCGCCCTGGACGAGGGCCACGCTGTTGAGCGACCGCGTGTCGGCCTCACCCGCGCTGAACTCGCTCACCTTGCCCGTCGACGCGTACACGGTGAACGTGTCCTCGCCTCGGATCTGGCGGTGGATGACGATCGGCCTCGCGGACAGGACGCCGTTCGTCAGGGGGAGATCGCCGATCGGGTACTTGCCGGCGACACGGCCGGTCGTCGGGTGCAGGACCTGGACGCTGTTGCTCCCGCTGTGGCAGTCGAGGAGGATCACCACGCGGTCGGGGGCGCTGTTGGCGTCCTGGAGATAGCAGCTGTCCGGCGGCGACCAGGTCCAAGCCTTGCCGCCGTCGGAGAGGCGGTAGCTGGTCAGTGTGTTGTCGACCTCGACGACGGCCATGTCCGCGGTGGACATGATGGACGGCACCGCGAGGGAGTTGCTCACCGAGCTCTTCTCGGACGCGATCACGGTCTTCCAGGTGACCTTGCCGGTGGTGGTGTCGAGACCGGCGAGTTGGCCGCATCGGCCGTCCGTGACGTACGCGATGGCGGCGACGGCGTCGGCCGACACCTCCGGGGTGGCTCCGCAGAGCTGGTCGCCCGGCGAGGGAGTGCCCCAGGCGCGTTTGCCGGTGTTGAGGGTGTACGCCAGCACGCCGTCCTTCTGGGCTCTGATGACGGTGGTGTCGGTCAGCCAGCTCGCGAACGCCATGCCGGTGGTGAAGTCCATGCTGCCGTGCCCGGCCAGGGGTACGGACCACTCGGGCACCGCCGCCTCAGCCACCGCCGCTTCTGGGCTGGCCGCCGCCACCGGCTCCGGATCGCCGGACTGCGCAACGAACCAGGCGGTGCCGCCCCCGGCCCCGAGCAGCACCAGCACACCGAGGGCGGCGAGCAGGACGGTCCTGGCCCCACGCCTGGGCGGCTGCGGCGCCTCCCCACCCCCCGGCCTCTGCCCCCGCAGGTAGGGCCCCTGCGAGCCTGGCCCGTACGGGACGGGGCCTTGTGAGGGGACTCCGTACGGGACGGGACCTTGCGGAGGGACTCCGTACGGGGCCTGGCCTTGCGAAGGGGCCCCGTATGGGGCGGACCCCGGCAAAGGGAACTCGTAGGGAGCGGGGGCTTGAGGGATCGAGCCGTGCGGCGCCTCCGGCTGGACCTGGCCATACAGGGGCCCGCCCACCGGTGGTGGAGCGGAAGGGGATGGCCCCTGTGAGGGGGAGGCGTATAGCGGCGTGCCGGCCTCCGGCGACGCCTGCCCGTATGGCGGCCAGCCCTGCGAGGGTGGGCTGTACGGG
>NZ_LAVL01000330.1 GCF_001083785.1 Nonomuraea sp. SBT364
GACGGGCGGCCGGCGGCGGCCCCCACCACCCCGGCGATCAACGCGAAGTTGGACACCAGCCCGTCCATCGCGCCGAACACCGCCGGCCGCAGCCAGCCGCCCGTCACGTCACGGTGGCTGTGGTGCTTCTCGGGCGAGTACGTCCGCTCCAGCTCAATAGTCATGACATTCCCTCCGATAAGACCAACTCGTCCGACATTTAGACATATGTCGGCATGATCCGCAACGAAGGGGAGGCTTGCCTGACCTGCGGTTCCGTCCTTCGACCTCATCGTCTTCCGAACGTGTTGACGAGAAAAGGCGCTGGTCGGGAGGCGGGTGGCGAGGCCGGCGCCCGGTGTGCTCACAGGCCCCAGAACGGGCCGTCCAGCCCGGCCCCGGCGAAGTGCGCGGCGGCGCCGGCCGGTTCGCGGCGGGTGTAGCCGTGCGCCAGGCGGCCGTCGTACCAGCCCCGGGCGAGCCGCCACAGGGTGGGCACGTCCATCACGTAGCCGCGCGGCAGCCCCGTCCGGGCCAGCCACCCGTCCACGCACCCCGCCGAGCAGAACAACCGCTGGTGCGAGCAGGTACGCACGACGTCGTCCCACATGTGGGCGACGGGGACCAGGAAGTGCGCCACCTGGTCGCCCGGGGGAGGCGCGGCCCGCCCCACCGACCAGGCGTGCGGGGCGCCGCAGCCGGGGCATCGGGTGGCCACCAGCACCTCGGGCTCGTCCTCCAGCAGATGCGGCACGGCGAACGCGTCCCACGCGCACCCGCCCCACCACAGCGTCTCCCGGCCCATGACCGAGAAGCCGAGCGGCACCGACGAGAACGGGTGCGCCATGACGATCGCGCCGTCGCCGTCGCCGTCGCCGTCCAGCACCAGCGCCCGGGCCGCGTGCAGGCGCGCCAGCGCCCGCCGCACCTCGCCGGGCGTCACGCCGGTCGCCCCGGCCAGTTCCCCGGCCCCGGGAGCCCGCCCCGTACGCGCGAACCCCGCGTAGACCGCGACCCGCACGTCCTCGTCCGGACGGCTCCGGTGCGGGCCGCTCTCGTTCGTCGTCATCCTCGCCCTCCGGGCTGCCGTGCCGTTTGCGGAGCGTCATCGGAGGGTCAAGGGTACGGCCGGGGCTCCGGCCGCTCACGGTCGGTCAGACAGATCAGGAAATATCAGGACATGGGGGCCGGTGCGGCGACGGCCGCCGCGGGTGCCGATACGGCGTCGCGCTCGCCGATCAGGGCGGCGCAGTCGGCGATGGCCCCGGCCAGCAGGTCGCGCAGCAGCGCGTCCGGGTCGGGGACGCATGCCTGGACGATGCCGACCACCGCGAGCTGGACCGCGTTGGGCGCGGCGTAGCGGCGGAAGCCCTTCTCGGTGATCCGCGCCGCCCGGCTGAACTTACGCGCCTGCGCGGCCGCCAGCGGCACCTGCTCCATCGCCGAGCGGCTCGGCTCGCTCAGCCGCCCCGACGGCCGGCCGTCCAGCCTGGCCAGCATCTCCTCGGCCGCCAGCACCGACACGGCCAGCGCGAGCTGCCGCTCGGCCGCCGCGACGGGCAGCGCCGTGGTGGCGCAGCGCAGCGCGATGCGGGCGTCGATCCGCAGGTCGTCGCCCGCCAGGCCGATGATCGACGGTACCAGCCCGACGAGCCTGGCCCGCTGGCCGTCGCCGGTGTTGTCGTTGACCAGCCGGGCGAGCGCCGCCAGCAGCGGGTGGGTGCAGGCGGGGTGGTCGCTCCACCGCTCTCCGGCCAGATAGGAGGCCAGCTCCATGAAGCAGGCTCCCCGTTTGGGGTTGCGATGCCTGCCGCGTGACAGAACCGGCATGTGATCAAGGTGATTGTCCACGGGTGCTCCACTGGTTCGCGGGGTCGCCGTCCTTCCAGTCTGCGCTTCCGGCCGCGCCAAAGCCAGTCTTGTTCGTGCGGGGGACCATATAACCCGTGTGGGGTTATAGTGGGGGTACTTGAGTGAGGAGGGCGCGTGCCGAAGATCAACGTCTATCTGCCCGACGAGCTGGCCGAGGCGGTCAAGGAGGCCGGGGTGCCCGTGTCGGCGATCTGCCAGCGGGCTCTGGAGCAGGCGGTGCGCCGGGTGACGGCGATCCGCGCCAGCGTGCCCGCCGACCTCGACCCGGACCGGCCGACCGGCGCGCTCAGCCATCTCACGGCGCGCACCCGCGCGGTGCTCAAGCTCGCCGCCGACCGCGCCGCCGCCGGCGGCGCCCCCGCCGTGGGCACCGAGCACCTGCTCACCGCCATGCTCGACGAGGGCACCAACCTCGCGCTGCACGTCCTGCGCGCCATGGACATCGACCCCGCCGACGCC
>NZ_LAVL01000331.1 GCF_001083785.1 Nonomuraea sp. SBT364
CCCCGTAACCGTCCCGCCCCCAATCCCGACCTGGTCGAGCAGGCCCGCGAGATGAAAGCGATGGGCCAGATCCAGGAGGCGGTGTTCCTGGTCCGCGGCGAAACGGGCATGAGTCACCGCGCCGCTACCCGCTTCGTCAACCGCCTCTAATCCGACAAAATAGGCCATACCAGACAGAAGCTGGATTCTGTCTGGTATGGCGCATGGCTGTTTCCGGCTCACATGGCGAACTCGCCCTCCCTGATGTGTGCGACCACCGCCCGCCGGAGACTCCGCTCCCGCCGGAAGACATGGGCCAGATTCAGCGCCGGCGCGGGAGCGTACGCAGATCACCGCAGCTCCGACCTCGGACGCCCCGAACGGGCACCCGCCCACTCCCCTCGCGAGCCCAGCTCGGCGGGTGTGCCCGAGCCCCCCGCCCTGGCGGGCAGTGCCGAGCGCCCACCCTCCACCCTCGCCCGGCACTGAGCGTTCGTGCGCGTCGGGGAGGCCGTGGACGGTGTCGGCTCAGGTCCGGGCGAGGGTGGAGGCGGGGGCTTCTCCCCCGTTCTCGATCGTCACGTAAGGTGCGGTCGGGAGGGTGTTCAGATCTGTCGTAACGGGCGGATCGCGGGCGCCCTCGCTTGCATCCGGGGCCGAGGCTCCGGAGGTGGTCGTTCAGTCAGTCCAGTTCAGTTCAGTGAGGAATCATGAGCACCCCGGACGTCTTTCCGTTGGAACCGACCCCTGTCCATGTGTCCGACGAGGTTCTCGATGACCTGCGGGCCCGTCTCGCGTTGACCCGTCCGCCGGTGGACGAGGGGAATGAGGACTGGTCCTACGGCGTCCCGGCCGGCTATCTGCGTGGGCTGGTCGCGTATTGGCGGGACGGCTACGACTGGCGTAAGGCCGAGGCCGCCATCAACGCGTACGAGCACTATCAGGTGGGTGTCGACGGTGTTGCGGTGCATTTCATGCGCAAGCCGGGCCGTGGGCCGCGCCCGATCCCGTTGATCCTGACGCATGGGTGGCCGTGGACGTTCTGGCACTGGTCGAAGGTGATCGATCCGCTCGCTGATCCGGCCGCGTTCGGTGGTGATGCCGCTGATGCGTTCGACGTGATCGTGCCGTCCTTGCCCGGTTTCGGGTTCCCGGGTCCGCTGACGGGCTTTGCGGATGTCAACTTCTGGAAGGTGTCCGACCTCTGGCACACCCTGATGACCGAGACGCTGGGGTACGAGAGGTACGCGGCCGGGGGGTGTGACATCGGCGGGATCGTCTCCAGTCAGCTGGGGCACAAGTACGCCGACGAGTTGTACGGCATTCATATCGGTTCGGGGTTGCCGCTTGATTTCTTCAACGGCCCTCGTGCTTGGGATTTTGCCCGGAATCGGCCGCTGGCTGATGATCAGCCTGCTGATGTGCGGGCTCGTGTCGTCGAGCTGGATCGTCGTTCGGCGTCGCATCTGGCCGTGCACATGCTCGACGGTGCCACGCTGGCTCATGGGTTGAGCGACTCCCCCGCCGGGCTGCTGGCGTGGCTGCTGGAGCGGTGGAATTCGTGGAGTGACAGTGGTGGTGACGTCGAGTCGGTTTTCAGCAGGGATGATCTGCTCACTCACGCCACGATCTACTGGGTGAACAATTCGATCGGCACGTCGATGCGGTACTACGCCAATGCCAACCGGTATCCGTGGGTTCCGTCCCATGATCGCACTCCGGTTGTGCAGGCTCCGGTCGGTCTGACGTTCGTCACGTACGAGAATCCGCCCGGCGTCCATGGTGCCGAGGAGCGCGTCCGGGCTTTCGAGGGTGGTCCGCAGGCGGGTTGGTTCAACCATGTGAACGTCAATGCGCATGATCGTGGTGGTCACTTCATTCCCTGGGAGAACCCGGAGGCGTGGGTGGGCGATCTGCGTCGCACCTTCCGTGGGCGCAGGCCCTGACGGCGTTGCGGGGTTGTCCGCTGGCGGGTGGGTGAAGTCGTGGGGGGAAGGTGGTGGAGGAGCTCTTCCGCTTCCCCTTGGTTCCCTGAGTCCGGTGGCGGACGAGGTGGAGCGGTCTCTTATACCACATCTC
>NZ_LAVL01000332.1 GCF_001083785.1 Nonomuraea sp. SBT364
CCGCCAGTGCGCGCCCTGGCGGGGCAGCGGCGCGCGGCGCACCTGGTCGAAGCGGGCGCAGGTGACCTTGCCCTCGAAGCCGACCACGACGGCCCACCAGCCTTCGCCGTCGAGCGCGGCCAGGTCGGTCGTCACGTCACGCAACCCGGTGGCGAGCCTGTTGTTCAGGTGGGCGAAGCCGTACACGCTTCCCATTCTCCCAGCATTCGGACAAACTCCAGCGCGGCGGGCAGCGGCACTTCGGGCAGGGCAGCGTACACCTTGCGCACGGGCATCACCCCTTTGAGCGGGCGCAGGACCAGCCCGGCGGGGACCGCGCGCGCCGCCAGCTCGGGGACGAGGGAGACGCCGAGCCCGGCCGCCACGCAGCCGAACTTGCCCGACCACTCGGCCACCCGCAGCCCGCCGCGCGGCGTGAACCCGGCAGCGGCGCAGGCGGCGGTGAGCAGCGTCGGCTGGCCGCGCGGCGCCGCCTCGATCCACCGCTCGCCGGCCAGATCGCGCAGGTCGACGGCGTCCTCGCCGGCCAGCCGGTGCCCCTGCGGCAGCGCGACCAGCAGCCGGTCGTCGCGCAGGTGCGTGACGCGGCCGCCGCCGTCGCCCGGCAGCCCCGCCGGGTAGTCGCTGATCACGGCGACGTCCAGCGCCCCGGCCTGGAGCCGGTCGGTGAGCCGGGGGCTGAGCCCTTCGACGAGCCGCAGCTCGACTCCCGGCCGCAGATCGGCGAAGCGTTTGAGGGTCGTGGGCAGCAGGTCGGCGTTGGCGGTGGCGAACGCGCCGACGCGCAGCGTCCCGCCGCTGCCGCCGTGGATCGCGGCCAGTTCCTCGCCCGCCCGGTCGAGCCGGTCGAGCACCGCGGCGGCGTGCCGGTGCAGCACGGCCCCGGCGGGGGTGAGCCGCACGCCCCGGGGCAGCCGCTCGAACAGCGGCCCGCCGGCGGCCAGCTCCAGGGCGGCGACGCGCCGGGAGACGGCCGACTGGGTGCAGCCGAGGAGCTCGGCGGCGGCGGTGAACGATCCGCTCCTGGCCACCTCGTCGAACAGGCGCAGGACGCCCGTGTCGAACAGGCGCAGGGCGTCGGTGTCGGTGTCGGTGTCGGTGTCGAAGGCATTCGTATCAGGCATGGCTGACATGCAATCTAGTCGGTGGTGGAATACCGTGCGAACCCCTTCAATGAGGGACGTGATTGCATTTCTTGGACAGGGACGCATGGGCGTCCCCATGGCCCGGCGGCTCACGGATGCCGGGCACGAGGTGACGACGTGGCGGCGCGGGACCGGGCTCTCGCCCGCCGAGGCGGTGGCCGGGGCGGACCTGGTCATCACGATGCTGCGCGACCCGGACGCGGTGCGCGAGGTGCTGACGGCGGCGCTGGCGGGGCTGCGGCCGGGCACGACGGTGGTGGAGATGTCCACGATCGGCCCGGACGCCGTCCGCGAGCTGCGCGCGCTGCTGCCGCCGGAGGTGGCCCTGGTGGACGCGCCGGTGCTCGGCAGCGTCGCCCCGGCCACCGACGGCACGCTCACCGTGCTGGCCGGCGGTGACGTGACGGCCGTGCGCGAGGTGCTGGCGGTGTTCGGCACCGTGCGGGAGCTCGGGCCGCTGGGCGCGGGGGCGGCGCTGAAGCTCGCCGTCATGAGCGCGCTCGTGCCCGCCCAGGTGCTGCTCGCGGAGACGTTCGCGTACGGCGAGGCGCACGGCGTGGAACGGGACGCGCTCGCCGCGGTGCTGGCGGGCACGCCGCTCGGCGAGCTGGCCGGGCGGCTGGCGGCGCCCGCCCCCGGGACCCGTTACGCGCTCGGCCTGGCGGCCAAGGACCTGGACCTGGCGGCGTGGGAGGGCGCCTCGATGGCGGGGGCGGCCCTGCGCCGCCTGCGCGAGGCCGAGGCGGCCGGCCTGGGCGAGCGCGACGTGACCGCGATCGACGGCCACCTCCGCCCGGGCCCCGCCCCAAACCGGCACCCGGGCCGCCGGCAGCTCCACGGTGTGCCCCCGCCCCGGGTGCCCCGGCCGCGTCCCGACCGCCGCCGCCTGCCCCGTCTGCAGCACCGACGTCAGGTGCGAGCGGAACGCCGCCCGCCGCGACACGTCCACCAGCAGCGGGAACGAACGGCCCACCAGGTAGCCGTCGGGGCTGCCCAGCACCC
>NZ_LAVL01000333.1 GCF_001083785.1 Nonomuraea sp. SBT364
GGGTAGGGCTGGGCGGGCGGCTGGTAGGCGTCCTGGGGCGGCTGCTCCTGCGCGCCCGACGGCGGCTGGGGGCTGTAGGGCTGCTGCTGGTACGGGGACTGCTCGGGCTGGCCGCCGTAGCTCGGCGGCTGCTGGCCGTAGCCGGGCTGCGGGACGGGCTGCCCCGGCATCCCGGGGGCCGGCATCCCGTGCTGGCCCTGGACACCCTGCGCACCCTGCTGGGTCTGGGGACCGGGCTGGCCCTGGGCGGCGGGCTGGCTCTGCGCGTGGGGCTGGCCGTAGTCGGCCTGGCTCTGCCCGTGAGACTGCTGTCCGTAGTCGGCCTGGCTCTGCGCGTGGGGCTGCTGTCCGTAGTCGGGCTGGGCCTGGGGTGCGGGCTGGTGGCCGTAGTCCTGGCCGTACTCGGGGCCGCCCTGGGACGGGGGCTGCTGGGCGTAACCCTGCTGCGGGAAGCCCTGCTGGCCGTATCCGGGGGCGCCCTGCGACGGGGGCTGCTGACCGTAGCCGGGCTGCTGCTGGAACTGGCCCTGCTGGCCGTACCCCTGCTGCGGGAAGCCGGGACCGTACGCGGCCGCCGGGCGGCGCTCGGGCATGACCTGCGGCAGCAGGTAGACCAGCGCGACGGCGGTCAGCGCCAGCATCGGCACGCCCGTCAGCAAGAACTCCACGGTCGAGCGCGCGTCGTTGCCCGCGAACAGGCCGAGCAGCAGCGACAGCGCGCCGAACACGGCGGCCGCCGCCAGGGCTCCTGCCGCGACGTACGCGACGGGCTTGGCCTTGGGCGAAGGTGGGCCGACCTTGGTGACCAGCAGCACCGCGCCCAGGATCAGCGCCGTGATCACGGGGCTGGTCAGGCCGGAGAAGTGCATGGACGCTCGCTCGGTGAAGTCCAGGCCGGTCGGGCCGATCAGGATCCGGCCGATGGTCAGCAGGATGTCCAGGCCGCCGGCGGCCAGCATGATCCAGGCGGCCGGCTCCTTCAGCCTGGCGACGTCAAAGTTGCTCACAAGTACCCCCATCGGACCCTTTAGCCCGAAGGGAGTTTGCCACATCACCGACTTGTCCGGCGGGAGTCCCAGGAAGCTCGCAGATCTCAATAGTCGTTCTTTTCCCCGCATATCAGGGTTTTGCGGCCCGTCAGGAAAAGGTGAAAACCGGTCCAGGAACGGGGGGTGGAAGACTGTGCCGCATGCACATCGTGACCCTCGCCGGCGGCATCGGCGGCGCCCGCTTCCTGCGCGGACTCCGCGCGACCGCGCCGGACGACCAGATCACCGTGATCGGCAACACCGGCGACGACATCACCCTTTTCGGCCTGCGCGTCTGCCCCGACCTCGACACCGTCATGTACACCCTCGGCGGCGGCATCGACGAGGAGCAGGGCTGGGGCCGGGCCGAGGAGAGCCACGTCGTCAAGGAGGAACTGGCCGCCTACGGGGTCGAGCCGCAGTGGTTCGGGCTCGGCGACCGCGACTTCGCCACCCACATCGTGCGCTCGCAGATGCTGGAGGCCGGCTACCCGCTCTCCCAGATCACCGAGGCGCTGTGCGCGCGCTGGCAGCCGGGGGTGCGGCTGCTGCCGATGTCCGACGACCGGTGCGAGACCCACGTGGTGATCAGCGACGAGCACGGCCGCCGCGCCGTCCACTTCCAGGAGTGGTGGGTGCGGCTGCGCGCCTCCGTACCCGCCGAGTCGATCGCGCTGGTGGGCGTCGATTCGGCCAAGCCCGCGCCCGGCGTCCTGGAGGCGATCGCCGACGCCGACGTGGTCGTCCTGCCGCCGTCCAACCCGGTGGTGAGCATCGGCACGATCCTTCAGGTGCCGGGCATCCGCGACGCCCTGCTGGCCAAGACCGTCGTGGGCGTCTCCCCCATCATCGGCGGCGCGCCCGTGCGCGGCATGGCCGACGCCTGCCTGACGGCCATCGGCGTCGAGACCAGCGCCCAGGCCGTCCTCTCGCTGTACGGAGCCGAGCTGCTCGACGGCTGGCTGGTGGCGCCCGAGGACTCCGGCGTCGCCCTCGACGGCGTCCGGGTCGAGTCCCGGCCCCTTCTCATGTCCTCCCCGGCCGCCACGGCCGACCTCGCCCGCGCCGCCCTCGACCTCGCCCAGGAGCTCGCCCGATGACCCACAACC
>NZ_LAVL01000334.1 GCF_001083785.1 Nonomuraea sp. SBT364
CAACCCGCCCTCCCCCACCGCCGCGGGCGGACGTCCTTCAGAGGAAGCCCCCACTGCCGGGGGGTTCGAGGTGGTGCCGGTGCTGGGGATCGGCGAGGTGCGGGCCGGCGACGACATCGCCGCGCTCGTGCCGGACGTGCGCGACGGGGACATCGTCGTCGTCACCTCGAAGATCGTGAGCAAGGCCGAGGGAAGGGTCCGGGAGGCACCGGACCGGGCGAAGGCGATCGAGGACGAGACGGAGCGGGTCGTCGCCAGGCGCGGCGACACGGTGATCGCGCAGACCCGCCACGGCTTCGTGATGGCCGCCGCCGGGGTCGACGCCTCCAACACCGACCCCGGGACGGTCCTGCTGCTGCCCGAGGACCCGGACGCGTCGGCGCGGCGGATCAGGGCCGGGCTCGGCGGCAAGGTCGGGGTGATCGTGTCCGACACGTTCGGCCGGCCGTGGCGGCACGGGCTGACCGACGTGGCCATCGGGTCGGCGGGCGTGGTCACGACGGCCGACTTCCGGGGCTCGCGTGACGCGTACGGCAACCCGCTGAGCGCCACCCTGACCGCCCTGGTCGACGAGATCGCCGCCGCGGCCGAGCTGGTGAAGGGCAAGCTCGACGGCGTCCCGGTGGCCATCGTGCGCGGGCTGGGCCATCTGGTGACGCAGGACGACGGGCCGGGGGTGCGGCCGCTGGTCCGCCCGGCCGACGAGGACCTGTTCCGGCACGGGTCGCGCGACGTGGTGTTCGCGCGCCGTACCATCCGGGAGTTCGCCGACCGGCCGGTGGATCCGCAGGCGGTGCGGCGGGCGGTGGCGGCGGGGATCGCCGCGCCGGCGCCGCATCACACGACGCCGTGGCGGTTCGTGCTGGTGGAGTCGGCCGCGACGAGGTTGCGGCTGGTCGACGCGATGCGCGAGGCGTGGATCGCCGACCTGCGCGGCGACGGCTTCACCGAGCAGTCGATCGCCAAGCGGATCAGGCGGGGTGACGTGCTGCGCAACGCGCCTTATCTGGTGGTGCCCTGCCTGGTGATGGATGGTTCGCACACCTACCGCGACGATCGGCGCAACGCCTCGGAGCGGGAGATGTTCGTGGTGGCGATGGGCGCGGGCGTGGAGAACTTCCTCGTCCAGCTCGCCGTCGAGGGCCTGGGCTCGGCGTGGGTGTCGTCGACGATGTTCTGCCGGCCGGTGGTGCGCGAGGTGCTCGATCTGCCGCGGGACTGGGATCCGATGGGCTGCGTCGCGGTGGGGCACGCGGCCGCGCCGCCGCGTGACCGGGCGCCGCGTGACGCGATGGACTTCATCGTGACGCGCTGACAGACATTTCAAGCAACAGTCACGTAACGGTTTACCGTTAGGAAACTTTCCTTTACATTTGGGCCATCCCCCCAAGTAGAGGAGCCCGCTACATGAGAAGGTTGCTCACGTTACTCTCCGTCGTGGCGATCACGGTCGCCACGGCGGTCTTCAACACCTCACCCGCCCTGGCGCACGGCTACGTCAACTCACCGCCCAGCCGCCAGGCGCACTGCGCCCAGGGGCGCGTGCCCAACTGCGGCGACATCATCTACGAGCCGCAGAGCGTCGAAGGCCCCAAGGGCCAGCGCAACTGTCACGGCGGCGTCGGGCGGTTCGCCCAGCTCAGCGACGAGAGCAAGCCGTGGCCCGTCACCTCGGTGGGCAGCACCGTCAACTTCAACTGGCGGCTCACCGTCCAGCACGCGACCAGCACGTGGGAGTACTACATCGGCGGCACCCGGGTGGCCGTCTTCAACGACGGCGGCCGGCGGCCTCCGGCCTCGGTCTCACACACCGTGAACCTGGGCGGCTTCAGCGGCCGCCAGAAGGTCCTGGCCATCTGGAACATCGCCGACACCGCCATGGCCTTCTACGCCTGCATCGATCTGCAGATCGGCGGCGGCGGCCCCGGCACCCCGACCCCCACGCC
>NZ_LAVL01000335.1 GCF_001083785.1 Nonomuraea sp. SBT364
ATCGAGGGGCAGCCGGCGTTCGCCGGGGCCGGGGATGCGACGGGTGCCGGCACGTGCGGGGCGGGCGGCGTGAGGGCGATGGTCAGCGCGACGGCGGGGGCCGCGACGGCCAGGGTCAGCCCGGCCGCGCCGAGGGCCAGCAGGCGGCCGCCCACCCGTACCGTACGTCCCGGCCCGTTCCCGGCGGCGGCCTCGAAGGCGGCGCGCGCCGACAGCGCGTCGGGACGCTGCGCGGGGTCCTTGGCGAGCAGGCCGAGGAGGACGGGAGCGAGCCGCCCCGCGCGGGCAGGCGGCTGCGGCTCGGACGACAGCACCGCGCTCACCGCGGCCAGCCCCGCCCCGGCGAACGCCGGCTGCCCCTCGATGGCGAAGTACAGGGTCGCGGCCAGCGACCACAGGTCGGACGCCGGCACCGGCCCGGTGCCGCCGAGGCACTCGGGCGCGGTGAACCCCGGCGTGCCGACGGATCTCCCGCCCCCGGCCCCCGGCGCGCCGTCCGGGACCGCGCCGGGAGGCGTGATCGCCCGGCCCGGCGAGGTGCCCGGGGTGAACCGTTCCGGCAGCGCGGCGCCGTACCCGGTGAGCACGGCCCGGCCCCCGGAGGTCAGCCACACGGTCGCCGGTTGGACGTCGAGGTGGAGCAGGCCGGCGCTGTGGCCGGCCGCGAGGGCGCCGAGCAGGTCGAGGGCGAGGGCCCTGACCCGGTGCGGCGGCAGCGGGCCCTCGGCGGCCACGGTCTCGGCGAGCGGCCGGCCGTCGATCGGCTCGCAGACGAGCCACGCGTCGTCGCCGTCGGCGTGCGCGTCGAGGACCGGGTTGATCGCCGGATGCGCCAGCCGGGACGCCGCGCGCGCCCGGCGCACGGACCTGAGCGTCAGCGCGCGCCGCTCGTCGCCGGGCAGCTCGGGCGGGGCGGGGATCCGCCGGAGCACCACGTCCCTGCCCCGATGCCGGTCGTGCCCGAGAAAGGTGAACTCGCCGGTCCGCGCCTGGATCCGGTAGCGGTCGCCGGGCCCGGTCACGGCGCCTTCTCCTCGAGCGCGGCGGCGCTCCAGCGGGCGGCCCGGACGGCGCGCTCCCGGATCTGCCCGGACGGGCTCCCGGTCAGGTCGATGTAGGTGACCTCCAGCAGCACGTTGCTGGTCCGGTACACCACGACGGTGCGGATGACGTCCTCCTCGTGACGGATGAGCGCGTCGTACGTGAGCGCTTCGGAGCCGAGGCCCGGCACGTCCCGGGCGGCCGAGCGGTCGCTGGAGACCGGCTCGGTCAGGCCGATGGCGGGCTGGTTCCACACCACCGGCCCCCCGGTGTCCTGGCGGGCGTTGCGCAGGTTGACGAACGCGTCGTGGGCGTCGACGGGCTCGCTGTCCCACATGTCCTCGTACGTGGTGCCGAACGGCCGGTCGTTGACGAACAGGCCGACCCCCTTGCTCGCCCACGCGCATCCGGCCTGCTCGCCCTGCTTGGTCGGCTCGCCCTTGGGGGAGCCGGGGACGAGTTCGGCCGCCTGGGCGCCGGTGACGAGCGTGCACAGGTCGATCGGCACGGTGAACCGCGGCTCCTGCTCCTCCACGGGTGCCGCCGCACCGGTGGCGGCCCCCGTACCCCCGGGAGTCACCGGGACGGACCGTGCCGCGGTCGAGGGCCCGGCGATCACTTTGACCGGCGCACGAGCGTTCACGACCACCACGGCTGCGGCTGCGACCAGCGCCGCCACCCCGGCGGAGGCAGCCACCAGAAGCCACCGGCGACGCCACGGCCCCCCGGCGACGCCACCGGCGTGGCCACCGCGCAGGCCCCGGTCTCTTAT
>NZ_LAVL01000336.1 GCF_001083785.1 Nonomuraea sp. SBT364
GCCCACCTGAGGCCCCGCGCCCTACCGCCCCAGGGCCTCGAACTGCCGACCCGAGGCCGCGCACTGCCGACCCGGGGTCGGGCACTGCCGTAAGCGTGACCGCGTAGGACGCTTCCTCAGGAACCGTCGTCGCGGCTTTCGGGGGCGGGCGTGAGGAAGGGGGCCAGCCAGTCGGGCGTCACCTCGGCCGGGAAGGCCCTGGCCTGGGCCTCGGAGACGTCGATGGCCGAGTAGCCGCCCTTGCCCGCGCCCACCCCGGCCGTCAGCGTCAGGACGCCGGCGCGCCGCTGGAACCAGGTCTGCCGCATCCGCCATCCCACGACGGCACGCCGTTCCACCACCGCCTGCGTACGCCGCAACGACCCGGAGCGGACGGCGACCCTGTCCCCGTCGTACCCGTGACCGAGCGATCGGTAGCGGTCAAGCCCCAGCGGCACGCCCAGGGCGGCCAGCAGAAGGGCCAGCACCAGGACGATCCACCACATCAGCGACGCCGTCAGCACGGCGGCCGCGGTGGCGAGGGCGGCGACGACGAGCCACGGGAAGACGGCGCGGAACAGGCGCCGGTTGCGCGCCACCAGCGGGTGCGGGCGCAGCTCCCCCCGGTAGGGACCGACGGCGTCGCCGGTGACCTGGCGGGCGACGCCCTGCGGCACCACCGGCAGCAACTGGCCGCGCGTCTCCGAGTCGCCCAGGCCGGTCACGATGGCCCACGCGCGGGCGACGCCGGCCCAGCGTTCGGCGAGACCCTCGGCGATCTCGTATCCGCGTACGCGCCGCGACTCCAGCGACACGCTGCGCCGGTTGATCAGCCCGCGTTCGGCGACCAGGTAGCCGTCGCGCCGTTTGAGCCTGAAGTCCCAGTTGAACACCGCGTACATCACGCCACCCACGAACGGCATGGCCACCACCAGCAGCACCGCGACCGCCACGAGCAGCCACGGGTGTTCCCAGAGCCAGGTGCCGGCCGTCCACGCGGCGTCCCTGCCGAACCCGAGCTCGTTGCCCCACTGGAAGGCCAGCCCCACGGCACCGCCCGCCAGCGCGAACGGGGTGAGCAGGTACGCCCCCGACAGCGGCCCGTACAGCAGCCACCTGCGCGGCACGGCCGTGATGACGCGCTCCTGGGGCTCGTGCGGCCGCTCCCGGGCACCGGTCGCGTCCGGCACGGCCCCGGCCGGGGCGGTGCCGGGCGGCCCCGTCGAGGCGGGCCCGGGGGCGGCGGATCCCTCCGGGATGCCCGGCTCCGCCCGGCGGACGGCCGAGGTCGCGGCGCGGCGCAGGAGGACGGGCTTGAGTCGTTCGGCCTCGTGCCGCGTGACGCCGTCGAGCGTCGCCTCGCCGTCGCCGCCGCTCGCCCCCGTGTCGATCTTCAGTACGGCCAGGCCGAGTAGCCGGTGCATGGGCGGGGTGGACACGTCGACGCCACGCACCCGTTCCAGCGGGATCGCGCGCACCGACCGGCTGATCAGCGAGCGTTTGATCTCCAGGCGGTCGCCGACGATCTCGTACGTGAAGGTGGCCCAGCGGACGACCGCGAACACCACCGTGCCGACCAGGCCGAGCGCCGCCCACAGGTAGGACCTGCCGGAGAAGCCGCCCACCACGAGCACCCCGATCAGGGGCACGAGCAGCGACGGCAGCATCCGCACCGGGTCGATGAGCAGCACCTTGGGGCTCAACCGCAGCGGCACCCGGGGCGGCCCGAACCCCCCAGGCCCCAGCGGCGGGACACCCGCGGGCGGCACCCCTCCGGCAACCGGCGGCCCCTGCGGCGGCACTCGCTCATCGGCGGGCTTCAGGCACGACGCCATCCCGGCGGGCGTCCAGGCGATCCGCGACCTGGGCGCGGCGAACGGCTTCTCGGTCACCGCCACCGAGGACGCCGGGGCCTTCAC
>NZ_LAVL01000033.1 GCF_001083785.1 Nonomuraea sp. SBT364
CATCGGAAGGCGTCGGGGACTGCCCGGCGGCAGCGCATCCCGCGCTCAGCACGAGCATGCCGCTGATGATCGCCAGGGTTCGCGTTGACATTCGTCTCCTCGACCTCAGAGAAGCGCCTGAGGGGTAGCGGATCGCTCCCCCCGTTCAGGAGGAGAGGCGGAAGTACGTCGGCGCCGTGCCGTAGCCCGGTCATCGAGGCGATGCAGCGCAGGACAGCGGCGCACTGGCCGGCCGGACCCACCAGGTGGGTGCGGGGGAGGACCGCACCATGATCCCTGGTCGCGGTATATGGCCGGTATGTCGCGCAAGCGTTGCGCCTCACACGTGCCACGCGGGCGACACATCGATCAAGAATCGAGAAGCGTCAGTTCTTGCGGCACGGCTAGCGTCACAAACACCTCACGCCGACGACGACCGGGAGAGTGACAGCGATGAGCGCGAAGAGCAAGGCAAGCACGGACGGCTTCTCCGAGGAAGAACGAGCTGCCATGAAGGGGCGCGCCGCGGAACTGAAGAAGGAGGCGCACCGTGGTCGTGGCGACAAGGCGGCCGCCGAGGAACTCGACGTGCTGTCGAAGATCGCGGAGATGGAGCCGTCGGACCGCGCGGTGGCCGAACGCCTCCACGCCATCGTCGCCACCAACGCCCCGCAGCTGTCGCCGAAGCTGTGGTACAGCCAGCCGGCCTACGCCAGAAATGGCAAGGTTGTGTGCTTCTTCCGTAGCGGGCACCTGGACAAAGAGCCTTACTCCACCTTCAGCTTCACCGCCGAAGCCAACCTCGCCGACGACAGCGGCCTGTGGTCCACCTCCTTCGCCGTTACCGAGCTGAGCGACGAAGCCGCAACGACGATCACCAACCTCGTCAGGAAGGCCGTGAGCTGACGAACTCCCAGGCGCCACGGGCCTCACCTGCTCACCTGCTCACCTGCGAGGGCGGACGTCCTAGTCCCAAGGTCGCGGTCAATACGGGCCCATCGGCGGATGCGCGCCCGGGGTGCCGGATCGATGATGGGAGCCATTCGAGCTGGCGGCAAAGGAGTCATGCGGGTGGAACAGGTGGACTGGGTCGAGATCCCGGCCGGAAGGCTGCTCCGGGGCACGCCCGCCGAAGAGGTGGACGAGGTGGCGCGCCGCTACGCCGGCACCGGGGTTCCGGTGGAGTGGTACCGGAAGGAAGCCCCACGCACGGAGCTGTACATCCCGGCGTTCCGGATCGCCCGCACCCAGGTCACCGTCGGTCAGTGGACGCGGTTCGCGCAGGCCACCGGCGGGCCGGTGCCGCAGGCGCCGGCGGACCACCCGGTCATCGGCGTCACGTGGAAGGACACGGCCGAGTACTGCCGGTGGCTGGGGCGGCGACTCGGCGGTCTCGGCGTACGCCTGCCCACCGAGGACGAGTGGGAGCGCGCCGCCCGGGGCGACGACGACCGGGAGTTCCCCTGGGGCGACGAGTACCGGACGGGCCTGGCCAATCTGGTGGATCTGGGCGTCGGCACCACCACGCCGGTCGGTTCGTTCCCCGAGGGCGCCAGCCCGTACGGCGTGCTGGACATGGCGGGCAACGCCGACGAGTGGACCTCCACCCTCTACGCCCCCTACCCGGGAGCTCCCACGGAGGTGCCCAGCAGCGAGGACTGGGCCTTCGACCCGCACATCAGCCGGGGCGGCGCCTTCCGCCACGACCGGGACCTGGCCCGGTGCGCCCGCCGGCACGGCGCCTACGAGCGGGACCTGGCGGCGATCGGCATGGGCTTTCGCGTGGCGGCTCCCTCGGGCTGAGCGAGGACAGGGAGGGGCCGCGCCATCCCCGTGATCGTGCTCTTCTCGATGGGCCTGCGGCACCGGTGGAGTCGCGTACTCAAGTGCCGCGAGTTGTCGTCGCCGAGCCCGGTGGTGACGTTCCGAACTCCGGGAGGATTGGCGGGTTCGGTGGCGGAATCCGCGGAAGACGTTGTCCGGGGCCGACTCGCCGCGTCTTCACCCCTGTTCCGGCCGGGGACGGACGACGGCGACCGGGCAGGTCGCCTGATGCAGCACCGTACGGCTCACGGATCCCAGTATGGCGGAGGCGAACCCGCCCAGACCGCGCGTGCCCACGACCGCCAGATCGGCCGTCTGCCCGGCTTTGATGAGCGCCTCCGCCGGATGACCGACGACCTGCTCGCCGACGATCTCGACGTCCGGGTACTTCTCACGCCATGCCGCCAGCCGTTCCGCCGCCATGCGGAGCTCCTGCTCGGAGGATTTCTCCAGCATCGCGCAGTAGGCCACCGGGAGCGACGGCGTGACCGCCATCTGCCAGGCGTACGTGACCTGCAACGGCACGCCCCGGGCCCGGGCCTGCTCCGCGGCGTAGGCCAGGGCGACCTCGGCACACCGGGAGCCGTCGTCGCCGACGACGACCCGGCCGTGCTGTGCGCCCGAGGAGCCGCGTACGATCACCACCGGGCAGGCGGCGTGGCCGGCGACGCCCACGCTCACCGAACCGATCAGCAGCCCCTTGAACCCGCCGAGCCCCCGGCTGCCCAGCACCACGCAGTCCGCGGTGACCGACTCGCCGACGAAGGCATCGATCACACTTCCGGTCGGCAGCTCGGTGGTCACCTGGAGGTCGCCCGCCGACCGGCCCACGCGCTCGCGTGCGGCCTCCAGGGTCTCGGCGCAGTAGTCCGTCACCTCGGGGCCCAGCAACGACTGCTCGCACACGTGCACGAGCCGCAGGCCCAGCCCCCGCCGCCGCGCGTCCGCGGCCGCCCATTCCAGCGCCTCCTCCGACGACGCGGAGCCGTCCACGCCGACCACCACAGATCTGACCATCACGCAACCTCCCCCTCTTCCTCGGTCCCATACCCGGGTGACCGTGCGTGACATCACCTGGCGCGGGCCGGCGAGGGTGAATCCGTGAACGGCCGGACTAACGCGGCTCCGGCTAGATATTCGTCAAAGAATTCATTGATTTCCCGGCCGCCGGCCCGCTGGAATCCGGCGTTAAGCGTTCCTCCGGCAGGGGTAGGCACGTCAACAGCCGAAAAGCGGGTCCGGGGGCGACGTGAAAGCATTTGTGATGAAGGAGATCGGGCACGTCGTGTCCTTTCCGATCGAGCGGCCGGCGGGCGAACGACGCCGGCGCCAATCGCGAAGCCGGCGGACGTCGTGAGATAGCGATCACCTTCTAGGGCGCTGGAGCCCATCGGGAAAGAGTTCGGCAATGCTTGATACCGACCCGCCCTTCCGCCCGGTCCGCCGCGAGGACGGCTATCTGCCGTTGGAGGACCTGGGCCTCGTCGGCGACGGCGACACGGCGGCGCTGGTGGGCCTGGACGGGTCGATCGCGTGGCTGTGCCTTCCGCGCTTCGACAGCGAACCGCTGGTGTGCGGTCTGCTGGACCACGCCCGGGGCGGGCATTTCACGCTCACCGCGGACGACCTGCTGGAGGCGCGCCAGTTCTACGAGCCCGACACCGCCGTGCTGGTGACCGAGCTGCGCGCCCGGGCCGGTCTGGTCAGGATCACCGACGCGCTGGCCCTGCGCTCCGGGGCCGACCTCAGCGACGACGCGGGGGCGGGCCGGGCCGAGCTCGTCCGTTCCGCCGTGGTCGTGAGCGGGAGCGTGCGCCTGCGGGCGGAGCTGGAGCCGCGTGGCGGCGGACAGGCCCGGGCGCTCGGCAGCGGCCTGGAAGTGCGGGCTCTGCGACGGCCCGACCTGCGCCTGCACCTGCGGTCCAACCGGCCGCTGACCGGGTTGCGCACCGTGCACGACCTGGAGCAGGGCGACCGGCTCGACCTGGTGCTGTCCTGGGGGCGCATCCACCGTCACCACCGGTTCGCCCCCGAGACGATGCTGCGGGAGACCGCCGACGCGTGGCGCCGCTGGATGACGAAGTGCGGCTACGACGGCCCGCAGGCGGCGCTGGTCCGGCGCTCCGTGATCACTCTGAAGCTGTGCGACGACTGGGTGAACGGGTCCCTGGTCGCGGCTCCGACCTCGTCGCTGCCGGCCCCGATCGGCGGGGTGCGCAACTGGGACTACCGCTACACCTGGATCCGGGACGCCGCCTACGCCGTGTTCGCGCTGCGCCGCGTCGGGTTCGGCGAGGAGGCCGACGCCTTCCTCGGCTGGGTCCTGGACGCCTTCGAGCAGAGCCGCAGCCCGCGGATCATGTACACGCTGCTGGGCGACGCCGTACCCGAGGAGATCCAGGACACCGGCCTGGAAGGCTACCGGGGGTCGGCCCCCGTGCGGTGGGGCAACGGCGCGGCTGACCAGCGACAGCACGACGTGTACGGCGAGGTGCTGGACTGTGCCGACCAGTGGCTGCGCCCCGGCCGCGAGGTCCAGCCCGCGCTGTGGTCCGGCCTGGCGGAGCTGGCCGAGGCCGCCGCGAGCACGTGGCGGCAGCCGGACCAGGGCATCTGGGAAGTACGCAGCGAAGGCAGGGTCTTCACCTACTCGGCGGGCATGTGCCAGGTCGCCCTCGACCGGGCAGCCGCGATCGGCGAACGCCTCGGCATGCCCGGACAGATCGCCGCATGGCGCCGCGAGGCCGACAAGCTGCGCCGGATCATCCTCGACGAGTCCTGGGACGAGAAGACCCAATGCCTGAGCGAGCATCTCGACGGCGGCGGCAGCCTCGACGCCAGCCTGCTCGCGCTCCCGCTGCGGAAGGTCGTCCCGGCCGGCCACCCGCGCATGGCGGCCACGATCGCGGCGATCGCCGAACGCCTGTCGGCCGGTGACGGCCTGCTCTACCGCTACCTGCACGAGCACTCGCCCGACGGCCTGCCCGGCGACGAGGGGGCCTTCCTGCTGTGCAGCTTCTGGCTGGTCGACAACCTGATCCTGCTGGGCGAGCTGGAACGGGCCGAGGACCTATACACGTCGCTGTGCGCCCGGGCGAGCCCGCTCGGCCTGCTGCCGGAGCAGATCGATCCGTCGACGGGCACGTTCATGGGCAACTTCCCCCAGGCGTTCAGCCACATCGGAGTCATCGCCAGCGGCGTCAACCTCGCCCGGGCGAAAGCGGGGGGCACAGCGTGATCAACCGGCTCATCGTCCTCGGCGCGACCGGCGATCTCAACGCCCGCTACCTGATGCCGGCCCTGGCCGCCCTGCGCGCGGCCGGGCACCTCGCCGACGGGTTCGCACCCGTCTGCGCCGACCGGGGGGACCGGACCGAGGAGGAGTTCCGCCGCTGGGTGTCCGACCAGCTCGACCGGCACGCCGCGACGGAGCCCGCCGAGGCGAGGCAGGCGATCGCCGGCTCCGTCCGCTACCGGCGGGCGGACGCCACCGACGCCGACGACATCGCCGCGCTGGTGGGCGGCGGCGAGCCCGTCGCCGTCTACCTCGCCCTCCCGCCCGCGATCTTCCCCGGCGTGGTCGCCGCCCTCGGCGCCGCGAACCTGCCGCCGGGCAGCCGGATCGTGCTGGAGAAGCCGTTCGGCGAGGACCTAGGCAGCGCGGTGGAGCTCAACCGGCTGCTGGCCGGAATCGTGCCCGAGCAGGCGGTGTTCCGCGTCGACCACTTCCTGGCCATGACGACCGTCCAGAACGTGCTCGGCAGCCGTCTGGCCAACCGCGTCCTGGAGCCCATCTGGAACAGCGCGCACATCTCCGAGGTGGACATCGTCTGGGACGAGACCCTCGCCCTGGAGGGCCGGGCGGGCTACTACGACGGCGTCGGGGCGCTGAAGGACATGGTGCAGAACCACCTGCTCCAGGTGCTGTGCCTGGTGGCCATGGAACCGCCGCTCAGCCTCGGCGAGCGCGACCTGCGTGACCGGAAGATCGACGTGCTGCGCTCGGTGCGCCCGCTGACGGACGACGACGTCGTACGGCGCACCCGCCGCGGCCGCTACCTGGCCGGTCGCATCGGAGATCGTGACGTTCCCGCGTACGCCGATGAGGAGGGCGTGGACCCGCGTCGCCGTACCGAGACCTTCGCCGAGGTGGAGTTGGAGCTCGAAAGCTGGCGCTGGTCCGGCACCACGTTCCGGCTCCGCAGCGGTAAGGCGCTCGGCCAGGACCGCAAGGAGGTCGCCGTGCGGTTCCGGCCCGTGCCGCACCTGCCGTCCGGCTTCGACGAGGAGGCCGTCCCCAACGTGCTGCGGTTCGGGCTGGAGCCGGAGAGCATGAGCCTGGCGCTGACCGGCATCGGCGCCGGCACGCGCGATCTCGCCCCGCTCACGCTCGCCGCGCGACCGGCTCCTCCCGAGCTGCCCGCCTACGGCCGGCTGCTGCTGGACGTGCTGCAGGGGAACGCCGCCCTGTCCATCCGAGGTGACGAGGCCGAGGAGTCCTGGCGGGTCCTCGCGCCGGTGATGTCGGCCTGGTCCAGGGACGCGGTGCCGCTGGCCGAGTACCCGGCCGGATCGGAGGGGCTCTGATGCCGGCCGAAGGCGGCCTGCGCAGCCAGGCCTGGTGGGACAACGCGGGCAACCCGGAGATGACGGCTCTCTATCTCGAACGCTTCCTCAACTTCGGGCTGACCCCGGGGGAGCTCCAGTCCGGCCGGCCGGTCATCGGCATCGCCCAGACGGGCAGCGACCTCGTTCCGTGCAACCGCCACCACCTCGCCCTGGCCGACCGGGTCAGGGACGGCATCCGCGACGGCGGCGGCATCCCGCTCGAGTTTCCCGTCCATCCGCTGCAGGAGACCGGCAAGCGCCCGACCGCCGCGCTGGATCGCAACCTCGCCTACCTGGGGCTGGTCGAGGTGCTCTACGGCTACCCCCTCGACGGGGTCGTACTGACAACAGGCTGCGACAAGACCACCCCAGCGTGCCTGGCCGCGGCGGCGACGGTGAACATCCCGGCGATCGTGCTGTCCGGCGGGCCGATGATCAACGGCTATCACCAGGGTCAGCGGATGGCCGCATCGGGCTCGGGGCTGGTGATCTGGCAGTCGAAGCGGCTGCTGGCCACCGGGGAGATCGACTACGCCGAGTTCTCGGCGCGCGTGGCCGCCTCGGCGCCCAGCGTCGGCCACTGCAACACGATGGGCACCGCGCTGTCGATGAACTGCCTGGCCGAGGCTCTGGGCATGTCCCTGCCGTGCTGCGCGGCGATCCCGGCCCCCTACCGGCGGCGGGCGCAGATGGCCTACGACACGGGCCGCCGTGCGGTGGATCTCGTACGCGAGGACCTCACCCCGCGCAAGATCATGACGATGCGGGCCTTCGAGAACGCGATCGTGGTCGCCTCGGCCATCGCCGCCTCCACCAATGTGCCCATTCACATCAACGCGATAGCGCGGCACGTCGGGGTACCGCTGACCATCCAGGACTGGCAGCGCGTCGGAGGCGACATCCCGGTGCTGGCGAACGTCGCGCCCGCCGGTGAGTTCCTCGGCGAGGACTTCTACCGCGCCGGCGGCCTGCCCGCGCTCATGCGGTCACTGCTGGACGCCGGACGCCTGCACGGCGACGCCGTGACCGTCTCCGGCCGGACCGTGGCCGAGAACCTGGCCGACGCCCCGCCCGCCGACCCGGAGGTCATCCGGCCCTTCGCCGAGCCTCTGGCCCCGCGCGGCGGGCTGCTCATCATGACGGGCAACCTGTTCGGCTCCGCGGTGATGAAGACCTCGGTGCTCGGGGACGACCTCCGCACGGTGTCCGAGTATCGCGCCGTCGTCTTCGACGGGCCCGAGGACTACCACGCCCGCATCGACGATCCCGGCCTGGAACTGGACGAGAGCTGCATCCTCGTCATCCGCTACACCGGGCCGATCGGCTATCCGGGCTCCGCCGAGGTGGTGAACATGGAGGTCCCCGCCGCGCTGATCCGGCGGGGCGTCACCACGTTGCCCACGCTCGGGGACGGCCGCCAGAGCGGCACCTCCGACGCTCCGTCCATCCTCAACGCCAGCCCCGAGGCCGCGGCCGGCGGCAACCTCGCCATCCTGCGCACCGGCGACCGCATCCGCATCGACCTGGACGGCGCCCGGGTCGACGTCCTGCTGACCGACGAGGAGATCGCCGAGCGCTGGGCCCGCCACACGCCCCCGGTGCTCGACAACCAGACGCCGTGGCAGGAGATCTACCGCGCCACGGTCGGGCAGCTCGACGGCGGAGGCTGCCTGGAGCTCGCCCTGCGCTATCAGGACATCGTCCACACCAAGGGGATCCCTCGTGACTCGCACTGACAGCAGAGGCACCATCATGATCGCCGACTCGGACTTCGGCGACGTGGACATCGAACGCGCGATCGTCGAGGGCGCCGGGTTCGAGCTTCTCGCCGCGCAGTGCAAGAGCGAGGACGAGGTGATCGAGAAAGGCCGCGACGTCGACGGCGTGCTGACCCAGTACACCCGGATCGGGGCCCGCGCCGTCGACGCGTTCACCCGCTGCCGGGTGATCGCCCGCTACGGCACCGGCGTGGACATCGTCGACGTCGACGCCGCGACCCGGCGGGGCATCCAGGTCACGAACGCGCCGAACGACTGGTGCGCCGAAGAGGTCGCCGACCACGCCGTCGCGCTCTGGCTCGCCGCCGCCCGCAAGATCTGCGTGTACGACCGGGCGACCCGCCAGGGCGCATGGCAGTGGCAGAGCGGGGAGCCGATCCGGCGGCTGCGGGGAGGGGTGTTCGGGCTGATGTCCTTCGGCGCCATCGCCCAGCTCGTCGCCGAACGCGCCAGGGCGTTCGGGGTCGAGGTCTGGGCGCACGACCCGTTCGTCGACGAGGCCGAGATCCGGTCACGCAAGGTGCGGCCGGTGTCGTTCGACCAGCTCGTGGAAGGCGCCGACTACCTCGTGATCCAGGCGCCGCTCACCCCCGGGACACACCACGCCTTCGACCGTACGACGCTCCGCAGGATGAAGCCGACCGCCGTGCTCGTCAACACCGCTCGCGGCCCGATCGTCGAGGACGCGGCGCTCCACGAGGCGCTCACCGAGGGATGGATCGCCGGCGCCGCACTGGACGACCTGGAGGAGGAGCCGGCCAAACAGCGCGACTGGCGGCCCGGCAACCCCCTGTTCACGCTGCCCAACGTGATCATCACGCCGCACGCCGCCTACTACTCCGAGCAGGCCGTCACCACGGTGCGGCGCTACGCAGCGGAAGAGGCCGTGCGAGTCCTGACCGGCCAGGGCGCCCGCAGCCCGGTCAACGACGTGCCGGCCCGAGGTTGACCCGCATCACCGCCTGGTTGTCTCCGCCGATCACGTGAAGCGGAAGCACGCCGCAGGTCCAGCGGCTCTGCCGGTGGTTGGCGCAGATCAGGTGACTCTGAGGCTGCCGAGCATCCGTACATTTCCGATCACGGGTTGCGGGCCGGAGAGGCGGGCGGTCTTGTCGACGTATCGCTCGGCGTCGAAAACCTGATGGAGCGGGGGCGGTGAAGAGAGCGGATAGGGCAGGACTGACGGAACCTTGATCAGGTAGAGCCGTCCGGTGGTCATGCCGATCATCGGGCCGGTGCCGGTGCCGGCGGTGGGAGGGGTGGCCGCGAAGGCGGCGGACGGCGCGAGACCCACCAGAGCCACCGCTCCGGCCGACACAACGGCGGGCAGCACTTTGCGTCGCGCCACTTCCGCCATGACGTTGATCAGCATTTCGTCGATCTGCTTCTGCCCGGCGATCTCAGCCAGTTCCGCGGCGGTCGCCCTGGAGGCGAGTGCGGATCTGAGCCACGCGGGCGCCGAGGCCAGTGACGTGCCGGCCGTCTCACCCGTGACGAGGACGGCATCGGGTACGGCGGCCGCGGCGACGCTCGCCGCGCCGGGCGTCTGGGCCATGATGGTGGCCGGCATGCCGAGAGCAGCCCCTTCCGCGGTGACGATCTCCGCGGTGGTGGCCGCTCCCGCGAGCGCCGTGCCCTCGGCCGCCGTGACCGCGGGAAGCGCCACACCGCCGGCGGAGACTATGAGCGCGGCGGTCACCACGATGGCGACGGAAACGATGACGAGCGTCTCCGCCGGATGATCGAGGGCCCACCGGCCCACTGCGACGGCCATGTCGGGCAGCCCTCTGACCAGCTCCGCGCCGGTGACGCTGAAGGTCGGAAGCAAGCCTGCCATCGACTTTCCGGCCGCCGCGCGGGCTTGCCCTCCGGTGCCGAGCATTCTGATCTGCGAGGCGAGGCGCGCGCGTTTCGGCCCTTCGATCGCGTTGGCGTAGTAGGCCTCGTCGCAGCAGAGGAAATACCGTTCTCCCGGAGCTCCGATGAGCCGGGAGTACATGGAGTCGCGGATGGCGGTGAGGCCGTCGCGCATCTCGTCCACGATGGTGTCCGCGACGATGGACAGGTAGGGGGTCTTGGACAGATCCTTGCCCGCGATGACCGGCGAGGTCTGCCGCGGGGCAGTGGCCTTGGGGTCGGCGGGTTGCAGCGATTCGGTGATGGCCTTGGTGGCGGCCTTGGCCTCTGCGGAGGCGCCGAGCGTGTTGACCTCCAGCAACATTCTCACGGCGAAGTTGGCCACGCGGTCGGCCTCGTCCTGGGTGAGCCGATCGGGGCCGTCCAGGGTGACGCAGATCCTGTACAGCAGGACGCCGGGGTGCCTGCGCTGGACCTCGATGTCGATCGAGACGATGGCGATCCTGAGCGGGGCCAGCCAGAGGTTCATCAGATAGCGCCAGACGGCGATGAACTTGCACTCGAGGGGGATCTCCTTGACGACCAGGAACGGATAGGTCGTGCCACGGCTGTAGATCCCGCTGATCCGGTGCCGTACGTAACTGGCCTCGACGTCCACCAGCTTCTGCAGCGCGTCTGCTTCCCCTCTGTGGTTGCGCGGCTTGATCTCGTAGATCTCCGACCGGCCGCCCCCGGGAGGCGGCGGACCGATCGGCGGAGCCTTGGTCACCGTCGTGAACCCGAAGCTGAAGAACCGGGAGACTCGTGGACCGTTGAACGTGGAGATGTCCGGGCGCGGCAGGCTCCGGTCGGCGCGCAGGGCCTCGAAGGTGACCTTCCCCTTATGGCGGGTCGACAGGACGGCGGCGTAGGAGATCTCTCCCACGTCCCACCAGTCCTGCACACCCGGAACGTGCTGCCTGAACAACTGGACAGGCTGGCCCAGCGTCTCGCTCAGATAGTCGAGGAAGATCGGTCCCTCGATGATCTTCAGAGCGAACGTGCTGGCCTGCGTCGAGCTCAGCGTGTTGCTCGGGACCATGCAGACGCGCCGTCTCATGACCACACGCCTCCTGGTGCCGGGCGTGCGGCGATCACGCCGTGGTGTCGAGCTTGCTGTTCAGCTCGATGTCGATGCCGCTCGTCGGTGTGTAGTCGTACCAGGTGCCGACCAGCGAGGCCGCCGCGCCGGCGGAGATGTCGGCATCGGCTCCCGTTCCGCCTTCGTTTCCGTCGGCGCCGAAGGAGAACAGGTCGTAGTCGTTGCTCGAGCCCGGCATGGTGTACTTGAGCGCCTTCCCCCACGCGTCGATGAAGGGCCCGCCGGAGAGACTGGTCAGCGCATTGGGATAGCTCCCGTTGGCCTTGTAGAACTCCTCCAGTTTCAGGATCACCTGCTCCATCGTCGCCCAGGTCTTACGCTGCTGAGGAAGCAGCAGCGGGCGGGCGTGCGTCTCAGGGTTCGCTGGAGGGATGCCCATGTAATTGGTCCTGGCATGGTTGGCTATCTCCTGCGCGATCGGCAGGTAAGGGGTGGTCCCGGTGCCGCCGAGACTGCCCGAGTCGATCAGCTTCGTGAACTGCTCCTCGAAGCCCGGACGGACCGGAATGACGATGCGCGCGTATCCGGAGCGCAGGAAGTCGCGGTGGTTGACGTCCGGGTGCTCGAACAGCATCTTCTCCCGCGCCAGGTCATCCGACCCCCAGAAGTACGGGTACAGGAAGTAGAGCAGGTTCTCCCACTCCACCGCGTGATGCACGAACTTGACGACGTCACCCATCTCTTTGAGATTCGCCCAGTCCGCCGGCGTCAGCTGATGCTGGTCGGCGCCCCCGGGCTGGTCGTCGGGCAGGTCGTTCTGCTCGTTACCGACGATCTTCTTCAGAAGCACGCTCGTCTTCGCCGGAGAGACCCGGTAGTCGGGGCCCAGCAGCCAGGTGATGACCTGCCGGATCAGCTCCTCGCGCTCCAGCCTGCGCAGCGTCAAGGTGTCCTTGCTCGTCAGATCGGCCCACAGGCGGTCACGCTGCTCCTGCAGGCGGGCGATCTCTTCGCGGTAGGCGTTGAACGCGGCGTCGCGCATCGCCGACCACGCCTTCTGGCGCCAGGACGCGAACGCCTCGGGCGTGCGGTTCGCCCCGGCCCTCACCGTCAAGTGAATGAGCTCCGACGGAAGGTAAAGGATCTCCAGCACCTTCTTCTTCGAGCCGCCGTGCGCCTCGGAAGTGAAGAGGAACGTGCCGCTGTGAGGAAAGGAACCGGGCGTGACCTGCATCAGGACGGGCGGCGGGATCTGCATGGCGGGATTGTCGTGCTCGCCCGTCCAGCTTCCCGTACCCGAGACCTCAGAGCCCACGGTGTAGCCGTCCGGGGCGATGAATTCGAAGACTTCGAGATTGACGCCGGGATCGGGCGGATCGGGATTGTGCAGCTTCCTCGAATCACTCAGAGCCGTTTTCGCCGGAGGGGGCGGATCGACCGCCGCACTCCATTTCGTCGCCTCCGCGCTCCAGTTGGCGTCGGTCAGCTGGTCGAGGGTGAGCGGGAAAACGAACGGTTTCCTGATCTGCGCGTCGAGCTCGCGAACCTGGCGGTACAGCGCCCAAAGCCGGGCTCCGGGATTGGGCACCATGATGTCGAAGGTCAGCCGCAGCCCGTAGCGGAACAGATCGGTACGCCACTTACGCATCATGCGGTAGAAATCGATGCGCAGCGCCTTGGTTTCGCTCGGATTGGTGATGGTGCGGAAAGAGCTGTCCTCCACGCCCGACTTCTTCTCGAGCTTGAGGGAGATCTTGTGCTCCTGCCGGGAGCGGGAGGAGGCCTTCTCCGTCACCTCCCGAGAGCGCTGCGTGCTCGTCTTGAGCGCTTCGCGGTTGTCCGACGTACTGGTCAGCCCCGTGGTGACCGTCATGGACACCGGTCCATAGCTTCCCGACGCGACGGCCTGGAAGTTGAAGGCACTGGCGTGCTTGCTCTCGTTCTCGGCGGAGAGCGAGGCGTCGGTCTTCTCCGCGACGCCGCGTTCGCTGTAACTCTCGAAGAAGTCCTGGACGATGTTCTCGTACTCTTCGCCGGTCGTGGACCATTCCTTGTGAGAGACGGTGATGGTCTCCTTGGGGGCCAGCGGGATGGTGAACATCAATTCCCCGCGTTCGATGCCCGCCGGGTACATCTCGATGCGTTCGAGGTGGAGACGCCCGACAGGCGCCACCTTGAAGGTCTGCTCGAAGGCGTCGACCTGCAGGCTCCCCCCAGCGCCGAAGTCGCCGGTCACAGCGCTGCGCGCAACCGCCAGGAGCGCGGAGATCGGGATGGCAGCGGCGGTCGGCGCCATCCGGGAGAAGACATCAGGCGCCAGGGACGCGCGCGACAGCTCCCGCTTCACATCGACGACCTGCTGCAGGTGCGACCGGTCGTAGCCCTTGCCGGCGTCTTGCGTCTGCTGGGCCTCGCCCTCCTGCTGCATCAGCTTTGCAACGCCGGCTTCGAGCTCGTCCGGCGTGAGGGGGATCTGGTCGATGAGGTTCAGCTTCTCCAGCGCCCGGCCGGGCCGCCGGTCTTCCTCGGCGAACTCGGTGGCGCTGAGTTTGATCTGGGTGTAGTTAGCCGATCGAAGGATCCGTTTGCTGTTGGAGAGCTCCATGGCCTGCCTCGGGTGCCAGCGAGCGCCACCGCGCCCGACAGTCCTGCGGAGATCTGGCGGCGCCGATGCGAGCCCGTCCCCTGCGTTCAACATCTCGTGCTGTGCCCTGGGGGTGCCGCTGGGTAACCGGCGGGCTTCGTCCATGGCCGGCGGCCTGCCAAATCTTTGCCGCGAGCCGTCACCGGTCTTCAGCGCTGGCGGTCTGACGCAGGGGGTGCGCGACGCCGCAGGGAACTGCTGACCCGCCCGGCCACTCGGCGAGTCCCGGGCCGTGAACGCGGGGTGGTGGGAGCCGCGTGCCGGGCACCTGATTATGATCATGCTCATGGCGGAAATGATCTACTGTTCCGCTGCGTTGCTGCCCGACCCCCCGAAGGGATGCTTCATGTCCACCAAGCTCACCCGCGCCGCCGCGACCTCGTTCGCGGCGGTCGCTCTGGCTACGGCGACGGGATTCGCGCTGGCGGCGCCCGCCAGTGCCGCGACCGCCCCCACGGCGTCGGTCACCTCGGCCGCCGCCTCCACCTGGATCAAGTACGGCGACTACTCCTCCGAGGCCAAGTGCATAGCCAAGGGCAAGGCGCTGAGGAGCAGCGGCGCCTACCTGTCCTACTACTGCACGTACACCGGTTTCTTCACGCTGATGGTGCTGACCCGGTAGCCATCTGATCACCTGCGGCCCGGGGGTCGTTCCTCCGGGCCGCAGGGATCACGACGACCCGACCCAGCGCGTAACCATGCGAGCCCCGCCCGTCAGCGGACCGTGATGGCCAGGATCAGTGGGGATCGCTCCAGAACGTGTACCACGGGCCCCACAGGCCCATGGTGTCGCCCGGCCTCCTGTCGGGGCTCCATATGTACGCGAGGTGGCTGTCGCTGACGGGGAAGACGACCGCGTCGCCGTCCCGGTAGACCGCGTCGAACGTGAGGACGCCGATCGTCCGGCGCTCGAGCACCTCGTCCTTCCCCAGCGTGCGGGCGACGGCCTCCATCTGGGGAGCCGACTCGGCGAACCCTTCGTGCTCGCCGGGCTTGAGCCAGAAGAGCCCCACGAGGAGGAGTGCGCCGGCCAGCAGCACCGCTGCCCAGCGTAAGGCCGGCCCGCCGGTGGTCGTTCGTCTCATGCGAGCATCCTCACATAGGACCTCCTGTGCCTTCGTCAGCACCTGCTCGGCGCCCGGCGCGCGCCCACGGCGGCCTCTCTCCAGGACCTCCACGAGCATCACCGCCTCGTCCAGGACGAAGCCCGTACCAGGGCGTACCGCCGCCAGCCCCGCTCGGCGATCTCTGGGCTGTGCTCGCCGAGCTGGTCGGCGTAGGCGGGCCAGTGGCGCTGCAGGTACCTGCAGCCGGCGCTGCAACCTCTCCCTCTCCCGGCCGGGCGGCCGAGGCCGACATTCTTGGCCGCATGGAACGATTCGACGTCATCGACATCTGCGTCAGGATGGCCTGGCATGCCGATCAGCGGCAGTGGGCCGAGCTGGCCGGGGTGTTCGCCGACAAGGTGACCCTGGACTACACCAGCCTCAACGGCGGCGAGCCCGTCACGCTCACCCCGGCGCAGATCATCGACGGCTGGCAGGCCGTACTCGGCGGCTACGCCGCCACCCAGCATCTGCTGGGCCACCCCCTGGTCGCCCTCGACGGCGACACCGCGTCGTGTACCGCCCCTTTCCAGGCCACCCATCGCAAGAGCGATGACACTTCGTGGACGCTGGGCGGCAGCTACCGCTTCGAGTTGGCGCGCACCGGCGGCGGCTGGCGGATCACCGCCGTCGTGATGACCGCCGCCTGGCACGACGGCGTCCGATGAGGCGAGGTCTCGCCATCGCCGGAACGGCGGCTGCCGTACTGGCCGCGGGCGTGGTCGCGGCCGTGGCCGGCGGCGGCTTCCCGCGCGCGGGCGCCGGCGCGACCGCGCACGGCGGCGACTCGCCGGCCGGGGACGCCACCGGCTCCGCCCGCCCGCAGCCGCGACCGGCCGCCTCGACCGGTTCGCTGGACCCGGCGGCGCGCCGCTATCTGGATGCGGTGGCGGCCGGGGACGCCGACGCGCTGGCCGCCGCCTTCGCGCCCGGCGGCCTGGTCGTCGATGTCGGCCGTGAGATCCGCGGCCGCGACGCGATCCGCCGGTGGGCGGCGGACGAGGTCATCGGCGGCGTGTACGAGCTGCTCGGCCACACCCCGCGCGCGGGCGGAGTGAGCATGCTGGTCCGCTTCCGGCCCGCAGGCGCAGGTGGCTTCCGCGCGAACTACCACTTCGACATCACCGACGGATTGATCACCAAAGCGACTTTGGAGTACGCGTGAACGTGAGCTTCGACAGCGACGGCGTCACCCTGGCCGGCAACCTGTTCCTGCCCGAAGGGGACGAGCGGGCGCCAGGTGTGGTGGTGGCGGGCACCTGGACCAGCGTCAAGGAGCTGATGGCCGACCGATACGCCGAGCGCCTGGCCGAACGCGGCTTCGCGGCGCTGTCGTTCGACTTCACCGGCTTCGGCGCCTCGGGCGGCGAGCCGCGCGAGGTGGAGAACCCGGAGCGCAAGGTCAGGGACATCCGCCACGCCGTCAGCTTCCTGGCCGGCCACCCGGCGGTCGAGGGCGACGGGGTGGGCGCCCTGGGCGTCTGCGCGGCGGCGATGTACATGGCCGACGCCGCCGCCCACGACCCCCGCATCACCTCCCTGGCGCTGGTAGCGCCCTGGCTGCACGACGCCGCCATCTGCGAGGCGGCGTACGGGGGCGCCGAGGCGGTGGCCGGGAAGATCAAGATCGGGTGGGAGGCCCGTTCGCGCTACGACGAGACCGGCGAGATCGACTACGTGCCGGTGGTGAGCGCCACGGATCCCCGCGCGGCCATGCCGTACGACATCGACTTCTACCTCAACCCGGCTCGCGGCGGCATCCCGGCCTGGCCCAACCGGTTCGCGGTGATGGCCTGGCCGGACTGGCTCACCTACGACTCGATCGCGCTGGCCCCGCGGATCACCCAGCCCGCCCTGCTCGTGCACAGCGAGGACGCCGCGATCCCCGACGGCGCGCGCCGCTTCCACGCCGGACTGGCCGGCGCCAAGGACATCCTGTGGACCCAGGGCACCCAGTTCGACTTCTACGACCAGGAGCCGCAGGTGACGGTGTCGGCCGACGCCGTGGCCGCGCACTTCCGCAGGACGCTCCGTTGATTCTCGTCACCGGACCCGCCGGAGCCGGGGGACGAAAGGCGCGCCTGCTCCATCAGCGGACCCGGGGCACTGTTGCCCGCCGACCGCCTCCGCATCCTCGGCCAGGCACTCGGCCGTGATCTGCGCTTCGAAGCGCGCCACCACGCCGATCGCGTTCGTCAAGGCGTTCTTCAGCTTCCACCGTGACCACACCATCGGCGCCCGGGCCTTCGCACAGTGGGCCGGCGCCCACGTCTCCGACTTCAGAGAGCAACCTTCGTGATCAAAAAGTTCGCCTGGACAGTGGCTGCCGCCGTCATCGCCCTGAGCGGTACGACCGGCGCCTCCGCCACCACGTCCAGCAGCGCGCCCATCGACAACCTGACACCCGGCCGCTTCCACCGAGCCCTCGACCCGCTGGTGGGCACGTGGAAGGCGACCAAGACCAACTATGTGCTGTCCAGCGAGCCGATCGTCTCCCGTGACATCACGGTGAAGACCCGGTGGATCGGCAAGACCGGTGGCCGCTTCCTGGAGGAGAAGACCGAAGGCACCCTCGGCGGCAGGCCGTACTACCGCCTCGGTGTGCTCGGCTTCTCCAACGTCGACCGCCGCTACGAGTGGACGACCTTCGACAGCGTCACCCCCACCGCCATGACCTACCGAGGCGGCCGGGTCAAGGTCAAGGCCACGAAACTCTCCCTCCCGGGCGAGTTCACCGACCCCGGCATCCTGGGGCCGCGATACCGGGGCAAGTCCATCCCGATGCGGACCGTCATCACCCTTGGCAAGAGGCCGACCTTCGACCTCTACTTCACCCCGCCCGGCCAGAAGGAACGCCTCGTCGACCGGGTCGTCTACACCCGCAGAATCGGATGATCACCGCCCTTCGGCCGGACCGCCCCCAGTCACAGCCGGCCACGCCCCTCACAACCAGCCGCGTTCTTTGGCGTGCAGGGCCGCCTGGAAGCGGGTGGCCGCGTCCAGGCGGGCCATCAGTTCCGCGACATGCGCGCGGAACTTGCGCACCGACACGTTGATCGACCGGGCGGCGGTCTCGTCGTTGTCGTGAATGGTCAGCGCGCGCAGCACCTGCTGCTCGATCGGCGACAGCGGCAGATCGTCCAGGTCGCGGGCTCGGGCCCACATACCGTCGAAGACGTCCGCCAGCATGGCCACCAGGCCCGGCTGGCGGATCTGCAGCGCCCCGGAGCTCGCCCGGGCGGGGTCGGCCTGGACGAAGGCGACCGTCCGATTGACGATGGCCAGGTGCCTGACCGGCTCGGTGGTCACCCGGTGCAGGTCGCCCAGGGCGTGCAAGGACCGTGCGTGCGACTCCTCACCCCGGTCCTCCAGCGTGTGCGCCGGGAACAGGGTGCGGCTGCGTAACCCGCGCGCCAGCAGCCGCTGGAAAGGCCGGTCGTCGTAGCCGGGCGAGCTGTGGTCGGCGCGGATCTTCAGGTGCGCGAACTCGCCGGGGTCGGCGGCCAGCAGCGTGCGCATGCGGCGGGTGACGGCCGCCCCCTCGGGGATGTGCTCGACCAGCTGGACCGGCCGGCCGCTGCGGTGCTCCTCCGTCAGCTCGGTGAGCACGTCCCAGGCGAGTGTCAGCTCGGTGAGCTGGCGCTGCGTCTGCTCGATGCGCCGCCGCACCAGCACGTCGACCGCGGCGGCCGGGGGGAGCGCGGTCAGCGTGCCGTCCACCAGGCCCAGCGCCCGCAGCTCGGCCACCACCGGCTCCACGCCGGGCATGACCAGCTCGCCCCCGGCCGTCGTCAGATCCGCCTGCGGGTGGCGCAGCAGGTAGCGGTAGAGGCGCTCCTGCTCGCCGGTCAGCCCCAGGCTCGCCAGGCTCATCATCACTCCGGGTCTCGCACGAGCGCCCTCGCGGTCACGAGGCTGCCACTCGTCGCGTGTCGATCAGTCAATCGCGTTCCGGCCAGTCACCGCACGGGCCCTGGACCGAGGAGGAGGTGGGCCTGGCCCTACCCCTCCACCGGACGGCGGCGCACAGAGGGCCGCCGCCGGATGCCGCGGGCCCTCCGGCTCGTCAGGACCGGTTGTTCTTGCCGTCCAGCCATAGTGTGTCGGACTCGTCGCGATGGGCGCCCGAGCTGCCGACGTGTTTGGCGTCGATCTTCGACCCCTTCTTGATGACGTGCACCAACGCCATCGCGTGTCCACGTCCAAGATCATAATCCTGTTTCAGCCAGTCGACGATCACTCCGGCCTTCACGGACGGGTCGTCGAAGCCGCGTTCCTTCGCCAGAGCGATGAACTGGCGTGGCGACAGCCCGGTCTTGTCCTCGATGTTGTCGAGGTAGGCCTGGAACGACATGCGTTTCTCCATTCTGCAGCGGGGATGCGACCCCGTGGTGGGCCGGCCGAAGGCTGCGCTCTTGCGCAAATGGGGGTTCGGATCGGCCGATCGGTCAGGTCGGCGACGCCGGTGGTGAACACGGCGGATCCGGTGAGGACGAGGGGCGCCGGGCCGGCATCCGGATCAGGCCGATGCCGCCGAGTGCTGGATGTTCTTGCCCGGCTGCTGCTCGGGGGCGGTCACGGCGTGGACGACGGGCGGTCATGTGATTGCTCCTTGGCGACGACTCGCGCGGACCTGCTTCGCGGGCCGGCTGGCAGCAAGCTTGTCTTTTACAAGTGTGCTGTGTCAACTGAAGTAAGGGATATGATTTGCATCATGGCGTCTCGGCAGTACGGACAGTTCTGCGGCCTGGCCCGCGCGATGGAAATGGTCGGCGAACGGTGGAACATGCTGATCATCCGTAACCTGCTCACCGGAGCCCAGCGCTTCACAGACCTGCACAGGGGCCTACCGGCCATTCCGACCAACATCCTCTCGGCCCGCCTCAAGCAGCTGGAAGAGACAGGGCTGGCCACCCGTCGCGCGCTGCCGTACCCCGAGCGCGCCGTGGTCTACGAGCTCACCGACTACGGACGCGACCTCGAACCCGCGCTGATCGCGCTGGGCCGCTGGGGCGCGCGGACCCTCGCCGAGCCTCGCCCCGGCGAACTCGTCACCGCCGAAGCGGTCGCCATGTCCTTCCGCACCGCTTACCGGCCGGAAGCAGCCGGTGGGGTCACCGCCGGCTACGAGGTCCGCATGGGCGACTTCACGCTCCGCCTGCAGATCACCGATGGCGAACTCATGGTCGGCATCGGCCCGCACTCCGCCCCCGACCTCGTCATCGAACGGCTGACCGGACACCCCGTCCGCGAACTGATGAGCGGCGCCAGGAGCCCGAACGAGCTACTCCATGACGGCAGCATGCGCGTAGAAGGCGATCCCGCGCTGCTCAGCCGATTCGCCGAGATGTTCCGCTTCTGATCAACACGCCGAGCCACACCCTTCACCCTGGTTGATCCACCAGGAGGCCCGATGTATCAAGCAGACGACGACGGCCCTGCCGGCCCTGCCTGTGCTGACGAGGACGGAAGCGGGAACGGGCGCGGGCAGCGACGCGCGCGATCACCCATCTGACCACGCGGAGCGGCTCGTGACCGGGCAGGCATGTGCGGCTCATGAGCTTGGCGGCACCCGGGATGGTCCTGCGCCGCAGGACTGGGCGCAGGGGTGACATCCCACCCCAGAAGCCGCGAATGGTGGAGGATGCCCACCTCACCTCACCCATCGATGGATTGTTAACGTGCTGGGTGTGTCATTTCTCGAGGCGTTGGCCGCCGCTGTGCCGCCCGGCCGGATCTTCCGCGATGCCGACATCATGGCCGCGCACGCCCGCGACCAGGCCGCCTGGGCGCCGGCCGGCAGACCGGTGGCGCTGGTCAGGCCGCAGAACCCCGAGCAGGTGCGCGCGGTCGTCGCGGCCTGTGCGGAGCACCGGGTGCCCGTCGTGACGCGCGGTGCCGGCACCGGCCTGTCCGGCGGCGCGAACGCCGTGGACGGCTGCGTGCTGCTGGCGCTCGACGGCATGGACCGCATCCTGGAGGTGGACGAGGCCGAGCAACTCGCCGTCGTGCAGCCCGGTGTGGTGAACGATCACCTGCGGGCGGCCGCCGCCGAACGCGGCCTCTGGTACCCGCCCGACCCGGCCAGTTCCCCGTGGTCCACCATCGGCGGCAACGCCGCCACGAACGCGGGCGGCGTCTGCTGTGTGAAATACGGCGTGACCCGCGACTACGTCCTCGGCATGCAGGTGGTCACCGGCATGGGCGAGCTGGTCAGGGTGGGGCGTAGGACCAGGAAGGGCGTTGCCGGTTACGACCTGGCCGGACTGTTCGTCGGCTCGGAGGGCACGCTGGGGGTGATCACGGAGGTCACGGTGCGCCTGCTGCGGTTGCCGGAAGGGCCGCCGAAGACCGTCGTGGGCGCGTTCGGCTCGCTGGTGGCGGCGGGCCGGGCGGTCGCGGCCACGGCCGCCGCCGGCATCACGCCCAGCGCGCTGGAGCTGGTCGACCGCTACTGCCTGCGGGCGGTGGACGACTGGAAGAACATGGGCCTGGCCGACCTCGGCAACGTGCTGCTGCTCGGCAGGGTGGACACCGGCGACGAGGAGGCGGCCGCGCTGCGGGCGTGCTTCGACGAGGCCGGCGCCACGTGGAGCACGCGGTCGACCGACGCCGAGGAGGCGGAGGCGCTGTTCTCCGCCCGACGGCTCGCCTACCCGGCGCTGGAGCGGCTCGGGCCGGTGCTGACGGAGGACGTGTGCGTGCCCCGCGGGCTGGTGCCGGAGATGCTCGCCCGGATCGAGGCGCACGCGAAGGCGCACGCCGTGCACATCGCCAACATCGCGCACGCCGGCGACGGCAACCTGCACCCGCTGATCGTCGTCCCGGAGGGTGACGACGAGGCCCGTGGCCGGGCGCAGGCGGCGTTCGAAGCCATCCTCGACGACGCCGTCGCCCTGGGCGGGACCGTGACCGGCGAGCACGGCGTGGGCCTGCTGAAGAAACGCGGCATGCGGGCCGAGCTGGGGGAGGACGTCCTGACGTTGCACCGGGCGATCAAGGCCGCCCTCGACCCGGCCGGAATCTTCAACCCAGGCAAGATCATTTGAAGGAGCGTGGCATGCCGAGGATCACCAGCCGCGACGGGTCGGCTTGCACTATCTCGACGAGGGGGCGGGGCCCGTCACGGTGCTCGTGCACGGCTATGGGGCGCCCGCCGCCGGTTGGGCGCCGCAGCAGCGCGCGCTGGCGGAGGCGGGGCACCGGGTGCTGGCCTTCGACCGGCGCTCGCACGGCGAGTCCGACAGCCCGCCGTACGGCCAGCGGATGGCCCGCCACGGCGCCGACCTGGCGGATCTCCTCGAGGCGCTGGACGTCAAGGACGCGCTGCTGGTCGGCGCCTCCATGGGGGCCAACGCGATCTGGGCCTACATCGACGTGTTCGGCACCGACCGGGTACGCGGCGTCGTCAGCGTGGACCAGACACCCAAGATGGTCAACGACAGCTCCTGGGCGTTCGGCTTCTACGGCCTGACTCAGGACAACGTCGGCACCTACTTCGACCACGGCATCCCCGCCACCGACCGCGGCAACCCGCCCTACACGCGGGAGATGGCGGCGCTGCGCGCGTCCCTGCCGGGCCCGGGGCCCGAGACGCTGCCGCTCCTGCGGGACCACGCCTTCCAGGACTGGCGGGATGTGGCGAGCCGCGCGGAGGTGCCGATCCTGTTCCTGGCCGGGCAGGACAGCCAGTTCTGGCCGTGCGGGCACGCTGCCGCCTCGGCCGCGCTCAACCCGCTCGCCACCGCCACCGTGATCGACGCGTGCGGGCACGTCGTCATGGCCGACCAGCCCGAACGCCTGAACGAGGAACTGGTGGCCTTCGCCAAGTGAGCGCCTCACGGCCACGCGCGGCCACCGGTCCGGGCCCGTCCGCGGCGGAGCTGGCCACGCTCAACGACCTCGGCAGCCGTCTGACCTCCATCCACGCGCCCGGCGAGGTGCTACGCCGGGTAGCTGCGGAGACCAGGCGGCTGCTCGCCGTGGACGTCGCGTACATCATGCTGGCCGGTGACGACGACGTGCTGCGGATCGAGGTCGCGGAGGGGACGCTCGGCAAGGCGCTGGACGGCATCGAGGTGCCCGCCGGCAGCGGCCTCGGCGGGCTGATCATGCGGACCGGCGAGCCGCTGTGGAGCGCCGACTACTTGGCCGACCGGAAGCTGCGGCACGTGCCGGGGATCGACGCGGCGGCCGCCGCCGAACGGCTCGCCGGGATCGTCGGCGTGCCGTTGCGGGTCGCGGACCAGGCCATCGGCGTGCTGTTCGCGGCCTCGCGGGCGCCCCGGCCGTTCGCCGACCACGAGGTGATCCTGCTGTCGTCCCTGGCCACCCACGCGGCGGTGGCCATCCACAATGCCCGGCTGTTCGAGCGCTACCAGCGCGCCACCGATGCCCTGAGCCGATCGGTCGAGCTGCACGAGCGCCTGGTACGCATTGCCACCGGTGGCGGCGGGCCGGCCGAGATCGTCACCGCGCTGGCCGACGCCCTCGGGACCGAGGTGGAGTTCCTGACGCCGGCGCGGCGGCCCGTACGAGCCGTGCCGGTGCTTGTGGGCGAGGAACTGGTCGGCGAGCTGGTCGTCCGCGGCGCCGAGCCGCCCGCGCATCTGCTGGAGACGGGGGCGACCGTGCTGGCGCTCGCCATCGCCACCGAGCGGGCGCTGGCCGAGGCCGAGCGCCGCGCCCGCGGCGAGCTGGTCGCGGCCCTGCTCGGCGGGAGGCTGGACGCGTCGGCCGCCAGGCGCCGGGCCGCGCTGGCCGGTGTGGACCTGGACCACACCGGCAGCGTCACCGTTCTTCACCCGCCCGCCCCCGAGGCCGCCGAACGCCTGTGCCGCGACGGCGGCTGGGCGGCCGAGCACGACGGCCGTTCGGTGGTGCTGCTGCCCGCGCGCGACCCGGCCGCCGTCCGCGCCCGCCTCCCCGCGCTCGGTCCCGCCACCGTGGCCGCCGTGGCCGCCACACCTGAGGCGGCGGACGGTCCCGCGGGTGTGCGGCGGGCGTACGAGGAAGCGGCCGACGCCGTGACGCTGCTGCGCGCGCTGGGCCGGACCGGCTGCGCCCTGGCCGACGAGCTCGGCGTCTACCCGGTATTGCTCCGCCAGGCGCGATCGGGTGAGCTGGCCCGCTTCCTCGCGGCCACGATCGGACCGCTGCTGACCCACCGCAGATCCGCCGACCTGGTCGCGACCGCCACCGCCTACCTGGATCATCACCGCCACCACGCCGACACGTGCGCGGTGCTGCACATCCACGCCAACACCCTCTACAAGCGGCTGCGCCGCATCACCGACCTGCTCGGCCCTGGCTGGGACGGCCCCGACCGCGCCTTGGAGACCCACCTGGCCCTCCGCCTGAACGCCCTGCCGTCGGAAGAGCTCACCTCAGCCGCTCGAAGGCCGATCCAGGAGGCACCTGGACACCATCCGGTGTGCGTGCAACCACCGCCGACGCCGAACTCGGGGCACCACAACGGTGGCCTGCGACTTCTCCTGGACGATCAGCGCTGTGGTTCGCATACCTGTGCCGCAGTCGACCAGCTGCGCTGGTGAGCAGGTCGGCGCGCTTCAACTCGGCCGGCTGGCGGTGGGTGCCGGCTGGGTGGCCGCCAGGCTGGCCAGGAGCTTGAGCCGCTCTTCCGAGGTGCTGCCCGGCTCGGCGGTGTAGATGGTGAGGCCGTACACCGTCCGGTTGGACATGGGCAGGTCGAGAGACTGGTAGGTCAGCTCCAGGCCGCCGACCTGGGGGTGCCACAGCCGCTTGTCGCCGTCGTGGTGGATGCGCACGTCGTGGACGGCCCACCGGCTGCGGAACTCGGGGCTGAGCGTGGACAGCTCACCGACGAGGTCGCGCAGGGCCCGGTCATGGGGCTCGCGTCCGGCCTCGGCGCGCAGCAGCGCGGCGCTGACGCCGGCGGCCTCGTCCCAGTCGACGAAGAACCGCTGCGAGCCCGGGTCGAGGAAGACGTAACGGGCGATGTTGGCGCGGCCGTGCCTCGTGGCGGGGCTGTCGAAGACCGGCGCGAGCAGGGCCCGGGCCAGCGCGTTGTCGGCGACGATGTCGGCGCGGCCGTTGCGTAGCCACGCCGCCGACATCGTCATGGAGTCGAGCAGCCACTGGACCCGCGGCGGGACCTGGACGTCCTTGCGGCGCGAGGGCGCGCGGCGGGCGGGCCGGGCGGCGTGGGCCAGGTCGAACAGGTAGATGCGTTCGTCCCGGCTCAGGCGCAGGGCCTGGGCGACCGCGCCGAGCACCCCTTCGGACACGCCGCTGATGTGGCCCTTCTCCAGCCGGGTGTACCACTCGGTGCTCACCCCGGCCAGCACCGCGACCTCTTCGCGGCGCAGCCCGGGGACCCGGCGCCGGCCGCTGGTGGGCAGCCCGACCTGCTCGGGGGTGAGCTTGGCGCGCCGGGTGGCCAGGAAGTCCCGGATCTGGTCGCGGTGGTCGGGCCGGTGGTCCATGCCCTCCACGGTAGCCGCGGGTTTCGCGAGGTGGCGGCGGCAAGGGGGGTTGAGTTCGTCCCCCCTATGAACGCGCTCTGCCACACGCGCGGTCAGGCCGGGTGTCCTGGACCTGCGATACGGACATGGCCGAACAAGCAATGGAGGCATGACATGACGAGCAGGACGCTGACCGTGCCGGCGGTGGCGCTGGGCACGTGGGCCTGGGGAGACAGCGGCGAGGTGGGCGACGGCTATTTCGGCAGTCAGCTGACCGGGCCCGGCCTGCGAAAGGTCGTCGAGAAGGCGCATTCCAACGGCTTCACCCTGTGGGACACCGCCGTGGTGTACGGCATGGGCCGCTCGGAGGCGGTCCTCGCCCAGGCGCTGAAGGGTTACGACCGCAGCGAGTACCAGCTGTCGACGAAGTTCACCCCGCAGATCGCGGGCGACGGCGACGATCCGGTCGCGGACATGCTGGAGCAGAGCCTCGACCGAATGGGTACGGATTATGTGGATCTCTACTGGATCCACAACCCTGCCGACGTGGCACGATGGACGCCGCTTCTGATCCCGCCGCTGAAGAGCGGCAAGATCAAGCATGTGGGCGTCTCGAACCACAACCTCGAGGAGATCGCTCTTGCCGATCAGATCCTCGGCGAGGCCGGCTTCCGCGTGGAGGCGGTCCAGAACCACTACAGCCTCCTGTACCGGAGCTCCGAGCGCGCGGGCATCCTCGACCACTGCCGCGAGCACGACGTGCGGTTCCTCTCCTACATGGTCCTCGAACAAGGGGCGCTGACCGGCAGGTACACCGCGGCCGGCCCGTTGCCTGAGGGCAGTGTCCGGGCGGCGGCGTACAACGGCATCCTGCCCCGGCTGCGGGCGCTGACCGACAGGATGGGGAGGATCGGCCAGGACCGGGGCGGGTCCGCCGCCGATGTCGCCACCGCCTGGGCCATCGCCAAGGGGACCACCCCGATCGTCGGGGTCACGAAGGCCGGTTACATCGACGGACTGGTCCGGGCTCGCGGCATCGATCTCGCCGACGAGGAGATCGCGGAGCTGGAAGCGTTGGCGGATGCTGCGGACGTCGACACGCGCGGCAGCTGGGAGCACGAGATGTAGCAGTCATCGGCGGACCGAAGGAGAAGGCCACGCGGATCGTTCGCCGCATCCGACGGCCGCCCCCCTCTCCTCAGGTTCCGGCGAACCGACCCCGCGCCGGTCCGGGCAGCCCCTGATCAGGGCTCGGCCCTGCCGGTCGCCCATGCCCAGGCCGCGATGGCGACGCGGTTTCTGGCGCCGGTCTTGCGCTGGATGGCCGCAATGTGGTTCTTCACCGTGCCCGCGGAGAGGAAGAGTTCCGCGGCGATCTCGGCGTTGGTCCCGCCGTGCGCGACCAGTGCCACGATCTCGTCTTCCCGCTCGGTGAGGACGACGTTCGGCGTCTCGTGCGGCAGGCGGTGTTCGCGCAGCAGCCGGATGGTGAGCTCCGGGCTGATGAGCATGTCGCCATTCGTGGCGGCCCTGATGGCTTCGATGAGCAAGGTGGGGCCGGAACGTTTGAGGATGAATCCAGAGGCGCCGTGCCGCAGTGCCGCGTGGACGTACTCGTCGAGCCCGAAGGTGGTGACGATCACCACGTGGATGTCGGTGTCGGCGAGGGCACGGGCCACCTCGATGCCGTCGGCTCCGGGCATCCGGATGTCGGCGAGCACGACGTCCGGCTTGATCGTCCTGGCGGTGTGGATCGCGGTGCGGCCGTCGGCGGCTTCGGCCACGACCGTCATGTCGGGCTGGGCGTCGAGGATCATGCGGAAGGCGCTTCGAATGCCTTCCTGGTCGTCGGCGATGAGGATGCGGGTGGACACTCCGGCGATTGTGCCATCGGCAGGCGCGCGGTCAGCGACCACCCGTCCGGTACGGCCTGCGTGACCAGTTCACCGCCCTGTTCATGGACCAGGGCGGTCAGGCCGGGCAGGCCGGATCCGCCGCGCCGGCCGCTTCGCGCTCGTGTCACGCCGTCGTTGGTCATCGTGATCTCCATCAGGCCGCCTCCGGCGCTGATGTCCAGGTCGACGCGGCTGGCCCGGGAAGCGTGCCGCCGGACGTTGGTGAGTCCTTCGATGACGATCCGGTAGGCCAGGACCGCGGTCTCCGCCGGGATCGCTACCTGAGGGTCCATGCGCAGGTGGACCGGCGCGGGACCGGCGGCGGAGAAACGTTCGGCCGCCTCGCGGATGCCGCTGAGGTCACCGGGGGAGGTGAGGGGCCGGTCGTGGTGCAGCATGTCCAGCGTGCGGTCCAGCATCGACATGGCGCGCTGCCCTGCGGCTTCGACGCGTTCGAGCGCCTGCAGCGGATCGCCCGCGACCCTGCCCGCCTGGGCGTGCGCCACCATTTCGCTGATGTCGTGGGCGACGAAGTCGTGCAGGTCTCTGGCCAGCTGAAGCCGCAATGCGGTGCGGGAGCCGGCCACGACGCGGGACTGCCGTACATCGAGAAAGCGCAGGTAACCTCCGGCACCGGCGGCCAGGAGCGCACCCAGCCCCCAGAACAGGCACGCGCCCAGCGCTTCCAGCGGCGAGGCGGGGGCGAAGAAGCGCAGCAGCCAGGTGGCCGAGGCCAGGCCCGCCGCCGGCGCGGCCACCGCTGCCCACCGGGCCGGCGCGTACCGGACGATCAGGCCGGTCAGCGTCATGAGCGCCAGACTCTCGATCATTCCCAGTGCGGCGGCGGCCGGCTCGGGCCGCACAACGCCGGCGACGTGGGCCAGCGTGACGGCCAGCGACACGGCCGCGGCCACGCATGCAGGCGCGGGCAGACGCGACCCGAGCGACGAGCGCGACAGCGCTGCCGCCGCCCCTGCGACGGGGACCAGCAGCGATATCGACACGACAATCCACATCCAGCTCACCGGACCGACGATACGTCCACCGTGGAAACCGGCCACAGGTGCCGTTCGGCACCTGTGGCGGTGGCCGGATGTGCCGAACGGCATCTGGGCGCCGGTCCGCCGCCCGGCGAGGCTGATCACATGAAAACACGCACTTCCGCCTGGCGCGGCTACGCGGCGGCGCTGTGGGCGCTGACCTATGGCGTTCTCGGCTCGGCGTGGGCGCTCGGCCTGCCCGGCTTCCCCTGGGGAGCCTCCGATCCCGACCCGGACGGCGCGCTGTCCATCCTGGCCGGGACGACGCCACGCTTCGGCTGGTGGATTGCCGCCTTCAGCCTGCTCACCGCGGTGACGGCGCTGGCGCTCACCCGCAGGAGCGATCGTCGTGCTCCGTTGTTCCTGGCCTGGCCGATCGCCGCGATCTTGATTCTGGTGATTCCCGATTCGCGGCTGATGATGGGCGTCGCCTACACGCCGCTGCTGCTGGTGGCACCGGTCTTCGGCTGGAGCCTGGGCGGCGCCACCTTCGCCGATGCCTGGCCATGGCCCGTCCTGAACCAGCTCCTCTGCGTGCTGGGCGGACTGTTGCTGGCCGCCGCGGCGCTGGCGTACGGCAGCAGCCAGGCCCGCACGCGTTGGTTCACCCCGCAGCGGGGCCGCATAGCCGTGTACGTGGCCGTCGCGGTGCCTCTGGTGTACTGCGCCACCCGGTGGGCATGGGCGTTGGGCATCCCGCTCGGTGTGAGCCCGGAGTTCCTGGCAGAAGGCGAGGACGGCCTGTGGCTGGCGGGCGCCTACCTGGCGACCTTCGGCGCGTTCGGCGGCGTGCTCACCCTCGGGCTCACCCAGCGATGGGGGGAGATCTTCCCGCGCTGGATTCCCGGCCTGCGGGGCAGGCGGGTACCCCCCTTGCTGGCGGTCATCCCGGCCGGGTTCGTCTCGATCATCATTGCCGTGGCCGGACTGACCTACATCCGCTGGACGATCGCGGGCCGGTTCGCCCTGTCCGAATGGGGTGCCTGGCTGCCGGAGTGCTTCTGGCCGATCTGGGGTGCCGCGCTGGCCACCGCCACCGTCTCCTACCATCTGCGCCGCAGTGATGACGCGAAGGCGGTGGAAGCCGGTGCTCGTGGCCGACGTGAGGCCCGGGCAGAAGGTGATCCCGCTGCCGGAGCCCGGCGGATCCGCCGGTGATCCACATGCCGTCCATGGACGAATACAGGTCACCTAACCGAAGAAGGGACTTCGATGACCGAGCCTCACTGGTTACGCAAGACCCTGACGGCAAGCGTGATCCTGGCCGTCGCCGCAGGAGTTCTGGCGCTCGCGCCCTCCGCCTCCGCCTCCGCCGTCCCGCCGCCGTACGCGGCCGACCTGCCTGACCTCGGCACCCCCGCCGTGGCCTTCAACCGCGCCAGCACCCCCGTCGCGACCGGCGTCGCCGTACGCGGCGCCGACGGCTCGCTGCTGTACAGCCCCCGCTCGGGCTCCGCCTTCGGCGCCTTCCAGTCGCTCGGCGGCGTGATCGTCGGCGATCCGTCGGTGGTGGTGAACTCGTACGGCACGCACTTCTTCGTCCGCGGCACCGACGACCAGGTATACACCAACACGATCACCCCGTCCGGCGCCGTCACCGGCTACTCGCAGGTGCCCGGCCTGACCGTCACCGGCGACGTCGAGGCGATCGTCCCCAACCTCGTGCCGCCGACCAGCGTGCGGATCTTCGCTCGCGGCACCGACGGCGCGGTGTGGACCAACAACCTCAACGGCGGCGCGTGGAGTGGCTGGAGCAGCCTCGGCGGCTATGCCACCAGCGACATCACCGCCACCCGCACCTTCGTCGTCCCGATCGACACCATCCGGGTGTTCATCCGGGGAGCCGACAACCGCGTCTACGTCAACAGAGTGAGCACCAGCGGCGTCACCGGTTTCGAGCCGCTCGCCGATCTGCAGGTGAGCAGCAACATCGCCGTCGCCGAGGACGCCGTCTTCGGCGGCGGCTTCATCGCCGCCCGGGGCGCGGACCACGGCCTCTGGACGCTCAACCTGTACACCGTCCCGTACGTCTGGAAGCCTCTCGGCGGCACCGTCACCAGCGACGTCGCCATCAGTTACCAGGCCAATGTCACCGCCTGCTACGTCCGGGGCGCCGACGGCGCCCTCTACGTCAACAAGACGACCGCCTCGGGCGCGCCCTTCCGCGGCTTCGAACGGATCGACGGCACGGTCACCGGTAACCCGGCGGCGTTCGGCTCCGGCCCCAACGCTCCAGGCACCGGGTCCCTGCTGGCCCGCCTCGCCAGTGGGTCCCTGGGCCTGAACATCGAGCCCAGTCCCTCGGTCCTGCCGCCGCACAAGTTCGGCGGCTACGCTCCGATCCCGGGTCCGGCCGTCGGCTGAGCCCTCCTCGCCCGCGTCTCTCTTGGGACGCGGGCGACCGTCTCTGCCCGGACGCGATCACTTCTCCTGCCTGCTCCTGGCGGTGGGCACCGCGACCGGCGGACGCTGAAGTCGGTCGCGCGGGACCTGTGCATCGGCCGGGGGAGCGCGGCGACGAGCAGGCAGGCGCACGTGGAAGCATCGAGGCCCCCTGCTGGGACTGGATCGGTGATACGTCAGCGCTGCTTCAGCACGCCGATCAAGCTCGTGAGGCTGTTCCGGCCGTGGCCGGCGGCGACGCCTTGGCGAAAGATCTTCAGGACGGCGGCCGGAAGCGAGCCGTCCACGCCGGATGCCTGTGTGGTGTGCAGCACGTGTTCCATGCTCGCCACGCCCATGGAGATCCGGTCGACGTCCCCCTCGTGGTTGCCTGCGGTGATGCGCGGCGCGTAGAACTCCAGGAAATAGCGGAGGTCCATGGTCTTCGCCGCGTGCGGCAGGAAATCCTGTGCCGAGATCCCGTTGGCCTCCGCCACTGCCTGGCCGTGCAGGTAGCCTGCCAGCGCCGTCCAGAACATGTCGATCCCGATCTGGTAGTACAGCGCCGCCAGTCCGTGGTCCTCGCCGAGGTACTCGATCCCGGTCAGCACCTCCAGGGCGGGCCGGTGCTCCTCGATCGCGTCCTTCGGGCCGCTGTAGTAGGTCATGGCGTCCGGCGTGCCGATGCCCGGGGGCGGCACCTGCACGCCCCCGGTGATCTGTACGGCTCCGCGCTCGGCCAGCCATGCGGCCGCCTGACGTGCCCTGTCCGGGGTGTCGGAAGTGAGGTTGGCGAGGGTGCGTCCGTCCAGGGCGGTACGCGGGGCTTGGGCCAGGATGGCATCCATCGCGTCGTAGTCGATCAGGCTCAGCACCACGAGCTCGTTGGCGGTGAGCGCCGCCTCGACGGATTCCGATCTCCTCGCGCCCCGCGCCACCAGTTCGTCCGCCCTGGCAGGCGTGCGGTTCCACACGGTCACCTCGTACCCGCTTTCGAGGTAGGCGCCGGCCATGGCCTGCCCCATGGGGCCCAATCCGATCACTGTCACAGACTTCATCCGTGCTCTCCCCATCACTAAAATGAACGCTCTATCTAGGCGCTGGCACAGTAGCACGTGACTAGAATGAACGCTCTATCCAGTACGATGAGGGCCATGCGGACCCAGCACGAGATCGGCACCCGGGAGCGGATCGTCCGGGCAACCTCTCGCCTGATGCAGCGACAGGGGTTCGAGGCGACGGGCCTCAAACAGATCTCCCAGGAGGCCCAGGCCACACTCGGCTCCGTCTACCACTTCTTCCCCGGCGGCAAGCGCGAGCTGGCCGTCGAGGCGGTCCGCCACGGGGACAGGGAGTTCGCGGAATTCCTGCGCGCGGCCTTCGACCAGGAGGACGATCCAGCCGCGGCGATGCTCGCCTGCACCCGCGACCTGGCCGAGGGGCTGCGCGAGTCCGGCTGGCTGGACGGTTGTCCCGTCACCACCACGGCATTGGAGAGCGCCGGCCGGGTGCCCGAGATCCAGCAGGCCGCGGAGAACGCCTACGAGAACTGGCGCATGCTGGTCCGCGACAAGCTCACCCGTGCCGGATTTGCCGACGACCTGGCGCACGATCTCGCCCACAGCGTGATCAACATGCTGGAGGGCGCCGAGCTGTCGGCGCAGGTGTCCCAGAGCGAGGCACCACTGGAGATCGCCGGCAGGCACCTCGCCCGGCTCATCGACTCCTACCGATGAGGTGAGGCAGATAGGCACAGGGTGACGGCGTGGCGCAAGGCGGGCATGCGGCGGAACGGCGCGTGGAAGACGATCTGCAGCTCCATGGCCAGGTGCTGGCCCAGACGCTGATGCGGGTCGGCCGACGGGCCCGAGACGATCACCCCCTCGCCGTCCTTGCGCCAGCCGGCACCGCATCGCCGTCCTCGGCGGCGAGGTCGGCGAGGTCGGCGACGACACGCTCGTGTACGCGCTCGGCAGCCGTGTCGCCTACTGCGGCGTCCCCGGCGTGGCGGAGCACGCCTTCGACGTCACCGGCCGGCCCTCGGCGCTGCGCCCGCGCGAGCGCTGGACAGCCTGGGCAAGGTGAGCGAAGGCTGCCGGTCGCGTGGGGTCTTGAGGCCGACCCTTCAGCGTCGTGTTCACCCTGCCTGCGGGGGTGAACTGCCGCCGTTGGCAGCAGGAGCCTCGGGCGGCTTGTCGCTTCCTATCCGACCTTGAGGGCCAGCTTCCCGACATAGTGGTCCTTCAGGGCGCGGTGCGCATCCGCGACCCGTTCCATCGGGAAGGTCCGGGCGATGTTGACCTCGAAGGAGCTCGCCTCGATGATCGCATTCAGCCGATCGGTGGCGGCGCGGCTTCGATCCCCGTCGTAGTGGGACATTGCCGCGCCCGGCGACGTCACAGGCATGGGCCCGACCCCGTTCGGCCAGGCGATCCGTCCCGAGGTCTTGATCGCGCGAAGAGACCGTTCGGTGGTCTCGCCTCCCACGGTGACCAGAGCCGCATCGAGCCCGCCCGGCGCGAACTTCAATGCCTCGGCCGGCACATCGACCTTGCGGCCGTCAACGGCTTCGTCGGCGCCCAGCCGCCGGGCCAGCGCGACACCGTCGTCACCGGAGGCCACGGCCAGCACCCGGATGCCGCTGTGCCGCGCCAGTTGCACGGCCATGTGCCCGATGCCCCCGCTGGCCCCGAAGACCATGAGCGTCCGGCCCGGCCGCAGGCCGAGCAGATCGAGGCCGCTCAGCGCGGTCAGCGCATCCCAAGCCATCGCGCCGGCCTGTTCGGTCGGTACCCGGTCGGGCACCCGTGCCACGAACTCCGCCTCGACGACGCCGTACTCGGCGTAGAAGCCGCCACGCGGCACCGGCATCGTCGCAGCGTAGACACGCTCGCCCAGGTCGAAGTGGGTGACGTTGCGTCCGAGCGCGGCCACCGTGCCCGCCGCGTCCCAGCCGAGGACATAGGGGAAGGTCGACGCGACGCCGAAAACGCCGTCGTAGTCCCCCTCCCGCTCGACCGCGTCCCAGGACCCGACCCCCGCGTACTCCACCCGGATGAGGACGTCGTCGTCGCCGACCTCCGGGAGCGGTATCCGGCGCAACGAGAGTTCGTCGACCCCGCCGAACCGGTCAAGGACGACCGCGTTCATCTGCGGCGCCACGATCGCGCCGCCCGCTGTGCGCTCAACTGTGCTGTCCATCGGCCCTCCGGATTTACTTGAGTGAATCAAGCATCATTGGACCACAGCTATTTGAGTGAATCAAATAACTCCTCTAGGCTGAGAGCCATGGCGCTGCCGAACGGACCCGTAGTCACCTCGTCCGAGGCCGAAGCTGTCTTGTTCGACCTGGTCGACGTATACGACCGCGCCTACGAGGCGGCCGCGGCCGGGCTTTCGCTCAGCTCGGCGCAGGCATGTGTGCTCGGGCGACTCGATGAGCGACGCGGCATGGGCGCCCTGGCCGAGGAGCTCGGCTGCGATGCCTCCAACGTCACCCAGATCGTCGCGCGTCTCGAAGCGCTCGGCCTCGTGACCCGCGAAACCGACCCCCGGGACCGCCGCGCACGGCTCGTCGCGCGAACTCCCCGAGGAGACGAGGTCAACCACCGGTTCGCAACGGCCTTCACCTTCGCCCGCACGGCGGTCGGACGACTCGCACCCGACGAGCAGGACCAGTTGACGGCGCTGCTGCGCAAGGCACTCGGCTGACACGCACCCGCGCCCCTGCAACCGGCCCGGCCGTCGGCGTCGGACCTCGTTCCCGTGCCCAACCTCGCCCTCACGGGCGCGGTGCTCCAGTCGCTCACCTCATCACCCCCGTCGACGCGCAGCAGCCGCGCCTGCACGACGTCCATCAGCTGGTCGGCGCCGGGCAGGAACTCCGGGCCGTTGACGAAGTGCATGACGGCCCCGACGACGTCCTGTCCGTCGGTCCTCGTTGAGGTCCTCGGCGTCGAACGGCCTCCGGCCCATCGCGAGAAGGCGAGCCGGGTCGTGGACGTGCACCTCCAGCAGGCTGATCGTGCGTACGACCGGCCCCGGGAAAGCGTCGAGGCGGGCGTCGCCCGGCGTGCGGCTCCCAAGGCCGCCACCGAGGCCGGCCGGGTCGCCGCGGCCCCGCCGCAGGGACCCCCATTGACCTGCATGGATGGCATCCCCGGCAGGCGCGGCACTCTGATGAGCGCGCTGTCGCGGAGTTCAGCCGACGGTCCGACGGACGCCTCGCCCTCACCATCCGTGCCCGTGAAAGTTTCACAGAAGTTGCGCCGTGACGGCAGATAGCTAGCGCCGGATTGGCGTTAATTTTCTGCCTGAATGCACCCCGGCCGCCGGAGTGCCGGTCCTGCCTGTGCGGATCAGCAGGCGCGTCACGATGGCCGCCGAAGCCTGATTCGCCTCTTCACGACGTCAAGAGTGGGCGCGGCACGGTCCACGGGCACGGCACGGCGCAAGTGGATTCGATCTTGATTAAGTTTCTTCCCCGCGAACGGTTGACGAGCCGCGTCAGGCGCCTTTACCTTCCCTGCAGGAAGTGTTAGCGCGAACATCGGCGCTGGGAGACAGTCCCGCCGTCTGCGACGCCCAGTGATCGGCCGGTGTTCGGGTTCTGCAGACCCGCCGAGACGTCATTCATCAGCACCTCCCCGTCCAGAGGACCGACGCGGAGCCATTCCGGATGTGAGCTCCCGATGCCGGTGTTGCCGCCCGCGACCACCGGCGCCGACGGACACCAAGAGGGCGCGGATCAGCGCCGACAAGCCAGAGGAGGAGACATGACCTGTGGCCGGAAAGAGCCCGTGAGCAGGGAGCGAAGGTGGCCGAGCCGGAGAAACGCGCTGGCCGCGACAGGTGCCCTGCCGGTCCGCGCGGCCGCCACGGCGGTCGTCGATCCGTCGGCGCGGTCGAAGGCCGGCTCCTTCACCGCTCGCGGCGCCCACCAGCAGTGGCAACTCGCCCGGGTCGGCTGAAACCCTGCCGCCACACGCCGAAGGGCCCGCCGAGCGCAACCCCTCCAGAGAACGAGAAGCGAGATGTCTGACTTATCGCGAAGGCAAGTGCTGAGATTCGGTGTGGCCGGAGCCGCGGTGGTGCCGCTGGGCTGGACGGCCGCCGCCCGGGCAGCCTCGGCGCCCCCTCCCCAGGTGAGCGCCGCGAACGATCTGGCCCTGTGGTACGACGAGAGCGCCGGCACGGACTGGCTGCGCGCGCTCCCGATCGGCAACGGCCGCCTGGCCGCCATGGTGTTCGGCAACGTCGACACCGAGCGGTTGCAGCTCAACGAGGACACCGTCTGGGCCGGCGGACCCTACGACCAGAGCAACCCCCGGGGCGCGGCGGCGCTGGGGCAGATCCGGCAGCTGGTCTTCCAGAACCAGTGGAGCCAGGCCCAGACCCTGATCGACCAGAACATGCGGGGCACCCCCGTCGGCCAGCTGGCCTACCAGACCGTCGGCGACCTACGCCTCGTCCTCGGCAGCACCGCCGGGGTCTCGGAGTACAACCGCTACCTCGACCTGACGACGGCCACCACGGCGGTGTCCTACCTGCAGAACGGCATACGGTACCGGCGCGAGGTGCTCGCGAGCGCGCCGGACCAGGTGATCGGCATCCGCCTGACCGCCGACAGGCCCGGCTCGATCACGTTCTCCGCGACGTTCGACAGCCCGCAGCGCACGACCCGCTCCAGCCCGGACGGGACCACGGTCGCGCTCGACGGCATCTCGGGCGACATGGAAGGAGTGCCCGGCTCCGTCCGGTTCCTCGTCCTGGCCCGGGCCGTCGCCGACGGCGGCAACGTCACCAGCTCCGGCGGAACCCTGCAGGTGCGCAACGCCGACAGCGCGACGGTGCTGATCTCCATCGGCTCCAGCTACCTCGACTTCCGCGATGTCAGCGGCGACTACCAGGGCATCGCCCGCCGGCACCTCAACGCCGCCGCCGGCAGAACGTACGACGACCTTCGCAGCCGGCACATCGCCGACTACCAGCGGCTTTTCGGGCGCACGACGCTCGACCTCGGCCGCACGGCGGCTGCCGACCAGCCGACAGACGTGCGGATCGCCCAGCACACGAGCACCGATGACCCGCAGTTCTCCGCGCTGCTTTTCCAGTACGGCCGCTACCTGCTGATCAGCTCCTCCCGCCCAGGCACCCAACCGGCCAACCTGCAGGGCATCTGGAACGACTCGCTCACGCCGGCGTGGGACTCCAAATACACCATCAACGCCAACCTGCCGATGAACTACTGGCCGGCCGACACGACGAACCTGCCGGAGTGCTACGAGCCAGTGTTCAAGATGATCGAGGACCTCACCGTAAGCGGCGCGCGAACGGCCCGCGTCCAGTACAACGCCGGCGGCTGGGTGACCCATCACAACACCGACGCCTGGCGGGGGACCTCGGTCGTGGACGGCGCGTTCTGGGGCATGTGGCAGACCGGCGGCGCCTGGCTGGCCACCCTCATCTGGGACCACTACACCTTCACCGGCGACCTGGAGTTCCTCCGGCAGTACTACCCCGCCATGAAGGGCGCCGCCCAGTTCTTCCTCGACACCCTCGTCACGGAACCCAGCCTCGGCTACCTGGTGACGAACCCGTCGAACTCGCCGGAGCTGGCCCACCACTCGGGCGTCAGCGTCTGCGCCGGCCCCACCATGGACAACCAGATCCTGCGCGACCTGTTCAACGGCTGCGCCCAGGCCTCCCAAACGCTCGGCACCGACGCCGACTTCCGGACGCGGGTCCTGGCCGCCCGCGACCGGCTCTCACCGACGAAGGCCGGCTCGCGCGGCAACATCCAGGAGTGGCTGTACGACTGGATCGAACCCGAGACCAACCACCGGCACGTCTCCCACCTCTACGGCCTGCATCCCGGCAACCAGATCACCAGACGCGGCACCCCGGCCCTGTTCACCGCCGCGCGGCGCACCCTCGAACTGCGCGGCGACGACGGGACCGGCTGGTCACTGGCCTGGAAGATCAACTACTGGGCGCGGTTGGAGGAAGGCACCCGCGCTCACGCCCTGCTCCGCCTCCTGGTGAGGCCGGACCGGCTCGCGCCTAACATGTTCGACCTGCATCCCCCGTTCCAGATCGACGGCAACTTCGGCGCCACGTCCGGCATCGCCGAGATGCTGCTGCACAGCCACACCGGCGAACTGCACCTGCTGCCTGCCCTGCCGCCGGCCTGGCCGAACGGCACGGTGCGAGGTCTTCGGGGACGCGGCGGCCACACGGTGGACATCACATGGAGCTCTGGTGCGGCCACCGAGGCCCTCATCGCATTCGACCGCAACGCGACGATCAACGTCCGCGGCCGCTCGTTCACCGGGACCCTCCAGGTGATCGACACCACGTCCGGCGGCACCGTCACCGTCGTCAAACCCGAGCCTGACGTCGTCACCCTGACCGGCCAGGCCGGCCACACCTACCGCATGACGGCGTCCGGCGCGCCGGCCCCCTACATCCGCATCTCCAACGTCACCACCGGCCTCGTCCTGGACAGCGGCGGAAACGTCGGCTCCGGTTCGGTGCTCAAACAGTGGAACTACGACGGCAGTACCAACCTGCAGTGGCAGCTGGTGGACCTGGGGGGCGGCTGGTGTCGCATCGTCAACCGCACCAACGGCATGGTCATCGACAGCTGGGGCAACAGCGCCAACGGCGCCGGTGCCCGGCAGGCGCCCTGGAGCGGCAGCCTCAACCAGCAGTGGCGCCTCAACAGCACGGGCAACGGCCGCAACCAGATCATCAACCGGGGCACCGGCACCGCCCTGGACGGCATGGGCAACCGCACCATCGGCTCCACCGTGGCGATGTGGGCGCCGAACGACAACACCAACAACCAATGGACCATCACCGGCGTATGACTGCCCCCGAATGCGGCGGTGCCGGCGCAAGGCGCGCCGCGCCTGAAGGGAGCGATCGTGCTAACGCCGCAGACGTACCGGGTCGGCCGTTCCGCTGCGGCGCACTATCCAGGCCTCGGTGATGTGCTGGAACATCGCCTCGGCGGCGCCGTCGGGATCGTGGGCGGCGATGCGCTCGTAGATGCGGCGGTGTCCGAGGTTCGACGCCACGCACAGGGCCCGCTCGGTCCGGCCCAGGTATCGGGCGGTGTTGACCACCTGGCCCTCCAGCGAGCGCACGACGGCGCGCGCGATGCGGTTGCCGGACGCGCGCATGATCGTGTCGTGGAAGGCACGGTCGCTGTCGGCGTAGGTGACCGGGTCGTCCACGAGCCCGTCCATCTGGTCCACCAGGGCGCGCAACCCTTCGACGGTGTCGGGCCCGGCCAGGCGGGCGGCGACGTTGGCCATGTCGGACTCCAGCACGCGCCGCGTGACGACGAGGTCGTCGAGGATCGCCAGGCTCTCGTCCTCGGCGATGGTCGCGGTGAGGACGAGTTCGTCGAGCATGTCCCACGTCGCCGGCGGGGTCACCATGGTGCCGGAGCCCTGGCGGACCTGCACGAGCCCCTTCTCCTGCAGGATCTTGACGGCCTCCCGCACGACGGTGCGGCTCACGGAGAACGCCTCGCACAGGGCGGGCTCGGGGGGCAACGAGGTTCCCGGTGGGTGCACCCCGCGCACGATGCGCTCCACCAGCTCGGCCGTCACGGCTCTGGCGAGACTCGCCGGGCGGCGTACCCAGGCCGGTTGCGCCGGGACACTGCCGGCTGTTTCCTGCGATGCCGTCATATCGCCTCCGGTGACCTGGAAGCAGTATACGCGAGGGCCTCTTGCCATCAGACGTCATACGAATTACGTTTGGAGCCGCCGGCCGGACCGCGGCCACTCCCGGGAAGCGGGCAGCGATGAAGCAGCGAGCGTCATGGTCGGCTTTGATCGTCGCGGCAGTGGCCGTGGCGGGCTGTGGCAGCGCCACCCGGACGGAGTCCCCGCCCGGAGGCACGCAGCAGGAGCAGCAGAAGCTCGTGGTGTGGGACTGGAAGTCCGGTGAACCAGCCGCCGCGGCCTACATCGAGCAGGCCAAGGCGCACTTCGCCAAGCGGCACCCGGGGGTTACGGTCGAGTTCGTCGCCCAGCCGTTCGACCAGTACTACACCCTGCTCGGTACGGCGATCCAGGCAGGCAAGGGACCCGACGTCATGCTCTTCAACGGAGGAGGACAGATCCGCGACCGGGCCGACGCGCTCCTCCCGCTGGACCAGTACGTGGCCGAGGACAGGAGCCGGCTGGCGGGCTGGGACGCGTTCAGCAAGGACGGCAAGGTCTACGCGGTGCCGGTCACCCTGCAGGGGCATCCGATCTACTACAACAAGACGCTCTACGAGCAGGCCGGCCTCGACCCGGCCGCGCCGCCCAAGACCTGGGGCGAGCTCGTCAGCGGCTGCGCCGCGATCAAGAAGGCGACCGGGGCCACCTGCTTCGCGCTCGGCAACAAAGAGGGCTTCGGTATCCAGTTCTTCCTCTCGGGCCTCGGGTCCGGCGTCCTCACACCCCAGGAGTACGACGACTGGATCGCCGGCAAGCGCGAGTGGACCTCTCCTGGCGTGAAGCGGATCTTCGAGCTGTGGAAGGACACCGGCGACAAGGGGCTGAACAACGACGGCGCCAACTCCACCGCGATGTTCAGCGACGTGTTCCGAGTCTTCGAGACCGGTAAGGCCGCGCACATCATCGGCCTGATGTCGGACATCGGACACTGGAACGACTTCAAGGAGTTCCTGCCGCCCGACAAGATCGGCGTCATGCAGGCTCCGGTCGTCACCGGCGGGGCCACCCCGAGCCTCCCGTACGACGGTGGCATCGGCTACGCGGTCGCGAAGTGGACGAAGGCCCCGGACCTGGCCGCCGAGCTGGTGCGGTCCTTGACCTCGACCGACGCCCTGACCGCCTTCTACGGCAAGGCCGGCGCGATCGCGTCCGACACGACGATCGACGTCTCGAAGGCCGGCCCGGCCGTCGCCACGATCGCCTCCGCGATCAAGACCGGCAAGCCCGCCCTGCACGTGGCGCTGTCCTCCAAGACTCTCGACGTGATGGGGAGGCTGTCCCAGCAGCTTCTCAGCGGGTCGATCACCGTGGACAAGGCTCTGGAGCAGCTGGCCGACTCCGACCGGAAGGGCTGACCGGGTGCGGATCGCGGGCCCGTCGTCGTCCGCCCGCCCGGCCGGCTCGGGGCGGGCCGGGGAAACGGGCGTCAAGCGGCGAGGCGTCCGGGCGGCGGTCCGGGCGTCCACCCGCAAGGCCGGGCCGTCCACCCGTACCACCCGGCGGTTCCCCCGCCAGGCGCACGCCGAGCGCCTGGCGCCCTACGTCCTGGTCGCCCCGGCCGTACTGATCATCGTGGCGCTGCGGCTGTGGCCGCTGGCCCTGGGCGTCAATTTCTCCTTCACCGGCGACGGCGAGCTCAACGGCACCCCCGTCGGGCCGGCCAACTACCTGGAGTTGGCCGGCGACCCGCTGTTCCGCATCGCGCTGCGCAACGTCGGGCTGCTGGTGCTGCTGCTGCCCCTGGCGGTGGCGATTCCGGGCCTGCTCGCGACCTTCATCTACCTGCGCGTGCCGGGCCACCGGGTCTACCGCAGCGTCTACTTCTTCCCGGCCGTGCTCTCACCGGTGATCGTCGGGGCGATCTTCAACCTCCTGCTCGGCTACGACGGCCCGTTGAACTCCCTCCTGGGGGCGATGGGCATCGGCCCCGTCGACTGGCTCGGCGATCCGGGCATCGCCATGTTCACGGTCGTCGGCGTGCACGTCTGGGCGACGTTCGGGATGGCCCTGGTGGTGTTCCTCGCGGGATTCAGCACCCTGGACTCCTCGCTGCTGGACGCCGCCCGCGTGGACGGCGCGTCGCTCGGCCGGACCGTCTGGCACGTGATCATCCCGAGCCTGACCCGTACCATCCAGTTCGTCTTCGTGACGACGATGATCGGAATGCTGACGTCCATGTTCGGCCTGCTCTTCGTCATGACCAGCGGAGGCCCGGAGGGGGCCACCTACCTGCCGGAGTTCTACATCTGGCACCAGCAGGGACAGATGAACCGGCCGGCGCTCGCCTCGGCCGCCTCGACGGTGCTCTTCGTCGTGATGCTCGTGGTGGGGCTCCTGCAGATCACGCTGCTCCGCCGCACGGGGAGGCAGGACTGATGCCCGGGGCGCGCCTGGCCAGGTGGGCGGCCGCCGTTCCGATGGCCGGTCTCGCGCTGGCGACGATCTATCCGCTCGTGTTCACCGCCAACGTCGCGATGAAGACCCGTCGCGACTACATCCTCGACCGGTTCTCCCCGGCGGGCTCCCCGCGCTGGGACAACCTCGCCGAGGCGTGGACCGGCGCCGGGATGGCGCGGTACTTCGTCAACTCGTTCGTCGTCGTCACCTGCGCCGTGGCGCTGCTGCTCCTGCTGGGGTCGATGGCGGGCTTCGCGCTGGCCCGGCTGCGGTTCCGCGGGTCCTCGGTGATCTTCCTGGGTTGTCTCGCGGGGCTTTTCATCCCGTTCCAGGTGATCATGGTCCCGCTCACCCGGGTCATGGCCGACAGCGGGCTCATCGACACCTATCCGGGACTGATCCTGGCCTACGTCGCCCAGTACCTCCCGTTCACCGTCTTCCTGATGACGAGCCATTACCGGACCATCCCGGCGGAGATCGTCGACGCGGCCAGGATCGACGGCAACACCGTGTACGGCGTGTACCGGCGGATCATGCTGCCGCTGGGCGTGCCGGCGCTGCTGTCGGTCGGCATCCTCGACGCTCTGTTCTGCTGGAACGACGTGCTCATCGCCCTGCTCATGATGCCGTCGCCGGAGCACCGCACCCTCATGATCGGCGTCAACGCCCTGCGCGGGCAGTACTCCGACGACATTCCCGCCTTCGCCTCGGGTGTCCTGATCGCCGCGGTGCCCGTGCTGATGATCTATCTGTTCCTCCAGCGGCGGATCGCCGACGGCGTCACCGCCGGTTCCACGAAAGGTTGACATGCGGATCACGGGGTATCGCACCATGACGACGGTCCAGGAATGGGGCCGTCCCGTCGGGGACGTCAACGGTGTCTTCGCCGACGGGGCCGTCCCGGTGCCGCTCGTCCTGGTGGACACCGACGAGGGGATCACCGGCATCGGCCTCGGGCCGCACGTGGAGATCGAGACCGTCTTCGCCGCGATCGAGGGTGAGGATCCGCGCGGCGTGACGGCGCTCTACGACCGCATGCTGCGGCGGACCTTCAAGGCGGGCCACGCCGGCGCCGTCTTCGGCACGATCGGCGCGCTCGACACCGCCCTGTGGGACATCAAGGCCCAGGCGGCCGATGAGCCGCTCTGGCGCCTGCTCGGCGGGCGCGATCGGGGGGTGCCCGCCTACGCCTCCGGCCTCGACATCGGCCTGACCGACGACGAACTCGTCGCGGTCTACCAGGTCTACGCCCAGCACGGGCTCCGCGCGGCCAAGATCAAGGGTGGCCTCGACATCGAGAGCGACCGGCGCCGCCTGACGCTGGTCCGGGATGTCCTGAGCGAGGCCGGGCCGGGCGCGCGGCCGGGCCTGATGCTCGACGTGAACGAGGCCTGGACCCGCAAGCAGGCCGTCCGGCACGTCTGCGAGCTCGAACGCACGCTGGATCTCACGTGGATCGAGGAGCCGGTGCGGCGGTGGGACGCCGAAGGGCTGGCCGCCGTCGGCCGCGGGATCCGCGCGTCCGTCGCCACGGGGGAGAACCTCACCGGGCTGGAGCAATTCCGCCCGCTGCTGGCCGCGGGGGCCGTGGACATCGTCCAGACGGCCGTCGTCTGGGGGGTGTCCCACTTCCTGCGGGTGTCCGCGCTGGCGCACGCCCACGACCTGCCGGTCAGCCCGATCGGCGCCACGCCCGTCGCGTTGCTGCACGCCGCCACGTCGGTGCCGAACCACCTGGCCAGCGAGTTGCAGGATCTGCACACACCGCTCGGACTGTCACTCGACCTGCACGTCGAGGACGGCACGTTCGTCCTCGGCGACTCGCCGGGGCTCGGCATCACGATCGACGAGCAGGCGATCAACGCGTTCCGCCGGCCGGCCGCCAGGGCGGCCGAGGGCCCGCACATCCGGCCGGAGCACGCCGGACGGCGGCTTCTGGCGGTAGCCAACCGCTCCTCGCCGACGTGGCCACCGCGATGAGCCGGAGCCTGCGCCGCGCCCGCTCGCCCGGCCGGGTCCCGAAGGTCCCGCGTGACCTGGACCAGCCCGGGACGGCCGTCTCAGTGGGACGAGAAGAAGAGGCGCTGCTGGATCTCCCTCCGGTAGTCGTCAAGGGTGTTGTCGATGTGCGTGGCCGCGGCCTGCGCGGCCGCTTCGGGATCGCCGGCGCGAATGGCCTGGTAGATGGCATCGTGCTCCTCGACCGCCTTGGCGGCGTGCTCGCCCACCGAGCCGCGCAGGCCGATGAGGCTCGACTGCGCCTGCAGCCGGCGGGCCTCCCGCACGGCGACCTGGAGGAACATGTTGTGCGAGGCCGTGGCGATGGCGGTGTGGAAGGCGTCGTCGCCCTCGTTGAACAGATCCTCGCGTCCGGTCTCGAAGCCCTGGCGGCACAGGCCGGCGGCGTCGTCGATCGCCCTCAGCTCGGCCGGGGTGGCGCGGCGGGCGGCCAGCCGGCTGGTCTCCATCTCCTGCGCCCGGCGGAACTCGAACAGCATGTAGACGTGGTCGAGGTCGGTCGGGAGAAAGAAGGACCCCCAGCGCCCGGAGCCGAACATCCCCTCATCGTCGGCCACGTACAGTCCGCGGCCCTTCTGGGCGCGTACCCGGCCCAGCGCGGAGAGGATCTTCACCGCCTCGCGCACCACGGTGCGGCTGGTGCCCAGTTGCCGGGCCAGCTCGTTCTCGGTCGGCATACGATCGCCCGGACGCAGGCCGAGCTTGACGATCAGTTCCAGCACCTGCTCGGCAGCCACCTCGTAGCCCGGCCGGTATCCGCTCTCGCGCGGGGTGTCGGTCACCGTGCTCCCTCCTTGCCGTTCCCTGCATGAGTATGACTGATGGGCCAGCCCTTCTCGCAGCGCCCATCGGGCGATGAGTACGACTTATATGAACGGTTCATCCGCAGCCGAGCGGTGCGAGGGTGCGTATGTTCTGATATTCCTGCTGGTCAATCCGGAGATCGGTTTACTTTGATCGCATCCTTGGTGCGTGACTCCTGGGATAGGCCCGCTTAATCTCTTGACGGCTCCCCATGATCCGAACGTAATTAGTAGGCAGGCCGGCGCCCCTACCCCCCAAAGGAACGACTGTGCCCCTACCCCCGCCCGTCACGATGCCGAGGCGCACCCTGATCGGTCTCGTGACCGCCGTGCTGGCCGCGGCGTTCGCCCTCATCGCCTCCGCCCCTCCGGCCCTCGCGGCCACCACGACGCTCTACGTCGCACCCGCCGGCACCGGCACCGCCTGCACCTCCACCCAGCCGTGCTCGCCGGCCGCGGCGCAGACGGCGGTCCGCTCGCTGAACGCGGGGATGTCCGGCGACATCGTCGTGGAGCTGGCCGGCGGGGTGTACCGGCTCTCCGCGCCGCTCCGGCTGACCGCCGCCGACTCCGGCACCAACGGCTACTCCGTCAAGTGGCAGGCCGCCGCGGGGGCCGTCCCGGTCATCAGCGGAGCCAGGGCGGTCACCGGCTGGTCGCCGGCCGATCCCGGCAGGAACATCTGGCGCGCCGACGTCGGAGCGGGGATCGACACCCGGCAGCTGTACGTCGACGGCGCGCTCGCCACCCGGGCGCGCACCGCCGTCAACCGATCCGACTTCACCGCGAGCAGCACCGGGATGAGGTTCACCAGCAGCGCGCTGAGCTATCTGAACAACCTCGCCAACCAGGGCCGGGTCGAGATGGAGAGCGTCGGCTCGTTCACCGACCGGTACGCGCCGGTGCAGAGCATCAGCGGAAACCTCATCACGATGCGGCAACCCGCCTGGAACAACAACAACTTCGGCTACGACACCTTCACCAGACCCCACCGGGCGGGCCCGCTCTACCTGGTCAACGCCTACGAGTTCCTCGACGCGCCGGGGGAGTGGTACCTCGACCCCGCGACCGGCGCCCTGTCCTACATCCCGCTCGCCGGGCAGAACATGGGCAACGTCAGCGTGGAACTGCCGGTGCAGCAGTCGCTGGTGCAGGTCGGCGGCACCTACGACATGCCCGCGCACCACATCGTGTTCAGCGGGATCACCTTCACCGGCACGAGCTGGCTCGGTCCCAGCGGCAGTCAGGGCTACGTGGACCAGCAAACCGGCGCCTACATGGCCGGCGACTGGAGCCGGCCCACCTTCACCGACTGCCACCAGGGCTGCCGCCAGTTCGAGGCGACCCGGCCGAACTGGTACCAGATGCCCGCCGCCGTCCAGGTCTCCGCGGCGAACACCATCACCTTCACCGACTCGCGCTTCCTCAACCTGGGGCAGACGGCCATCGGCATCGGCAACGACGCCAACGCGCACGGCAGCGGGGTCGGCCTGGGCGCCGCCGACATCACGGTCACCCGGTCGGAGATCGCCCGCAGCTCGGCCGGCGGCGTCGTGGTCGGCGGCGTGCGCGCCGATGCGCACCATCCGAGCGACCAGCGGATGGTCAACCGGAACATCACCGTCAGCCACAACCGCATCCACGACCTCGGCCTGGACCACCGTGGCATCGTCTCGGTCCTGACCACCTACGTCACCGGTACCGACGTGTCCCACAACGAGGTCTACAACCTGCCCTACACCGGCATGTCGATCGGGTACGGCTGGGGCGCCAACGAGCCGGGCGGCAGCACCCACTACGCCGACCGTGGCCTGTACGACTTCCAGCCGCGCTACACCACGCCCACCACCGCCTCCGGCAACCGGCTCGTCGGCAACTACGTGCACGACGTCATGCAGCAGATGACCGACGGCGGCTGTATCTACACGCTGTCGTGGAACCCGGGCGCGGTGATCAGCGACAACCACTGCCTGCGTACCAACGGCTGGTTCGGCATCTACTTCGACGAGGGTTCCAGGCACTACACCGTCAGGAACAACGTGCTGTCGAACACCGGCACCTGGGCCACCGCCAACTACTGGTACGGCGAGAACATGGGCAACTTCACCGTCACCGGCAACTGGTCGACCAACGGCAGCACCAACGTGACCAACGGCGACCGCGGCAACGTGGTGAACAACAACGTGACCGTCGCCAACGGCGCCTGGCCGGCCGGTGCCCAGGCCGTGATCGCCGCCGCCGGGCCCGGGGGCGGGCCTTCGGGCGGCACGAGCGCGTTGCGGGGTGTGGGGTCGAACCGGTGCCTGGACGTCAACGGTGCTTCGCAGGCCAACGGGGCGCCGGCGCAGTTGTGGGACTGTCACGGGCAGGCGAATCAGCAGTGGACTTCGACCGGTGCTGGTGAGCTGCGGGTGTACGGCGGCAAGTGCCTGGACGTGAACGGTGCCGGGACGGCAGACGGCACCGCGGTGATCATCTGGGACTGCAACGGCCAGAACAACCAGAAGTGGCGCCTCAACTCCGACGGCACGATCACCGCCGTCGGGGCGAACAAGTGCCTGGACGTCGGCGGCACCGCCAACGGCACCAGGGCACGCATCTGGACCTGCAACGGCGCGGCCAACCAGAAGTGGACCCGCGCCTGACACCACCGCCCTGACGGCGGCCGACCGCGCAGCGGAATCTCCGGCGCACGCCTGACTGGTCTTCCTGTCACAGGAGGGAACGCTCATGCCCCGACGTCCGTGGTTCACCGTGCTGACCACGCTGGCGCTGATCATCCCCGGAGCGCTCGCGCTCGCCGCCACCCCGGCCAACGCCCTCGACATCCCGCCGTCCGACTACCAGCAGGTGTCCCTCGCGTCGGGCGGCACGGAGCTGGGCGAGGCGATGTCGCTGGCCGTGCTGCCGAACCGGTCGGTGGTGCACACGGCACGCGACGGCACGTTACGCATCACCGACGCCGGCGGCAACACGAAGGTGGCCGGCCGGCTCAGCGTCTACACCCACGACGAGGAGGGCTTGCAGGGCGTGGCGGCCGACCCGGGGTTCGCCGCCAACCGGCACCTGTGGCTCTACTACTCCCCGCGGCTGAGCACACCGACCGGCGATGCGCCGAGCACCGGCACACAATCCCAGTTCGACCAGTGGAAGGGTGAGCTGTACCTGTCCCGCTTCACCCTCAAGGCGGATGACACTCTCGACCTGACCAGCGAGAAGGTGGTCCTGCGGGTGGGGAACGACCGCGGCCAGTGTTGTCACGTGGGCGGGGACATCGACTTCGACGCCGCCGGCAACCTGTACCTGACCACCGGCGACGACACCAACCCGTTCGAGTCGAGCGGCTACTCGCCGCTGGACGAGCGGACCAACCGCAACCCGCAGTACGACGCCCAGCGCTCGTCGGCCAACACCAACGACCTGCGCGGCAAGCTCCTGCGGATCAAGCCGCAGCCCGACGGCACCTACACGATCCCCAGCGGCAACATGTTCGCGCCGGGAACGGCGAACACCCGGCCGGAGATCTACGCGATGGGCTTCCGTAACCCGTTCCGGATGAGCGTGGACAAGATGACCGGCGTCGTCTACCTCGGCGACTACGGGCCCGACGCGGGCGTGACGAACGCCGCCCGCGGGCCCAGCGGGCAGGTGGAGTTCAACCGCATCACCGGCCCCGGCAACTACGGATGGCCGTACTGCACGGGCACGAACACCATCACCGAGACCTACAACGAGTGGAACTTCGCCTCCAACTCCACCGGCGCGAAGTACAACTGCGCGGGCGGTCCGGCCAACAACTCCTTCCGCAACACCGGTCTGGCCACGCTGCCCCCGGCGAAGCCGGCGTGGATCCGATACGCGGGGGACGCCGGAAGCCCGCCGGAGTTCGGCTCCGGGTCGGAGTCGCCGATGGGCGGCCCCGTCTACCGCTACGACCCCGACCTGAACTCGGCCGTCAAGTTCCCCCAGTCGCTCGATGGGCGGTACTTCGCCGGTGAGTACGGCCGGCGGTGGATCAAGGCGATCGAGGTCGAGCAGGACGGCGGCTACGGGGAGATCGCGGCGTTCCCCTGGTCGGGGACGCAGGTGATGGACATGGCCTTCGGCCCCGACGGAGCTCTGTACGTCCTCGACTACGGCACCGGGAGCAACAACCAGGCGCTCTACCGCATCGAGTACATCGGCAGCGCCAACCGCAACCCGATCGCCAAGGCGTCCGCCGACAGGACGTCCGGACCGGCGCCGCTCACGGTTGCCTTCTCCTCGGTGGGCAGCTCGGATCCGGAGGGCGGGGCGCTGGCATACGAGTGGAACTTCGGCGACGGCACCACCTCCACGGCGGCGAACCCGAGCAAGACCTACTCCGCGAACGGCGCCTACACGGCGACGCTCACGGTCCGGGATCCGCAGGGGCTCACCGGCACGGCGAACGTGATCGTGAACGTCGGCAACACGGCGCCCACGATCACCCTCACCACCCCGGCCGACGGGCAACCCTTCTCCTTCGGCGACACCGTGCCCTTCCAGGTGACCGTCAGCGACCCGGAGGACGGCACGATCGACTGCAACGGGGTCACCGTCGCCTACTTCCTCGGCCACGACAGCCACCGGCACCAGATCACCTCGAAGACCGGCTGCTCTGGCTCCATCGCGGTGCCCGTCGACGGTGAGCACGACGCCGCCGCCAACATCTACGGCGTCTTCGAGGCCTCCTACACCGACAGGGGCGGCCTGACCTCCACCAGCGCCCGCATGCTCCAGCCGCGGCACCGGCAGGCGGAGCACTTCGGCGCCCAGCAGGGCGTCCAGACGGCTGAGCACGCCACCGCCGAAGGCGGCAGGACGGCCGGCTTCACCGACGACGGCGACTGGATCTCCTTCCAGCCGTACCACCTGGCGAACGCGACGAGGATCACCGCCCGGGTGTCCTCGGCCGGCGCGGGCGGCAGGATCGAGGTGCGAGCTGGCTCAGCGACCGGCACGCTGCTCGGCACCGTGAACGTGGCGAGCACCGGCGGCTGGGACACCTTCACGGACGTCTCGGCGCCCCTCAGCGGCGCGCCGGCCGGCACGACGACGCTGTATCTGGTCTTCCGCGGCGTGACCGGGCAGGGCTACCTGTTCGACGTGGACGCCTTCACCCTCGACACCGGCACCCCGACCGCGGGCGCCTTGAAAGGCACGGGCTCCGGCCGGTGCCTGGACGTCAACGGAGCCTCGCAGGCCAATGGCGCGCAGGCGCAGCTGTGGGACTGCAACGGGCAGGCCAACCAGCAGTGGACCGCCACCGGCGCCGGTGAGCTGCGCGTCTACGGCGGCAAGTGCCTCGATGTGAACGGTGCCGGCACCGCGGACGGCACCACGGTGATCATCTGGGACTGCAACGGCCAGAACAACCAGAAGTGGCGCCTGAACTCCGACGGCACGATCACCGCCGTCGGGGCGAACAAGTGCCTGGACGTCGGCGGCACCGCCAACGGCACCAAGGCACGCATCTGGACCTGCAACGGAGAAACCAGCCAGCGCTGGACCCGCGTCTGAAAGGGACACCCATGCTGCGACATCTGACCCCGGCCGCACCCGGGGGAGGCCGCAAGACCTCTGTGCTGCGACGCCTGTCGGCGGCAGTGGTGGCGATCACCACCGCGGCGACGATGATCCATGCCGCCCCCGCCCAGGCCGCCGCCTTCAAGGTGCTGGTGTTCTCCAAGACGGCCGGGTTCCGGCACGACGCGATCCCCACCGGCATCCAGGCCATCCGCGACCTGGGGACCGCCGGCGACTTCGCCGTCGACGCCACCGAGGACTCCGGCGCCTTCACCGGCGCCAACCTGGCCCAGTACAAGGCGGTCGTCTTCCTCAACACGACCGGCGACGTGCTGAACGACACCCAGCAGGCCGCCTTCCAGACGTATGTGGACGGCGGAGGCGGGTACGTGGGAGTGCACTCGGCCGCGGACACCGAGTACAACTGGCCCTACTACGGGCAGCTGATGGGCGCCTGGTTCAGCAGCCACCCGGCGATCCAGCAGGCCACCGTGCGGAACGAGGATCGGGCGCACGCCGCGACCGCGCATCTCGGGGCGACGTGGTCGCGCACCGACGAGTGGTACAACTACCGCACCAATCCCCGCCCGAACGCCCGGGTGCTGCAGAGCCTGGACGAGGGCAGCTACAGCGGCGGCGGCATGGGTGATCACCCGATCACCTGGTGCCGCCCGCAGTCCGCCGGGCGCGCGTTCTACACCGGCCTGGGGCACACCCAGGAGTCGTACGCCGATCCGAACTTCCGGACGCTGCTGCTCGGCGGGATCCGGTACGCGGCCAAGGCCGTCAACGCCGACTGCCGTCCGGAGACCGGGTACGCGACGTTGTACAACGGCTCCACAACCGGCTGGTCGCAGGCGGGGCCGGGGTCGTTCGCCAACAGCGACGCCACGCTCACCTCCCAGGGCGGTATGGGCATGTTGTGGCACAACGCCAAGGAGTTCCGTTCCTACTCCCTCAAGCTCGACTGGAAGCTGACCGGCGACTCCAACTCCGGCGTGATCGTCGGGTTCCCGGCGACCAGCGACCCCGGTGCGGCGCTCGACACCGGATACGAGGTGCAGATCGACGCGACCGACACCGCGGACAGGACGACCGGGGCCATCTACGGGGTCAAGCCTGCCGACCTCGCCGCCCGCGACGCGGCGCTCAACCCGCCGGGCCAGTGGAACACCTACGAACTGCTGGTGGAGGGCGAACGGCTGCAGGTGTTCCTGAACGGCGCCAAAATCAACGACTTCACCAACACCGACCCGGTCCGCTCGCTCCAGCAGGGGTACATCGGCATCCAGAACCACGGGCCCGGCGACGTGGTGGCCTTCCGTAACATCCGCGTCAAGGAGTTGGCCGGCAACCCGGGCGGCACGAGCGCGTTGCGGGGTGTGGGGTCGAACCGGTGCCTGGACGTCAACGGCGCTTCGCAGGCCAACGGGGCGCCGGCGCAGATCTGGGACTGTCACGGGCAGGCGAATCAGCAGTGGACTTCGACCGGTGCTGGTGAGCTGCGGGTGTACGGCGGCAAGTGCCTGGACGTGAACGGTGCCGGGACGGCAGACGGCACCGCGGTGATCATCTGGGACTGCAACGGCCAGAACAACCAGAAGTGGCGCCTCAACTCCGACGGCACGATCACCGCCGTCGGGGCGAACAAGTGCCTGGACGTCGGCGGCACCGCCAACGGCACCAGGGCACGCGTCTGGACCTGCAACGGCGCGGCCAACCAGAAGTGGACCCGTGTCTGAGGCCGCCGAAAGAACGAGCGACCCCGAGAAGGCGGGCCTGCTGAGCATGCGCGGCATCGGCAAGAGCTTTCTGGGCGTGCGAGTGCTGTCCGGCGTGGACCTGGAGGTGACCGCCGGCGAGGTGCACGCCGTCGTCGGCGAGAACGGCGCCGGCAAATCCACCCTCATGAAGATCATCTGCGGGGTGTACGCGCCGGACGAGGGAACGATCGAGATCGACGGCCTGCCCGTCTCCTTCGGACATCCGCTCGAGGCGCGGCGCTCCGGCATCGGGATCATCCACCAGGAGTTCAACCTGCTGCCGGAGCGCACCGTCGCCGAGAACGTGTTCCTCGGGCGCGAGCCTGTCAGGCGCGGCACGGTCGACCGCGCCACCATGGAGAAGGCGACCGCCAGGCTCCTCGACGAGCTCGGCGAGGGCCCCTTCGGTCCCCGCGACATCGTCAAGCGCCTGTCGGTGGCCCAGCAGCAGATCGTCGAGATCGTCAAGGCGCTGTCGGTGAACGCCCGGCTCGTCGTCATGGACGAGCCCAGCGCCGCGCTCGCCGAGCGCGAGGTCGAGCTGCTCCACCGGCTGATCGGGCGGCTGAGGGAGCGCGGCGTCGCCGTCGTGTACATCTCCCACCGATTACGCGAGGTGTTCGACGTGGCCGACCGGGTCACCGTGCTCAAGGACGGCGCACGCGTCACCACGCTCCCGATCGGCGAGGTGACCCCCGAAGAGCTGATCCGCCTGATGGTGGGCCGCGACCTAGGCACCCACTACCCGCCCCGCTCGGCGGGCGCCGGAGAGGTGAGGCTCAGCCTGCGCGCGGCAGGCAACCACAAGCTGCGTGACATCGATCTGGAGCTGCGCGCCGGGGAGATCGTCGGCATCGCGGGCCTGCAGGGGTCGGGCAGGTCGGAGCTCGCCAAGGCGATCTTCGGCGCGGAGCCGTTCACCACGGGTGAGATGACGCCCTCGCGCCCGCGCTCGGTCCGGGAAGGCGTGGCCCTGGGCATCGGGCTCGTGACCGAGGACCGGAAGGCCGAAGGGCTCGCGCTGCGCCAGTCCGTCCGCGACAACGCCCTGCTCGTCGCCCGCGCGGTCGGCGCCGGGAACCGCGGTGGTGTCGGCGACCTGCTCGAACGGGTGCGCCTGCCACCCGCGCGCGGGGAACAGGAGGTCCGGTACCTGTCCGGTGGCAATCAGCAGAAGGTCGTGCTCGTCAAGTGGATGACGATGGCGCCCCGGGTGCTGCTGTTCGACGAACCGACCCGGGGCGTCGACGTCGGGGCCAAGGCCGCGATCCACCACCTGATGCGCGAACTGGCGAACAGCGGCACGGCCATCATGATGATCTCGTCCGAGCTGCCCGAGCTCATCGGCATGAGCGACCGCGTCGTCGTCCTGCGCGACGGCCGCATCGCGGGCACGCTGCCGGCCGGGGCCGCAGAGGAGGCCGTCATGCGCCTGGCCGCGGGAGAGGTGGCCTGAGTGGACCTGCTCACCCGCGCCCGCCCCGCCCGCCGGCCGCAGGGCGGCCTGGCCAACCACCTGCGCGACCCCGTGCGGGTGGTGTTCCTCGCGTTGTCCGGCCTGGTCGCGGTCGGCTGGGCCCTCGTCGCGCTCGATGGCGGCCAGTTCCTCACCCTGGAGAGCGTCGTCGGGATTCAGCAGCGTTCCGCGGCCCTCGGCATCGTGGCGATCGGGCAGACGCTGGCGATCCTGGCCGGGTCCCTCGACCTGTCGGTGGCGTACCTGATCAGCCTGGCCTCGCTCGTCGCGGCGGAGATCATGGCGGGCCAGGACGGGAACATCGGGCCGGCGATCGCCGCCGTGCTGGTGATCAGCGCGCTGGTGGGACTGGTCAACGGGCTGATCATCACCCGGCTCCGGGTCCACGCCTTCATCGCCACGCTCGGCGTCGCCCTGATCATCAAGGGCGTCGTCGACCACCTGTACGACGGCCCGGCGGGCAAGGTCCCCGAGTCGTTCCAGCTCCTCGGCTACTCGCGCGCCGGGCCGATCCCCGTCTCCGCCATGCTCTGGGCGGGCGTGGCGGTCGTGGCCTGGTTCCTGCTGAGCAGGACCCGGCTGGGATACCGGATCCACGCGGTGGGTGGGAACGAGGAGGTCGCCCGGCTGTCCGGGATCCGCACCTCCCGCGTCATCGTGACCACCCATGTGCTCTGCTCGGTCTGCGCCGGCATCGCCGGCCTGCTGCTGGCCGCCAGGCTCGGGGCGGGAGCACCAACGGTGGGCACCGACGGCGGATACGACCTGGAATCCATCGCCGCGGTCGTGCTCGGCGGGACCGCGCTGGCCGGAGGCAGGGGCGGGGTCGCCGGAACCGTGGGCGGAGTCCTGCTGCTGGCCGTCCTGGACACCCTCTTCAACCAGCTCGAGGTCAACTCGTTCGTCAAGGACGTGGTCCGCGGCACGGTCATCGTCGTCGCGGTGGCCGTCTACGCCCGGCACGGCACGAGGCGGCCGGCATGAAACGGGCACTTCCCATCCTCGCGGTCCTCGTGGTGCTGCTGGCCGCGATCGCGGTCGCCAACCCCTTCTTCCTTGAGCCCGTCGGTTTCCTGGCGTTCCTCAAACGGGCCGCGCCGCTGGTGATCCTGGCCGCGGGACAGTACTTCGTCGTCGTCTCCGGCGAGTTCGACCTGTCGGTCGGCTCCCTGGTGACGGCCGAGGTGGTGATCGCCGCCCGGCTCATCGACGGCGACGAGTCCGCCACCTGGCCGGTGCTCGCCCTGCTGATCGTCGCCGGGCTGCTCGTCGGCCTCGTCAACGGCGTGCTGACCACCGAGCTGCGGGTGCCGTCGTTCATCGTGACTCTCGGCATGCTGCTCGTCCTCAGCGGGGCGGTCTTCCTCTGGACCGGTGGCGCGCCACGCGGCGCGCTGTCGGAAGGCTTCCGGGCGTTCGGCCGCGGCGGCCTGGGGCCCGTGCCGTGGTCGGTGCTGATCCTCCTGGCCGTGGCCGCGGCGGCGATCCGGCTCATGCGCGCGGACTTCGGCAAGACGCTGATGGCCACCGGCGACAACGAGCGTGCCGCAGTGCTGTCCGGGGTGCGGGTCGATCGGGTCAAGATCTTCGCCTTCATGCTCTCCGGCCTGTCCGCGGCCGTCGCGGCGATCCTGCTCGGCGGGTTCGCCGGCGTCTCGGCGCAGGCGGGCCAGGGGCTGGAGTTCTCCGCCATCACCGCGGTCGTCCTCGGCGGCGTGGTGCTCGGTGGCGGCCGCGGCTCCGTGCTCGCCGCCATGACCGGGGCGGTCACGCTGGAGGCGCTGTTCACCCTGCTCAACCTGTACGGGATCTCGGGGGCGCTGGAGTTCACCGTGCAGGGCGTCATCATCATCGCCGCGGTCGCGGCCGGAGCCATCCGGCTTCCCCGGAAGCCCACCCCCCGAAGAGGAGACGCACATGTCGCGTCCTAAGGCCGCAGTCGCCGTGCTCACCGCGCTCGGCGCACTCGCCGCCGGCTGCGCCACCGACCAGCCGGCGGCCACCACCCCGTCCGCGGCGCCCGCCACGAGTGTTCAGGGCTCCGGCACGGGCGCGCAGTCGAGGTTCTTCGTCCAGGCTGATTTCGACGCCCAGCTCGCCATGCGCTCCCAGACGCCTGAGGGCCCCAGCGACAGACCCTGGGAGCAGGCCATCGCCCCGAAGATGACCGACACGGCGCAGTACAAGCAGGACGGGCCGTACCACCTGTGCTTCTCCAACGCGGCGGTCAACAACCCCTGGCGCCAGGTCGGCTGGAAGACGATGCAGGCAGAGGTGGGCCTGCACGAGGAGATCGAGAAGTTCACCGCGCTGGATGCCGAGGGCAAGGACGACAAGCAGATCTCCGACATCGCCGAGCTGCAGGCCAAGGACTGCGACGCGCTGATCGTCTCGCCGAACACCACGGCGACGCTCACCCCGGCCGTGACGGCCGCCTGTGCGAAGGTGCCAGTCATCGTGTTCGACCGGGGTGTGGAGACGAACTGCCCGGTGACGTTCATCAAGCCCATCGGCGGCTACGCCTTCGGCGCCGACGCCGCCGAGTTCCTGGCGGAGAAGGTGCCGGCGGGCGGGAAGGTGCTGGCTCTGCGCATCCTGCCCGGCGTGGACGTGCTGGAGACCCGCTGGTCGGCGGCGAAGGTGATCTTCGACAAGAGTCGTCTCCAGGTGGTGGGGGTGGAGTTCACGGACGGCGACGCCGCCAGGACCAAGAGCATCGTCAGCGACTACATCCAGCGGCACGGCAGGATCGACGGCGTCTGGATGGACGCGGGCGCCACGGCGGTGGCCGCGGTCGAGGCGTTCGAGGACGCCGGCCTGCCGGTGCCGCCGATCAACGGCGAGGACCAGCAGGACTTCCTGCAGAAGTGGAAGGACGCCGGCCTCACCGCCGTCGCGCCCACGTACCCCACCTACCAGTGGCGCACCCCGGTCATCGCCGCGCTGAAGATCCTCAAGGGCGAGGAGGTGCCCGAGACCTGGAACCTGCCGCAGCCGAAGGTCACCAGCGAGAACCTGCCGGCCTACCTCAAGCCCAACATGCCGCCCCTGCACTACGCGCTGTGCGGGTGTGAGGACCTGCCCGGCTTCCCGGAGACCTGGGGCGGAAGGAAGAGCTGATCGGCGCCTTCCGCCACCGACGACGAAGAGGGACACCATGTTCTCCATCGGAGTGAACACCTGGGTCTGGGTCTCCCCACTGACCGACGACGACCTGGCGCGGCTCGCCCCCCGCATCGCCCGCTGGGGCTTCGACGTCATCGAGCTGCCCGTCGAGCAACGCGGCGGCTGGAACCCGGACAAGGCCGCGGCGCTGCTGGCCGAGCACGGGCTGGCCGCGTCCGTGGTGCTGGTCATGCCGCCGGGACGCGAGCTCGTGGCCGCCTCCCCGCAGACCGTCCGCGACACCCAGGACTACCTGCGGCACTGCGTCGACGTGGCGGCGGCCGTCGGCTCCCCGGTGATCGCGGGGCCGGCCTACGCCTCGGTCGGCCGTACGTGGCGGCTCTCGCCGGACGAGCGCCGGGCGGTCTACGCCGAGCTGCGCGAGCGGCTGCGGCCCGTGCTGGACCATGCGGCCGGGCGCGGGGTGAAGCTCGCGGTCGAGCCGCTCAACCGGTATGAGACCAGCCTCCTCAACACCGTCGAGCAGGCGCTCGACGCGTTGCCGGAGGACTGCCACCTGGCTCTCGACGTGTACCACCTGAACATCGAGGAGAAGGACCCCGCCCGGGCGGTGCGGGCCGCGGCGGATCGCCTCGCGCACGTGCAGGTGTGCGGCACCGACCGCGGCACGCCGGGGGCCGACCGCTTCGACTGGCCCCGCTTCACCCGGGCCCTGGGCGACGCCGGCTACCAAGGCCCGCTCGTCATCGAGTCGTTCACCGCGCACAACAGGACCATCGCCACCGCGGCCTCCGTTTGGCGCCCTCTCGCGAGGAGCCAGGACGCCCTGGCGGTGGACGGCCTTGCGTACCTGCGCGCGTTCTGAGAAGTCCCCGTTGCCCGCCCTCCTCAGGAGATCCCTCATGCGAAGATCACGCCTGTTGTGCATCCTGGCCGCCGTCTTATCAGGGCTGCTGCCGTTGTCGCCGCCGATCGCCCACGCGGCCGCGGCACAGTTCAAGGTGCTGCTGTTCACCGAGACGGCGAGCGGCGCCTTCCGGCACGACTCCATCCCCGCCGGCGTCGCGATGTTCCAGCAGCTCGCGACCGATCACGACTTCCAGCTCGACCACAGCGAGAACTCCTCCGTCTTCACAGCCGCGACGCTGAGCACCTACGACGCGGTGATCATGTTCCAGACCAACGGCATGGTGTGGGACAACGACGCGCAGCGTCAGGCCTTCCAGGCATACCTGCGCAGCGGCCGCGGCGTCGTGGCGATCCACAACGCCACCGACATGAACATCGAGTCGCAGTTCCCGTGGTGGGACCAGATCGTCCTGGCCGGCGCCCACATGACCGCGCACTCGTCGATCCTCCAGGGCACCGCCAAGGTGGCCGACAAGGCCCACCCCGCCACGAAGGGGCTGCCGGACCGGTGGGTGCGCTCGGAGGAGTGGTACAACTTCGACAAGAACGCGCGGGGTTCGGTCCACGTGCTGGTGACCGCCGACGAGACCACCTATGACGCGGGGCCGAGCAGGATGGGCGCCGACCACCCGATCTCCTGGTGTCACAACCCGGAGGGCGGCCGGGTGTTCGCCACCGCGATGGGCCACCAGACGTCCTCCTACGCGGAGCCGCAGTTCAAGCAGCACCTGCTGGGTGCGGTGCAGTGGGCGGCGGGCGCGGCGCCGGGCGACTGCGGCGGCACCGTCGCGGCCCGCTTCCAGAAGGTCACTCTCGACGGCGCGCCGGACCAGCCGATGGAGCTGGACGTGGCCGCCGACGGCAGGGTCTTCTACATCTCGCGCTCCGGCAAGGTGAACCTGATCCCCGCCAACGGCGGTGGGACGCGCGTCATCGGCACCCTGCCGGTGTACGACGGTGGCGAGGACGGCGGCATCGGCCTGGCACTGGACCCGGGCTTCGCCGGCAACGGCTGGATCTACGTCAACTACTCGCCCGCCGGCGGCGGCGAGGTGAACCGGGTCTCGCGGTTCACCTTCAACGGCACCGGCCTCGACCTGGCGAGCGAGAAGAAGGTCATCGAGGTTCCGGCCTACCGCAACGTCGACGAGCCCGGCCACACCGGCGGCTACCTCGCGTTCGGGCCGGGCGGGAACCTGTACATCGGCCCCGGCGACGACACCAACCCCAACGGCTCCAGCGGCTACGCCCCCATCGACGAGCGGCAGGGCCGGGAGCACTACGACGCCCAGCGGTCCTCGGCCAACACCAACGACCTGCGCGGCAAGATCCTGCGCATCCACCCCGAGGCCGACGGCACCTACACGATCCCGTCCGGCAACCTGTTCGCGCCCGGCACCGCCAGGACCAGGCCGGAGATCTACGCGATGGGCTTCCGCAACCCGTTCCGCTTCTCGGTCGACAAGGTGACGGGCTGGATCTCGGTGGGCGACTACGGCCCCGACGCGGGCGCCGCGAACCCCGGCCGCGGCCCCGAGGGCACCGTCGAGTGGAACCTGATCAAACAGCCGGGCTTCTACGGCTGGCCGTACTGCGTCGGCAACAACCTCCCGTTCAACGACTACAACTTCGCCACCGGCACCTCCGGCGCGAAGTTCGACTGCTCCGCGCCGGTCAACAATTCGCCCAACAACACCGGGCTGACCAGCCTGCCGGCGGCCAAGCCCGCGACCGTGTGGTACAACTACCACGCCTCGGCCGAGTTCCCGGAGATCGACTGCTGCGGTGGCGCCGCCCCGATGGGCGGCCCTTTCTACCGCTACGACGCGACCAGCGGCTCGGACCGTAAGTTCCCCGCCTATTACGACGGCACGCCGTTCTTCTACGAATGGAGCCGCAACTTCGTCAAGGAGTTCCGGCTGGACTCCCCGGGCAACCTGCTGAAGATCAACCCCTTCGTGGCGCAGCTCGCCCCGCGGGCGCCGATCGACATGAAGTTCGGCCCGGACGGCGCCCTCTACATGGCCGACTGGGGTAACGGCTTCGGCCACGCGAACACCGACGACAGCATCTACCGCATCGACTACGTGGCCGGCAACCGCGCGCCCCTGGCCAAGGCGAGCGCCACCCCCGACTCGGGCACGGCGCCGCTGACGGTGGCCTTCTCCTCGGCCGGCTCGGCCGACCCCGACGGCGACGCGATCACCTTCGCCTGGGAGTTCGGCGACGGCGCGACCTCCACCGGCGCCAACCCCTCCCACACCTACAACGCCAACGGCACCTACACCGCCAAGCTCACCGTACGGGACGCGGGCGGCAAGACGGGCAGCGTCACGGTGCCTGTCGTCGTGGGCAACACCCGCCCCGAGGTGGCCTTCTCGGCCCCGCCCGACGGGGGGTTCATCGACTTCGGCGACGAGGTCGACTACACGGTGAACGTCACCGACGCCGAGGACGGCGCCGCCGGCTGCGCCGAGGTCAACGTGATCACCGCGCTCGGCCACGACCAGCACGCCCATGACACCGGCCAGTACACCGGGTGCACCGGGACGGTCACGACCACGGCCTCCGGCCACGACGAGGCCTCCAACGTCTACTACGTCCTGTCCGCCGACTACACCGACTCCGGCGGCCTGAAGGGTTCCGCCGGCATCACCCTGCAACCGAAGCACAAGCAGGCCGAGCACTTCACCGGCTCGTCCGGGATCCGCGTCGTCGACGGGTCCGGAGCCGAAGGCGGCAGGCGCATCGGCGACATCTCCAACAATGACTGGATCTCCTTCAGCCCGATCAGCCTGTCCGGCATCGACACGGTGTCCTTCCGCGTCTCGGCGCCGTCCGCCACCGGGGGGTCCATCGAGCTGCGAGCCGACTCGCCGACCGGGCCCCTCCTCGCCACCGGCACCGTACCGGCGACCGGTGGCTGGAACACCTACCTGTCGCTGCCCGCGGTGCGGGTCACCGACCCCGGCGGCACGCGCAATGTCCACGTCGTGTTCAAGGCGCCGTCCGCCAACACGTTCGACCTGGACTCCATCACCTTCAACGGCAGGGGCGTCGGCCAGGGTGACGGCTCACCCCCGGACACCACGAGCGCTCTGCGAGGCGCCGGGTCGGGCCGGTGCCTGGACGCCGGCTCCGCGCAGGCCAACGGCACACAGACGCAGATCTGGGACTGCAACGGGCAGTCCGGTCAGCAGTGGACTTCCACCGGTGCTGGTGAGCTGCGGGTGTATGGCGGCAAGTGCCTGGACGTGAACGGCGCCGGGACGGCAGACGGCACCGCGGTGATCATCTGGGACTGCAACGGCCAGAACAACCAGAAGTGGCGCCTCAACTCCGACGGCACGATCACCGCCGTCGGCGCGAACAAGTGCCTGGACGTGCCCGGCAACGCCACCGCCAACGGCACCAAGCTGACCATCTGGTCGTGCAACGGCGGCAGCAACCAGCGCTGGACCCGGGGGGGCGAGGTGCGGCGGAACGAAAACGTACGCTAAGCCTGTTCTCGCAGGTCACCTGTGGCGCTTGAAGGCGGGATCTACCGGACATGACGATCACCCGCCCGCTGCTGTCGTTCGCCCTGGCCGTGCTCGCCGAGATCGCAGGCGCGCGGCCGGGCGGCCGACTCAGGCGCAGTCATGTCGTCGCTGGCCCGGACGCTTTGGGGTTCGCCATCAGGGGCGGGGGTCTGGGAGGTGTCCACGAAGACGACGGTGACCCCCGGCCCTGCCTGACCTTCGGGAGTTTGCGAGGCACTACGCGCACACGCGCGTGAGACCTTTCGCGATCACCACTCCCGCGCGGATCGACACGGCCCTGAAGCCTTGGTCAAAAGCAGAGGACACATCGGGCAGGCGGCGTACGGTGACGGCGCCGTCCGTTCCCCCCGATGGAGGTAGTCATGACCGAGTCCGTGCCGCTGCGCCCGCCCGTCCTGGTCCGTCACTTCGGCAAGATCACTGATGCCGGGTTCGCCGGTCGAGAACCCAGGAACAGTCGGTGGTGCAGCCGGGGCCGCCGCTCTCGAGGAAGAGCCTGATGCCGGGACCGCCCGGGCCCTCCAGCTCCATGAGGGGTATCGCCCGCGGGCTCTCATCCAGCCCCGGCAGCAGCTTCGCCGCAGTGGCACGTTCCCGCTCCCGGAAAACGCATGTTTCTCCCACTTCTTCCATGACAACCACCCGGATTGTCGGCATGGTGATCATTCCGACATGGCGGAGCATATAGTAACAATTCAGATACTTCGAGTGACTCTAGAATCCAAGTGCCCCGGTTGGGGGTTCGATGCTCCGAATGCTGGTTTCAAGGCGTTGTTGATGTTGCCGAATCGCCCTGTTATGGGACTCACCAGTGGCGGATCTTCCGCGAGCAGGCGACGCCGGAGACGTACCTGGCCGTCAGCCGCTACGGCAACGTCCTCGCATTCGGCGACTGCGCTCGGAGCCCGGCTACGGGGCCACCTCTGAAGGCGGAGGGATGTCAACTCCCGGACTACCGTCGATGGTGGAAATCCCGGACTTCGCTACGGCGGATGGCCGACGCGGGGTTCACCCGGTGGTTGGACGTCCGCGACCGGCCCTCGCGGTTACATTCGGCTCTGACGAGCGGATCGCGCCTCTCCACGGAGGTGCGCATGAAGAGCCGGTGGCGCAGGGCCGCTCGACTGTTGGCTCCGACCATCGGGAGTGCGCATGTTCCGGCCGAACCCACGCGTCCTTGGTGCTGGACACCCCGGCGGCGGCCGGATCGAGGGCCGAGTGCCTGCCGGCCTGGCCTGGCCGAGGCGGCTGCCGGCCGGAGCGTGGCTGCGGGCCGGCGCGCTGGCGCTGACCCTCCTGCTCGTGGGCACGGCCGACTACGGCGCCGCCGCCGGGCTGGCGGACTGGTGGGCGGTGCGGTATCGCGAGGTTCACGGGCTCGAGCAGCCCTGGGGAACGGCCGCGAACGCCGGCGGCGGCGTCGCGGGGGCGGCGCGCAACACCCGTCAGCCGAAGACGCTGCGGGCGCGCTACCCGCTCACGCCGCCCGGGCAGCGGCCGCGGCAGGAGCAGAACACGGCGAAGGTGGGCAGCGTCGCCGCCGCCGACCCGGAGGGCACCGGATTTGACCCCGAGACGAGCAGGGAGATCCCGGAGCGGCGCGACGCCTACGTCCGGACGTATGCCAACGCCGACGGCACGCAGACGACGGAGGTGTCGGCGCGTCCGGTCAACTACCGTGGCCCCGACGGCGCGTGGAGGCCGATCGACACCCGGCTGGTGGCGGCCGGCGGCGGGAAGGGGCGGTCCGGCCGGGGGTGGCGCAACGCCGCTGACGCGGTGGACGTGCGGCTCGCGCCGCGCACAGGCGCCGGGCCGCTGGTGCGGGTCGGCCTGCCCGGCGGCTACGAGGTCGGCTACGGCGTGCGGGGTGACGCGGCGGTGGCCGGGCGCCGCGCCGGAGAGCGCGGGGTGGTGTACCCGGGGGTCTGGGCGGAGGCCGATCTGCGGATCGATCTCAGCCCCGGCGGGGTGAAGGAGACGATCGTGCTGCACTCGGCCAAGGCGCCCACGACGTTCGTGTTCCCCCTGGCGCTGCGCGGGTTGACCGCCAGGCTCGTGGACGGCCAGGTGGCGTTCGTGGACGAGGCCGGCCGGACGCGGGCGAGCGTCCCCGCGGGATTCATGACGGACTCGGCGCCCACACCGGCCGGCTCGACCGGGGTCTCCTACACCGTCGTGTCGGCCGGCGGCGCTCCCGCGCTGCAGGTGAGCGTGGACCCGGCCTGGCTGGCGGACCCCGGCCGAGTGTTCCCGGTGCTGGTGGATCCGTCGGTGGAGACGGAAAAGGCAGGTAACAGCGTCTCGGTCGGTGACGGCGGCACCACCAGCGGCGGGCAGACGCTGATGATCGGCTCCCGTTCGGCGGCGTACCTGACCTTCCCCAAACTGGTGGACAAGCTCCGCTACCACCGGATCTTCGGCGCCCACCTGTGGATGGTGAACTACGAGGCGGTCACCTGCCAGGCGCGGCCGGTGACCGTGCATCCGGTGACCGCGCCCTGGTCCAGCAGGACGACCTACCCGGGCCCGAGCGTGGGCAAGGCGCTGGCGCGCAAGGCGTTCAGCCATGGCTACATCGCCTTCGGCTCCAGCGCCTCTCGGTGCCCGGCCAAGCGGGGTGACCTGTTCGACCTCGGCAAGCGCGGTCGTGATCTGGTGCAGAGGTGGGTCAACGACCCGTCGCAGAACTTCGGGGTGTCGGTGCGCGACGCCTCCTCCGACGGCAAGGGGTTCAAGAAGTTCGCCGGTCATGACACCGCCAACCCGCCGCGGCTGTACGTGACGCACAGTCCGTACAACGCCTCGTACGTGATCACCAGTCCGGTGCCGAACCCTCCCGTCACCCAGGCGCAGCCGGGCAAGATCAAGATCACGGTGGGGAACACGGGCGCCGAGGCGTGGGCGCCGGGTGACTACTACCTGGCCTATCGGGTGTTCGACGCCAAGGGCAAGCTGGTCACGCAGCAGCGGTCGGCGAACCTGACCACGACGGTGCCGCGCGGCGGGAAGGTCAAGCTGGATGCGGAGATCAAACCGATCAAACCGGGCACCTACTCGCTGGACTTCACGATGGTGCGCACCGGGGGGAAGGTGTTCACCGATGAGTTCGTGCCGCCTGCCCGCCTGATCATCAGGATCATCGACATCGCTCCGGTGCTGCAGGAGCTGTATCCGTTCAACGGCTATCAGGCGCCGACGCTGACGCCGCAGTTGTGGGCCAGGGCGGTGGATCTGGACGCGCCGCCGTCCTCGTCGCTGAGCTACAAGTTCGAGGTGTGCGAGAAGGCCGCCGACGGCGCGGCCGTGAGCTGCTTCGACTCGGGGTTCGTGTCCGCCCACGCCTGGACGGTGCCCGCCGGGAAGCTGTCGTGGAGCAGGACGTACCTGTGGCGGGTGATCGTCAAGGACACGGGCAACGAGGTGCCGTCCCCGCGGGTGATGCTGCAGACGTCCGTGCCGCAGCCGGAGATCACCAGCAAGCTGGCCGAGGCGGGGGAGCGCGGCTTCGACCCGATGGCCGGGAACTTCTCCACCGGTGCCGTGGACGCCTCGGTCGCCTCCGTCGGCCTGGGCCTGACCCTGGAGCGCACGTACAACAGCCTCGATCCGCGCCGGGACAACCCCTTCGGCGCGGGCTGGTCCACCCCGTTCGACATGAAGATCGTCGAGGACCGTGATGGGTCGGGCAACGTTGTGGTCGCCTACCCCGACGGGCAGCAGGTCCGCTTCGGCCGCAACCCGGACGGCACGTACGCCGCCCCGCCGGGCCGGCAGGCGACGCTCACGCTGGGGGCGGGGCAGGCGAAGCTGGTCGACAAGGCCGGGTCCGGTTTCGAGTTCGTCAACGGCCGGCTCACCAGGATGTCCGACGCGTCCGGTCACGCGGTCACGCTGACCTACGACCCCGCGACGGGGAAGCCGGCCAGGGCCACCGCGGCGGGCGGGCGCGTGCTGAACTTCACCTGGTCGGGCACGCACGTGGCGTCCGTCTCCACCGCGCCGGTGGACGGCAGGGCACTGACGTGGACGTACACCTATGACGGCGACAAGCTCGTCAAGGCGTGCGCGCCGGGCGAGCGGTGCACCGGCTACGAGTACGTTCCGGGCTCGCACTACCGGACCACGGTGCTGGACTCCCGGCCCGAGTCGTACTGGCGGCTGGGCGAGGACGAGGGCGAGTCGATGGGCAGCCAGGTCGCGGTCAACCTGGGCAAGGACGCAGGCACGTACAAGAACGTCACCCTGGGCGAGCCGGGCGCGACGGCCGGGAGCGGCGACACCGCCGCGGCGTTCGACGGCGCGGCCTCGCACGTCGCGCTGCCGAACGGCACGCTGAAGAAGAGCCGCGACGTCGCGGTGGAGGTCTGGTTCAAGAACCGGACGACAGGCTCGGGCGGGCCCCTGCTCGGCTACCAGGACAAACCTCTGGACGGCGCCTCGACGGTGGGCGCGCCGGTGCTGTACACGGGCACCGACGGCAAGCTGCACGGCCAGTTCTGGAGCGGCGGGACGATCGCGCCGATGACGTCGGCGGCCTCGGTGAACGACGGCAAGTGGCACCATGCGGTGCTGTCGGCGATGGGCTCGACGCAGACCCTGTATCTGGACGGCAAGGCGGTTGCCACGCTGGCGAACCAGACGCCCGACCACCTCGACCTGACCCACAACCAGATCGGCGCCGCGTACGCCGCCGCGCCCGGCTCCTGGGCCGGCTGGGGTGCCTCGGCCCGCCGCTTCTACTCGGGCACCATCGACGAGGTCGCGCTCTACCAGCACCCCCTCGGCCCCGAACAGGTCGCCGCGCACTACCGGGCGGGCTTCGCCGCCGCCGACCAGCTCACCGTGGTGACCCTGCCCAGCGGGAAGGTCGCCGCCGAGGTCGAGTACGACAGCGCCGCCGGCCGGGTGAGCACCTACACCGACGCCGACGGCGGCACGTGGAAGCTGGGCGTGCCGGTGGTCTACGGCGGGGACCGGGATCTGCGCCGCGCGGTGGAGGTCCGCGACCCGGCCGACCGCCATCACCTCTACGAGCAGGACGCCATCACCGGGCAGCTCATCCGGGTCGGTACTCCCATGGGCCTGGCCACGCGGGAGGAGGACAGGCCGAGCTGGCCCGCGCCGTCCTCCCCGGCGCCCTCGCCCACGGTGACCTGCAGCAGTCCCGATCCCGGCGACCCGCAGTTCTGCACCACGCTGCCCGGTTCGCCGGGGGAGGAGCCCGACTTCATCGGCCGCAACGCCGACGGCATGGCGATGCGTACCTTCGACTACGACGACCGCGGCTTCCCCGTGGAGATCACCAACGAGAACGGCGACGCGGTCCGCCTCGTTCACGACGGCCGCGGGAACCTGATCAGGCGGATCAGCTGCCGTGCCAAGGACTCCTGCCAGAGCGCCTACTACACCTACCCGGCGATCACCGATCCAGCCGATCCCCGCAACGACAGGCCCGTCGAGTTCCGCGACGGCCGCTCGTCCGGGCCGGCGGACAACCGGTACCGGACCACCTACGCCTACACCGCCGCGGGCAATCTGCTGACGCAGACCCACCCCAGCGGCGGCGGCCAGCTCAGGTACACCTACACCAACGGGTCGGAGGCGGCGGTCGGCGGCGGCACCATGCCCGCCCACCTGGTCGCCACCAGGACCGATCCGCGCAACGCGGTCACCAGGTACGCCTACACCGCCGCCGGCGACCTGGCGCGGGTCGTCGAGCCGTCCGGGCTGACCATCACCTACACCTATGACGCGATCGGACGTCTCAAGAGCCGCACCGAGACCTCCGACGCCTTCCCCTCCGGCGTCACCACGGGCTACGGCTACGACGACTGGTCCAATCTGACCAGCGTCACCGACCCCGTCACCACGAACGCAGTCACCGGGGCCCAGCAGCAGCGACGCACGGACCACGGCTACGACGCGGACGGCAACGTCATCAGCACCCAGGTCATCGACAAGATCGCCGGCGGGGAGCCGCGCACCACCCACTACGGCTACGACGACCACAACCGGCTCGACACCGTCACCGACGCCCACGGCCACGAGACCGGCTACGCCTACGACCGGTTCGGCAACCTCACCGGGCTGACCGACGCGGCCGACAACCGGTACGAGTTCGCCTACACCGCGCGCAACATGCTGGCGGAGATCCGGCTGTGGGACTTCGACGGCGACCCCGAGGGCGCGCCCGGCACCGGTGACCATCTGGTCGTCGGCTCCTACGCCTACGACTACGCCGGCCGGCTCGTGCGCGCCACTGACGCGATGGGACGCCAGGTCCGCTACGACTACTACGGCGACGACCTGCTCAAGTCCGCCACGCTCAAGGGGTTCCGCGACCCCGGCGGGGGCACGCGCGACCTCGTGCTGACGGCCGTGGAGTACGACGGCGCCGGCCTGCCCACCCAGGTGACCACAGGCAACGGCCTGCGCGCCACCCAGGTCACCTACGACAACGTCGGCCGGGTCGCGACGGTCACGACCGACCCGGGCAAGCTGAACCGGCGCGCCGCCTACACCTACGACCTGGGCGGCAACGTCACCCGCATCACCCGCACCGGCAACGCCTCCAACGTCCCCTGGCCCACCTCCACCGCCGCGCGTGGCGTCGACTACGGCTACGACCTGGCCGGGCGGCGCATCCGCGAGACCGTCTCCGACGGCACGACGTCGCTGGTCACCACCTACGGGTACGACCAGCGCGACCTGCTGACGTCGATGACCGATCCGCGCGGCAACGCCGCCGGCGCGGACCAGTCCGCCTACACCACCACCTACGGCAACGACCAGCTCGGCCGCCTGATCAAGACGGTCGCCCCGCCCGTGCGGGCCGAGGAGCGCGGCGCCCGGCCCGTCACCGTCCGGCCCGAGGTCGTCACCGGTTACAACGCCTTCGACGAGGAGACCGAGACGAAGGACGAGCGCGGCGCGATCAGCCGCACCGAGTACGACCTGCTCGGCCAGGCGGTCAAGCAGATCGCGCCGGCGTACACCCCGCCGGGCTCGGGCTCGGTGCTGACGCCGACCACCGTGCTGCACTACGACCCGCTGGGGCGGCCGGTCAAGGTCGTCGACCCGCGGCAGAACGAGACGCGCTACACCTATGACCGGCTGGGGCGCGTCCAGGCCACCGACGCCGCCGGCACGACCAACGACGACAGGGTTCAGTGGCACTACGACTACACCCGCACCGGCCGGCTGCTGTCGGTCGTCGACCCGAGCGGCGCCCGCACCGAGGCCACCTACGACGATCTGGATCGCCAGGTCTCCAGCACCCAGATCGAACGCGACCCCGCCCCCGCCGCCCACACCACGCGCTACACCTACGACGACGCCGACGACCCGCTGACCGTCACCTCGCCGAGCGGCGCCACCACCGCGAGCGTCTTCGACGCCACCGGCGCGCTGACCAAGGTCACCGACCCTGCCGGAGTCGTCACCCAGTACGGCTACGACGGCCACGGCCGCCAGGTCAGGCTCAGCGACGGGCTGAACAGGACCGCAAAACTCGGTTACGACGCCTTCGGCCGGCCCACCACCTGGGCCGATCTCAAGCCCGACGGCACCGAGATCCGCAGCCGGGGCTTCGGCTACGACCTCGCGGGCAACCTCACCGAGGTGATCGACGCCCTCCGGCACAGGACCACCTTCGAGTACGACGCGCTCGACCAGGTCGTCAAGCAGGTCGAGCCGGTCAGCGACACCTCGTCGATCACCACCGGCTTCGGGTACGACGCCGCGGGCAACCTCACCCGCCTCACCGACGGCCGCCAGAACAGCACGATCTACACCTACAACAGCCTCGGCCTGCCCGAGTCCGTCATCGAACCCGCCACCTCCGCCCATCCCGGCGCGGCCGAGCGCACCTTCACCACCGGCTACGACGCGGCAGGCAACCCGGTCACGATCACCGAGCCCGGCGGTGTCACCCGCCGGCGCACCTTCGACGCCAACCAGCGCCTGCTCACCGAGACCGGCACCGGCACCGGCACCGGCACCGGCACCGGCAAGGCGACCTCGGACCGGGTGCTCGGCTACGACGCGATCGGCCGGCTGGTCCGTTCGGGCTCGGACGTCTTCGACTACAACGACCGGGGCCTGGTGCTGTCGGCCGACGGCCCGTCGGGCAAGGCGGGCTGGACCTATGACGGCGACGGCCGGCCCACCGCCCGTACCGACGCCGCGGGCACGGCCACGTTCACCTACGCCAAGGGCCGCCTGAACACCGTCCGCGACGCCGTCACCGGCCTCACGCAGACGTTCGGGTACAACGCCGCCGGTCAGGTGAGCGGCATCGACTACGGCGCCGGCCGCGTGCGCGCCTTCGGCTACGACGACCTGGCCCGGCGCACGTCCGACACGCTGAAGAACGGTGGCGGCGACGTGGTCGCCGCCACCACGCACACCTATGACGACGACGACAGGACCACGGGCAAGACCACCACCGGTTTCGCCGGCTCCGGCACCAGCGCCTACGGCTACGACCAGGCCGACCGGCTCACCTCCTGGACGGACAGCGGCACGACCACCACCTACGGGTGGGACGCCGCGGGCAACCGCACCATGAACGGTGACAGGGCCGCCACCTTCGACGAGCGCAACCGCCGCCTCACCGACGGCGGCGACAGCTACACCTACACCGCCCGCGGCACTCTGGCCACGAAGGCCTCCTCCGGCGTCGTCACCGCGTACGACTTCGACGCCTTCAACCGCCTCACGAGCGCGGGCACGAGCACCTACACCTACGACTCGCTCGACCGGCCCAGCACCCGCGGCGGCGCCGCCTTCAGCTACAACGGCCCCAGCGCCGAGCCCGTCGGCGACGGCACCACCACCTTCAGCCGCGGGCCCGCCGACGAGCTGCTGGCCACCGTCCAAGGCGGGGCCAAGCGGGTCTCCCTGCTCGACAAGCACGGGGACCTCACCGGAGGCTTCAACCCGGACACCGGCCTCTCGGCGCTGGCCGACTCCACCGCCTACGACCCGTTCGGCAACACCACCGCCGGCGCGGGCGCCCAGGCGGGCATCGGCTACCAGGGAGACTGGACCGACCCGGGCACCGGCCACGTCAACATGGGGGCGCGCTGGTACAACCCCGCCACCGCCACCTTCACCACCCGAGACGACTGGAACCTCAGCCCCGTACCCGACTCGGTGGAGGCGAACAGGTACACCTATGCCGGCGCCAGCCCGCTCGACCGCGTCGACCCCACCGGCCATGCCCCGTGCGGCGGCGGCGGTGGCGGCGCCCAGCTCGCCAGCTACGGCCCCGGCTGCTGGTACGGCTGGTGCTTCGACAAGGAGACCGGAATGTACTACCCCTGCGGCGGCCCCAAGCCGCCGTGCGTCATCCCGCTGTCGCTGCCGCAGGCGAACGCGGTCATGGCCGCGGGCCGATGCGGTGGTGGTGGCGGCGGCGGTAGAGGCGGTGGCGGCGGTGGAGG
>NZ_LAVL01000337.1 GCF_001083785.1 Nonomuraea sp. SBT364
CGCCCCCCCCCCGCCGCTGCTGCTGCGGCGGGGCGAACCGGCGCGGGCTTCCTCCACGCGGCCGGCGTGGACGCTCACCATCGCCACCCACACCCCCAGCTCGTCGTGCGTGCCCAGGTCGGCGGCCAGCCTCTCCGCCTCCGCCAGCGCCGCGACGGCGGGCTCGTAGGCGTCGGCCGCGATCTCGACGGACGCCAGCGACATCAGCGTCAGCGCCAGCCCCCACCGCTCCCCGGCCAGCCGGAACGCCCCGGCGGCGGCCTCCAGGTCGGCACGCCCGGCCTCCATCCCGTCACCGGTGCCGTGCAGGAACGACCGCGCCAGCCACACCATCCCGCGCGCCCAGGGATCAGCCGCCCCCAGGTGGGGCTCCAGCACCGCGAGCCCGTCGGCCGTCGCCCCGCGGGCCAGCGCCACCAGCGCCCCGGCGAACGCCCCGAGCGCCCGGTCCACCTCACCCGGCTCGTCCAGCGGCCCAGCCGTCGACACCACCGGCAGCGCCCCCGCCGCGCTGTCCAGGTCGCCGGCGAGCAGGGCGTTCAGCAGGAATCCGGCCACGGCCGCGCGTCGTGGACCGGGAGCGGAGGGGCCGGGCAGCCGGAGCGCGGCGCGCAGGCGGCCGGTGGCCTCGGCGTGCTCGCCGCGCACCGTCCAGAACATCGCCAGCGCGGCCCCCAGCCGCACCGCCGTGTCCGCGTCGCCGTACTCGCAGGCGGTGCGCAACGCCGCCAGCAGATGGTCGCGCTCGGCCGCCAGCCGCGCCAGGGGGCCGAGCTGCCCGCCGCCCCGCAGCCGGGGCGCGTCCCGCTCGGCCAGGGCGAGGAAGCACGCGGCGTGCGCGCCCCGCGCCGCCCGCAGCCGCCCGGCACCGGCGAGCCTGGACAGGCCGTACTCGCGGATCGTCTCCAGCATCCGGTAGCGGTCGCCGTCGAAGCGCAGGAGCGACTTGTCGACCAGCGCGTGCAGGGCGTCCTCGCCGACGCCCACCTCGCGGGCCGCCTCCGCGGTGAAGCCCGCCGGGAAGACGGCCGCCAGTTCGGCCGCCTCCCGCCCGGTCGCGTCCAGCAGCTCCCAGCTCCACTCGACCACCCCGCGCAGCGTCCGATGCCGGGGCAGCGCCGTACGGCTGCCGCCCGTCAGCAGCCGGAACCGGTCGTCGAGGCGGTCGGCGAGCCGGTCGAGCGACATCGTGCGCAGCCGGGCGGCGGCCAGCTCGATCGCCAGGGGGAGCCCGTCGAGCCGCGCGCAGATCTCGCCGGCCCGCCCCGTCGGCACGAAATCCGGCCGAACGGCCTGCGCCCGGGTGGTGAACAGCCGCACCGCCTCGCCGGGGGGCAGCGGGTCCACCGGGCACAGCGACTCGCCGGCGATGCGCAGCGGCTCGCGGCTCGTGGCCAGCACGCGCAGGCCGGGGCAGCGGCCGAGCAGGTCCTCGGCCAGGGCGGCGGCCGCGTCGGCCAGGTGCTCGCAGTTGTCCAGGACGAGCAGCGACTCCGTCCCCGCGAAGGACTCGGCGAGCTGGTCGGTGGCGTCGGGCCGGCTGCGCAGGCCCATCGCGCGTGCCACCGCCGGCGGCACGTCCGCGGGGTCGGTCACCGCGCCCAGCTCCACCCACCACACGTCACCCGGCGTCCCGGCCACGGCCGCCGCCGCGAGGCGGGTCTTGCCCACGCCGCCCGGGCCGACGAGCGTCACCAGGCGTCCGGTGGCGAGCCGTTGGGCGACCAGCCGCAGCTCACCGTCCCGCCCGAGGAGTCCCGTCAGCGCGGCCCGCACGTTCCCGCGCGCCCGCTCTCCACCGGCGTGGCCGCCGCTTCGCGAGGCTGCCCGGTCCCCGTCCGGTGAGCCGCCGTCGCGCGGGAGGGCGGCTC